>CAZDAR010000029.1:0-32826 GCA_964503665.1 uncultured Flavobacteriales bacterium
TTATTTGCCAATTATAAATTTGACTATGTATTTCATTATGCCGCGGTTGTTGGCGTAAAGCGCACGACCGATTTTCCGCTGATGGTTTTAGAAGATGTTGAAGGTCTGAAAAATGTATTTGATTTTTCTGCAAAATCAGGTGTGAAACGCATTTTCTATTCTTCTTCTTCCGAAGTATATGGAGAACCAGTAGAAATGCCACAAAGAGAATTAACAACACCTTTAAATTCTCGTTTACCTTACGCTATTGTAAAAAATCTAGGAGAAGCTTTTTGCCGTTCTTACCAAAAAGAGTGGGGTTTAAATTATACTATTTTTCGATTCTTTAATACGTATGGTCCTAAGCAAAATCCTGATTTTGTGATTAGTAAATTCATAAAGGCGGCGTTAAAAAATGATACGATTACTATTTTTGGAAAAGGTGATCAAACACGCACATTTTGTTATTTTGAAGACAATATTGATGCTTGTGTAGCAGCATTTGAGCAAGATAAATTTGTGAATGAAGTAATCAATATTGGTAATGACCACGAAACTACAGTCTTAGAATTAGCCAAAATCATCATACAAAGAACAGGTTCCAGTTCTGAAATTGTCCATCTTCCCCCATTAGAAGAAGGCGATATGACCAGAAGACAACCAGATGTTACCAACATGAAAACTATTTTAAAGCGTCCTTTTCTATCGTTAGAAGAAGGAATTGATAGAGTTATACAATCGGATACCTTCTATCAACTGAATGACATTGAAGCAAAGTTGAAAGTAACTAGATAATTATTAGGATTCTCCCCATTTCTTTCTTTCAATGTGTAACTTAAGTTACCCTATTTATACGTTTATAGTGTGATATTTGTATTCTTAAAGTAGAATTAATATTAAACGAAAATCAATGAAAATTATAAAAGATAATAAGTTAACCATTATTGGTGTAATGGTTGGCGCATTAGGAGGATACCTATATTGGAATTTTGTAGGATGTAGTTCAGGTACTTGTGCTATTACATCAAAACCTTTAAATAGCACACTTTACGGAATGTTAATGGGAGGATTATTGTTTTCTATGTTCAAGAAAAAGGAATCGAATATAAAAGCTCCTTCAAAAGAAGAAGAGAGTTCTCGAATAGACAAATAATTGAAGCTTTTACTAAGATGACTTTTGACGAAATAATTCAACAAGAGAAACCGACACTTGTTGATTTTTATGCCGAATGGTGTGGTCCATGCAAATGGTTTGAACCGACACTAGATGAGTTAGAAAGTAGAGTAGGAGAAAAAGCAACCATACTAAAGATAGATGTAGACAAGGAGAAAGAATTAGTTAATCGATTTAAGATAAAAAGTGTACCTACTTTAATAATCTTTCAACAAAGTGAAATTAAATGGCGCCAAATAGGTGTCTTTCCTGTGAATGAATTAGAACGATTAATCGGTGAGAACCTTTAAAAAGAATCTTTCATTAGTAAGAGTGGTAATTCACTCAAGTCTTTAATGCGTAGTATTTCTTGTGAATATGTTTTTTTTGGATTAGGATCAAAAAGAATTCCTCTCATTCCAGCAGATACTGCTCCTAAGACATCTGCCTTTACGCTATCTCCAATCATCACACAGTTTTCATGTGAAGTATTTACCTGAGAAGCAGCGTAATTGTAAACTCTTTTATCGGGTTTAGCATAACCAACTACTTCGGAACAAACAACGGTATCAAAGAAATCCATCAGGTTACAATTTTCTAACTTTCGAAACTGAACTTCTGAAAAACCATTTGTGATGATACTCATTTTATAATCCAACTGTTTTAACTCAGTTAAGGTCTCAATGGTATTGGGGAAAAGGAGTGTTTGATTGGGAGAAATTTCAATATAACCATCACATAATCGCTGCGCTAAGTCATCGTCTTCAATCTTTAATTTACGCAACGTTTTAGTAAATCGCTGAATACGTAATTCTTCTTTGGAAAGCTTGTTATTGGCATATAGCGCCCATAATTCGGCATTTACTCTTTTATAGATTCTATGAAATTGTACAAAATGATTGGTAATTTTATCTAAGCCTAAATCAGTGTAAAGAATCGATAGGGCATTTTTAGAGTTGGCTTCAAAGTCCCAAAGTGTGTGGTCTAAATCAAAAAACAATTGTTCTTTCTCCAAATCTTAAGCGGTAAAAAAGTGAATAATTTGTTTCATATAGGCCAATGAAGTCAATACAAAGCCATTAACTAAAATCCCTGTTATAATAAGGGGAAGAGTACGCTTATCTTTACCGTAAAATTTCACTGAAATGATGGTACCAATAGGAATAGATAGCACCAAAGGTGCAATAAAACAAATTCCATAGATTCCAAAAATATGCTTTATTTTGACAATTAATTTATTTGTGAATGTGAAATTCCTTTTTTCAGGAAAAGGCAAACCCATTTCTTTCGTTTCTTTCCTTTTTTGTTGGCGCTTTTTAATGCTTTTAATTATTAAATATTCGCTTATAAAAAAGAATATGGTGGCACTCAAAATAGCTCCAGCAACGCATGCTAAGTAAGTCTCGATGAAATTTAATTTTAATTGTTTACCCCCAAATGGAGCAACCATAAATTTAAATGTAGCTATCCCTAGCAAACCGAGATATTTTCCCCAATTCATTCTTATTGTTTTTTACCAAATGCTAAGTCACCAACATCACCTAAACCTGGAACAATATACGATTGAGCAGTCAGTTCGGCATCGATAGCACCTACATAAATAGCTGTTCCTACAGGCATATGTTTCTTAACATAATCAATTGCTTCTTGAGAAGCAATTGCTACCGATATAATAATTCGACTAGGTTTACCGTACTTTAAAAGCGCTTTATAGGAAGTAAGCATAGAAGCACCGGTAGCCAACATTGGATCAGTAATGATTAACACTTTGCCTTCGATGATTGGAGCAGTGGCGTATTCCACGTAAACATCAAATTTATCAGCGGAAAAATATTTTCTGTAAGCAGATACAAATGCAGAATTTGATTTGTCGAAATAATTTAAAAAACCTTGATGCATCGCAATTCCTGCTCGTAGAATGGTCGCTAGTACAGGCTGATCTTCCAGTACTTTTTCCTCTGAAATTCCCAAAGGTGTTGTCACACTGATAGTTTTGTAAGTGAGTGTTTTAGAAATCTCATATGCCGATATTTCAGCAAAACGTTCTAGGTTCTTTCGAAATCTCATAGAATCTTTCTGAATTTCAACGTCTCTAATTTCAGCAATGAATTCGTTGAGAATAGAGGTGTTAGCACTTAAATTATAGACCATAACAGACAATTTAGTTTGTGAATTTTAAGTGTGCCATAAATTATTTATAAGATGTAATAGCTTATGACGTGACTTGCTTATCAAAGATATCTTTTATAATTGAAAATAGATAATTTTTAAACGGAATTGACTGATTTTTTTTCTTTTTAACTGTCTTTTCTCATTGTTTCAAATTATTTTATCTTTACTGAAATATATTAGAATAGAAATCTATGCGACTAAAATCAATATCCTCTTTTACGTATTTTTCAGTCATTCTTGGTGTGCTTATTTTAATGTATTTGTTATTCCGTGCCTTTTGGGTGGAGCCAATACACGATGAATTAGCAACTCTGTTTCATTATGTAGATTATGGGACAATTTGGGGTGAAAATACTGTTTTGGATGCCAATAATCATTTGTTAAACAGTTATTTAAGTAAAATTTGCTATTCCATTTTTGGAGATCATATATGGGCTATTCGGCTTCCAAATGTTTTTTCTTTTTTGCTGTATTTTTTTGCAACGTATAAAATTGCTTTATTATTCAATAAATCGACACTGCGCTATGCTTTTGTTATAGCTATGACGACCACTCCTTATCTTTTAGATTATTTTGCCTATTGTAGAGGATATGGAATGTCTATGGCTTTTTTGATAGCTTCATTTTATTTCTTCATTCAAATAAACAAACGATTTAGCACTAAAAATTTAGTACTGTTAGCAATTTTAGCTTTGCTTGGTATTTATGCCAATTTGAATTTAGTAATTACTTATTTTATCATTTTTGGCTATATAGGGATTAAGATCTTCATTGAATCTAGACAAAAGAATAAATACAATCAACTCTATATTTATTTGTCCATTTCTATCTTAGTTGCCTTAGCTTTGATTCCTGCTATTTATTTTTCATTTATTTTAAAGTTAAATGGTGCATTATACTATGGTAATTTTGACGGGTTATGGTTGACAACGGGGACTTCAATCAGTAAATTGATTTTGTTTTCTACTTCTTTTATCATTAAATACGCTCTTATTTTATCTATTCTACTGTTTGTCTTTCATTTGATTTATACATGGGTTAAAAAGGGTGGAGCAACATTGTTTGGAAATACATCAACACTTTTTATCGGCGTTTTTATTGGGAATTTAATCGCAATTGAACTTTTGCGTTGGTTAATGGGAATAAATTATCCAGAAGATAGAGTAGGAATGCACTTAATACTTCTTTTTATTGGTTCATCTTTGTTTGTATTAGATAATTACTCCAAATACCATTGGTTTGGTTTACTCTTTTGTTTATTACCTGTTATTGGCATCAAGCATTTTAATTTCAACACGTCTGTTTTTTCACCTGATGATCGTATAGAACAAAAATATTTTGACTTTTTAATTAGCCAATTACATGAAGGAAATCCAACTTTAGCTATTTATAATACGCAAATTCTGACGTATGCTTACCATGTAAGAAAGAATAATCCAACCAATTTTTATGTTCCACGAAGATATCTTAGAGAACAAACGTTTGATGAGGAAATAGTCTCTTCTAAGATTGATGGCGTTAATGAATACAAATCAAAAGGGTACGATTTATTGAAATATAATCCTCGAACGTGGCAAACTATTTTAAAACGCAAAAAAGAATATAATTGGGAAATAATGAAAGTAATTAATAGTAAATCACCAGTTAGTACTTCTGAAAAGTATTATAGTCTGATTGACTCTACTTGGACTAGGGTAAATTCTTCCCACCTAAAGTTTGAGTTTGAATGTAAAGTAAATACACCTCATTTAAATAGAGAAACACTTGTTTTTGTAGTGGATTATACAGACTTAAAAGGAAATAATAACTATAGTTCGTTTAATCTGAATTGGTCATCTGGGAGGCATAGAGAATATACTTTTAAAAAAGCTTTGGAAATAAGTCCTAGTAATTTAAAAGATTTAAGAGTCTATTTATTCAACCCTAATACTAATAATTATACAATTTTATATCAGAATTTAACATTGAAAGTAGCTGATTAACGAGACTAGTAAACTTTTAATAGTCGATTAGAATGTAAATCAATTATTTATCATTCAGGTAAATGATAAGGTTTATACAAAATACGATCAAATCAAATAATATGTCTACTTAAATGTCTTTAAAATGGACAAAAAAGTATATATTCGTAACTAAATATGAGTTTAAGAAAGTGAGTTTTTTCTCTCTTTTTCTATTTAAGCCCACAGTGATAAAGACTGAAAATGAAGCAAGAAATAATAGCATCGGTAGATAAGAATTTAATAAAGAACGAATTAAATTCGTCTGCTTTTTTGCGTAAAACACGTAAAGGCGACAACGAGATTTATTGTGTGAATATTCACAATGCTCCAAATGTTGTTAGAGAGATAGGACGATTACGCGAGATTACCTTTCGTGCTGCTGGTGGTGGAACAGGAAATTCATTGGATTTAGACGAATTTGACACCGACGATTTATGCTATGAACAGTTAGTCTTATGGTCACCCGAGGATGAAGAAATCATTGGAGGATATCGCTATATTCTTTGTGAAAAAGCACTACAACCAGATGAAATTCATCTTTCTACGACACATTATTTTGATTTTTCAGAACGATTTGTAAACGAATATCTTCCCATAACAATCGAGCTTGGTAGAAGTTGGATTCAACCTAAGTTTCAACCTTCTAATAACTATCGAAAAGGACTTTTTGCCTTAGATAATATTTTTGATGGTTTAGGTGGTTTAATTAATCTTCATCCTACGATTATGTATTTCTTCGGTAAGTTTACCATGTACCCAAGTTATGCGCCCGAAGCTAGAAATTACTTGTTGAAATTCTTAGATTATTACTTTCCTGATGAAGAACATTTAGTGAAACCGCTTCGACCTTTGAAAATTGACGAAGATACTTCTTACGTAGAAAATGAATTGAAAGGCTTGGTTTACAAAGACGGATATCGGAAATTAAATGCATTCGTAAAAGAAAGAGGTGAGTTCATTCCCCCACTAGTCAATGTGTATATGAATCTTTCTCCTACGATGAAAGTCTTTGGAACATGTATCAATGATGATTTTGGAGGTGTTGAAGAGACAGGGATCTTAATTAAAATCGAAGATATCTACGAAGATAAAAAAGAACGTCATCTAAGGTATTAACGTATAGAAATAACAGATTGATATAAATACTAAATTTAATTTCTACTATGGCAGGAACTTGTCAATTATATCAATATGACTCTTCTCTGTGTAATTACACGGAAGGCGATGAAGCACTATTTGCCAAAACGTTTTCAATTTCGTTGGAAGCAGGAAAAGTATCTTGGCTGAATTATCATAAGTCTACTGATACAGAAAATATTTCAAAGCTGTTTGATAGTTTACACATAGAGAAATTCTTGTTAGAAGACATTCAGAGTGAATTTTCACGCGCTAAAATAGAAGAGTTTGAAGAATGTTTATTCTTTAAGATAAAATCAGTGCTTCCTCAGAAAAATACACCGAGTCTTGTAGAAGAAAAATTATCTTTTGTACTCGGCCCCGATTATGTTATTTCGATACAAGAAAAACGTTCTGATCACTTTCCAGATGTGCGAAATCGAATCGATAATAATATTGGTAAAGTGAGAAGTAAAGGGGCAGATTTCTTATTGTTTAAGATGTTAGAAGCAATTGTCGAAAATTATTTTGAAACCCTAGAAGATATTGTCAATGAAGTTGAACGCTTAGATCAAATAATATTGATGAATAAAATGTCGGAGAGTAATTTAAGGAAATATTTAAAGCGTATTGAATTTCAGAAAAGAAGATTAATTCAATTACGTAAAATTGTATCGCCTTTAAAAGATGTAGGAAGTCAAATTCAGCACATGAAAATGATAATTATCAAAAAAGAAAATCGTTCCTATTTTTCTCGAATTCATGAATCTTGTACGTGGTTGTTAGAAGAGATTGATGCAAATAAGCAAATTTTGGAAGGGTTGACCAATTTGTGTTATTCGATTAATGACCAGAAGATGAATCAAGTCATTAAGTTACTTACATTGGTGAGTACTATTTTCATTCCATTGACTTTTATAGTCGGTGTATATGGAATGAATTTTAAATATATGCCAGAATTAGAAATGAAAAATGCCTATTGGATTGTATGGGGAATGATGATACTTCTCGCAATAGGCATGTTATTTTATTTCAAGCGCAAAGGTTGGTTTAAACGAGATGACAATTGACATCTCGTTTAAACATCAATTAAACATATCTTTCATTCGTTGAAAAAAACCTTTCTCCGTTCCGTCATTTTTAGGACTGAAATTTTCACTTGTTTGTAATTTCTCTAATAGTGCTTTTTCTTCTTTTGAAACTTTTGTTGGCGTCCAAATATTGATATGAACATATTGATCTCCAACGCCGTATCCTTGAATATTAGGAATGCCTTTTCCTTTTAAGCGAAGGACTTTTCCACTTTGTGTTCCCGGTTCGATTTTTATTTTCGCTTTAGATTTAACGCCAGGAACTTCAACATGTGTTCCTAAAACGGCATCTGCAAAATTGATGAACACCTCACTATGGATATTTTCACCTTCTCGCTTCAGTTCAGAATGAGGAATTTCTTCAACGACTACAATTAAATCGCCAGGAATACCATTAAACGGACCTGCATTACCTTTTCCAGTAACGCTAAGTTGCATACCATCTTCAACTCCTGCAGGAATATCCAATTCAATCACTTCTTCTTTACGAATAAGCCCATTCTCATCAGAGCCAGCCGGTTTTTTATCAATCATTTTTCCTGCTCCATGACAGGTATGACAAGTTGATTGCGTTTGCATCGCACCTAAAAATGTCTGAGAGACACGTGTGATTACCCCAGAACCATTACATGTGGAACAGGTTTTAAACGTGACATTCTCTGCATTTACAAGCTTATTGACTTTTATTTTTTTATTAACACCTTCCGTAATTTCTTCGAGTGTCATCTTAATTTTAACACGAATACTCGTTCCTTTGACACGTCTTTCAGCTCGTCGACTGCCACCACCTCCACCGAAGCCACCACCAAAAGCACCACCGAAAATATCTCCAAATTGAGAGAAGATATCATCCATGTTCATACCACCTCCACCAAAGCCGCCATTACCACCAACACCAGCATGACCATATTGATCGTATCGACTACGTTTTTGAGCGTTGCTTAATATTTCATATGCTTCTGCTGCTTCTTTGAATTTATCTTCGGCACTTTTATCGTCAGGATTTTTATCTGGATGATATTTTAATGCCATTTTACGGTAAGCCTTCTTTATCTCAGCTTCCGATGCATTTTTTGCTATCCCTAAAATATCGTAATAATCTCTTTTCTGTCCCATAATCTATTATTGCCCTACAACAACTTTTGCATGACGAATGACTTTGTCATTCAAATAATATCCTTTTGTCACGTCATCTACAACGTGTCCTACTAGCTTCGCTTCAGGAGCTGGAATATTTGCAATAGCTTCATGTAACTCACTGTCAAAAGGCTGACCTTTAGCTTGTATTTGCTTTAATCCTTTCGACTCTAAATTACTTCTAAACTTATTGTAAATCAATTCGAAACCTTCTTTTATTACTTGAATATCATCAGTTGATTTATTATTCTCGATAGCCCGCTCAAAATCATCCATGGTAGGTAGTAATTCCACTAATAAATCTTCATTAGCATTGACAATAATATCTAACTTTTCTCTATTTGTTCTCTTTCGATAGTTGTCGAATTCAGAATACAAGCGAATGTACTTATCATTCAACTCTTTTAGTTGACCTTCCAATGAATTTTCCTCATTATTTTCCTGTTGAGTTTCCTCTTGGTTTTCAACGTTTTCATTGGTGTCCAAATTCTCTTTATTCACCTCTTGCGATTTAGAATCTTCGTTTTGTTCTTTCATGTCGTTATTTTATAACAATATCGTTCCCCCGTCATTTACAAAATGTTTGCCATAACAAGTTTTAAGGACAAGCTGTCATAATAAGAGAGAAATGTTGCTAAAATGTCAGTTAGCTGATACGTCGAATGTCTGCACCAATGTTACTTAAGCGTATGTCAATGTTTTCATATCCACGATCAATTTGCTCGATATTGTGGATAGTACTTTTTCCATTAGCCGATAAAGCAGCAATAAGAAGGGATACTCCTGCACGAATATCAGGAGAAGTCATGGGGATACCTTTTAATTGATGTGCTTTATTTAAGCCAATAACCGTCGCTCTATGTGGATCGCAAAGAATAATCTGTGCTCCCATATCGATGAGTTTATCAACGAAGAATAATCGCGATTCAAACATCTTTTGATGAATCAAAACACTTCCTTTAGCTTGTGTTGCAACCACTAAAATGATTGAAAGTAAGTCAGGCGTAAAACCTGGCCATGGAGCGTCTGAAATGGTTAAAATAGAGCCATCGATAAATGTGTCAATTTCATAACTGTCTTGGGCAGGAATAAAAATATCATCATTGATGCGTTCCATTTTAATACCTAAGCGTTTGAAGACACTTGGAATAACTCCAAGATTGTCATAACTTACATTCTTTACTGTAATTTCAGATCCCGTCATTGCTGCTAATCCAATGAAAGAACCAATCTCAATCATGTCAGGTAAAATTTTATGGTAACAACCGCCTAATGAATCTACACCTTCAATTTCCAATAAATTGCTACCAACTCCGTGAATTTTCGCCCCCATTGAGTTGAGCATTTTACATAACTGTTGTAAATAAGGTTCACATGCAGCGTTGTAGATTGTAGTCGTGCCTTTTGCTAAAGCAGCAGCCATGACAATATTGGCAGTTCCAGTTACGGAAGCTTCATCCAATAATATATATGTTCCTTTTAATTGTTTTGATTCGATAGAGTAGAAGTGTTCTCCAGCATCATAATTAAATTTGCCCCCCAACTTTTGTAATCCCTCAAAATGCGTATCTAGACGTCTTCTACCAATTTTATCACCTCCGGGCTTTGGAATATATCCTTTTCCAAAACGACCCAATAATGGACCAACAATCATAATAGAGCCACGTAAAGCACCTGCGCGCTTTTTAAAATCTTCCGATTCAAGGTACTTTAAGTTAATTTCTTTCGCTTGGAAAATATAGGTTCCTTTCTCTACTTTTTCGACTTTTACGCCGATTACTTGTAATAAGTTGATGAGCTTGTTAACATCAACAATATCAGGAATATTGGAAATAGTTACTTTTTCTGGAGTTAAAAGTACCGCGCAAATAACTTGAAGCGCTTCATTTTTAGCACCTTGAGGATGCAGTTCTCCTTTTAATTTTTTTCCACCATAGATTTCAAAAGATGCCATGACTTATTTTTTTTTCTTGAATTTTTTTCGTTGATTTTTATATACCTTCTTACTATTGTTCACGTTAGATGGACTCAAACCAATACTTTTAAGCATTTCCTTCGTTTCTTGAAGTGCATCGTTAGGATTGGCAAGTGTTAAGGCTCCTTTAGAAAGTTCTTCTAGTTGCTTAACGATTACATTGTTCTCTACCGCATTGTTATTGTACACCAAGAATTGCTTTTTCATGAAATTAGCGATGACATCTTTATAGTATTTACGATCTTCATCATTTTCCATTTTGGTGACTTCATGAACCATACTCTCGGTATATTTACCATAATGTCCATAGGTAATTTTTCCTTTAGGATATTCCATGATTTCTGGTCTCTCCTGTAAAGTTTCTTTGGATTGAATTTCATAAGGAGAGTCTACATCTAATTTAAAATCAGACATAATGAATAAATGTGTCCACAGTTTATGCTTGTAATCTTCAACATCTCTTAGGTGTGGGTTTAATTGTCCCATCACTTCAATAATAGCTTGAGCAGCCGAATTTCTTTCTTTCTTTGTAGGCAACTCCATTGCAAAAGCAATCATGTTTTGTACATTTCTGCCGTATTCAGGCAATGCAAGATGCGGACGTTGTGTATTATACTCCATGTATTGACTTTAATTTTTCTTAAAGATTATCTGGTATACTCCAGTGTGGTATTTGGGGAAATAGGTTCCCGGCTCAAATTTAACATTATAAATTAAATTAGTCGCCTTAATTTTCGCTGGAGTTGAATTGATTGTAGTTCTTTCCTCTATTACTTTCGCACTAGTTACGTTTCCATAAGCGTCTACGGAAACAGTAAAAAGTATTTTTCCATCATAGTTGGAAGGGCTAATAATTGGAGTAATGTCAGAAACTATTTTCCGTTTATCGGTCACTAATTCACCTTCTATTAATTGTGAGAAACTTTTTAATGAGAAACTTAAGAAAAAAGCAAAAAATAAGATTATTCTATTCATGATGTAAATAAACGAAAAATAATAAGATAATGGGATGTATTCACTGAAATATATTTCTAAAATGAACGATAATTATTCATTCTTCAGTAATAATTTATTTTAATTGAGTGTTCTTATGATAATAATTACAACATAAATTTATAGTTATTATTAATGCGATTATCTTTACTTTTAATTCAAGCTATTTTTATTCTTTATAGCGAAATCACGTCGGTAATACTGCGTTAAATTTTTATTTAAACATTTTGAGAGTCATTCAAATTTAGTATCTTCACCCAAAATGTTCATTTATGGGGGATTTAGAATACTTTGTCAAACAAATAACTGATTTCATTAACAAATACACCTACGACTTACTGATTCATTGGGGCGTAAACGAGAAGATTACGATTTATATTAATCTTATTATTCTACTCTTAGTCATAAGTTTTTTTGTCGTAATAATTCATTTTTTAACTCGTCGCATCATCCGACAAATTCTAACATGGATAGCAAAAGGAAGTCGACCCTTAACCACTCATTTAAAGGATAATAAATTCGCATATTATCTAGCTCTCATTGCACCTGTTTCATTAATTAATCTTTCAATTCCTATAATTTTTGAAAATTTTCCACGACTTATTCAACCGACTAGCGTCATTTTAGACATCTATATTGTTTTTATGATTATCAATATTCTAATGTCTATTTCGAATGCGTTTGGTGACCGATTACGAACCAATGAAACGTTTAAATATAGACCTATTGAAAGTTATTTACAGGTCATTAAAATAATTTTATATTTATTGGGGGCGATAGCTATTTTTTCTCAGTTAACTGGCAAGGATCCTGTAGCGTTTTTCAGTATCATGGGTGCAGCATCAGCTGTTTTATTACTGATGTTTAAAGATACCATAATGGGTTTTGTCGCTAGTATTCAGGTGACAATTAACGATATGGTACGCATTGGCGATTGGATTGAAATGCCAAAATATGGTGCAGATGGAGATGTCATTGATATTAATTTGACAACGGTAAAAGTTCAAAATTGGGATAAAACCATCACTACTGTTCCAACGCATACGTTGATTTCGGATTCCTTTAAAAACTGGCGCGGCATGGTAGAGTTTGAAGGACGAAGATGTAAAAGATCCATTATTATCAAACAAGCGTCGATTCGATATATCGAAGATCATGAGTTAGAAAAATTCATGAAAATTCAAGGGATAAGCAAGTACATTTCTCAAAAGAAAAAAGAAATCGACTTACACAACGAAGCAATCAATGCCGATCGCACATTACTTTTAAATGGAAGAAATATCACGAATGCGGGACTGTTTAGACAATATTCTACATGGTATATAGAAAAACATCCAGGCGTTCACAAGGATAAAATTAAAATGGTGCGACAATTAGCACCAACAACTAGTGGATTGCCTTTTGAATTTTATTTTTTTACAAATTCTGTTAAATGGCTTCAGTATGAAGCTACTGTAAGTGATATTTTTGATCATCTGATTGCTGCCGTTAAATATTTCGAATTGGATATTTTTGAAGAACCATCTGGTGATGATATTAAAAGTTTAATTTTAAGAGACCGCCAAAAGTGAAATAATTTTTCATTTTAACCTATACCACTAACGTTCCAAATAGTATATTTGTTTAATTAAACTAAAAAAGATTGTCGTACGCTAAACAAATAACCGTTGTTATTCCTTTATATAATGAAGAGGAATCACTTCCTGAATTACATGAATGGATTGTTCGTGTGATGAATGAAAATCATTTTTCGTATGAAATCATTTTCGTGGATGATGGAAGTAAAGATAAATCATGGTCCATCGTTGAGAAATTAAAATCGCTCGATGACAATGTGAAAGGAATTAAGTTTCAGCGAAATTATGGAAAGTCGGCAGCGCTTCAAAAAGGATTTGAATTAGCAGAAGGAGAGGTTGTTATTACAATGGATGCCGATTTACAAGATTCTCCGAACGAAATTCCTGAGTTATTCAGAATGATTAAAGAAGATGATCTAGACGTCGTTTCAGGATGGAAGCAAAAGCGATACGACCCCATAACAAAGACAATTCCAACAAAATTATACAATTGGGCAGCACGTAAAATGACGGGTATTTATTTACACGACTTTAATTGTGGTTTAAAAGCGTATAAAAATGTAGTCGTAAAGAGTATTGAAATTTATGGTGACATGCACCGCTATATTCCACCATTAGCTAAATATGCAGGTTTTAATAAAATTGGAGAAAAGGTAGTTGTACATCAAGCACGGAAATATGGAACGACAAAATTTGGACTAAATCGCTTTATTAACGGACCTCTAGATTTGATGACCGTTGCGTTTATGGGGAAATTTGCTAAAAAGCCGATGCACTTTTTTGGAGTTCTAGGAGTAATCATGTTTATCATTGGATTTGGAATTATCTTTTACATGGTAATCGATAAAATGTTTTTTGATACATCTGCTCGTTTAATAGCCAACAGAACGGAATTTTATATTTGTTTAGTTGCTATGTTAATGGGCGTTCAATTCTTTCTAACAGGATTTATTGCTGAACTGATGGGTAGAAATTCTTCTACACGAAATATTTACTTAATAGAAAAAGAGCTGTGATTAATTTTTCAGAAATAGATAAAACGTGGACACTCTTTCTCGATAGAGATGGTGTTATTAATGCACGAATTCCAGGAGGTTATGTAACCAAAAAAGATGATTTCGTTTTTCTATCGAATGTGAAGGGAGCTATATCTGGTATATGTCGTCTTTTTTGCCGTGTCATTGTTTGTACGAATCAACAAGGTGTAGCGAAAGGAGAGATGACTAAAGAGAAATTAGATGATATCCATGACTATATGCAAGACCAGATAGGCGAATATGGAGGCTTTATTGATGGTGTTTATAGTGCCTGTGAATTAGCAAGTGATGAAAATAATACGCGTAAGCCAAAACCATTCATGGCATTACAAGCACAAAAAGAATTTCCTGAAATCGACTTTTCGAAGTCGATTATGATTGGTGATACGAACTCGGATATACTTTTTGGCAAGAATTTAGGGATGAAAACAATATTGGTTGTTTCGGACGAACTAGTAACGGAGCAAGCAGATTATGAAATTGATAGTTTATGGGATTTTGCAATAATGATGGCGGAAAGATGAGAATCATTCTTTTAATTAGTATTTTATTTTTTAGTTTAACTCCTTTGCTTAGCCAGAAGAATGAAGTGGATAGTAAAGGTAGAAAACAAGGCGATTGGGTTAAGTATTACCCGAATGGAAAGACGCCTGAATTTAAAGGAAAGTTTATTGATGATAAACCCACTGGACTTTTCTATTACTATGCACCCGATGGAGGTGTTAGCATGGTTGCTGATCACAATCCTAAAACAGGACGGTCAGCAGTTTATTTTTATCATGACAATAAAACGGTTAAATGTTTTGGTATTTTCCAGAATATGAAAAAAGATAGCGTTTGGACCTATTTTAGTAATACAGGATTGATTAGTAAAAGAGAAACGTATAAAAATGATTTATTGGACGGTACCGTTTATTCTTATTTTGTAAACAATGTAAAGAAGGGCGCACCTTTGAAAGTTGTTCAAGAAACACCCTATAAAAATGGGAAGAAAGAAGGCGTAGAGAAGGAATACTATATAAATGGTGTTTTGAAGCGAGAGTCCACGTACACCAACGATAAATTAAATGGTAGTTATAAATTGTATACTTTAAGTGGAGAATTAGAATCAGAATCTAATTATTTTAAAAGCTTACGGCATGGTATTGCTACTTCATTTGTGGAAGGAAAAAGAGTGTATGCTTATTTTATATATGGTAAAAGTGTGAGCTTTGAGGACTTCAAAAAGTGGCAAGACAAATGTATTGCTACTAAGGTGAAAACAAACTTACCAGCTAAGAAATAATAACGAGCGCGATAATATGCACCTTTTTTTAAATACGATCATCCTATTTATTTTATTCTCAACAGTTTTATCCTGTAAGAAAAACAATTATAAAAGTGTTGATTTTGGTTATGACTATTACGGATTGACTCAAGGACGATTTGTGGAATACAAAGTCACCTATATCGACCATGATTCGTTGTTAAACAAACACGACACATTAAATTTTTATCTTAAGACTTTAATTGGTGATGAATATATTGATAATGAAGGTAGAACTGCTTATGAATTCTTGCGTTACAAAAAGGACTCAATTAGCGGGGATTATCACTTTATAAATAAATGGGTATCACTTATTGCTGATAATAAAGCTCAATTAGTGGAAGAAAATCAGCGTAAGGTGAAATTAGTTTTTCCAGTAAAGAAGAATCAATTTTGGGATGTCAATATGTTCAATAATTTAGGAGAGCAAGAGGCAAGTTATGAGGTTTTCAATAAACCATACTCAATTTCAACTTTTAATTTTGACTCAACAGCAACAGTTGAGTTATACAAGTATAAAACATTGATAGACGATAGGTTGGAGCAGGAAGTGTATGCAAAAGGAATTGGCATGATTTATAAGGTTTCTAAGGAGTTGTACTACCAGTTCGGAATATCTGTTCCTTTCAAGGGAACGGAATGGTATTATACAATTATTTCGACGGGTATTGAATAGAAAAATCAACTATTCCTATCGTAATAAAGTACAATCCTTAATAAATTTTAAAAAATCATTGAATTTAATCAATCTATATTCTATATTTGCAAGCTTTAATTTAATTAAATTACTAATAACAAATGCGAAATAAAGGTTTTTTCTGGTTTTTAACAGCTTTACTTATTGCCGTTAGTGTGTACCAATTATCATTCACTTTTGTCACTTTTAAAGTCGAAGGAAAAGCGGATAAAGAGGCACAAAGGAAGACTTTAGCCTTAATGGAAGAGGCGAAGCAAAATGACAATATAGCTACGTTGCCTAATGGTTCAGAGGTTAATTTTAATGAGCCAGAATCATTTGAAATTGCTAAGTCTGCAATTGTCAATGAGATTCTATCTAAAAAAGCGACTCAAAAAGTGTATCCAATTATTGGATCGAGCTTCCAAGATGTGAAAAACAAATCATTAGCTTTTGGTTTGGACTTAGTAGGAGGTATGAGTGTCACGTTGGAAGTTTCTATTCCAGAGTTAGTTTACAGCTACGCTCGTAATCCAAGAGATTTAAAGTTTAAGAAGCCGTATGAAGCTGCTTTAGCAGATTACCAAAATAAAGGAGTAGATTTTTTAACTTCTTTTGTTAGTAACTTTAAAAAGTCAAACGGAGACGATGCTTTAATTGTAAAAGAATTAAATATTGAAGACCTTGATGGATTAGATAGAAAATCTACTAATGAAGAGGTTATCATCGTTCTAAAGAATACGATTAAAAAATCCATGAGTGGAATTGAGCAAATCATGGAACGTCGTATTAACCAATTTGGTGTGTCTCAACCTAATATTCAGAAAGACGAAGCTACTAATAGAATTTATATTGAGTTACCAGGAGTACAAGATGAGGCAACAGTTGTCAATAGATTAAAATCTACAGCGAATCTTCAATTGTATGAAATGTATACGTTGGAAGATATTCAAGCAATGTTGCCTGAAGCCAATCGCTTTTCTTTAACCAATGAGTTAACCTATAAAGAAATCAATGATTCTATCGTTGTAGATTCTTCAGCAGTTCTTACCAAAGCATCTGAAAAAGGATTATCAGAGTATTTATTTGCAGGAGGTTTTAGTATTATTGGAAACGTTGAGGCAGTCAATAAGGAAGCGGTTAATAAGATACTTGAACGTCAAGATGTTATGAGAGTATTTCCTCAAGACTTAGTCTTTATGTGGTCTGATAAGCCAGAATCAACTAAATACACAAATAATAAACTATCCTATCAACTATATGCAGTTCGAATTCCAGACTCTAGAAAAGCAAAAGTAGGAGGGAACCATGTTAAAAAAGCATATTTCCAAAGAAATCAGCAAACGAATGAAATCACTGTCAACGTTGAAATGACGAATGAAGGTTCTGAGAAATGGGCTGAAATGACACGTGAAAACATTGGACGACCAGTTGCTATTACAATGGATAACGTTGTGTATTCTGCTCCAAGAGTTAATTCTGTTATATCAGGTGGAAACACAGAAATATCAGGAAACTTCTCTATTGAAGAAGCAGAAAGCTTAAGTGGATTATTAAATGGAGGTTCACTTCCTGCACCAAGTGTCATCAAAAACCAATCAAAAGTAGGTCCGACTATCGGTGCTGAGAACTCTAGAGCTGGATTAGTTTCTTTTGGTGTTTCTTTCATCTTTATCTTTGCTTACATGTTCCTTATCTACGGAAAAGGAGGGATTTATGCAAATATTGCATTAGTCGCAAACGTTGTTTTATTAATTGGAACATTAGCTTCGTTTGGAGCGGTATTAACATTAGCCGGTATCGCTGGTATTGTCTTAACATTAGGTACAGCGATTGATGCCAATATCTTGATATTTGAAAGGATACGAGAGGAGGAACGGCGAGGTTTATCAACTGAAGCAGCTACACCAATTGGTTTTAGAAAAGCGATGCCTGCAATTATCGACGCGAATATGACGCACTTATTAACTGCGGTTGTATTGAAAACGTTTGGTACAGGTGAAATCAACTCTTTTGCAACAACGTTAATTATCGGTGTTTTTACATCTGTTTTCTCTGCTATTGTCATCACTAAGTTATTGACATTTAATGCACTAGAAAAAGGTAAGAAAGTATCTTTTCATACAAGAATTTCAGAACATTGGTTCCAAAACTTCAACTTCGACTGGGTACGTAACAGAAAGATTTTTTACACAATTTCAATTATAGTAACTATTATTGGTGCCGTTTCTTTATACCAAAGAGGGTTAAGTAAATCAGTTGAGTTTACTGGTGGTCGTACGATATCTGTCAAATTGGAAAAAGAGGCTAACGTAGATGTTATACGTAAGAATTTAGAAACAGTA
This sequence comes from uncultured Flavobacteriales bacterium, assembly GCA_964503665.1. Lineage (GTDB taxonomy): Bacteria > Bacteroidota > Bacteroidia > Flavobacteriales_D > Crocinitomicaceae > 40-80. The sequence goes on from CAZDAR010000029.1 coordinate 18,561, forward strand.
TTGTTAGATGAAAAAGGTAATCCAGCATCTATAGAAGTAAAGACAAAATCAAATAATTATAATGTTGAAATTTTAACGAACTACAAATTAGTTGATGATGGCGCTTCTAGTGAAGTTGAAAGTAAAATTAAAGATGCATTGGAATTAGGAAAAGCATCCATGGGGAATTATAAAATAGAGGAGACGAGGACTATTTCCAACTCTATGTCTCAAGAGATGTTGAGTTCCTCTAAAATTGCAATTACCATTGCGATGTTGCTTATATTCGTGTATATTTTTGCTCGATTTGGACAATGGCAATATTCTCTTGCTTCTATTTTAGGACTTACCCATGACGTTATCTTTACATTATCCATATTCTCGATATTCCACGGTATTTTACCATTTAATATGGATGTAAATCAGGCATTTGTCGCCGCGATATTAACTGTAATCGGTTACTCGATGAACGATACCGTCATCGTGTTTGACAGGGTCAGGGAAAATTTAAAAGGCGTTTCCGCAGATGCTAATCACAAAGACATCATTAATAAATCACTAAACACTACTTTGAGTAGAACAATTAGTACATCATTATCCTTGTTCTTTGTATGTTTGATTATGTTTATCTTTGGAGGAGCTGCAATTAAAGGATTCTTGTTCGCCTTATTAATAGGTGTTATAATTGGTACGTATTCTTCATTGTGTGTAGCTACACCAATTTTGATTGACTTCTCTAGAAAGATTCATATTGAAGAAGTTCCAGCAAAAAAATAATTAAAAGTTAAAATAATATTAAAAGGACATTTTTGAATGTCCTTTTTTTGTTTACCTTTATTCACTTGGATTGAACTAAATGTAATCCGTAAAACGAAATGAAGCGAAGATCAATTTTTATTGCTGTCTTTTTAGGTTTTATTTGCTTAGTATGTGTTTTACTAATTCAATATATATGGATTAAGAAAACCATTGATGTGCAGAAAACAGAAGTACTACTGCATCAAAGAGAGGACTCTTTAAGCACAGTACGTTTTATTCAGAAAGTTCACTTTTCATTGGGTAATGTTTTGACCGAAATCTCTTTGGCTACAAATGATAGCTCTGATCGCTATGGTGCTATTCGTCAAGTTCATCCTAATTTGTTCTATGTTGAATATCAGGGAGATGTAGATCCTATATATTTAGAGAATACACTAAAAAGAGAATTCTATAAAATACAAATCACGAATGATTTTCAGTATTCCCTTTATAATTGTTTTAAAGATTCTGTAAAGTATAGCTACTTATTCAAGTTTACTCTCGATTCTCTTTATGAGAATACCAATATCATGCTTGATTATCCGACTATTCAAAGGGAAGGTAAAAGTCATTATTTCTCCGTCTATTTTCCAACATTTATCAAACATAAAATCAATAAGACGGAAGATATAGGCTCTCCTTGGGTGTTCCTTATTTTAGTGAGTGTCTTAATTTTATTTTATCTGACGTATTCTGTTGTTATCATTGTTAGACAGAAGAAATTATCAGATATAAAGACGGACTTCATTAATAATATGACGCATGAATTAAAAACACCGATTGCAACAATTGGACTTTCTAGCAATACACTGATGAACGACGATTTTTCAAAAGATCCCGAGCGACTTAAAAAGTATGCGAGTATTATCTTTCGTGAGAATAAACGGTTAGAAGGACAGGTAGAACGTGTTTTGAATATTGCAAAGATGAATAAAAATTCAACACCATTAAAAAAGACCTATTTTGATGTGCATGATTTTATTATGGAAGCTAAGGAAACATTTGATTTTAATTTAGAAGAACTTGAAGGTAATTTGACGCTAAAATTGGAGGCTAATCGTCACTTTATCTATGCAGACATTGTTCACGTTAAAAATGTTATTTATAATTTGTTAGACAACGCATTAAAATATAAAAATGAAGATAGAAACTTGTCTTTAACGATTAAGACTAGAAATGATAAGAAGTATTTGATTATTGATATTTCAGATAATGGCGTGGGGATTTCGAAAGAGAATATGAAATATATTTTTGATAAGTTTTATCGCGTACCAACTGGGAATGTTCATGATGTAAAGGGATTTGGATTAGGTCTTTATTATGTTAAAACAATTATAGAGCAACATAAAGGTATAGTACGTATTAAAAGTGAAAAAGATGTTGGAACAACTTTCTCCATATACTTACCTCTTAAAAGAGATGAAACTTAGATTGATTGTTCTTTCAATTGGTGAATAGTATGATTGGATTCTATTTCGTTACGTCTTATAAACTTATAATATAGCTCTAGGAAAAGTTCTTCTTTACCTTTGTAATATTTTTTTGTATCTCTATAAAAACGATTTAACTTTGATGTATCTTCTAAATCGAATACTTCTTTGCTCTTGATGGTTATAATCTCTTTATATAAGTGTTCGTTATTTATTTCTATTTTGCTAATTATATCCTCATATATAAGACATAATTCATCATCTAATTCAGTCTCTTTCATCTGTTTCAATGTCTTTATGTCATTTTTTTTACGAAGAATAAAATCGTTATTCCATTTCGTTAATTCTTCGGCAGTTGATGACTTTGAAGCAAAGTTTTCAAAGTAATGATGATAAAAAGAATGTAGATCTATTAATTTTTCGTGGAATTGTTCCTCATCCATTTTAGTAGAACAGGATATAGTAGAAAAGATTAATAAAATAAATAGAAGTATAAATTTCAGTTTCAACCGCATAATTAACTTTTTTAATAAATCATCACTATAAACAAAGATAACCTTTAATTAATGAGTCACTTAATTGATAACATTCTTTTGAGGAATAGCGGTACTGGAAGTCAATTCTTTAAATATAAAAATCGTATAAACTAAAAAGGCACTCAGAAGAGTACCTTTTTAAGTTATTTTAGTGTATTGCTATTATTTCAAGCTAAAACTATCAGATCCAATTAGTATAGAATTATTTTCCTTTTCCTGCCTTCTTCTCTTCCTTCTTAAAATACCCACGGAAGAGGAAATTACTTTTTAATGCTTCCATATTAAGATTTAGCTTGTCGGCTGCTTGCTTTATATAATTCATGGTAGAATCTAAATCCTGTGATAAATTTTCATTTTCAATCAGCTGATTAACGATTCCTTTACCTGATTTTATTTTAACTATATAATCATTGAGGTTCGTTGTAACTTCATTAATGTCTCTACTAGATTTTTCAAGATCGACGAAGATAGTTTTTATTTGGTTTGCGGCAGCTGTGTCACTCAAAATCACGGCGGCAACACTTTCGTCATAATTAACTTTTGAGATGATTTGATTAACTCTAGAAATGGCCAGATTAGTTTCTTCGGAAATTTTTCTAAGCTCCACTACTGTCTGTTGTATGTTTTTGGCTAGAATAGTATCATTAATTAATGTACCTACAGTACCTTTACCTTCTAATATTTCATGGGTCATTTTTAATAGATCGCTAGTCAGTAAAGCAACATTTTCATTTGTCTTGCTTAAAGTTGAGAGCATATCGTCTGTACCTATTTTTTTTTGTGATTGAATAGTGTCTCCAGAAACAACCACCGCAGCTTTCGGATCATTGCCTGGTACAATGTTAACTACCATACTTCCAACCAATCCATCTGAGCCAATGGACGCGATGACATCTTTTTTAATGAAATTACCAGTTTTTTCTTCCACAGTCATTTGGATAGTAATCAGACCAGTTTCTGTCATTTCAATTTTAGTAATCGTTCCGATGTTAATTCCCGAATAGCGTTCCCGAATAGCGCACATTATTACCTATTTGTAATCCGTTTACATTATCAAAAATGGCATATAATTTAATATTATTGCCAAAGATACTTTGTTGTCTTCCGATAAAATAAAGGGTGTCAATAAGAAGTAAAGTTCCTACGATTACTAAGATTCCTACTTTTACTTTTTGAGTAGCTGGTTTTGCCATGCTAATTAATTTTTAAAAAATGCTCTGGTTTGAGGATCACTTGAATTTGAAAGTTCTTCATATGTACCTTCGGCATAATTGATTCCATCGACCAATAATATTATTCGATTTGAAATAACCCGAGCGCAATCTACATCGTGCGTAATGATTAGGGAAGAGGTGTTGTATTCTTTTTGAATGCTTCGCATGAGTTGTATAATTTCGTTAGAGGTAATCGGATCTAATCCTGCGGTTGGTTCGTCATACATAATAATCTCAGGCTTTAGTATTAATACTCGTGCCAAAGCCACTCTTCGCATCATCCCTCCAGAAAGTTCTGAAGGCATAAGATCAATGGCATGTAAAAGCCCCACACTTTCCAAAGCATGCTTTATGGCTTCGTCAGTACCCTGAAAATTTTTGACTTTATCCTTGTGACGTCGAAGTGGAAATTCTAGATTTTCACGAACAGTCATTGAGTCGTATAGCGCACTTCCTTGGAAAAGAAATCCTATTTCGGTACGTAAAAAATCCAATTCCTGTTGTCCCATTGTAATGATATCCTTATCTCTGATGGTGATACTTCCACTATCGGGTTGAATCAATCCAACGATACATTTAATCATAACCGACTTTCCTGAACCCGATTTCCCCATAATCACGAGATTTTCTCCTTCAAAAAGTTGTAAATGAAATCCTTTAAGCACATGATTATCTCCAAAGCTCTTGTGAATATCTTTTAATTCAAGTACGATTTTTTTATCTTTATTAGTCATCTGATTTTTTTAAAAAAATATATCGGAAACAAATACGGCAATAAAGTCGATTATAAATATTAACATAGAAGAATATACGACCGCTGAATTGGAGGCTTCCAACACCAACAGTTCCTTTGACGCAATTGTATCCTTTGTAAGTCCCCACAAGGCCAATGGCAAAACCAAATAAGACAGTTTTAAAGGTAGGGGGAATTACATCGCTAAAATTCATAGGACCAAAAGCTTTATGGAAATAAAGTGTGTATGAAACACCTCCTTTTAAATTCTCCACGATTGCCGAGCCAACTAATGCAACAGCATCACTTAAAATGACGAGCAACGGCAACATCAACGTGGCAGCTAAAATTCGGGTAATGACTAAATAATTGAAGGGATTTGTTCCAGAAACCTCCATCGCATCTATTTGTTCAGTCACTTTCATAGAACCGAGTTCAGCTCCTATTTCAGAACCAATTCTTCCTGCACAAATGAGAGTAGTTATAACAGGCCCTATTTCTCGAACGATAGAAAAACTAATCATAGAAGGCATATACGAGATACCGCACCAAATTCCAATAGAGTAGGGCGAGATTGAATCGTAAACACCAAGCCAATGATAAATCCAGTAATTAAAACCAAGAATAAGGATCGAATTCCCATATTGTAGCACTGTCTTATTAGTTCCCTAAATTCGAAAGGTCTGCGAAAAACTACCTTAAAAAAAACGACCCGCAAAAAAGGTGATGTCACCAATTTCAGCTAAAAATGATTTAATATTGTCTAATAAGGAATTTAATTTTGACATGAAACACGTTATAATTAGCAATATAAGAAATAAATTTCACATGAAATACCTACTTAATTTTAAAGTATAAGTATTCGAGAAATGAGGATGAAACCTTGTTATTGAGCCAACAGATAATCATTCACATCAGTTTGTATTTTTATCATCTTTTTGGGACATTGGCTTCTGATAAATTAAAAAAAGATGCTTATTGAAGCATCTTTTTTAATTATTAGTGTGTGTTAATTTTACTATTTCAAGCTAAAACTATCAGATCCAATTAATTGACCATCACAATATATTTTCACTTTGTATGTCCCTTTTTCAAATTCTTTTCCATCATTGTTATAGTAAATTGCCATATCAATTGATGTGTTATTATAGTCGATTTCCTTTTTGTCAGAATAAGGAATCGTTCCATTATCGGTTTCGAAAGTATTGGAGGGGCGACTCTGTAATACTTTTCCACTTGGACTGCTAACCTGCATATAAACGTATCTTTTACCTGCATTTGCAATGGTGTTTTCTCCTATTGTGAAAGCAGATTTGATGATGACCGCGTTTTTGGCTTTGTTAGTCACTTCAGTTGTGTTGTTTAATTTCATTCTCAGTCCAGTAGAGTTGAAACTATAGGCTGTTAATTTTGATCCTTTTTTAACTTGCTGAGTTGCTTCTTCTGCTTTGTTTTTAAATTCATCACGTTCTGTTGAAGTCTGTGTTAATTGTAAACTTTTGTCTTCTAATTCGGAATGTAATTTTAAATTCAACGTGTTTAAAGAGTCGATTTGCTTAACATACCCTTTCATGATATTACGTAATGTGCCATTTTCGGTCCTTAATTTTTGGAGCTGTGCTGCTGACAATCGTTTGTTTTTATTCAACTCATCTAATAGGTCATGTATCTTTGCTTGTTGTACATTAATACTATCTGCTTGAGATGCGTCTTTCACTTTCAGTTTATCATATGTTTCCAACATATTTTTCAAGTCCGTTTTTAAATCACGAGAGATCTCTTCTGAATAGCCAGCTAACATGTTTGAATAATCGTTCATTTCTTTTGTAAGTGATTCATTGGCTGCGGCACAATCTTTTAAGGCACTTTTTTGCTTGGCCCATAGAAATCCTAAAGTTACTGCAACGAGCGCTAGTAGAACTAAAAAAATATACAATCCAGTGTTACTTTTTGGCGTGTTTTCTTGATGATCAGTCATAAATTAATTTTTAATATTTATATAAATGTAAAGTTATTATTTATTACAAAACGTAAAAAGCTTTACCAAATTACATAATTTTATAATTCACTATTATTAAATTTATAAAAAAGGCAAAAAATAAATGTTTTAGAATTCGTAAAATACAATACCTTGTTCGTCTTATCTAGTTAGCGTTACATTTCCTTTTAATTCAACTTTATCACCATATTTGAGTGTTCCTGTTAGTCGATAAACGTAAGTACCGCTGTTCATCAATTTCCCTTTAAACGTACCATCCCATCCTTCAGTTATGTCTTCCGTGTAAAATACTTTATTTCCCCATCGGTCAAATACAGAAAGTTGAATTGTAGTTAAACATCGTCCATACGGTTTGAAGTAATCGTTATTTCCATCTTGATTTGGTGAGAAAATATTTGGCACATAAACATCGCCACAAATAATTCTATAATCGATAAAGATAGAATCTTTAAAGCTACATCCTTCAGGAGTGGTCATTGTAACGACGTACCATGTAGCGTCACTTGGAGTAGCTATTGGATTTGGACAGTTTGTACAACTCAAAGAAGTAGATGGTGTCCAACTATAAAGAATTCCAGGAATATATGGAGTTAAAGAAACATTCAAGTTTGTTGTACCGCCTTCTATGACGGTTGTTTCAGTAGCAGTTACTTGACTTGTCGAATTAATCGTGCTCACTATTACTGTCATGGAAGTTGCTGTAGCACATCCAGTTGTAGCAGGAATAAAAGTATAGGTCGTTGTTCGAGAGTTATCTATTGCAGGAGACCAGACACCAATCACACCATTGATAGAGGTTGTTGGTAACGTAAACGTCTCATTGGCACAAATAGGACCTGGATTATCAAAAAATGGAGTCACAACGGCATCTACCACAATTGTCATTGAGGTATCGGTAGCACAAGTGCCAGGGGCGTGTGTAAAAGTATAGGTTGTTGTTTGCGTATTATTTATTGTTGGTGACCATGTTCCTGTTACACCATTGATAGACGTTGTAGGTAGTGATATGTTGGCTCCTGAGCAGATTGGTCCTGGGTTTGTAAATATTGGAGTAGCAATACTATCAACCGTTATAAGTGTTGAATCTGTACATACACCTTTCGTATATCTAATGTAGGTTGTTCCTATGGTAACGCCAGTAACAATACCATTGTTAACTGTAGCTACAGTGGCGTCATCTGTTGCCCAAGTTCCACCTGTTTCTGATGCTGTAAGTGTTCTAGTTGATCCCTGACAAATAGTTGCATTTGAAGGATTTAAGGTTAAAGTACAGCCACCACAATTGGGTTTTGTGACCGTTGTTGACGCCGTACAAGCGGTATTATCTGAAAAAACAGCTGTTATGGTACAACTACTTCCATCTCCTGGTCCACCATTAAAGGAATAATTTAATGCAGTTGAGGAACTTGTGAACGGTGGGTTAAATGTTTGACTTCCACCACAAGAAGATGTTACTGTTAATGTTCCGGTGGTGATTGTTGTAGCAATGGTCATTGATCCTGAAATAGTTGCGTCGCTTCCAGAGCATACAGCATTTGCAGTGAGGTTGGTAATGCTGCACTGTTGTACAATAGCACAGTTGGTTGAACCTGTTCCTCCTGTTTGGGACAAAGTAATATTACCATTTGAATTAGATGCATTCGTGATGACAACAATATAATATTCTCCAGCTTGTGCTGGTGGAGGAGTAGAAGCTCCATTGATACTATTTCCATATTGTGTTGACCAATAACTACCTCCTCCAGGTAAGCCAATACCAATTGTTTCCGTATTAGATGGATCAGAGCTACATTGAATAGGAGCAACACCACCACCCATAATAGCAGCGCAACCTGCACTTGTACTTGAATAAGGTCCCCACATAGCAAAGTCTAAATCCAAACCAACATTATTATTGTCTGCTTGCGTTAATGAGATTTGTAAAGAGCCTGATTGACTAATATTTAAATAATGCCAAGATGGATTTTGCATTCCAACGAGATTAGGATCATTCAAGCATCCGTAGTTAGGTCCGTTTGTAACTGAATTATTTGTTGTATTTGGAAATGTAATTGCTGCGTTAGAGCAAAAAGGAGTAGCATTGTTGCAGTTTGTACCTTGACTATATGCTGTTGATAGAGAAAAGAAATAAGTTACACATAAAATTGAATATAAAAAGAATCGTCTTCGAGTATGTTTTAAAATCGTTTTCATAGTTTAAAATTAGTTATTTATGATATAATGCTTTAGCATAGTCAGATGTTCAGTAGGACAAATATAGGTTATATTTTTTGTTTTGCTATTTAAAAGCAACGTTAAAAAACTGTAAATCAAATATCTTATTCAAAAGTAATATGTATGATTTTTGAAAATCTTATCAAGAAGTAGTATATCTCTTTATTTTACTATTTTTAATAATTTATGGAGAAAGTGTATCAGCTGACTATTTTTTCTAATTTTATGGGCATGAAACATATTGTGATATTTAGTGTTTTTTTCTCTTTAGGGCTGTCTTCATGTCAGACGAATGAAACAGAAAAGATGGAAAAGTCTTCAGAAGAAGAGACGATAGTAGACCGTTCCAACAAGACTGGATTCTTAAATCCTTTCTACCTATCTTGTTTTCTTGAAGATATCGATATAAAATATTATCCCTTTTTATTTATTGAAAGTGATGTAGCTGTATCACAAGTGAATTTTTATGTAAAGAATGGGCGTTTAAAAAACAATATATCAGAAAAGTACACTTACCTTTTTAGTAATCATAAACTAAAGTCACTATCACACTTTTCTCAGGTTACATATCATCAACCTTTTACAGACTTTATCTTTAGTTATGAAGCCGATTCAATATCTAAGATGTTTATTACTAAGTATATAAACACTACAAATCAACCTCCTTATTATTATTCAACGGATTCATTATATTCACTTGTTGTTGTTCCTAAAGGAGCCGAACAATTTGATTCTACTTATTTCTACCCATCTTATGAAAGTCCTCGAATTATTTATACGCGTTCTAATAATAAGACATTAGACGTTCAACTTTTTGTTCCAATTGGTACGACATTGAAGGATATAAAAACAGAGCTAGAGGTTCGACAGGAGTTATTAAAAGTTGATGATTTTACCTATATCTTTATAACCTACACAGATAATAATCTTCCTATGGAGACTTATGAGATGGCTTCTGATTTAGATTTTTCATATAAAGTGCGCTCTTGGGAATACAATAGTAAATGGCTACCTACTCGATACCGAGAATACATGACATCTTCTTTGATTAAGGATATGTCAATAGAATACGACGATAATAATTTCCCTAATTACATTCGTTTGAATAAAAAAGCGTTCCATTCTTATTACAAATTTGACGATGCTGACTAAAGAAGAACGAAAAGAACATAACACACTCTTTTGGGGAGATTTTAATAAGTTTTCGCGTACTTTTCGATCTGCTTCGGGTAAAAGAACAGATTGGTTAAATTATCGTACTAGAATTAAATTCATTTTTTTACGTTTAGAAGCTACAAACGATTATGTCGCATTAAATTTTGATATCCAGCCAAAAGACGATAGTATTCGTCAATTGTTTTGGGAGCAAATGGGAGAATTAAAAACAGTGTTAACCAATGCAATGAATGGTGATTCAGGGATTTGGATTGAAAATGAATACAGTTCGGTATTGGGTGAGTTTTCGCGCATACAATGGAGATTAGATGGTGTTGATTACTATAACCAAAAAGATAAAGAGAAAATATTTTCTTTTTATAAGGAAAAATTGCTTGGTTTTGACCAATTTTACAACGAATTCAATGAAATATTAATATTATTATCCAAATGAAAATTACTTTTTTAACCTTACTTTTTTGTACTTCAATAACCGTATTTGGACAAAATGTTCTTTTAAACGAGCAATTTGAAAGCGGTATCCCCACTGATTGGACACTTATTAATAAAGATGGATTGACACCAGATGCGTCTGTTTCTGAATATACAGATGCGTGGATAACGGTAGCAGACCCATATGATACGAATGCTACCAATCACTGTGCAAGTGCTACTTCCTTTTTCACAACAACTGGAAATGCAAACAGATGGCTTATTTCACCAGCGATCACTTTGGCTAATTTTGGAAATGTATTAAAATTTAAGTCCGCTTCTTTCGATCCTTCATTTCCCGATAATTACACTATTAAAATTGGACGAGACATTTCTAAGCCGGATGAATTTGAAACGCTTGTAACATATTTAGCTGAAGCGCCTTATTGGAGTGAACATGAATTAGTATTTGATACGCTTGGTTATAATAACGAAACGATTTATATCGCTTTTGTACTTATTTCGGATGATGGTAATAAATTGTTTTTAGACGATATCTCATTTGAAACAGAAGTGAATGTTGGAACCAATGAATTAGGGAAAATTACCGTTAATGTATTTCCTAATCCGACTAGTGATTTCATACAGGTGGAAACAAACATAGAAAACACAACGAAAGAAATTTATTCTATTGCTGGGGTAAAACTTTTTGAATCGACAGATACCACACTAGATGTTCGTTCACTTAAAGCAGGGGTTTATTTTATAAAAATAAACGGTACCAACCAACTCGTGAGATTTATTAAAAGATAATCTTTTAATTTTATAAAAGATTTAAAGCATTCTCAAAAGGAATGCTTTATTATTTAGTTGACCTTTCTTACCAAGAAGTACTGATAGACTAGCGATAACAACAACGCTATTCCAACTATTTGATGTAGTTCAGCAAGAGTCTCAAATAGACCGAATTTTCCTGGAGTAATTTTCAATGCACTTAAGACGGTAAGAACACCTAAAGTCACTTGTACAAAGACTATGAAAAAAGGCCATTTTAATGACTTTGATAAATAAGTAAAGGTCGTATCTTTCAGCTCTTTTCTAATAAGGAAATAACTCCAAAATAGTAAGATTAAAAGAATATAAGCTAACATTCTGTGGATGAATTGAACGTTTAAAGGCTCGCTTATGAGACTCTTATTTACAAGAGTATTAGGAGCTAAAACTCCATTCATAGAAGGCCAAGTAGGAGCGTAGATAGCCGCTTTTAGCCCTGCCATGAAACCACCATAAAGAAGTTGAATAGTTAAAAGAGTAATGGTTGCTGCAAGAATATTCTTCACTTTAGAATTGTGGTGAACTTCAGTTTGGGGTACAAGTAGTTTAATGGCAAACCAAAAAGTGTACACTAGAAGAACAATTGCCGACATGAAGTGGATTGAAAGACGAATATGACTCACATAAATGTCTGTGTCATTCAATCCTGATTGAACCATAATCCAACCCACTAATCCTTGTAGACCTCCTAATACAAAAAGTAAAACAAGTGGACCAATCATGTCTTTAGAAAAATATTTTTTTATGATGAAATAAATGAAAGGAATAGCAAAGACAACGCCTAAACTTCTTGCCCAAAGTCTATGAAACCACTCCCAGAAGAAAATAAACTTGAAATCACTAACAGTAAAGCTAGCGTTCAAATATTTGAATTGTGCGATTCCTTTGTATTTCTCAAATGCAATCAACCATTCTTGATCATTTAAAGGAGGAATAGCTCCCATAATTGGGTTCCATTCAGTAATTGATAATCCCGAGCCTGTTAATCGTGTAACACCACCGATAATAATCTGAATAATAATCATAAAAACACCTACTAGTAACCAATAGGCTACTCTTCGTTGTTTTGTTCGCTCGTCTAATTGTTTCATAATTCTATTTAATGGCACAAATATAACTCCTATGCTCGCAAAAGACAAAGTCCACATTGAAAATAGGCGAATAAATTAACTAATTCTATAAAATATTTTTCGTATTTTTGCATAAATTATTTTTTTTATGCAAATTGATAAACATGCTGTAGTTTCTCTAAACTACAAACTTTCTAACCATAAAACGGGAGAGAAAATCGAAGAAACAACTACAAATGATCCAATGGTATTCCTTTTTGGAATGGAGCAATTAATTCCTGAGTTTGAAGAAAACTTAAAAGGAAAGAAAGCTGGAGATTCATTTGAGTTTGCTATTCCTGCAGAGAATGCATACGGAGTTGCAACAGATGATAATATTGTAAATATTCCTCTTGATGTTTTTAAAGGTGAAGACGGAAATGTAGATACAAATGAAATTAAAGCAGGAGCAATCGTTCCAATGTCTGATAACGACGGAAATATGTTAAGAGGAACGATTTTAAATATCGACGAGAAAGAAGTTCGTATGGATTTCAATCATCCTTTAGCAGGAACAGATCTTCATTTTTCTGGAACTATTAATGAGGTTCGTAAGGCAACTGAGGATGAACTTTCTCATGGACACGTACATGGTCCTCATGGACATCAACACTAAATAAAACTGAATACTATAATTTAAAAACCGATTAAAAAATCGGTTTTTTTGTCTCTTTAAATTTTTAATAATGATTCATTACCTTTTCGATTGTAAAAATCCACAAAATCAATACATTGATATTCAGGTGAAATTCACAGCAACAGCAGCTCAACATGAAATTCAATTACCTTCTTGGCGACCAGGGAGATATGAGTTGAGTGATTTTGCGAAGAATGTCAAAATGTTCAAGGTATTCGTGAATGGAAAGGTCGTTGAATCTAAGAAAATTACCAAAGATCGTTGGATTGTTTCTACTGAAATTGGAAAAATATATACTATTGCATATCAATATTATGCGGCAGAGTTAAACGGTGGATCCACCTATTTTTCAAACGAACAACTGTATGTCAACCCTGTGAATTGTTGTGTGTATATTGACGGAATGCAAGATTTACCTTGTGAAATTCAATTAAACGTTCCTGAAAATTTTACCATTGCTTGTGGGATGAAAAAAGAAGGAAATATACTGAATGCCAAAAATTTCGATGAATTAGCTGATTCACCTTGGATCGCTTCTCCATCTTTGTTGCATGACTTTTATGAGGTGAACGGTGTTTGTTTTAATTTATGGTTTCAAGGTGAATGCAAACCAGATTTCGATCGTATTAAAATTGACTTCATTAAATTCACACAAAAACAAGTAAATAGTTTTGGCGAATTTCCATTCGAAGAATATCATTTCTTTTTCCAAATAGTTCCTTTTACAGCTTATCACGGTGTTGAACATCTCAATTCCACAGTTATTTATTTAGGACCGAGCTTTAATTTAATGACGGCGAATTATTCGGAATTATTAGGCGTAAGTTCACATGAATTATATCATGCGTGGAATGTGAAATCGATTCGACCAATAGAATTGTTTCCGTATGATTTTACCAAAGAAAATTATTCACAATTAGGTTATTTGTGCGAAGGTGTAACCACTTATATGGGCGATTTAATGCTATACAGAAGTGGTGTGTTTGACTTAAAAGCGTATTTAAAAGAATTTGAAAAACAGCTTAAAATACACTTCGATAATTTTGCGCGTTTTACGACAAATGTGGCAGAATCTTCTTTTGATACTTGGCTAGACGGTTATGTTGCGGGCGCACCAAATAGAAAATTATCGATTTACACGGAAGGATGTTTGCTTTCCTTTGTAGTCGATGTACTATTACTTCATTATACCAATG
>CAZDAR010000030.1:0-29528 GCA_964503665.1 uncultured Flavobacteriales bacterium
TGATAACAACAAATGTAAAACTATTTCAGGACTAAAAATTAAATGTAAGTTTGTACACTTTTTTAGGACGGGTCAGAGTAAAAATTACCACTGCGAGCAACCACGCTCTATTCTCTCTTTCTCGCTCTGCTTTTCCTGTGGGGCAACATAAGAACATAAAGAAGTTTTTTACTAGGAAATAGACTGTTCATCTCTATATTTGTATTTTTGCACTATATTTTAGAAAAATCATGAAGAGAACAAAAATTGCGGAAGTCTTAAATACCGCTACTGTCGGTCAAGAAGTGAACATTAAAGGTTGGGTTAGAGCGTTTAGAAGTAATCGTTTTGTACAATTAAATGACGGTTCAACGATTAAAAACATTCAGGCAGTTGTGAACTTTGAACAATTTGACGATGCCTTGTTGAAGAAAATCTCAACAGGTGCAGCCGTTTCTCTTACTGGTAAAATTGTTGATTCAGCAGGTGCTGGTCAAGCGATTGAATTAGCAGTTGAATCCATTGAAATATTGGGCGAAGCAAATCCCGATGATGTGCAAAAAACGGTGTTACAACCGAAAAAACACAGTTTGGAATTTTTGCGTGAGCAAGCGCATTTACGTTTCAGAACAAATCTTTTTGGAGCGGTCTTCCGTGTACGACACGCAGTAGCATTTGCTATTCATAAGTTTTTCAACGATAGAGGATTCTACTATTTACATACGCCAATATTAACTGGTTCCGATGCTGAGGGAGCGGGAGAAATGTTTCATGTCACCAATTTTGACTTAGAAAACCTTCCAAAAAATGACGATGGAACGATAAATTTCAAAGAAGATTTTTTCGAAAAAGCTGTAAACTTAACCGTTTCAGGTCAGTTAGAAGCGGAATTAGGCGCGATGGCGTTAGGACAAGTCTATACGTTTGGACCGACTTTTCGTGCGGAGAATTCTAACACTTCTCGTCACTTAGCAGAATTTTGGATGATTGAACCAGAAGTTGCTTTTAGTGATTTAAATGACAACATGGAATTGGCTGAAGACATGCTAAAATACATTTGCAGCTATGTGATGGAAAATTGCCCGGACGATTTGGAGTTTTTGAATGAGCGCGATCAAAACGAACAAAAGCAAAAGCCAACAAACGAACGCAATGAACTGTCATTAATAGAGCGTTTGAACTTCGTCATCAATAACGACTTTAAGCGAATTACGTACACAGAAGCGGTCAACGTATTAATGAATTCGTCTCATTACAAAAAGAAGAAATTCAAATACGATGTGAATTGGGGAACTGATTTACAATCAGAGCACGAACGTTATTTAGTCGAAAAAGAATTTAAAAAACCCGTTATAATCACCAATTATCCGGCATCTTTCAAAGCATTCTACATGCGTCAAGATGATAATTGTGCTCCTGGAAAAGAAACCGTTGCAGCAATGGATATCTTATTTCCAGGCATTGGAGAAATGGTCGGTGGTTCACAACGTGAAGAACGCCTTGATATATTAAAAGAAAAATGTGCTGCTTTTGGCATTCACGAAGAAGATTTATGGTGGTATTTAGACACTCGTAAATTCGGCACAGCGCCACACGCTGGTTTTGGTTTAGGCTTCGAGCGTATGGTAATGTTTGTGACTGGAATGTCGAATATTCGCGATGTCATTCCTTTCCCAAGAACACCGGGCAACGCAGAGTTTTAATTTAGAGGGATTTAGATTCTTATAGTTTATTGGTTTTAACTTAAAATAGAATTTCGATGTAGAGTCTGATAGAACAGAGGTATATCACCTCATTCAATTCCGCAAACAGTGTCTGCGAAATTCAAAACAGCGACACAATTAAACTTATATCAATAGAACTGGATTGTATAATAGAAGTTAACAAATTATAATTATCAAACTCCCTCAACAATAGCAATCTCTTCTTCGTTTCTGTCAATTAATTTCTTACCTCCATCTTTGGTTTCTGTCAATCCGATGATGTGCAGTAATTCAGTATAAAAACGTTTGTTGAGACTATTGCTATCCGTTGGTAAATGGCAATTTAAGTGTTCAGGAGACAGTCATTTATAAAGGGCAATTGATTTATCTTCATTCCTAGCTCACTTATATTTCAATCAGCTAATGTACATTTTTTAGTGGAATTTTAGAATAGATTATCGATTGCAACATGAAAAGAAATTAATCAATACCCCAAAATAGGATTACTATATTTCTCCTCTCCAATAGTCGTCGTTGGTCCATGACCCGAATAAACAATAGTATCTTCAGGTAGCGTGAACAGCTTCGTTGTAATGGAATTTTTCAGAGTGTTTAAATCGCCACCGGGTAAATCATAGCGGCCAAAACTTCCTCTGAAAAGTACATCGCCTCCTAAAAGGATGTTGTTTTTTTGGTTGTAAAACACAATATGCGCCACACTATGACCAGGAGCAAATAGAACGGTAAATTTCAAATCACCAAAGACCACCTCATCACCTTCGTCGACAAAAACCGTTGGAATAGGCGATTCTTCATATCCTGTTAAGCCATACATCGAAGCAGCAGTAACTGACATTTGCAAAGTCGATAATTCACCTTTGTGTGTAATAATGTCTGTATTATACTTACGTATACAATGTGCATTTCCAAAAACATGGTCGATATGACAATGTGTGTTTAAAATGGCGTGGATTTTGAGCCCGTGTCTCGCAATGAAATCATCCAAAACAGTTCTTTCTTCCGAAGTATAACATCCAGGGTCGATGATAAGCGCATTTTTAGCATCGTCAAAGACCAAATAGGTATTTTCTTGGAATGGATTAAACGTGAAAGTTTGAACATGAATTTTCATGTGGAGCTATTTTTTAATGATTTGCGTTGCAAAATACTTATTTTTGTTCTAAAAAAGAGGGAAATGAATATGTTTAAGGTTATTTTAGGTGGAATTATCATCTCATTTTTGACAGTAGGTTGTGCTGTTAAAGTCCCATTTACAAATGCAGTAGTCGAAAAATACGACTTGACAGAAATGGCACTAAGACAAGTGCAGTTTTATACTTCAGAATATATCGTGTTGGAATCTAAAAATTCTACAGGAAATCAATACGTGTCAGATGGTAAAATTGTTGATTCACAAAATAATAAAAATTACCGTGTTATCATTCAGCCACAAACCAAATGTATTCTTGAAAAAAGAGGTGACAACGGCGAAATCTATATTCGCTTTGAACAAGGAAAAGATAAGTTCTTAAAATTTGTCGTTCGAAAAAATGATCCTGCTGGAAAATATTATCTCGAAGCTGATTATTCCGATAAAAGTCAAGGAAAAGTTACCTACGAAAACAAAACATATTATATCAATAGTAGCAGTGGAAACGCATATTTGATGGTTTCTGTACGAAAATTGAATAAGACGTATGGAAAGAATAAGTATGTGAAAGGAATGAAAGTTAAATAGGCGCAGTTTTTTTCTAACAGATAGCACAGAAGACACAGAAATATAAGTGAATGATAGTAGTTGACTTGTATTTTCTGTAATTGGTAGAGTAGAAATAAAGACGAATGACGTAGATGACTATTCTTAACAATTGCATAAAAGCGTTACTCTCAGGCACTCGTATCCTTTTTATTTTCTTCTTTTTCTGTGTTATCAGTGTAATCTGTGAGTCTCCTGAATTTAAAATAGTGGCTTAAACGGATCAAAATGATGAATTGCATCGACTTCTTTTAAATGTCCATCTTCAATACGAATAACTCTTCCTGGAAATTTCTCGACAATATCTAAATCATGTGTTGCCATTAAAACAGCCGCATTTGTTTCTTTAGCTACAGCCATAATTAACCGCATAATTTCTTCAGATGTTTCACCATCTAGATTTCCTGTAGGCTCGTCGGCTAAAATCAACTCTGGATGATTGACCAACGCTCTTGCGATAGAAACACGCTGTTGTTCACCTCCCGAAAGTTTGTGTGGCATTTGGTTCGCTTTATGGCCGATTCCAACCATTTCCATCAAGTCCATGGCCCGTTTTTCCATCAGTGATTTATTGTTCCAACCTGTCGATTGCATCACAAAGAGTAAATTTTCCAATACGGTACGATCCATCAACAATTGAAAATCTTGAAAAACGATTCCAATTTTTCGTCTTAAAAAGGGAATTTGCTTCCGTTTTAAGTTTCTTAAATCAAATTCTGAGACGTTGCCTTCTCCTTCCATTAATGGCAATTCACCATAAAGCGTTTTTAAAAGACTACTTTTTCCACTACCAGTACGTCCGATTAAATAGGCCATCTCACCTTCAGATAGTTGGAAGTCAACATCTTGCAATACTGCTTCTTTATTTTGATAAATGGTAACTGATTTTAATTCAATGATTTTCATACGGGTTGATTATGACAAGATGTGGTAAAGTTCATAAAATATAGTCTTGCTAAGGAACGACTCAAAAAATAATCTTAACAAAAAAGCGTTTAAAACTTTTGTTAAGTTCTCTTAGGGTCCGCAATATAGGACTTATCTTTATCATTTAATTCAAGCCATACATGTACCGATTTTTAGTTTTGTTTTTCCTTTTTATTAGCTCTTTGGCGTATGCTCAGCCGACAGAGAAATTCAATAGTAAGTACAGCGATTTTTACAAAGCAGAAGATCTTTTTGAAAAAGAACAATTTGGTTCAGCTCGCTTATTATTTCGAAATTTCATTGACGCTATTGACAACACGAACGATCCAATGTATATGAAAGCCTTGTATTATGAAGGTTGTTCAGCATTGGAGTTATATCATAATGATGCTATAAAGCTACTCGAAGATTTTAACCGTAATTATCCAGAGAATATCTACAAAAATCAAGTGTATTTTAAGATCGGGAAATACTATTATCAAAAAAAGAAATTTAAGGAAACCGTTGAATGGTTAAGTCAAATTAATAAACTTGACTTAGACACTTCCGAGCGAAGCGAATATCACTTTAAACTAGCACATTCCTTATTGAATGAAGTAGAATTAGAAAAAGCGAAATTAGAGTTTTCAACTATTAAAGATGACGGTTCTCCGTATGCTAGTCCAGCACAATATTACTTTTCACACATTTCTTACCAGCAGAAACATTATGCAATTGCCTTGGAAGGTTTTGAAAAATTACAAGAAGATGCACGCTTTAGCAAAATAGTTCCCTATTACATTACCCAAATCTACTATCTTCTTGGTGACTACAAGAAAGTAACCGAACTAGCTGGCCAATTGAAGGATGATGATTCGAAGCCAGCGAATGTAAGTGATATGAACCAACTTATCGGAGATGCTTATTTCCGGACAGGGCAATATGATGAAGCGATTATTTATTTAGAGAAATACAATAAAACGCATCAAACAACACGAGAAGAAGAATATCAATTGGGATATGCTTATTTTAAAGTGGGCAATTACAATAACGCCATCAAGCACTATGACAAAGTGATAACTGAACAAGATTCTCTTTCACAAATAACCTATTATAATATTGCGGAATGTTACTTACGAAGCGAAAGTTTAATGGGCGCACGAAATGCATTTGACAGAGCTTCACGCCTCAATTTCAATCCAAAGATTAAAGAAGATGCCCTTTATAACTTCGCTATTTTATCGTATAAAGTAGATGTCAATCCATACAATGAAGCGGTTTTGGCATTACAAGAATATTTAGAAAAATATCCCAATTCAGATAGAGTAGATGAAGTCTACAATTGTCTTATTTCTGTATATACCACCACACATCGCTTTCAAGATGCTTTAAACTCATTGGATAAAATGCAAATTAAAGATGTGCGTTTAAAAACAGCATATCAAATAGTAGCATTCAATTTTGCGGTAGAAAAATTTCAAAATGGCAACTATACGGATGCTATTACCACTTTTCAGTTAGTTAGAAGATATCCAATCGATGAGAAGATCATTAACCAAACTTATTACTGGTCCGCAGATGCGTATTACCGTATGGAAAATTATGACAAAGCCATCGAGTATTTTGAGTCGTTTGTGAAATATCCTGTGGAAGCTTCCTCTAATCTTCGTAACGATGCTTTTTACAATTTAGGCTATTGCTATTTAAACAAAAAGCAATTCGACAAAGAGGAAATGGCTTTCCGAAACTATGTCGAAAGTAATACCCAAAATTTAGAAAAGAAATTTGATGCCTATTTGCGTCTAGGAGACGTTTGCTATATTGTTCGTAAAAATGAAGAGGCCATCAATTTCTATAAAGAAGCGATTAAATTTAATTTCCCTCAAAAAGATCATGCGTATTATTATATGGCATTAACATATGGTTTGGGAGAATATGGAACACAGAAAAAAATTGATGCACTTAAATCGTTGATTAATAATTACCCAAGATCATCCTACAATCTAACGGCGCTTTATGAAATTGGGTTGTCTTACCGTTCGATTAATGAGGAAGAAAATGCAATCACTTATTTCAATAAGATTGTGAGTGAATATCCTACTTCTAATTACATGATTCCGGCCCAATTGAATATTGCTGATGCTTATTTGACTTCTAGAAAATACGAAAAAGCAGAAAATAATTTCAAACAATTACTTTCTACATATCCAGAAGATATGTCGGTGTGTCAATCTGCTGTTTCTGGACTAACGAAACTCTATACAGCACAAAGTAAAATTGACAAAATTGGTGCTTTAAGTGTTTACCCATGTGCGAAAGACATCGACAATCTAATAGAGGAAACCTATTATAACGAAGCCATTGAACCTTATTTAGATCAAGACACTAACTACAACGCGGCTATCACGAATATCAACGCGTATCTCAATAAATTTCCGAATGGTAAATATGTGCCAGAATTGACAGGTTATTTAGCCAATTGCTATATCGCTACCAATCAGAAGGAAAAAGCAATTTCGACTTACGAAAAACTATTAGCATTACCGAAAAATGCACATTCTGAAACGGCTGCTTCTGTCGTAAGTAAGTATTATTACAACAGTGCAAACTATGAAAAAGCAGAGGTCTATTACAAGCAATTAGACGAACTAGCGGTGAATGTGGGAACGCGATACCAAGCAATTGTCGGTTTAATGCGCACCAATTATCTCTTGAAGAACTACGGTGACGCAGCTAATACGGCACAACGTGTAATTTCAAATTCGTTAACGACTAACGACATTTTACTGGAATCGAAATACGTATTAGGTTCTTCTAATTACTTTTTGAAAAATAATTCACGGGCCATTGATGCTTTAGACTATGTAGTTAAGAATGCTAAAAATAGTACTGCCAATGAATCTAAGTTTTATTTAGCACAGATTGCTTTTGACGAGAACAGTTTAGACGAATCCGAAAATCATATTCGTGGCTTGATGAAAATGAAACCAGCATACGATTTTTGGATAGCCAAAGCATTGTTATTACAGACACGAGTTTATATGAAGAAAAACGATTTGTTTAATGCTGAACAAACCTTGAGCTCCGTTATCGACAATTACAAATACAAAGACGATGGTATTTTGGACGAAGCAGACGCGCTTTGGGCAGAATTGATGCAAGTCAAGAATATGCCCAAAGAAACCAACGAAAATGGATCTACTAACATCATCGAAATAAATGAAAATAATGGGAAGTAATACCAAAATAGTTTTAAAATACCGCATTCCAATTTCTTTTAGGTATAATGCCGATGTAGTTTTAAAGGAGTCCCAACGTTCCAGTTTGAACTACATTACAAATCACATACGGTATAAAAAACTATATATGCGATTTCTAGTGGTGTGTTTACTTTTTGTAAGTTCTTCATTATTCGCGCAGAAAGATAAAAAACGAGATGTTGAAACAATTGTTGCGGAGGCAAACCGTGAGATTCCAGAGTCTTACCGAATTTCCGAAATGCCAAAGATTATCGATACGGTAATCAAATACAGAGAAACCAATTATTCTCTGCTAGCATTAATGTACAACACTCCTATTTCGGTAGATTCTATACAAGCTGCAAAAGTTTCTTTAAAGGATAAGTTACCTCAATTATACAATACGTATGTACGTTTAGGTATTGGATATCCACTTATGCCGCTAGCAGATGTCTATTATAATAATGGTCGTTCTAGAAATTATTTCTACGGTGCAAGCGTGAACCATTTAAGTGGTTTTGGGAAAATTAAAAACTATCCAACAGCGAATTTCGATCGAACAAAAGCACGTATTTATGGTGGAATTAGAAAAACAAATTGGTCGGGAGATGCAGAACTGGTCGGAAACTTCCGTGGATTATATTATTACGGCGTGCGAAATAAAGAAGTCGCAAAAGATTCTATCCGACAACGATTTAATGAAGTTGGCACCCATTTAAGTGTGGCTTCGCATAAAAAGGACTCTGCTAACTTAAACTATAAAATTGACTTTTCTTATTTGAATTTCTCGGATAGAAAGTTAAAAGGAGATAGTTTAAGAAACATGTGGAATGCGCGCGAGAACTATGTCGATATTTCACCCAAATTTTGGTACAAGTGGGGTAAAGAAACGTTTGGTGCAGACTTAGGTGTGAAATACAATGGCTACCGTTATGGAATGGCTGACAGCAGTGTTTATATTAACGATAGTTCGGTGATTGATAGTGGAATTGTGGTTAACAATACCATCGTCAATTTAAAATTATACGCGACTACATTTGCGTTTAATAACAAACTAAAAGCGACACTTGGAATGGATCTCGTTTACGATGCGGGAATTATTAATAAGTTCCGCGTCTATCCTGTTGCTGAAATAAAATATAATTTATTCAATGGTGTATTCATTCCATACCTTAACATTGGTGGTGGTTTAAAGCAAAATAGTTATCGTACTATGAGTTATCTGAACGAGTTTATTTTACCGAATCAACAATTGCGAAACGAAAGTAATACCATTCGAGCCGAACTTGGTATTCGAGGAACGATTACGAATAAAATTGGATTTAACATCAGTGCTGCATTTGGCAACTACAAAGACAAACTCCTTTTTGTAACAGACACTTTGTATGCGCTTGACAACAATAAGTTTAGAGCCATTTTCGACACTACCAATGTGGGAAAAATCGAAGCGTCCATTTTCTTTCAACTGAATGAAAAAATTAAACTGGATGTTATCGGACGTTATTTTTCTTACAGTACGAAAAATGAAATCTATGCGTGGAATCTACCCGTTACGCAATTTACATTCAGAGGCTCTTATAACTTATATGATAAATTCTTGGTGAGTTTAAACTTCGATTTAGAAGGAGGACGAAAAGCAAAAGTTTTTGCGCCAACCGCCACCACTATTGAAGAAGACGGTCAATATGCTCAGAATTTAGGCTTTATCTATGACTTTGACCTGCATTTTGAGTATCGTTACAATACACGTATTTCTGTATTCCTAGACTTAAACAATATGGCGGCAAATCGCTATAAGCGTTGGTTGAACTATCCAGTTTACAGCTTCCAGATAATGGGCGGTTGTACGTTTAGATTTTAAAAACAAGAAAACTCAGAGTGTGAATGAAAGAAGAGAACGTGAATTCTGCTAATGGAAGCGGAAAGTTTGATGAAATTGATGGCTAATTATAGCACTGTATTCTAGAGCGACTTTAGAAGTTTTTGAAGGCAGGTGGCACTATAGATAATCAAGGAATCAACTTGAAGATGCAGATGGAAAAAGACCTAAAAAAGAAAAGATTACTCCTTCTTACTCGCTTCCTTATTGGTAAATTGATAGCTATAATCAAAAGGAATGTAATAATTAATATAAACGTAATCATTTGGACTATCATTGAATTTAAAATCCAAGTAAAGTTTCCCTGAATTATATTTATTCTCTTTGAACAAAGCAGTTAAATCTTGTCCCATTGAAATCATTTTCACTTCTTTAGTGCTATTATCATATCCATCTGACATGGCCAAAATAACTTTCTTTTCGCCACTATTATCAATCGGATAGTAGGAATAAATCAATTTACAATCTGTCATTAAATTTCCAAAGCCTGTAAGACCAGAAGCTTTAATTCTAAAGTAGTCAGACAATTTAATGTTTTGAATTACGATGTCTTTTACCCAATTTGGTTTATCATTCGTCATTCCAGAAGTAGCCATATCTGAAACAACACCATAAATATCGGTGTAAACAGCCACATTATCAATGTAATAAATATTCCCAAATTTTGAAGGTGTCATTTTTTCACCATTCATCGAAGGAGATTCATAAATAATGGAATTATCTCCTCCCATAGTCGAAGGTTTATATTTATTACAAGAAGACAAACTAAAAAGTGTAATCGTAAATGTTAGGAAGAAAATTGATTTTAATTTCATAAGTTATAAAGTTATAGTATTTGTTTTATCCTACTTAATTAGCAAAAAGGTCAACAAGCTAATAATTAACTAGTTGACCCTCTTTTTGTGACCCCGGCAGGATTCAAACCTGCAACCCTCAGAGCCGAAATCTGATGCGCTATTCAATTGCGCCACGGAGCCTTTTTGCGTAGTAGAGCAATTAAATACAACACAGTATCAATTGCGCCACGGAGCCTTTTTGCGTAGTGAAGCAATTAAATACAACAAAGTATCAATTGCGCCACGGAGCCTTTTTGTCATTTTCAGTAAAAACTTAAATGTAGAACATAAAACATTTCAGTTCGTTCAACGACAATAACGTTACAAAAATAATAACTTTGTTCCGATAACGTTTGTATTGCATGAAGAAACTATCATTAATTTTCATTTTCCTTTTATTTAAGACCTTTATTTTCTCTCAATTGGCTACAAACGATTGGCGAATACATGTGTCTTTCACCAATCCAACAGCGATTGCTACTGATAGCAAAATCGTTATGTGCGCTTTCGAGAATGGTTTATTAGAATACGATATAGCAGCAAGTGAAACAAGTATCTGGAGCTACACCAACCATCTTTCCGACGTAAAAATTAGCACGGTATATTACGATGCCTATTCGGAGAGTTTTTGGGTGGGTTACGAAAATGGAAATATTGATAAAATTTATCACAACACCGTTTTTAATATTCCATATTTAAAACTGGCGAATATTATTGGCTCTAAAAAAATAAATAGTTTTGCTGAAAACAATGGGATAGTATATGTGGTGGCAGATTTTGGAATTTTAGCCATAAATCCAGCCAAGAATGATATCAAGGAAACTTATTATACTAATAACGATGGTTTTAAAAATCTTGAAACCGTTTTTCTAAATGATAGTATTTATACGTTAACACCTAAAGGACTATATGCTGCCGCTAAAAACAACCCCATCTTAGCAGATTATTCTCAATGGAAATTAATTCCAGCAACTGCAATCACGGACAGTTCTTTGCACTATACTAAAATGACCATTTTTGACACACATATTCTAATGAATAAAAATAAGGATGGTTTTGGTGATGATACTATCGTACAATACGTAAATGGCAGTATTAATCATCCGATTAGTAATAATCTAGAGTTGAAAGATATTAAAGTTTTTGACAATCAGTTGTACGTTGTCCATCAATATGGTGTCATCATTTTTGATGATCTTTTCACGGTTAAAGATAACTTATATCAATACCAATTTACAAGCAGTATAAATTCTTCAACAATTACTAAAGATAGCAATGGAGAACTATTCATCGCTGACAATATCTTTGGATTAGTGAAATTTAAAAACAATTGGGACAACGCTGTTTTGTCCCCAAGTGGGCCTGCGGCAACTGCTTTTTATAGAGCAAACAGTCTCCAAGATGAATTAATTTTTTCAGCAGGAAGAATTGGAAAAGGAGGACCTGAATTTAATAGCAGTGGAGTATACACACTAAAGGACGAAGAGTGGCGGTATTATTCACGTTTTAATCAGAATTTGTTAGACACCATTACATTTTGGGATATGAATGGTATTGCCATTAATCCAAAAGATAAAAATACGATTGCTATTGGTGCTTGCGGTTCTCAATTTTCTCTTTTTATTATCAAGGACCATTCACAAATTTCAGAGCTATACGGACCTTTTAATTCTGAAATAGAGATGATGTATACTTCTTCGGGAGTGAATTGTATTTCAGAAGTAAAGTATGATAAAAAAGGTAACCTTTGGATGATAAATACCCACTCTAACTATCCACTTAAAGTCTTGACAAAAGATGGGTTATTTTATAAATTTAACACTGGCTCTAGTACCAAACAGCGGTTTGTAGAGAAGCTTACGATTGATGGTGATGGAAATCCATGGTTTTCCGTTCCTGGAATTGGTGTAGTAGGCTATTTTACCAATGGTACTATTGAGGATCCTTCCGATGATAATTATAAAATTCTCAATAAAGGGGAATCTACAGGCGCATTACCCAATAACGATGTTACAGATATAATCTTAACCAAGGATAACAAGTTATGGATTACTACTTCTTTAGGCTTTTCCATTTTAAGCAATCCTTCTTCTGTTGCTAACGCTCCATATGGTGGCTATAACACGTATCGACCAAAAGTGAATTACAAAGGTGATACCGAATACTTTTTTGGAGAGACATCTATTTCTTGTGGAACTGTAGATGGCGGTAATCGAAAGTGGCTAGGAACTGATAATGCTGGCTTATTCTGCTTGGCGGAAGATGGTTATAGCATTATTTACGAATTCAACACATCCAATAGTAAGCTTATTTCGAACACTATTTATGACATCGAATTTAATGGGAAAACAGGTGAATTATTTGTATTGACAGATCTTGGATTAGTGTCATTGCGTACCGATGCTTCTGATGGTAGAGATGATTATAAAGAAGTAATTGTCTTTCCAAACCCTGTTCAACCAGAATATGATGGTGTGGTAACTATTCAAGGAATAAAAACAGACTCCGATGTAAAAGTAACCGATATGGCTGGAAATATTGTCTATGAAACGACTTCAAATGGAGGGACGGCAACATGGAATTGTCGCAAAATAAATGGTGAAGAAGTAGCCACGGGTGTATATCTAATTTGGACCGCTCCAAAAGAAGGAAAAGGAAGGAAGGTGGGTAAAGTCACCGTTATACGATAAACAATGAATGCTACCTGCAAGGCAATTATTTTAAAGCAAATCAGTTATAGCGAAACGAGTCTCATTGTTTTTTGCTTTACGCAGGATAAAGGCTTAAAATCATTTATGTATAAAGGTGGAAAGAAAAAACGCTCCACTGCTATATTACCTTTAAAAATTCTTGAAATCTCATATTACCAACATCGCGAGGATTCATTGGCAAGCATCTCCTCCGTTCAAACAGCAACATCACTTCCAAGTTTATATCAACATCCTGTAAAAATTAGTATCCTATTTTTTTTGGGAGAATTTTTAAATCAACTACTCAGCAAAATTCAATACACCGAGGAGTATCTTTTTGAGGAAATAGAACAAGAACTTATTTGGTTAAATGAATCGACTGAGTTTGCCAATTATCCTATATTTTGGCTGATTCAATGGATAGAAAAACTAGGATTAAAGCCAAGTCTTAGTGAAGGAGACTATTTTGACATCGAATCCGCACAGTTTACACGCCATAATCCCAAAAGTTTATTCTACCAAAAAGGAGAAGAAATGCGTATACTTTCATTTCTATTCACCCAAGAACGCTTACCGATTTTAAGCTATTCACTCACTAAAAATGAACGAACAAAAATTTTCAATACGCTTGTAGATTACTACCGTTTTCATGTCCCTGAATTTAAATCCTTCAAGTCGGTTGAAATTTTGCAAACTATTTTGAATTAGTTATTCTAATTAGAACTATTCTAAATAACTCTTATGTAACTTTAAAACATTAATTATTTGAGATAAAACAATACATTTGTGTAAACACTAAAAACAAGATAGAAATGAACATTCCAGCAGATTTAAAATATACGAAAGATCACGAATGGGTGAAGGTTGAAGGAAATGTTGCTATTGTAGGAATTACAGAATTTGCACAAAGCGAATTGGGTGACATCGTTTACGTAGAAATAGAAACAGAAGGTGAATCCGTAGAAAAGGAAGAAATATTTGGTTCTGTTGAAGCCGTTAAAACAGTTTCTGATTTGTTTATGCCTATTTCAGGAAAAATCACAGAGTTCAACTCAAAATTAGAGTCTGATCCTGAACTTGTAAACAAAGACCCATATGGTGACGGTTGGATGATAAAAGTTGAAATAGAAAACACATCTGAATTGGAAGAATTAATGAGCGCAGCTGATTATGAAGCAATGATTGGATAATTAGACTTAAAATACATTTTTTAAAACCCAAATGGAACTATTCCATTTGGGTTTTTTGTTTAAAATACGTCAAATAACGTATATAATAATACCTTTCCTATCGCTACTTTTGTTGAATTAATTAAATCACTCAATCCATGAAAATCTTAATACTATCAATTTGTCTACTTCTTATCGGAATAAGCGGATTCACACAACCTCTTAATATCGAGGAAAACTTCGATAACAACGATCTATTATGGGAAGTTGGAAGCAATGAAACATGTGACTGTAAAATTGAGAATGGAGCTTACACCATCGACCATCGTCCAGCTGATAAAACTGGTAGATTTTACTGGAAAGACTTTATGGTCGATGATAGTAAAGATTATATTTTCGAAATAAAAATACGCCATGTTTCTGGTACCGACAATAATGGTTATGGCCTGTTTTGGGGATCTAATAGTTGGAAAAATAGTAATAGAGCAGTTGTTTCTGGAAATAGATATTATAAAGTAGAGCATTACGAAGATGAGAATATCGTAAAAGATATCAGCTGGACTTTAGATACAAGTATCGTTAAACCTATTGGAGAATATAATGTTATCAGAGTCCAAAAAGAAGGAGGATATACGAAAGTATATATCAACAATACAAAAGTGGCAACATTAATTTCAAAAGCTTTTGCTGGTAATAAAATTGGTTTTTACATAACCGAACCTATGAAAGTAGAAGTAGATTATCTTCATATTTATCAATATGGCGATGCGAACATTAATCTAGTTAAAAATCCCATCAATGGATTTGTTAAAGAAAATTTAGGTGCTAACGTAAATGGGAAATTTTCAGATAGAATGCCAGTTATATCATCCGATGGAAATACTTTATATTATATTCGAGAAGATTATGAAGAGTTGAAAAATGCTGCGACGGATATTTATTATAGTGAAAAGCAAGAAGATGGAAATTGGTCACTCGCGAAAAATATAGGCGCTCCAATAAATAATAGTAGTCACAATGGTGTAATTAGTGTTTCGGCAGATGGAAATACATTAGTACTGATGAATAATTATAAAGAAGACGGAAGCCCAGGTGGACCAGGAATTTCTATCACTCAGAAAACTAACGACGGTTGGGAAATTCCTTCAAAACTTATTATCGACGATTATCATAATGATTCAAAATATGTGGAATATTGTTTATCCTCTAACAAAAAGGTTTTATTAATGGCCGTTCAACGTAAAGACACTTATGGTGATAAGGATTTATGTGTGAGTTTTAAAAATGATAGCTCTTTTTCTAAACCCATTAATCTTGGTGCTATTTTGAATACGTCCTATGACGAAACAAGTCCATTTCTTGCAGCGGATGACCGAACACTTTATTTCTCCTCAAATGGTCATCCTGGATACGGATCAAACGACATATTTGTGACGCGCCGCTTAGATGATACTTGGACAAACTGGAGTAAGCCTGAAAATTTAGGTCCTGAGATTAATTCGGGTAATTGGGATGCTTACTTTACGGTAACCGCAAAGGGCGATCTTGCTTATTTAACTTCTAGTGATAATTCATTTGGATCAACAGATATCTTCAAAATAAAGATTCCTGAATCTGCTAAACCAACTCCAGTAACACTTATCAAAGGAAAGGTTTTAAATGCTAAAACAAAAGCACCTATTTTTGCCGAAATCATCTACCAAAACTTAAATACCAATGAAGAAGTTGGTCGTGCTTTGTCAGACCCTAAAACAGGTGATTACCAAATCGTATTACCTTCAGGTGTGATGTATGGTTTCTTAGCCGAAAAAGTAAATTTCTATCCTGTTAGTAATTACGTAGATGCCACTGCTCTGAAAGAATACAGCGAAATTCAATACGATTTACTTTTAAGTCCTATTGAAGTCGGTGAAAATATTCGTCTTAACAATTTATTCTTTGACACTGACAAAAGCGAATTGAAAGATATTTCTATTTCTGAATTAAATAGATTAGTGGATTTCTTGAAAGCAAATCCAAGTATCGTGATTGAAATTGGAGGACATACCGATAATGTTGGGGCGGCGACCTACAATCAGGCATTGAGTGAACAACGTGCAAAAAGCGTACTTACCTATTTGATCTCTAAAGGCATTGATGCAAAACGTTTGACCTCTAAAGGCTTTGGACTTGCGAAACCAGTAGCTCCAAACACTACAGATGAAGGAAAAGCAATGAATCGTCGTGTAGAAATGAAGATTTTAGAGAAATAAAATAAATTTCATCTGTTATATATCATTCTTTTTCCTGTATTTTAAAATCGAAAGTGCGATAAACCGTATATTCGTACCATGATATTGGTTTCAGGAGGTACGGGTTTGTTGGGAAGTCATTTGTTGTATGCTTTAACAAGTAAAGGTTACCGTGTTCGAGCAATGTATAGAAACTCTTCAAAAATTGAATTTGTTAAGAAGGTTTTTGCTATTTACACCAAAGAAAGAGCAGAAGAATATTTCTCTCAAATAGAATGGATAAACGCGGACGTTCTTGATATTACAAGTCTTGAAATAGCATTTCAAAACATCGATATTGTTTATCATTTAGCGGGTGTCGTTTCTTATGAAAAGAAAGACTTTGCTAAGATGATGAAAGTAAACCGTGAGGGAACGGCCAACATGGTGAATTTCGCCCTTGATTTTGGCGTTAAAAAGTTTTGCCATACTTCCTCTACAGCAGCA
The DNA here is from genome assembly GCA_964503665.1 of uncultured Flavobacteriales bacterium. Lineage (GTDB taxonomy): Bacteria > Bacteroidota > Bacteroidia > Flavobacteriales_D > Crocinitomicaceae > 40-80. The sequence continues at coordinate 16,875 of CAZDAR010000030.1, forward strand.
GTTTCTATCAATTACGAAGATCGTAAAGCGCCTTTAATTGAAGCTAATAAATGGGTACAAACGACAAAAACAACAGGTTATGTCATTTCTAAATATTCGGCAGAAAAAGAAGTTTGGCGAGGAATTGAAGAAGGACTAAATGCCGTTATCATCAATCCAAGCATTATTTTTGGAGCAGGAGATTGGACAGAAAGCTCATTAAAAATTGTTGGATTAGCGGCAAAAGAATTTCCGTTTTACTCCACAGGTGCAAATGCTATTGTGGATGTCAGAGATGTAACTGAGTGTATGATACAAAGTGTTGAAAAAGACATTCCCTCTGACCGCTATTTGTGTACTGGAAACATGATTTCTTTTCGAGTGTTAATGAATTTATTAGCAGATGAAATGAATTTAAAGCGACCAAAGTGGAAAGCCACGTCTTTTCTTTCTAATATAGCACTATTTTTTGATTACCTAAAAGGTCTTTTTACAGGAAAACGTACACTAACAAGAGAGTCTATCAATACCGCCATCTCTACAACAACTTATGATAGTTCTAAGATTAAAAATACATTAGACTTTACCTTTCGGCCTATCAAAGAAACGATTGAATTCACCATAAAAGGAAGAGTGAAATAATATAAACCTCTTATTTCAATTGATTCACAAAGTCAATTAACAAGTTCACTACCTCATCGAATTTAGCAAAACTTAAATCGCCATAGACATCGAAAACGTCGTGGTAATTTGTGTTATCTCCCATTGTATAAATAAAGAAAGACGGAACGCCCGCTTCTGTAAAGAAATAATGATCTGAATTAGCAGCCTTTCCTCTGGACTTGATTACCGGAAGATAACTCTTCTCCGAATTAATTTGTTGTAATAATTCAAATTCTTTTTGAAAAACACTACCATTTACCACTGTTATGCCATCTTCGCCATTTCCCATTAAGTCTAAGTTGACTAAGAATTTAATCTTTTTCAATGGAACGATTGGATGTTGCACATAATAATGCGACCCAATTAATCCCGCTTCTTCTCCTGCAAAAGCAATAAATACCAAATTGTATTTAGAAGCGTGCTCTTTGTAATATTTTGCCATACTCAACAGCATAGCTACACCACTTGCGTTATCACTTGCACCAGGAAAATACACTTGATTTCCGATTCCTCCTAGATGGTCATAGTGAGCTGTGAAGAAAAGATACGGTGCATTTTTCTTTTTAGCAGGAATAAATCCAATCACATTTTGAGAGACATGCTCTTTGTTCAAAACAGGTGAAATAATTGTCTCTATAGTGTTTATTGTCTGAGGAAGGGCTTCTTCTCGAACAATGAACAAAGCGTGCGATAATTGTTTTTCACTAACGCTAAATGTTAACTTGTCTGGCGTAATTCGCAATACATGCCCGTATTTTGTAAATACGCCTTGAACTTCATTCAATCGTTTTAAAGAATCACCTTTTAAATCCAATTGTTGAATCACGACACCATTATAATAAAGTTCCGCTAATGAATCAATAATTAGCTTTAATGATTTATCTCTAAATAGTTCTTTTGTTGTAATTGTTCTAAAACGCCATTTACCGGTAAATGCACCACTTGCATCGCTTGGAATATAGTCTTTACCTACTGCTAATTCTTTCCCATTAATCGTTAAATAGATATCCGTTGGAAAGGTGTTAACTGAGAAGTTGAATTTCTGGTAATAGCTATCACCTAAAGGCTCTACATTTAGTTTTTTAAACTCTGTTGCAATAAAATCAGCTGCTAGTGAGTCGCCACCCTTAATGTATCCACGTCCATAGAAAGATTCCTTAGATAACGTTTTACAGATGGTACGACCATATTCTTTTTGAGAAAAAGAAAATCCAACACTTAAAATAAAGAAAATTAAAACACTATTTTTCATGACCACTAAAATTAAGGAATAATAATGGTTTTTTCACTTGTAACACGTGCCGTAAAATATCCCAAAGCATTGCTTCCAAAATTAGACCCTGGATCAGCAGGTGCAGCAACACTTCCTGTATTTTGCTCCAAAGTAAATAAATAATTATGGGCAGAATAATCAATGCAATGAAAAACAACTCTAAGTGTATCGCCAGGTTCAAGTCCAAATATATTCAATGGTTGCTCATTTTCCAAACCATCTGTATACATATCATCTGCTAATCGAATCCCTTTTAACTTTTCACTATTCTGATAAACATCGTATTGGTAATAATTCTTTTCGTTCGCAATGTCTACCCATAATGGAATTGGTAGTTTAACACTCATAGTGCCGACCTGATAAGTTACGACAGGAATGCCCTCTAATAAAACTTCTGATGGAATAGTACTTTTTGCTTCATACGTTATGCCATCATGAGTGACTTTTAAAGTATATGTTCTGCCAACAAAAGCAACATAGTTTTGCACTTCGTAATAACCATTTCCTATATAGTTGAAAACACCTGTATTTCCAATATCATCGGTCACGACAACAATCGCATTGTCAACTGCTGGGTACTCGATAGTTTGGTCAAAATTCAATGTTTTCGTGACTTTAACACGATGAGTTGAGTCACCTTTTGTGAGAACGCCTTCAATCACTAATCGTTGTTCTTCTTGTTTTAACTTTAATTGAATCACCTTCTCACAAGAAGAGAAACTAAATACCCAGAAAACAAGGCTTAATATTTTTATCCATTGAACTGCTTTCATGTTACTTGAATTTAAAATTATAGGTTACTGAAGGAACAAATCGGAATAAAGCTGTTCTTACAGATTCTGTGATGTTTGGATTGTCCTTATTTTCTCGAAAGGAAATCGTATACGCATTCTGACGTCCATAAACATTGTAAATAGAGAAGTTCCAACTAGATTCGAACTTTTCTGTATTCTTAGTGTACCATGTTAACCCAAGGTCTAAACGATGATAATTGGGCATTCTATCTGCATTACGATTGGTATAAGAGAAGTGCGTTTCACCATTGATAGTATATTTACCAGTTGGGAACGTCACCGCACTACCAGTATAGAAAACAAATAATCCAGAAATAGCTAGTTTTTTATTAATCTCATATACTGCTACAACGGAAATATCATGCGTTCTATCTTGTTTAGCATTGTACCAATTCCCATCATTTATTTGATTGATTTTCCGTTCTGTTTTCGACAAAGTATATGAAATCCAACCCGTGAATTTCCCTGCTTTTTTCTTTACAATAAGCTCTAAGCCGTAAGCTCTCCCTATTCCATAAAGTAATTCACCCTCGAGAAATTCATTGGAACTAACATCTGCACCATTTCTGTAATCAATTTGATGTTGCATGGATTTATAGTACGTTTCAACATTTAGTTCATACATTCTTTCTTTGAAATTTTTAAACCAACCTAATGAAACCTGATCCGCTATTTCTGGTCGAATATTCATCGAGGAGAAAAGCACTACATCTGTTGGATTCGAAGAAGTTGAATTGGATAATGTGTGAACATTTTGAACATTTCTCGAATAAGCAGCTTTAAAAGAAGCTGTTTCTGAATAAGCAAATGACAAAGCTAATCGTGGCTCAATGTTAAAATATGTTTTAGTAAATGCTCCTTTATTGTAAGTAGTAGAACTTGCTAAGTTACCCGCAGAATCGTAGGAATGAAAAGGACTTCCATTTCCTAATACGGAAAGAGCGGTAAAGCGTAAACCATAGGTGGCATTTAGTTTCTTCGTGATTTGATGATCATTGGTGACATACCCCGCCAACTCTAAACTTGGTGCTTTTGGTAATTTTTTGGCTTGAATAAAGTCTGATTCCGTTTCTAACTGTCCTGGTAAAACCTGATGATAAATACCATTTACACCAAAACGCAATTTGTGGTTATTATTGATAAACCATTGAAAGTCTTGTTTTAAATTCACATCATTAATCTTGGATAAAATCTTGAATGAGATGTCTTCTGTGCTAATATTGAAGCTATAGTCGTAAGCGCTATAAATAATAGAAGTGTTGGAAAAGAGCTTGTTGTTTATAATGTGATTCCAACGAAGTGTTCCAGTCGCATTTCCCCAGTTAATACCAAATAACTTATCCAATCCTAAAATATCACGACCAAAGTAACCAGACAAAAACAAACGATCTTTCTTTCCTATCGTATAATTTGCTTTTAGATTTAAATCATAGAAATAAAGTTTTGTCTTTTTAAAATCTTTTGTTGCTTTTAGAAATAAATCAGCGTAGGTTCTTCGACCAGAAACAAAAAAGGATCCTTTTTCTTTCACAATTGGCCCCTCAACACTCAACCGGGAAGCAATCAACCCAATACCCCCTTCCACATTAAAGCGTTTATTATTTCCGTCTTTCATTTTTATGTCCATCACAGAGGCTAATCTACCACCATAATTAGCGGGTTGATTTCCTTTGTAAAGTGTGACGTCTTTAATGGCATCTGAATTAAATGTAGAGAAAAAACCCATTAGGTGAGAAGCATTATAAACGATTGCTTCATCCAATAAAATAAGGTTCTGATCGGCAGCTCCACCTCGAACGTAAAATCCTGCACCTCCTTCTCCAGCACTTTTTACTCCTGGAAGTAACTGAATAATTTTAACAATGTCTTTCTCTCCAAAAATAACAGGTAAACGCTCCACATCTTTTGGACTCAAACGTTCTACTCCAATTTCCGTATTTTTAATATTCTCATTTGTTTTAGTCGATCTAATAACGACATCATCCAGCAGACTGGATAAATCACTCAGTTCAAAATCTTTGGAAATATCAGCTATAATTTTGATATCAAAACGTAACTCCTCATACCCAAAATAGGTTACTACAAAAACATACTTTCCTTCCGGAAGTGTCAGTGAATAAAATCCATATTCATTTGTAACCGTTTTGAATTGATTATCCGCCGTTCCAATAGAAGCACCTATTAATTCCTCTCCATTTTTAGAATCTTTCACTTTACCACTTAGCGTGAATTTTTGTTGTGTAAAGGCGATACTTATAAACAGTATCAGAAAGCAGGATAGTAAAAACTTCATAGAATATATTATTTCGTTTTAAAAGTAACTATTTAAGGTCAAGTAAGATAGTACTTCTATGCAAAGAGTACTTTCCTTTTATTTTAAGGAGTAAAAATCCCTCCACAAAATTAGAAAAAAAAGTACGGGATAAATGATAATTCATTATCATCTAAGAAATTACTTTTATCTAGAAACAAAAAACACCCAAAGCTGGGTGTTTTTAAAGTATAATCTGTTTTGAAAATCATAAGTTCAAAAGTACTTTGTAAGGGTCTTGACCTCCAAAGATAATTCGCTCAGGATTCTCTATCATTTCTTTTACTTTTACTAAGAAGCCAACAGACTCTTTACCGTCAATTACTCTATGGTCATACGAAAGTGCTAAATACATCATTGGACGGATTTCTACTTTACCATCAATAGCAACAGGTCGTTCCACAATATTATGCATTCCTAAGATAGCAGATTGTGGAGGATTGATAATCGGTGTTGACATCATCGACCCGAAGACACCTCCATTGGTGATTGTAAACGTTCCTCCTGTCATTTCATCAGGCGTAATTTTACCATCACGTGCCTTAATCGCTAAACGTTTGATTTCTTTTTCAATCTCAGCTAAAGACATTTGCTCTGCATTTCGCACTACTGGAACCATCAACCCTTTCGGAGAGGAAACCGCAATACCAACATCTGCATAGTCAAAATAAACAATCTCGTTTCCTTCGATTTGTGCATTTACAGCAGGAAATAAGTTTAATGCTTCAGTCACCGCCTTTGTAAAGAAGGACATAAACCCTAAATTAACATCGTGTGTTTTTGCAAAAGCATCTTTGTATTTTTTTCGTAAGTCCATGATTGGCTTCATGTCTACTTCGTTGAAAGTAGTCAACATAGCAGTTTCGCTTTTCACTGCCACCAAACGCTCTGCAATCTTACGACGTAACATAGACATACGCTCACGCTTTTGTTCACGTGATCCGCCCCATCTTTGAACAGCAGAAGCATTAACGCCTGCAGTCATAGCTGCAATCACATCTTGCTTGGTGATACGTCCATCTTTACCTGAACCAGCAACTTGAGTCGCCGTTATCTTATTTTCAGCCATTGTTTTAGCTGCAGCAGGAGATGGTGTTCCAGAAGCATACGATGCTTTTTCATTCACTGGATTTGGATTAACCGCTTTTTCTTCTTTTGCAGGAGCTTCTACTTTTTTCTCTTCAACAACAGGAGCGGCATCTTTTGCAGGCTCAACAGCGCCTGCTGGACGAGGTGCAGCAGTATCGATTAGACAGACTACTTGTCCCACTTTTACTACGTCTCCTTCAGCAGCTTTCAATGTAATAATTCCAGCCTCTTCTGCAGGTAATTCTAATGTTGCTTTGTCTGAATCAACTTCAGCAATTGCCTGATCTTTTTCAACATAATCTCCATCAGACACTAACCAAGTTGCGATTTCAACCTCGGAGATAGATTCTCCGGGACTTGGAACTTTCATTTCTAAAACTGACATATCGTTAATTTTAATTTTCTATTTATTAAGCGGTTACTTTCGCAAACTGGAATAAATCCTTGAAAAGTTTCGCTAATCGTTTTTCATGTAATTTCTTAGACCCTTCAGCTGATGCTGCTGCAGAAGGACGTGTTATTCCGATTAAGTTTTTAGAACGCATCGCCATTGCAATATATCTCCATGCGCCCATATTTTCAGGTTCTTCTTGTGCCCAAACAATATTCTTCGCATTTGGATAAGATGCAATTGTCGCATCAATTTGCGTTTGTGGTAATGGATAAAGTTGCTCTACACGAACAAAAGCCATATTAGAAACACCCATTTCGACTGCTTTTTCTTTTGCTTCGTAGAAAAACTTACCAGAACATAATACAACTGTATCAATTTCCTTTTTATTCTTAATCGTATCGTCTATCACTTCTTGGAATCCGCCATTTGCTAAATCATCTAATGTGGATACAGCAGCAGGATAACGCAACAGTAATTTTGGAGACATCACCACAAGAGGTTTTCTAAATTCTCTTGACAACTGTCTTCTCAACGCATGGAAATTATTTGCAGGAGTCGTTGGATTAATAACCTGAATATTATAATCAGCTGCCATTTGTAAGAAACGCTCTAATCTAGAAGAAGAGTGTTCAGCTCCTTGACCTTCATATCCATGAGGTAATAATAAAACCAATCCGCTTTGTACTGACCACTTATCTTCAGCAGCAGTAATAAATTGGTCAATCATCACTTGACCCCCATTAGCAAAATCACCAAATTGAGCTTCCCAAATAGTTAATCCATTTGGTGTGACAAGTGAATAACCATATTCAAATCCAAGTACAGCGTACTCAGACAATAATGAATTATAGATGTGGAAAACTGCTTGTGTATCATTAATACGATTCAGCGTAATCACTTCTTCTTCTGTATCCTCAGCCTTTACAATAGCATGGCGGTGAGAGAATGTTCCTCTTTCACAATCTTGTCCAGACATACGTACTGGCTTCCCTTCTACTAATAAAGAAGCATAAGCCAACATTTCAGCTGAACCCCAATCTAAGGTATCAGTTTTAATAGCCGTATGACGATCGTCCAATATCTTTGCTATTTTTCGGAAATAATTCTTTCCTTCTGGTAATCTCGTGATTTTATCGCCTAAAGACAATAATTCTTTTTTCGACACACCCGTATTTGGAGATTTCTCAAAATCTTTTGGCTTACTTTCTCGGAAGTCTTTCCATTCTTCTTTCAAGAATTTCCAAACAATTGCTTTATCTTTTGTCTTAGAAATTTCGTATTCTTTTTCTAAGAAATCGTTGTATTCAGCTGAAATTGCTTTAGAATCACCATCTGAAATAACGCCTTCACTTAAAAGTTGTTTTCCGTAAATGTCCTTTAAGTTCGGATGTTTAGCAATGATCTTATATAAATTTGGTTGTGTAAATTTCGGCTCATCACCTTCATTATGTCCGTATTTACGATATCCTAATAAGTCTACAAAAATATCTGATTGGTATTTTTGTTTGTATTCAATCGCAAATTCAATGGCCTCAATTACTGCTTCTACATCATCAGCGTTGACATGTAGAACAGGTGACAAGGTTGTTTTTGCAACACCAGTACAATAAGTAGATGTACGAGCATCTAAATAGTCAGTCGTAAAACCAACTTGGTTATTGGTGATAATGTGTAAGGTTCCGCCTACTTTATATCCTTTCAATTGGGACATTTGTACGATTTCATACACCACACCTTGTCCAGCAAGAGCAGCGTCACCATGAATCATGACGGTACAAACTTTAGAAGCATCTTTGTACTCCTGATCAATTTTTGCACGAGCCATCCCTTGTACCACAGAATCTACTGCTTCAAGGTGTGATGGATTTGGAGAAAGAATTAATTCCACATTTTTACCCGCCTTTGTCGTCTTTCTTGTACTAAATCCTTGGTGATATTTAACGTCTCCATCAAAATCATCTGTATTATCAAATTCTTTTCCTTCAAATTCAGAAAAAATATCTTGTGCTCTTTTTTGGAAAATATTCGTCAAGGTATTCAAACGCCCACGATGTGCCATTCCCATTACGAAACATTCCACGCCCAAATCTGAACCTCTTTGAATCACTTTGTTCAAAGCAGGAATAAGTGCCTCTACTCCTTCGACAGAAAATCTTTTCTGTCCAACGTATTTTTTATTTAAGAATGATTCAAAACCAACAGCTTGATCTAAGTGTTTTAAGATGGTAATCTTTTCCTCTTTTTCAATCTTTCTCTTGTCCTTCGATTCAATTTTCGTTTTAATCCAATTCAACACCTCCGGCTCACGAACGTACATAAATTCAATCCCGATAGAAGTACAGTAGCACTTTTCAAGATGTGCTATGATATCACTCAGTGTTGCCGCACCAATTCCAACATCATTTCCTGCTTGAAAAACAGTGTTCATGTCTGCTTCTGACAAACCGAAGTTTTCAATAGCAAGGGTTGGTGAATATTGTCGACGCGTGCGAACAGGATTTGTCTTCGTAAACAAATGCCCCCGCGTACGGTAACCATTTATCAAGTCTAGAACTTGAAATTCTTTTTTGAAATTTTCAGGTACTGCGCCATCTGTATCGTAATTTGTTTTAGCAAAATCAAATCCTTCAAAGAATTTTTGCCAACCGATATCAACACTTTCAGGGTTCTCTAAATACGACTTATACAAAAAATCAATTGCATTTACATCCGCATTACCCACATAAGATACTTTGTCCATTTTGAATACATAATTGTATGGAATTGCAAATTTAGCATTTTATAATAGTTATACCACTAAAAGTTAGGATAAAAACACCGCTAATAAATAAAAAAGATGTTATTTAAAAATAGGCCTTAGAAAACACTTTTACTCTATTTCAAATTCAACTTGTGGTTGTTTTTGCTTTTTAGCCTCTTCTATCTTTTTATCTATCGTTTTTTGAAGCGCTGTCTTCTCTTCTTTAGGCGGTTCCTTCGTCTCTTTTTTATCACCATAATCCACTTCAAAGATGACTTCTTTTTTCTTTGGTGACTGATAGTTTTGTATGGTCGAATCTTTCTTTCCAATACCCAATCCAGATTTTAAAATGGATAAGGCTTCTTTTTTTGCATTTTCACGATTTTCTTTTTGTTGCTGTTTACTAGCTTCTTTGTCCCATGTTATTTGTGGATTGTCCAATGCACCAACCATTTTCATGAAAATATACAGTCCTGTTCCATCATCTTCCACAATACCAAATTCGGAGTCTTTATTCACTGTTTTCAAATCTCTAAATCGGAAAGAGAATCGGTAATCTATCTGATTGTCAAAAGTATGCCACCCAACCAAATCCAAGTCAAGCGCATTTGACTTTATGGACATCTCAGGAATCGTGACCTTACCATTATTGATAATGAAATTATTTTCCAACACCTCAAATTGCAAATTTATTAGTCGCTGCCCGAAGAGATCCAATTGTTTTTTGCTTATCAATAATTTAGCCGATGATTGCTGAAGACGTTTTACAATGGTATTAAATACTTCTACATTTTTCAACGCTCCGTTCACAATTTTTAGATTTATATTAGAAACGATGTCTTTCTTGATAATGCCATTTCTCAAGTCAAACGGTGCTTTAAAGTCCATATTGATAATCGCTTGTCCACTAACATTCTCCTCTTTAATCATTGTTTGATCAAAGTCATTCCACTCTTTTAGAAGTCGTTTAAGATTGATTTCATTCGATCTTAAACTAGCTGTCGCCACTAAATATTCTGGTGACGTTTCTCGAAGGGTCAGATTGCCTTGAATAGCGTTACCCGCATTTTCAACATTCATTTGAGAAAAGTCAAGAAGGTGTTCGGTAATACTTAATTGACTTCTTAGATTGGTGAATTCATGCATTTTATACCGAAGTTTCTTAACCGACACACTCAAATTTGCTTTCACATTACTTGGAAGGCGATAAATCCGTTCACTCGTATTAGTATTAAAAGTCGTCTGATTTGTTCCTGAAGACTCAATGTTTAAATCATGAACATCAATATAATTACTGATCAACTCCACATTTGCCAAAATACTTCCTTCATGTGAAATGAATTTTTCTAAATTTTTAAATTCACCGTTTAATGACAAATCTGATTTTCCTAATCGCACACTAAATCCTTGGACATACGCCTCGTTTTTATTGAAGGTCACGGCACCGTTAATATCAGAAAAAACACGAGCATCATCTGTCAGCTTAAGCGATGTGTTTTCTAATCGAATATCACCTGAAAGTGTATTGATTCTAAACGAATTGCCATACGTTGAAACATCAAACTGTAATTCACTTTGCATTATTCCTCTAATACTATCAACTTCTTCGACACGAATCAAATTGGCCAATGCTTCCAAGTTCACTTTCCCATTGGCAGCACCTTGATAATGGGGGGTTGAAAAATTAGTCATTAGAAATCGTCCACTAAAAGGCCCTGTTGCCGATTGGAAATCAAACTTTTTCAAAGAAAGGTATTCCTTTCCCACTCCTTTTTTATTGGAATATTCGCCTTCCACTTGAATGTTTGTCAAGGTAATATTTTGAGATGGTTCATTTAAGCTTCCATTTTTAACGCTGAAATCACAATCAATGATAGTAGGTGTCGTTTTTAAATTGTCGTCTGAAATAATAAGGTTGAACGTCGCCATTCCTTTTCCTTGATACTTCAGAATGTCTTCCTCTTTAGAAAAGAAATTATTGACCACTTCATTTAATGGTAGATTTTTACCTTTAATTTCTACCCACATTCCTAAATCATTAAAACGAGCACGAATGTCAAATGGTAATCTCTCCACTTCTATTCTTGACTTCGGAATTTGAACGAGATTCCGCTTTTTATCAATTAAAAGTTGCAGATTAATATCCGCTTTTTTATTTTTAAGTAATTGAATTTCGTGGTCTTTGATGGATAATACGGTTAATTTGGAGGTGGTTTGTAAATCGAATTTTTCCGCTTGAAAGTCGCCTTTAAAAGTTAAGTTGTCAACCTTAGCACTATAAAATTGCTTGGTGATTTTATTTTCATAACTCAGTTGGAAGTCTGTTAATTTTATTGCATTTAATTTAAATTCTATCGGTGTTGATGTTTCCAGAGAATCCACCGCTGTTTTAAAAATCATATAATTTTCACGTCCATCTTGATATTCTACCAACTTTGCAACGCCTGGAAAAATTTGTGCTTCTTCTAATACATATTCTTCGTTCCACAACTTCAAGGCATCAAACTTTAAACGCACAAAGTCAGAGTAAAACACGGTATCATTAGCATTTTGTATCGTGTCGTAAATCAACACTTTTTCAAAATCTACAGAAACATGCGGAAACGTCTTCCAAAAAGTGACATCGATTTTCTTCACTTCTACTTTGGCAACAAGATGTTTATTAAGTTCAGTAACGACGTATTGAATTATTTTCCCTCGAAAAGCATACACTAAAGTAGTAATCAACAAGAAAAGCCCCAAAAAGGAAATCCCTGTCCACTTCGCTATTTTCAGTGCTTTCTGCTTCGTCATGAAGGTAAAATTAATTAGATTTTGGTTCTTAAAACGACACCAAGAAGATGTTTATTAACGTCTACGTATTGAAACGTTCAATGTTTCGATTAATTTTGTTGTTATAATATTAAAATACATGATTAAAAAACCGCTTGTCGTTTTTGTTTTAGGTGTCCTCTTAATGACAGCTATTTTCTTTCTGATTCCAATTAATCTTTTTGATGGTGAAGTCCATTTCAATACAGGGCTACAACAATTTACAGAACCCATTAAATTATCGTTAAGTTACTTTATCGGAATCGGTATTAAACCAGGAGACTTAAAAGATGTGGAAAGTTTTAATTTAACGCCTGCTGGTTACGCGTTGGCAGTTATTTTTATCGTTGGAGTTCCTGGATTGATTGCGTATCGAATGACGATGAAGAAGTAGATTATTCTTGGCTCACAGATTTCACGGAAGACGCAGAAAAAAAGGAAGAGCGAGAATGATAGAAGAGAGCGTGGTTGCTCACAGTGGTATGACCCGTCCTAAAAAAAGTTTACAGATTTAACTTTTATTAATTGATAGTCCTGTTACAAATTTACATTTAATTTTTAGTCCTGAAATAGTTTTACATTTGTTGTTATCAACTGAAG
>CAZDAR010000031.1:0-28997 GCA_964503665.1 uncultured Flavobacteriales bacterium
TGGAAAACCAGACAATAACACAACCAAAAGTATCACAATTAGCTGAAAACATAATTGGTTCTGAAATCCTTAAAATAGCTGGCGAAGTAAGAGCATTGATTGACCAAGGTGAAAAGATATTCAATTTAACCATTGGTGATTTTGATTCAAATGAATTTCCCATTCCTGACGAATTGAAACAGGGAATTATTAAAGCATATCAAGATAACAATACTAATTACCCACCTGCGAATGGTGTAGCTGAATTACGTAAGGAAGTTTCTAAACTATTAAAATCAAGAGCCAATTTAGAGTATACACCTGACGATATTTTAGTTACAAGTGGTGCGAGACCTATTTTATTTAGTGCTTTTGCAACGCTTGTTAATCCAAATGACACCGTTATTTATGCAGTTCCTTCTTGGAATACCAATCACTATACATATTTAAATGGTGCTAAATCGGTTGTTATTGTTGGAAAACCTGAAAACAACTTCATGCCTTCTGCTGATGATATTCGTCCTTCGATTAAAGATGCTGCAGTCGTTGCTTTATGCTCTCCGCAGAATCCTACCGGAACAGTCTTTACAAAAGAAGGCCTAGAGGAAATTTGTGATGCCATTTTGGAAGAAAACAAACGAAGAGGGCCAGATGCTAAACCAGTTTATTTAATTTTCGACCAAATCTATTGGGAATTAACGATGGAAGGTACTACTCATTACAATCCTGTTGTTTTACGACCTGAAATGCGTAATTATACTGTTTTCATCGATGGAATTTCTAAATCACTTTCTGCAACAGGTGTTCGTGTGGGTTGGTGTTATGGACCGAGTTATGTTATCGGTAAAATGAAATCGTTACTTTCTCATATTGGTGCTTGGGCTCCAAAACCAGAACAAATCGCTACAGCAGTATATTTGGCAAACACGACTGCTTACAGCTCTTTTATTGACGCACAAAGAAAGAAAATTTACGTACGTTTAAAAAGCTTATATAACGGTTTTCAAGCGTTGAAGTCGGAAGGTTACAATGTTGATGCCATCGCTCCACAAGCCGCGTTATATTTAACTATTAAATTAGGTTTACACGGAAAAACAACCGCTGATGGAAAAGTGTTAACTGAAACAAAAGATATCACTAGTTACATTCTTAATGAAGCAAAAATTGCTGTCGTTCCCTTTTATGCTTTTGGTGCTGACACAAATTCTCCTTGGTACCGAGTTTCTATTGGAACATGTGCAATTAATGATGGCGATAAAATCATCGCTAATTTAAGAAGTGCTTTACAAAAATTGAAATAAACGCTAGAGATATATCGTTTGTTATATTCGTATAAAATTGAAATAAGCGTGATAATTTAGTTTATAACGCTTATTTTTTGATCAAAAAAAATAGAGTTTGATAAATCAACCTCTATTCTACTCTATTTATATAATTTCAATTACATATTCATTCCACCACACACATTTAGCACTTGCCCTGTAACGTATGCAGACATATCAGATGCTAAAAAGACCGTTGCATTGGCTACATCTATAGGTGAACCACCACGCTTCAATGGAATAGCATCTCTCCATCCTTGAACCGCTTTAGGGTCCAATACTTCTGTCATTTCTGTTTCGATAAAACCGGGTGCGATGGCATTGCAACGAATATTACGAGAACCTAATTCTTGTGCTATCGATTTTGTAAAACCAATCAATCCTGCTTTTGAAGCAGCATAGTTGGATTGCCCTGCATTTCCACTTACACCAACAACAGAAGACATATTAATAATTGAACCTTTACGTGCCTTTAACATCGGGCGTTGTACTGCTTTCGTTAAATTGAAAGCTGATTTAAGATTCGTATTAATCACTTCATCCCACTGCTCTTCAGACATTCGCATCAATAAATTATCTCTCGTAATTCCAGCATTATTAATCAACACATCAATGGTTCCAAATGCTTCGACAACCGCGTCAGCTAGTTTTTGAGCAGACTCAAAGTTCGCTGCATCCGATTGAAAGCCCTTAGCAACACCACCGTTTGCCGTTAACTCTTTTTCTAACGCTTCTGCCTTTTCTTTCGAATTAATATACGTGAAAGCAACCTTTGCTCCTTGTTTCACACACTCTTCCGCAATCGCTTTACCAATTCCTCTAGAAGCTCCTGTGATTAACACCACTTTATCTTGTAATAACATCATAAATTTTCATTTAGTAAATCAAATATACATAAAATCAATTAAAGAAATCCCACGTCAAGCCTATTCGAATCAAACCTGGCGCAATTGGATAATTTTCAACGGTGAAGTTTTCTCTCTTATTCCAAAAAGCATCTAGATTTTCATATCTAACAAAAAATCTAAAATTATCAATTTGGAATCCAGTATAAATATCCAATCGAACAATCGGTTGATATAAGTAAGTCGAGGTCGTTGAGTATTGATATAAATCTACCAAGTTATTGTAGGAAGCCACTGAATATTTAGTTTGATAAATAGCAGTAGCACCTAATATAAAATCAAATTTCTTGGTGGAGAAGAGTTTTTTATTCCAATACACGTTCAAACGAGCATCTAAAAGTGGTACAAATCGAATATTCTGAGAAGTAATATTAACGGATAAATAGGGGTCAAAATGAAAAGTAGCTGCTTTAAAACGCGCATTGATTCGGGCATTGATAATGGATACATTTTTCAACGTATCGTTTCTCAACTGATTATCAATCAACCAATATTGATTAGAAAGTTGGGCATAATTAATACCCGCTTGAAATGGAATTTTTTCTTTCCAACTAAAATCTCCACCTAACTTTATTGTTTGTTGCAATTGAGGAGTTGGAAGATACCATTGAATGGAATTTCCAGCATACTTTCGCTGAAATACAGAAGGATATTTATTTTCAAAATCAAGATATGCTTGAATATCAAATTTTTTCTCCGACCATTTCAAAGTGGTATTACTCTCCATTTCTCCAACAGCGCCTAAGAAAGTAAAATCAAATCGTGATTTTAGAGAAAATTTCGACCAATAAAAGAGTAAATCTGCATTCACTCCAACCTCAGATGTGTCCATAAAAATTCCCTGATTTTTATAGGTCCAATACTGATGAAAAGCTTTCGCCGAAATATTCAAACGTTTCGATTGTATAAAATAGCCTGCTTCATTTC
Source organism: uncultured Flavobacteriales bacterium (assembly GCA_964503665.1). Taxonomy (GTDB): domain Bacteria; phylum Bacteroidota; class Bacteroidia; order Flavobacteriales_D; family Crocinitomicaceae; genus 40-80. The sequence continues at coordinate 3,134 of CAZDAR010000031.1, forward strand.
GAATACGATACCATTGATAATGATCGTAAGTCTGTACAGAATCTTTGTAAATAGAACCATAGCTTAACATATCGAGTCCTGATTCTGTATACTTTCGATTCATTAGTTGCAATTCATTTTGATAAACAAAGCCATGTTTGGTAAGTGAGTCCTTTGTCAGAGAAAACAAATGCTGCGTACCCGCTTCGACTGTATTGAATTTTGAAAATGCAGTTTCATTCTTCACTGGAATCAGTTTCAAAGGAAAAAGTTCTAACAAAGAATCGGCTTCAACTCCACGATTACTGTTGCGATTACCGAAATAATAATTCATGTAATACAAGCCTTGATATCGATCTCCGTGGTAATTTGCTAACAATTGAACGACACTATTTCGATATCCCGAATGACGTGTAAATCCTGCTTTTTCATTCATCATAAAACCATCAAAAGAAATATTGATATCAAATTTCTTAGCTAGTGTTTGTTGAAAATCTACGTGAATGTTTTGTGTTCCTCTAGAGCCAAACGAGTAATAGAAGCCTAGATGAGGAAGTCCGACATAATTATCTCTTAAGTTAGTGAAAGAAGGAGCATGTTGTTGGAAAAGAGAAAGTCCATTAATAAAATCATTTCGATAAATACCGCCTAAAGAAATGTAATTCCCACCAGGCTGCAACGTCGCATACCCAGATTGAACTATACTAATAGAATCTAATTTTTGGGTCAAAACACGATTATCATAATCCAATGTATCTTGACTTATTGAAACTATAGCATATTGTGCACTTACCCAATGAGTAAGAAACAGCAAAGTCCATCCTACTAATAGATTTTTATGCAATTGTCTCACGATGGTAAATATATAAAAAAAGGGGAGCTGAACTCCCCTCTTTTTAAAAGTATTTTAGATTATAAGTTATTCACCTTAACAGCTAAACCAGATTTAAGGTTCGCAGCTTTGTTTTTATGAATAATATTCTTCTTTGCAATTTTATCCAACATTGCAGAAATTTTAGGCAACATTTCTAATGCCTCCTTTTTGTCTGTCAAAGCACGTAATTTTCTTACAGCATTACGTGTCGTTTTATGTTGGTACCTGTTACGCATTCTCTTAGTAGAGTTCGTTCTGATTCTTTTTTTAGCAGATTTATGATTCGCCATTTTGTTTTATTTAAAAAGTTTTACAATATATTATGCAGCCCATAGGAGAGTCGAACTCCTCTTTCCAGAATGAAAATCTGGCGTCCTAACCGATAGACGAATGGGCCAATAAAATATTTCAAAAAACTTAAATTCGTTTATTTGAGAGTGCAAATATAGTATGAATTTCTATATATACAAGAAAAAAGGTAACTTTTTATAAAATATCAATTGTCATCTTTTTCAAATGTGTAACCTAGTCGTTTTCCTGTCTGCAAACTAATACTATTGGCAATCGCTATTGCTTGTTGTACATTTATTTGGGCAGTCATTTCGTACGGAGGAGTTAGTAAATCAAAATTTATAGCATATGCAAATGCACTTTGGACAATAAAATGCATTGTTTCATCGCAAATTTTCTCGTCAGATATTACTTTAAATTTCTTTGTTATTTCACTTTTACCTTCGACAAAGAAGCGCCCTTCTTTATTGACAAAAATACGTGCAATCAAATATCCAGAATCTCCGAGTCTAGATTTCAATAAGGATTCAGCTAAAAAGTTATAAATATAAATAATACCAAAATAACCTCTATTAGGATCTTCTTTTAAATACTTAGTTTGCCATACTGGATGTGTTTCTGGAATTAAGAAAACATTTGTATGCATGTGAAATATAAGACAATCACTACCAACAAACGCTTTTATCTCAGTTCCATCACGATCTTCAATATTCATACGAATACGATTATCTTTCAATTTAGATTTGAAATAATCCACCTCATTTGTTAAGACAGTCCTTAATTGATCAAAGACATCTTTTACATCTTGAATAATATCTTGTTTCAAAGTCGCCTTACTCTCCAATAAACTTAAAAGCACCCCTCTATTATTTTTAATTTCTTTCTTGGCTGTTTCTTTTTTTATTGCTGTCTCTTTTGCAACTGCTTTTTTAGCTGTCTCTTTCTCCATTTTCAATATGCTTTTGCAAATAACACTCGCTTATTACTTGGCTTACCCGTTACCATGCAAACTCCATCTTCTTCGGAAGCATCTAATGGAATACAACGAATAGTTGCCTGTGTTTCTTCTTTTATTAACGCTTCTGTTTCGTCCGTTCCATCCCAATGAGCTAAGAAAAAACCACCGTCTTTTTCTAATTTCTCTTTAAATTCAGTGTATGAATCCACTTTTTGAATACGTTCTTCTCGCATTGAAAGCGCTCGTTGATATAAATTCGATTGAATATCTTGTAAAAGCTGTTGAATGGTTTCCACTAAATTATCAAATGAAACCGTTTGTTTTTCCTTTGTATCTCTTCTGACAATTTCTACATTATTATTCGCTAAATCTCTTGATCCCATTGCAATTCGAACAGGCACTCCTTTCATTTCATATTCGGCAAACTTCCATCCTGGACGTTTTTGATTGTCGTCATCATATTTAAAAGAGATTCCTAAAGGAAGTAATTGTCTTTTTAATTCCATGAATTTTTCTGAAATTTTATTGAATTCCTCCTCTGTCTTAAAAATCGGTACAGCTACTACCTGAATGGGTGCTAATTCTGGCGGTAAAACCAAACCTTCATCATCCGAGTGGGACATGATTAAAGCCCCCATCAAACGGGTAGAAACACCCCAAGAAGTTGCCCAGACATAATCAATTGTTCCGTCTTTATCGGTAAACTTCACATCAAATGCTTTCGCAAAGTTTTGACCTAAGAAGTGTGATGTTCCTGCCTGCAATGCTTTTCCGTCTTGCATCATTGCTTCGATACAATACGTGTCATCTGCACCAGCAAATCGCTCACTTGGTGTTTTCATTCCACGAATAACTGGAAGCGCCATATATTTTTCCGCGAATTCGGTGTAAACATTCAACATTTTCTCTGCTTCTTCGACTGCTTCATCACGAGTTGCATGAGCTGTATGCCCTTCTTGCCATAAAAACTCAGCTGTTCGTAAAAACAATCGCGTTCTCATCTCCCAACGCACCACATTCGCCCATTGATTAATCAATATTGGTAAATCGCGATAGGATTGAATCCATCCTTTATAGGTTTTCCAAATAATAGCTTCTGAAGTAGGTCGAACGATTAATTCTTCCTCTAATTTAGCATCTGGATCCACCATTAACTTTCCTTTCTCGTTAGGGTCTGCCTTTAGTCGATAATGTGTCACAACGGCACATTCTTTGGCAAAACCTTCTGCATTTTTTTCTTCTGCTTCAAAGTAACTTTTAGGAATAAAAATTGGGAAATAGGCATTCTGATGCCCTGTCTCTTTGAACATTCTATCTAAGTTCGCTTGTATCTTTTCCCATATAGCATATCCATAAGGTTTAATGACCATACATCCTCTTACACCTGAATTTTCAGCTAGGCCCGATTTTTGTACTAACTCATTATACCATTTGGAATAATCTTCTTGTCTACTGGTTAATTGACCCATTGTTAAATTGATTATTAATTCGTTAATTTGCCCTCAAAGTTAGAAAATTAGATTATCTTTAAATAGGAAAATGTAATTATTAAAAAATTTTCATCATGAGAACTTTAAAAATATCAGTTTTTGCCATCACTCTCTCAGCCTTAATCTCAGGATGTGGAACCATGTATAATGGTGATTTATCCAATGGAGATGATATGTATTATGTGAAAGAAACGGCTGTTCCACTAGGCGAATCAATTAACGATAATCTTTCTTACGCTTCCTATAAATACGAAAAAGAAGAAAAAAACAATAATAACTTCAATCAAAATACAGTATATACTAATAATTACAATAGTTTTTATTCTCCTTCTTATAACTTCAATTATGGCTATGGATTCAGATATCCAATAGCTTCTTTTGGATATACTAATTATGCTTACAATAATTATGGTTACTATTCATACTACGGCTACCCAAGCCATATGAGTTATGGCTATAATTCCTATTACGGTTGGGGTTATTATCCTTCTTATGGAATGGGATATGGATACAATCCTTACTATGGTTATGGACATAATCCCTATGGCTATGGCTATGACCCATACGGATACGGATACAATCCATATTACAACAACAATTACTATGGAAACTCAGGAAGTCCTTATGGCAACACAGGGAATTGGGGAAGTAATTCAACAACCACTTCACCTGGAATACATTATTCAGGACCACGTACTAATAACTCAGGCGGTGGTGTTGTGACCCGAAAAGATATTCCAAATACAGTTGGAATAGCACCAATCTCTAGTTCAAAAAATATAAATGAAAATGTGTCTTCTGTTCGTCAAAATGCTAAATTGACTGATAATTTGACTCCAAAACAAACAGTGATAAGTAAGCCTGCTACTGGAATAATAAATCGTAACACCGAAGTAAATCCTTCTATTAAAACTCAAGAAATAAAGAGTAACAATAGAATCAACAATACACAACAAAATCCTGTAGCACCAAATCCACAAATATATCCTGTTCGACCTAATAATACCGTTACTCCAACTAGATCAGTTCCAGCTCCCACAAGAACAATTCCAGTAAGGACTGCTCCAGTAAAAACTGCTCCAGCTCAAATTAGGAATAATACCATTCAAATAAATTCTACTAGAGATTATTCAGCACCAACAAACAATAACGGTCCTGCACCTACTCGTTCCTCGGGAAATACAAACTCAGGAGGGAATGGATCATCCAATACAAGAACTAGCGGAGGCGGTAATTTGAGAGGTCATTAATTAGCACAAACAATCACTATGTTTTTAAAAAGAATCACAGCTATCTCTATTATTTTAATTTCATTTCAAGTCTCTTCTCAAAATATCATTGATGCCGTTCGTTATTCCAACATTACAAGTCAAGGTTCTGCTCGTTTTGAATCAATGGCAGGTGCATTCGGTGCAGTTGGAGCAGATATTTCCTCCAACCAAGTAAATCCTGCTGGATATGGACGGTTTTCTTCTTCTATTGTCACCTTAACAGGACAGTATAATATTGTAAACTCTAAAGGGAAATTTCAAGAAAATAATCTGGAAACAAAAAAGGGAAATTTTAAATTACCAAGTTTAGGAGTTGTATTTGTAAAAGATAATTCACGGAATAATAAAGGCTTTTTGTATTCACAATTTGGATTTACATATAATCGATTGGAGAATTTTACAACTGTAAAACGTTATCAAGGAAAAATTTACAAATCCCTTTTAGATGAATTCGCAAGCTACGGTAGCGGTCTAGAACCTAATTACTTGCCGCCTTTCACAACTATGTTAGCATGGAACACTTGGGCTATTGACTCAAGTAACGCAGGAGAAATAAATTATCACCCTAATCTTACTTTAACAGATACCATGTTTCAAAAGAGAACGATTACAACCAAAGGTGGTATTGGTGACTTTTCATTTAATTATTCGTTTAATTATTTGAATAAACTTTATTTTGGAGCCAATATCGGTATTCGTTCCATTAATTATACAGACAGCTATGACCATAACGAAATTAACGACCCCAACTCTATCGCGGAAGTTGATTCGTTTAATTACTCCTATACCTTAAAAACAAAAGGAACAGGTCTTAATTTAAAATTAGGTATTATCTATTTACCAACAGACTATTTACGACTAGGACTTGCTTTTCATTCCAAAACTTATTATAACTTAACGGATGATTGGACGGCGGATATGACTACATATCGCAATGATGGTGTTTTTAGTATTCCAGAAGACTATGTTCCCATTGGAAAATATAAATATCGTTTACGGACACCAGGGAAATTGATTGCTTCTGCTGGAGTCATCATTCGAAAAATGATAGCTATCAATTTCGATATGGAATTGGTGAATTATCGGGGCAATCAGTTAAAATCAACACGTGACTTTGCTTACGACCCAGAGCCTACTGATTATCAAGCTCAAAATGATGAAATAAAAGAGATGTTACGTCCTGTTGTCAACCTACGAATTGGAGGTGAATTAGCAATTGCAACGAATTATTTTGTCCGTCTTGGGTTTGCTCATTACCCACAACCCTACAAGAAAGCATATTCAGGCTCTTATCAAGCGACTTCCGTTTATAGTGCTGGAGTAGGTGTAAGAATAAAAAGTAAGTTTAATATTGACATTGCTTACAAACTTCAAAATAATAACTTTGACTATATTGCTTATGAAGGAAGTACCGCTCACTTCAAGCAGTCAAGTAGTTACTTTGTTGGTACATTGTCACTTCGATTTTAAAATTTACTCTTGTTCATCTTCTGTCCAATCAAGAGTTTTTCGTAATTCTTGACCAATATGTCTAAGGTAAGTTTCCTTTAAGAATTTGAAATAATTAGGAGTGCTTTTTGCGATACACTTAGTGTATTGCCTTAAGGTATGATCGATGTGCTCATCTAACGCTTTTAAATAATCAAAGGCATCATCTAAGCTCTTGGACGCTTCTAGTAATACTTCTACGTGTAATTGAAGCGCATCATCTACTGCCCTCTTGCCTTTTTCGCCTTTATCAATATAATCGAAATAAATTTCTTTTAAATCGAACGCTTTAAGTTTCGCGATATTTAAATTATCTTTTAGATAACGATTGTATTCAAACTCTATTTCAAACTCGATATCATCTCCTGATAAACGTGCTTCTAAGAAACGGTCGGGAAAACGAAAAGCATCTTGCCAATTGATATAATCTTGCCAAAAACCAAAACGACGTACATTATTTCCTAAATCTATTAACTGAAACTGACTTTTGTTCTCTAATTTTCGAGATCCTCTACCAATCATTTGGTGATAAAGGGTTAGAGAACGAGTTGCTCTATTAATGATAATTGTTTCAACTGTTGGTTCGTCAAATCCAGTTGTCAAAATCCCAACAGATGTAAGAATAGCACCAGGTGTTTTCTTAAACCATCTCAAAACTTCCTTTCGATCTTTATCACTAAAAGTAGAATCTAAGTGGCGAATTTTATAATTTCTCTTTTTAAATAATTCTTCTACTTTAATGGAAGTCTCAATACCTGGATTGAAAATTAAGGTCTTCTTACCGACAGCAACTTCTTCATATGCAAAAAGTAATTTCTCTTGCATAAAGTAGTTTCCGTAAACGACATCAGAGCTACTAATCGTAAAGTCACCATTCGAACCAATTTTTAATCCATGAAGATTAACATCATAAGTAAATGTCTCTGCATCAGATAAATATTTTTTTTCAATTAAAGAAGAAATACTTTCTCCAACGAGTAATTTATTGTAATTATCGTTCAAAGGAAGCACCTTATTTGAACTTAGCGGAGTGGCAGTGACACCTAAAATATTGGCATCTGTATAATATTGAAATATCTTACGAAAGCTATTATAATGCGCTTCATCGACAATAACCAAGCCTACACCATCAATAAATTTCTCATTTTCTTGAAGACGATTATTCAAGGTCTCAACCATTGCAATGAAACAATGAAACTCTTCTTTATCATCTAAATTTTTAACTTCACTACTAATTACTTTATTAGCAACATTAATAGTATCAAGCTGTTTAGATGTCTGTTGAGAAAGTTCGATTCTATGTGTCAGAATGAGTACCTTTTTCTGCCATTTTTCAATATATCTCTTCGCTATTTCAGAGAAAATTACCGTCTTGCCACCTCCCGTTGGAAGCTGGAATAATAAATTGAAGTTTTCTCCATTTTGTTCAAATTCGCGTAGAATATCATCTACGGATTTTTTTTGAAATGGGTATAATTCTTTTGTTACTTTAAAATCGGTTATCATTTTCAGAAATCAGGCTACAAAAGTAATGCTCTATTATTGGAAAACAAAGAAAAAGCTAAGTAATCTTACATTAAGTCACTTAACCAGTTGATTAGATGTCGTGGTTTACCAAATTATTAACTTTTAAACTCAGTTTATCAGACTATATCTCTATAAACTAGGTGTTAAAAACATACAATTAAACATAACTAAAAGCGGAAGAAAGATATTTCATCCGCAATAAAAAAGAAAAGTACCATTCTGAAAAAATATAAAAGTGATGCTGTTCTTCTTTCATTTACTAATGAAGCTTACATTTTAGTCATTGCTTAACAAATGAGTTAAGAAAAGATGGAATAAATATTATTAAAAAATCGTATCTTTGCGCATTAAAAATGACACGATTCTCCATATTAAAATAATTATAGATTATGAGTAAAATTGATACAACAGATTGTTTGATTATTGGTTCAGGTCCTGCTGGTTATACGGCTGCTATATATGCCGCTCGAGCAGATATGAAACCAATACTATACCAAGGGATTCAACCTGGGGGGCAGCTGACTACAACAAATGAAGTGGAAAACTTTCCAGGGTACCCTGACGGAATCACAGGACCAGAAATGATGGTGCAATTAGAGCAACAAGCGAAACGTTTTGATACAGACGTTCGTTTTGGCATTATCGAAAAGGTAGATTTCTCTGGACCTATTCATAAGTGTTGGACAGAAAATGGACATGAAATTCACGCTAAGACAATTATCATTTCAACAGGTGCTTCAGCAAAGTATTTAGGATTAGAATCTGAACAGAAATATTTAAAAATGGGAGCGGGTGTTTCTGCCTGTGCTGTATGTGATGGATTCTTTTACCGCGGTCAAGAAACAGTAATTGTTGGAGCAGGAGATTCTGCCTGTGAAGAAGCTCATTATTTATCCAAATTATGTACAAAAGTAACCATGTTAGTTCGCCGTGACGAATTTAGAGCTTCTAAAATTATGGCTGACCGTGTTAAAAACACACCTAATATCGAGATTCTATTTAATACGCAAACAAAAGAAGTATTAGGTGATGAGAATGGCGTTACTGGAGCTTTGGTCACCAATATGGTTACAGGCGAAGAAAAAACAATTCCGTGTACTGGTTTCTTTGTTGCAATTGGTCATAAACCAAATACGGATATTTTTAAAGGCTGGATCGATCTTGACGATACTGGTTATATTAAATATGCAAAACCAGGAACTTCATTAACAAACGTTTCAGGTGTTTTCGTTGCTGGTGATGCCGCTGACAAACATTACCGCCAAGCTATTACCGCAGCAGGAACTGGTTGTATGGCTGCTTTAGATGCTGAACGTTATTTAGCAAGCCAAGAATAAATATTTACTCTATACTTTTACCGTAAAAAGGTCTTTTTTATAAAAAAGACCTTTTTTTTGCTACTCATTTTAAAAAATAAGTACATTTGATTAAATCTAAAGTGCATGTACAAACATTTATTAATATCGTTTTTTTTAGTTTCAGGAACTTTTATATTTGCTCAAAAAAAAGAACTTAGTTGTTCAAAAGTCAAGTCGAAAGAATTTACTTCAAAAACTCCAACGTTAACGTCAGTCCAAAATACCGAAACAGCAAAATATGATGTAACGTTTTACAGGCTGAATTTAAACATGACAAACACATCCAGTTTTTTGGATGGAAGTGGAGCGATAAAAGGAAAAGCGGTAGCGGCAACAGACTCTGTGTTAATAGAACTATTTAAGACCTTTACGATAGACAGCATCCAATTAAATGGCTCAATTACCTCTTATACTAAAAATGAGTCTGTAATAAAAATCCCTACCAATCTTAACATAGGAGATGATTTCGAAATTACCATTTATTATCATGGCTTTCCTCCAACAGGAGCTACCACCCCATTAGGTGGCGCTGGATTATCAAGTGCTACAGTATCAAATTACAATGCAGATGTAACTTGGTCATTAAGTGAGCCTTTTTCTGCTTATGAATGGTTTCCAGTTAAACAAGACTTGAGAGATAAAGCAGATTCGTGTGCTATCAATATAACCGTTGACAATTCTTTAAAAGCAGGTTCTAACGGCACTCTTGATAGTATTATTGATAACGGTGATGGCACTTCTACTTATCACTGGTTTCACAGACATCCAATTGATTATTATTTAATATCAGTTGCTGTATCTGATTACATAGAATACAACGTTTATGCTTTTCCTGGAACACCTAATGAAATTTTAATTCAAAACTATATATACGGCGACCCATTAGCTTTACAAGATTTTCAAACAGACATAGATGAGACTGTTGACTTTATCGAGTTATTTTCTGATTTATTTGGTATGTATCCATTTGCAGATGAAAAGTACGGTCACTGCATGGCTCCTATAAATGGAGGAATGGAACATCAAACAATGACGACTCAAGGAGCCTTTAGCACGATGCTAACATCACACGAGTTAGCGCATCAATGGTGGGGAGATTACGTAACCTGTGCATCTTGGGCGGATGTTTGGTTGAATGAAGGGTTTGCGTCTTATTCTGAGTACTTAACGTACGAAAATCTTTATCCAGGGCTCGCACCAGGAGATATGAGTGGGCGGCACGCTAACATCATGTCACAACCAGGAGGAAGTGTTTGGGTAGCAGACTCTACGAGTGATGCCGCTATTTTCAGTAGTCGATTGACCTACGATAAAGGAGCAGCTATTATTCACACTCTTCGATATATTATCAATGATGACTCCTTATTTTTTAGTGGTTTAAGAACCTATTTAGAAACATATAAGAACAAAACAGCTACCGTTTTGAATATGAAAGAAGTTTTGGAGTCTGTTACTAGTGTCAATTTAGACGACTTCTTTGATCAATGGCTCTTCGGAGAAGGTTTCCCTACCTACTCGGTTAATTGGAACAAAGAGAATGATAATTTAATTTTAAATATCAAACATACTACTTCAAAAGCCAGTACTCCTTTATTTACTAATCCGATAGATTTAAAGATTTCTCGATTTGGTTTTTCAGATACGATTATTCGCGTACCTATTTCAAGCAACGATGTATATATTTCTATTCCCAACTTTCCGAATATCAAAAAGATTGTGAGAACCGATCCAAACAATTGGATAATTGATAAAGTTGGTCCAATAAAAGAAGACACTTCATTACATCTTTTAAAAATTGAGAATCAAGATCCTATTCACGTAAAAATCTATCCAATCCCAACAAATGATTTCTTAACAATTGAAGGAGTGGAAGATGATTCATATACTGCTGAAATAATTGATTTAAAAGGTGTTTTGAAAGATTCATTCACGTTTATCGGAAGTTATAAAATAGCAATGGATCAATACGAAAAAGGAGCTTATTTGATACAAATTAAAAATAATAATAACCACGCTATTTTACATCGATTTATAAAACTTTAAGACACATAAATCAAAATTAATCTGCTCGTAATTTCTGAATCGCTAAAAATGAGACTTCATCATGTATTAAAGTTGAAAAGATACACTGATTTATTTAGCGTTAAATTGATGCTAATTAAATAATTATTTTAATTTTGTACTAAAATTCTAATTAGTTAATGGCACAAATAGAGATTCGATTACCAAAAATGGGTGAGAGTGTTACCGAAGCGACAATTACAAATTGGCTTAAAAACGTGGGTGACACAATAGAAATTGATGAACCGCTTGTAGAAGTAGCGACAGATAAAGTAGATAACGAACTACCTTCAGAGGCTGGAGGTACGCTTGTGAAAATACTATTCGAAAAGGATCAAGTTGCACAGGTTGGTGATGTTATTGCTATAATTTCAACTGATGGAGAAGTTCCTGCTGAAAAACAAAACACTCCAGCTCCAGAAAAAAGTACTCAAAGTACTACTAGTATTTCTAATGCAGCACCTGCACCCTCTATCATTTCTGATGGAGATCGTTTCTATTCTCCATTAGTTAAGAGTATTGCTTCAAAAGAAGGAATTTCTCAACAAGAATTAGATGGTATTGAAGGAACTGGTAAAGAAGGTCGAGTAACTAAAAAAGATATTTTAGATCACATTGAAAATAGAGGTAATGTTTCAGCAGTTGAAACACCTACGGTAGTCTCTACTCCAATAGTTGAAAATAAACCAACGACAGTAGCAGCAACAGGTAATGTTCCCGCATTTATTGCGAACATGAAAGTTCCAGTTGCAATGCCAAACCCGGGAGACGAAATAATCGAAATGGATCGTATGCGCAAATTAATTGCGGATAATATGATTATGTCGAAACACGTTTCAGCACACGTTACTTCATTCGTAGAAGCAGATGTTACGAATATTGTTATGTGGAGAGAGAAGAACAAAAAAGCATTCAAAGCGCGTGAAGGAGAGAATTTAACCTTTACTCCAATTTTCATAGAAGCAATAGCAAAAGCAATTAAAGACTTCCCAATGATAAATATCAGCGTTAATGGTAATCAAATAATTCAGCGTAAGGATATTAATATCGGAATGGCTGCAGCCTTACCATCTGGAAACTTAATTGTTCCAGTCATTAAAAATGCAGATCGTTTAAACTTAGTTGGTTTAGCAAAAGCAGTTAATTTAATGGCTAACAATGCTAGAAATAATAAATTAAAACCTGAAGATATACAAGGCGGAACCTATACCATTTCAAATGTTGGAACATTTGGTAATGTTATGGGGACTCCAATAATTCCACAACCGCAAGTTGCTATTTTAGCAGTTGGAGCTATTCGGAAAATGCCAGCAGTTGTTGAAACTCCAAATGGTGATTTTATCGGTATTCGTCACAAAATGTTCCTTAGCCACTCATATGATCATCGTGTCGTTGATGGTTCATTAGGAGGCATGTTTGTTAAGCGTGTTGCAGATTATCTGGAGCAATTTGACATTAACCGAGAAATTTAGCCACTAATCACAAAACCACTGATATGAAAAAAATATATTCTACGTTTATTTTAATCTCATTATCGCTTATTACTTTTGCTCAAAAGCAAGGAGAGGAATTAAATTCTTATATCTCCACTGCTTCTGAGAAAGAATTAGTGAAGGAAAATACTAATCAATCAATGAGTGGTTTTTACCATAATGCGGATAAGGTTGTCAATAAATTACTTGAAATTAATAAAACAAGTGCTAACTATAACTATAGAAAAGGACACACTTATTTAATGTTAAGTAAAAACCCGAAGGAAGTAATATCCTATTTGAGTAAAGCTTTAAGCAACGTAAAGAAAAATTACGATGTTTATTCTACAAAAAATGTTGCTCCAGTTGACGTCTATTATTATTTAGGGTTATCTTATCAAAATATCGAGAAACTAGATAGTGCTGAGTACTATTTTAATTTATTTAGTGATAAGTCATCTAAAAAATCTGTTTTATATAGATATTCCAATTTAAGATTGACGCAAATTAAAAATGCACGTCAAAAAATAAATAACCCAAATAAAGAAATCGAAGTTATTAATTTAGGTCCAATTGTCAATACAACAAATCCTGAATATTCCTCCGTTACCTCTACTGATGGAAAAACAATATACTTTACATCAAGAAGAACATGGGGTGGAGATACTTCTATAGCTTTCATTAGTCCAGAAGAAGGGTTGTATCCAGAAGACATCTATATGAGTCATAAAGTAAATAACTCATGGACAAAGCCTGAAAGACTTAAATCAAACACACCACAGTATAACGAAGCGATAATTACAATTGATGCGAATCAAAAAATAATATATACGTATACTGATAGTACTGGTAGAGGTGATATCTATTATACTGATTTAAAAAACAGCAACGCACCATACGCTCAGAATATTATTGATTTCCAAGGAGTCAACAATAAGAAGTCATGGGAAACAAGTATTTACTTTACAAAAGATGGTAAGAAAATGTTCTTTTCATCAGATCGTAAAGGTGGATATGGTGGACGAGATATCTATTTCAGTAATCAAAATGATGATGGTACATGGACTGAACCTCAAAATATGGGTCCTGGTATAAATACTGCTTTTGACGAAGAATCTCCTTATTTATCTAATGATGATAAATACTTCTTCTATTCTTCTAATAATGAGCAAAGCCTTGGTGGTTTTGATATCTTTTATGCTACAAAAGCAAATAATGGTGCTTACAGTAATGGAAAGCCATTAGATTATCCTTTAAATTCAACAAGTGACGATGTATTCTATACAAGTACATCTAATAATTATAAAGGGTATTTAACATCTTCTAGAAGTGATTCTTATGGAGATAAAGATATCTACGAAATAGATTTGAACTACATCGGATTGGATAAGGTGAGATTTGCATCTGTAGCATTTACAACATTAGACGATGTACCAATGCCTGAAACAGTAAAGACACGTTTCTTGTGTGAAGAGTGTGCTGAGAAATCAAAAGATGTTTATCCTGATGACATGGGTGTAGTATTAAACTCTTTAGAGCCTTGTAAAACATATATCTTAGAGTATTTAATTGGATCTGAAGAAAAGGTGATGAAAAGAGATACAATTACAACTGATTGTAATCTTGGAAAACAAGAAATTAGAAAAGAATACACGATTGATGTTCCAAACAAGAAGATTGTTGGAGAGCCAGATGAAGATGCTGTTAAACTAGCAGAAGCAATTTCTGAATACAAAAAACCATTCGGTTACAATAAGAATACGCTAGATCAAACAAATGTTGAGTATAAAGAAATGGTTAAAACGGTAAGAACTTTATTGAAGGATGAAAAAGCTCAGGTAGTTTTTGAAATTTATTCTTCAGCTTCTACTGTTCCAACAAAGACATACGAAACTAATGAGAATCTTTCTCAACTTCGAGCAAACAATGCAATGAAAGCATTGATAAAAGAATTTGGCGATGATGATAAAACTTTCTCAAGAATCAAAATTGAAATTAAAGAAGCAGGAGTTAACGGTCCTGTTTATGAAAATGACGCTAAGGATATTGGAAAATACGCACCTTTCCAATATGTACAAATCAAAGCTTTCAAAAAGTAAAACTCGTAATTTAAAGTAAAAGAGCCGTTTCATTTGAAGCGGCTCTTTTACTTTAATTTAAAACTGTATCGACGCTTTAGTTGATTCTCTTTTCTTTTTAAATTATCTTTGTCTAAATTTTATAAAGCATGGAAATTCCCAAAATGTATGATCCGAAACTTTCGGAGGAGAAATGGTACGCACACTGGTTAGAAAAAGAATACTTTTATTCTACGCCTGACAGTAGAGAACCTTACACAATTGTTATACCTCCACCAAATGTTACAGGCGTCTTACACATGGGGCATATGTTGAATAATACGATTCAAGATGTACTCGTTCGTCGTGCAAGAATGCTAGGTAAAAATGCATGCTGGGTTCCTGGTACTGACCACGCCTCTATTGCTACAGAAGCAAAAGTCGTTCAGAAATTACGTAAAGAAGGAATTAAAAAATCAGACTTAACGAGAGAAGATTTCTTAAAACATGCCTTTGAGTGGAAAGATAAACATGGTGGTATTATTTTAGAACAACTAAAAAAACTAGGTTGCTCTTGTGACTGGAAGAGAACTTCATTCACTATGGACCCTGAGTATTCTAAGTCGGTAATCAAAATATTCATCGATTTATATACGAAAGGAAAAATTTATCGAAGTGTACGAATGGTGAATTGGGATCCAGAAGCACTTACCGCTGTATCGGATGAAGAAGTTATTCATAAAGAAGTAAATTCTAAACTTTTCTATGTCCGTTATAAGGTTTCAGGAACAACTGATCAATGGATTACCATCGCTACAACTCGACCTGAAACAATTTTAGGTGATACCGCCATTTGTATTCATCCGGATGATGAAAGATATACAGCCTTACACGGTAAAAAAGCAATCGTCCCACTTACCAATCGTGAAATTCCCATTATCCTAGATGATTATGTGGATATCGAATTTGGTACAGGATGCTTAAAAGTTACTCCTGCACATGATATTAATGACTATGAATTAGGAAAAAAACATGATTTAGAAGTAATTGACTTATTCAACGACAATGGTACTTTAAATGCTAATGGTTTACACTATGAAGGCTTGGATCGTTTTGAAGTGCGAAAAGCGATTGAAAAAGAGTTAAAAGAGAAAGAATTCATCGTTAAGGTGGAAGATATTATCAATAAAGTAGGTTATTCTGAAAGAACAGATGTGGTTATAGAGCCAAAATTATCGTTACAATGGTTCGTGAGCATGCAAGATCTTTCAAAGCCAGCTTTAGATAACGTTATGAACGGTACTATTAATTTCCATCCAGATAAATTTAAAAACACCTATCGTCACTGGCTGGAAAACGTTAAAGATTGGTGTATCTCTCGTCAATTATGGTGGGGGCATCAAATTCCAGCTTATTATTACGGCACAGGAACAGAAGATTATGTGATTGCTGAAAATATTGAAGAAGCAGCTAAATTAGCTTCTGATAAATTAAATAAAACAATCAGTGTTACTGATCTTCGTCAGGATGAAGATGTGCTAGATACTTGGTTTTCATCTTGGTTGTGGCCTATATCTGTATTTAATGGTATCACACAACCGAATAATGAAGAAATTAAGTACTACTACCCTACTAATGATTTGGTGACTGCACCAGAAATTATGTTTTTCTGGGTAGCTAGAATGATTATTGCTGGATATGAATATTTAGATGAACAACCTTTTAAAAATGTTTATTATACCGGAATTGTTCGTGATAAATTAGGTCGAAAAATGTCTAAGTCCTTAGGGAATTCACCTGATCCAATCGAATTAATTGAAAAATATGGTGCTGATGGCGTTCGTGTTGGAATTTTAATCTCTTCTCCTGCAGGAAACGATTTACCATTTGATATTTCACAATGTGAACAAGGACGAAATTTTGCCAACAAGATTTGGAATGCTTACAGATTGATTAATGGATGGGAAGTCGCTACTATAGAGCAACCAGAACATGCAAAGAAAGCAATTGAATGGTTTGAAGCTAAGTTTCAACAGCAATTAGCAGAAATAAACGATCATTTTGAGAAATTTAGAATCTCTGATGCTTTAATGGCTACTTATAAATTAATTTGGGACGATTTCTGCTCATGGTATTTAGAAGTTATCAAACCTGGATATGAACAACCGATAGATCAACAAACAATAGCAACAACTATCGGTTTATTTGAGAATTTATTAAAATTAATACAGCCGTTTATGCCTTTCTTATCACAAGAATTATGGCACGCGATTGACTCCAATAGAACGACCGACATTATAGTTGCGAATTGGCCAAAGGTAAAGGATTACAATAACGAAATTCTCAATGAATTTGATACGGCCGAAGAAGTAATTACAAGTATTCGAAATATTAGAAAAAAACATAATATTCCTAATAAAATACAAATTGAAATTTTTGCAAAAAATAATAATGCACAATCTTCTACCAATTTAGATGCTGTTATTTCTAAACTGAGCAATGCTTCCAATTTTGACTACGTATCCGATAAAGTGGAAAATGCCAATATGTTTTTGGTAAACGGTATTGAATACTACATTCCATTCGGTGACAATATTGATGTTGAAGCAGAAAAAGAGAAAATTCAAAGTGATTTAACGTATGCTAAAGGATTCTTACTTTCTGTGCAAAAGAAATTACAAAACGATAAATTCATGGCAGGAGCACCAGAGCAAGTCGTGATAGGTGAACGAAAGAAAGAAGCAGATACCCTTCAGAAGATTCAAATATTAGAAGAAAAACTTTCCTCTATGAGATAAACAAAAAAAGGGAAGTTAAACTTCCCTTTTTTTGTTTATCTGAATTGGATTATTTCTTACTTACCTGAAAAAGTATATTTTATTCCAATTTGAAGGCCCAATTGGCTAAAACTAGTCTTTTGAAACAACTCTTGTTTTGGCGCAGTACCTTCAAAAGTAGCATTATAATCTGAATTATTAGATTCTGGTGTTAGTTCATCAATATAATCAATATCCTTGTTATAAGAAGGTAAGGCATCAATTCCATCTACTCCATTGAAAGAATAAGATTCCATTCTTCTG
Source organism: uncultured Flavobacteriales bacterium (assembly GCA_964503665.1). GTDB lineage: Bacteria > Bacteroidota > Bacteroidia > Flavobacteriales_D > Crocinitomicaceae > 40-80. Next base: position 21,040 of record CAZDAR010000031.1, read on the forward strand.
GTTTTTTGCTTAATATTTAATGATGTAGCATAAACTTCACCGAAGATAGATAAATTATCAGTGATATTATAATTGATTCCTAACGCTCCTTTGAAACCAAATGAAGGCGCTCCAGAAATGACTGTCTTAACAATAATTTCATCTCTAACAATTTCACCACTTTCAACACGTGCAGAATACGCTGTAGTATTTACTATTGTTGACCCCATCAAAGGCATAATGATTCCTAATTTAGCATATCCTGATATTGTATTTGAAATACCAGTAGAAATCAAAACAGCTGGAGCAATTCTCAATTGACTAGAGTTTGCCACATCCTTTCTACTTGAAAAATCTGCATTATCAAAATTATTAGGGCCAATATTCATCGTTAAACTTGACGTAGATTCTGCCATTGTAGTTTTAGATCCGATAAAATAATTAATTCCTAATTCAATACCGATATTATCATTAATCATATAACCAGGAGTTAACTGTAAATTCAAACCACTTCCAATAGAACCAGTTAAGTTGGAAGCTGTTTTAAATCTTTCACCATTAATTATATCTGTGTGTGATTTCTCTCCAAGAACATTTGCTGGCATTCCAAATCCATATCCAAAATTAAAATCAAGGTAAAAACGTTGCGCATTCACAGTCAATGATGCCATAAACAAAGCGCATAGTAAAATAATTTTTTTCATAGTTTTTATATTTTTCTTTTTGTCTAAGTTAAAAATAATATTATTATAACATTACTTTTTAGTAGATTAATTTAAAAAATATAATTTATCACTAATGCCCGATAAAAATAAGAAATAAAGGGATTAAATTTCCTATGCGTAGATTCTACTAGAGTGATTATCATTTTATTTACATCTGATTCTTTTATGTATTACCGTAAGAAGAAGATTAACGATGAGTGTGCACCTAGTTTGGATTTTATTGCACTTCGGTACCCCTTCATTCTTTCTCATAAATGTATCGCTATTTATAAATATACAAACAAAGCTCTTCAATTATTGGACTACCCTATCTTTTAATAGTTTTGTAATTCTTGATTTCGATAATTACCATACAATTGCTTGTCGTAGGGATAATCCCAGCGCCCCATTCGATGGTAAAGATTCCCTCCAAATCCCTTTTTATAAACATGAACGTCATATAATGGATGCGTCTTTTTTAAGTTAGGTGCTGAGCCGAACATATCATATTCAACACAACCCCACGCCATTGAAATACGTATCGATTCCCATTGAAGCGCGTAACTCACCATTAAGTTGTTTTTACTAAAAGTAGATGTACCGTACAAATAAGTACCTCTTTTTTTAGATAACACCAAAAACATAGAAGAAAGAAATTCTCCGTTTAAATCCGCCATTAGCATATTTACCGTTACACCATTTTTAGAATTATCTTGGTTAGAAAAAATAGTAGAAAAGAAAGCCTTATTTTGCAAAGATAGATTATGTCGTAATGCTGTATCAAGGTAAAGTTTATACCAATCCTTTATTGTTCAATGCTGTATTCTCTTACCCGAATCCCATAACTAAATGCTTTTTTGATATAGTAGTGCGTATTGTAGTGGATATAGACTTTAATTTCAGCATAGTATTGTCCGCATTAGTTGAAATTTTCACTTCAATAAACTCAGACCACGAGGACATTGAAAATTTAGTTTGAGCATAGAATCGATTTTTCTCTTCATCATATCCTACGTAGAAAAACCCAGCTATTTTAAGCACTTCCACTATAATATATTGTACATTTTTCGAGTTATTAATATATTAAATTGCTTCAAACTTGCTAGTTAAAGCATCAGGGAGTTTCGTAATTCTTTTGAAAAGAAAAATAATTGTTACTGTTAGAATAAGTAGTATCCACCAAGAATAGGTTTGTAAAAAAAGTATAATAACGTCTTTTTAAATGATTAACATCGGGGTAATAGCATCTACAAATAGTACTATTGTAAATGCATCTGACACGAAATATATGCATTTTGAAAGAAATATTCAATAAACTAAAAGGCTCTTATACCATTCTAACTCGCATTCACATCTGAATTCGGCAGTGGTCGATACGCATAATATTGCAACACTTCTTCGAGTGCCATTTTAAGTGCTTTATTGATGGGTAAAATGATATTTCCAAGTCGGAAATCGATCTGGTTGAGTTGCATGTAATAATCAGAGAAAATGGGAACTTGCAAATCTTTGGTAATCGCTTCGGAAGCAGCTTTGTAATTTTCCGTTTGCTCCTCTTTGATGATGGTACACGTCGCTAATCGTAGATGTCCATATTTATCGGTTGTAGCAGCAGTACCGAACAAGCGACAAATTAAACCGCGGTATTTATAATCGCCACAACGACCTTGACCTAAAAGTGTGATGGGTTTGAAGAGTATGCAAGTAGCAGATTGGGTTTCATTGAGTTTAGTGAGTGTCTCTTCGGCTTCTCCATTTAAGAACATGTGGAATGCCCAAGGTAAAAATTCGAGTGGTGAAGCTTCCACCTCTGAATGTGTACAACATCTTCCACATCCTGATACACAGCCAATTCCTGTAGCTTTTTGAAACTGTGCCGTTTCTTGCTCTAACTGGTAAAAAAGCATCTCCACCAATTGTACTTTTCGTTCTATCGACATTTTTTTGGTGAAAGTAAACTAAAAAAGTTTTTCTGATTTATTTTTTTTTGAAAAAATATAAAAAAAAAGATTTGTTGAAAGAAGTGATTAACCATATTCTATGAGAAACCTACGCTCTGTTCTCTCTTTTTCACTCTTTTTTTTCTGAATAAAAAACTATATTCCGTAGGAAGTCGTCGCCCAACTCATTCCAACTTCTAAATGCTGAGTCCACTTCGGATCGGTGACTTTAACCCGAAACATAACTTGGGCTAATTTATCTTCATCTTGCCATTTGCCATCGCGTTCATAGTAGAAAGTAGCTAATTCCACACCAGGTTGAATCGGATAATTTAAACGGCTCAATTCTTCCACTTCTTCGATGTATTTATCACCATTCTCCAGTCGAAATTCTTCACTACAAATTTCTTCCACAGAAACAGCATCTCCTAATGGTCCACCACCTCCAAAACGAGTATCGGCTTCGTCCCAAAAACAGGAAAGGAAAAAGTCTTTTGACGAAGGAATCGTATCCCAATCGTAATACAATAGAAAAACTTGAAGTGTTACTTCTTTTTCTTTCTTTGCTAGAACTCTAAGTCCATATAAATCTGTTGACATAGTTGTATATTTAAATAAATATTGAGTGAGAAACAGAGCGAAAGCGGAGGTTTACCACAGATTTTTAGATTTCAATGATAAATCACGCTATCTTCTCTCCTTCTCACTCTGTAATTTACTGCTCCTTCACTATTTTTATGGTTTTTGATTGCTCTCGATTATTTATTCGCAAGAAGTAAATTCCTGGATTCAATTTCGAAACATTCAACACTTGGGTAGTCGCCGCTATTTCAAATTCACGAACAACTTGACCTAAACTATTTAAAATAGTAAGCTGATAATTATTTGACCCTTCATTTTCAAAATAAATTTCATCTGAAAAAGGATTCGGATATAGTTTAAAATCAAGTACATTAAATGGATCTACTCCAAGCGTAATGTTGACATAGCAATTCGCAAAATACGGATTTTGCCAAATTAGTTGATCATCTGAAAAAGAGCAAATAAGTAGGATTGAATCAGGTATTTCCTCACTGAATTTCTTTGGGAAATGAGAAAAAAGAGGCCCGTGAATACTTCCAATACCTACTATCCAAACCTCATTCAACACATCAAAAGCGCTCAATTCTGGTTCAGCAAATTGAAGTCGTTTATAGAATTCTCCGTTCATCTGCACACTATCTACATCAGTTACTTGGAGCCAAACAGGGGGCATACCCGCAAAGTTAAAAATTGTACTGTCACCCACCGTTAGACTAAAGTCATACAAAGTGTCGAGTTGATTCAAAGTATCCAAATAAAAAACATGGTGATCTTCTGAACGAATCAAACCACGGTAATTAAGATTGCTTTGAAACAAGGAATCATTCGTTGAATATAGCTTCAACCATTGCTTACTATTGATGGTCGTGTCGCCTTGAAAGCCAAAAACAGTGGTGGTAGTTGCTACAAAAGTAGGGTTTTCTTGCGTTGCTGCTGGATAGGTTTTCGCCACATGCCATTTTGAATCGGTATTTTCAAAATGATTAACTATCTGTCCCCAAAGGAGTGATGGAAGTGAAAATAAGAAGATGATACTGATTGTTTTCATAGCTAAATAAGTTTTCGCCTAGCGATTTATAATTTTGAAATTTTCTTAACAACTGAGCCCTTCGATGTTTCTAATTGCAATAGGTAAGTTCCTTTTGGTAACGAATCAAGATTATTTATCTTTTCATTAAAAACAGTTCCATTTTTAGCAATTCGTCCGTCAAGGAATAGTACGGAATAGATTACGCCATCCTCCAAACCTTCTATCTGAATCGTTGTCTGAAATGGATTAGGATAAACGTTTAGTTTAATGTCAAAATTGAGCTCTTTGACTCCAACGGTTGAAACTGTTCTTCCCAAGTAATGAATATTTTGAACACCTAAATTCGATTGAAATTCACCTCCAATATAGAGTTCGCCATTTAAAAAAGCTAAACTATTTACACCTTGATCGAAGGCTGCTATTGGATTAATTATATTGGATACTAGATCATACGTAGCAAGATGGCGCCCGTAGGTTCCAACACTAAATGGTTGCATATCAAAGAAACCACCAAATGTAAACGTGTTTCCACTTCTGTAAGCAATTGCTTTCACCGAAAAATCTTCAGGGTCAGTATTATCTTCTAAATCCTTATAATTTATCATTAACGGCTGTAACACTGAGTTGAAATATCTGCTAAGACAAACATTACTTTCACCAGGTAGGCTCTTACACGTTCCTCCAAAAATTAATGCATTTCCAACATCTGTTACCACATTTACAGTATCACTGATATTGCTACCTATTCCATACCATTTATTTGAATAGTTTAAATGAATAACAACGTTCGTTACTACAAGTGCAGTATCAATCATTTCATTTGTAGTATAAACAGTGACCGAATCAAAATGTCCAACATGAACCCTTCCATATCCACTCGCAATAATGTCTAATACAACACCTTTCACCATCGCTTGTTTCTTCCAAGTATTGTTATTTAAAAGATGCCAAATCTCTTGATGTTGTGGAATCGAACTATGACTAATCGCTACTTCATATTGGTATCCTGAACCTCCTACATTTGCAGCAGTTGCAACAGCACCATCTCTACCTGATATTCCAATATAAGACCAATTTGAACCATCAAATTTTGCTATGGGAAATTGTTGACCATTATATTGTAGTTCTCCAAAAGCGTAAATATCTCCTGATTGCCCTGTTACAATAACATCATTGATTATGCCATCAATACCATTTCCCAAACAAGAAAGTTGATTGTTTTTGTAAACGCCAATATTTAAACAAGGAAAGCTATCCAATTCCGTAAAATCACCTGCGATTATAAGTCCTCCAGTGTAATTGTTGTTTATAATTTTGGTAACTGTTCCATTTGTTCCATCCATTACTTGTTCGATAGTGGTCGAAGGTGGATAAGTGGGTTGTATCCATTTTAATTCTTCTAAGGTAAATCCAAATTCATTGGCCCATTCCATTAATCCATCTGTATGAATGTCAACTATATAATCATAGTTATGCTCTTTGCTGATTTTAGCAACTAGCTGTTCGTGCCCAGAATCAAATATCATTTGACCAACAGCACAATTCGTTCCGTAGTCATCCACAAAATAAGGTTGTCTCGTTAAATGATATTTATTTACTGGAAAGATTTTATGGTCGGTATATTCTTGAAGCTTTTCTAATAAAAATACTCTGATAGACAGTTGCTTAGAACTTAGATTGGAAGGTCTATTTGATTTTAAATATTCGATTACTAAATTGAGATGTAATTGAATTTTGTCAAGGTCAGATCTAAATGAGATGAATCCTGTCGGGCATACATCTTTGTGATTTAACCACTCTTTATTCACTTCAGAAAGGTGTTCGAAATACGTCTTTGTCACGATGTGACTGTTCGCATAAAAAGGTATGCTAAAACTAATAAAAATGGTGATTAAAACTACTTTAATACTCATTTCTCTTTGAATTAAACTCATAGCTTTTGATTTAAAAATTTCATTAATACGCCTTTACAGTACTAAATATACGAAAAAGACTGACTTATCTTCAATTCTTAAACGTTGAATACTCGAAAGAAGTTGGTTTAATTCTAAAACGAAAAGGGAAACTACTGATTAATGATCGCTTCGATCTTTTCATGTAAATTTTCTCTTACCCACGTATCAATTGATTCGGCACCATCGTCTGCTGTTGCTTTCCATGGATTCTCTTCGTTGATTAAAAGTTGATGTGCTTTCAAATCATACAGCGCGTAAAACAATCCACTTCGTTCGAGCACTAAATAATCATTTTTGATGAAGATATGAACATTTTGAACATTTTTTGCCCCTTTATCATTGTTAAATACAATTTTTTCGAATTTTTCACTTGATTGTTGAAGAACTGTTTTGGCTATTTTATCCGATCTGTCCCAATCGTTTTTATTCCATTTTAAAATTTGAAAGACAAAATCATCTCTATCTTCAACTGAAAAATATAAAACGTAAACAGCATCTTCAAAATGGATACTTTGTAAGAATAAATAGTCTTTAAAAACACTATCTTCCACCGCTGTTCTAGTCTCGAAATAAACGCTAAATCCTTTTTCATTCAATTGACAATCATTCTTCTTATCACGGTATTCTTTAGCGATATTTTTATTGACGTCCATTATCCCTTTCTCAATAAGTTTTTTAGAGGTTAGAGACTCTACCATTTGGGCATAATGATTCATAGGAATCGCTTTATCAATTTGAGAGAAAGAGAAATTGACACTGAATAAAAACAGTAATATCAATATGTTAAGTTGTTGCATAAGTGAAATTTAGTGGAATAAAGAGAGTATATTAAATAGAAAAAGTAGTGCCTAAAAACCACTACTTTTTCTACTATATATTTTTTGTCGAGAACCTATTTCTTCTCTAAATTGATATTGTTCAATTTAGCCGATTCTTCTAATTCATCATCTAAATCATCATCCAAAGCGAAAGAGTACAATACCCATTTATCTTTCGGTTTGTAAAACTTGAAAATGAAGCGAATCGGCTGACGATCATATTTTACCATATATGAGAATAATAAAAAGCTCTCTGAAAATTTTTTGTTAGTAATCACCTCATATCCATAATACTCACCCATATAACTCGGTGTAAATCCATTTACTGTTCGGATGATTTTATCAACATCTTCCTGAATTAGCAAGGTCCATTTATTGGTTTCATACAAATCTTTCACTGCTTTACCGGCATTGGTTTGGTACGTAGTAAAGAAAGTATTAATCATGGTTTGAGGGCTCGTTTGCGAAAATACATTTCCTGCCAACGAAATTAAAGCTACAAATAATAGTTTTTTCATGTGTTGTCTTTTATGTGAATAGTTTATGGGTAATCTTGGGATTACTTGGTACAAAAATAGAAAACTTCAATAGAACAACAAATAAATGTAAATTTTTGGCACTATTTAGAATTCATTATCGAGCGAATCGCTACGAATCACTCATCTTTTTGTATGTAATAATGAATAATCCTTTCAATTTCTTGACTTTCGGAAAGCTCCAATAATGCTCTATTTACATCTAATATAATGGGTGAATTTGTAGGAAATGCAAAGCCATAGCCTTGTTTATAACCTGAGTTCGATTAAAAGAGCATGAGTTGATTAGTCTCTTCTCGGTCATATTTAATGGAAGGTTTTTTAGGAAAAAAGCGGTATGTAATAAGCCCTGAAATCAGATTCTGACTAACGTTCCTGTTATTTATTCATAATCAATTACTTATAAATCCCAGA
>CAZDAR010000032.1:0-28748 GCA_964503665.1 uncultured Flavobacteriales bacterium
CAAGAAAGAGATATTCATATGAATCACCTATATTTGTTAGGAATAAATTATTGTTTAACCCATAAGTTGCATTAGTGACTTGAATGCAGCAATGAATCAAGTAAACAACAATAAGGAATGACAAAACTATATTGGAAAGATTTGAAATCATTTTTCTCTAATTGGATTTATTATGTGATTACTAAAAACTCAAAAGCAGTTTTTCAAGAACGAAATAATGCTATCAAAAAAGACCCTATAGAAGCTGTAGATTTCACTTTGAGAAATGTACAATACATTCTTAACTTTTTGCCCAACAAAGACATTAACTACTTACAAGACAAAAATCTACTAGAGATTGGTCCTGGTCAAGACTTTGGGATTGCGCTAATCTTAGCAGATTTGGGATTAAAAGAAGTGCTACTAATCGACCCTTACTTGATAGAATGGCAAGAAGAGTATCATCTTTTGTTCTATAAGAATCTTCTCTCTCAAGCAGAAAACAAATTTCCTACTATTGAATTCACTTCCTTAAAAGAGGTAATAAAAAATAACACTCATCAAACTTCAAAACTTCGGTATTACGCATTCGGTATAGAAAATGCTTCTGAAATTGAAAATGAATCCATCGACATCAGTATTTCAAATGCGTGTTTCGAACATTTTGTTTACCCTGAATTAGCCATAAAAGAATTAGCTAGAATCACCAAAAAAGGAGGTATTGGTTTCCATCAAATTGATTTAAGAGATCATCGAGATTATAGTCAGCCATTGGAGTTTTTGACGTTTCCTGATTCAGTATTTAACAAAATAAAAAAAATGACAGATGCTTGGTATGGCAACCGCTTACGTTATACTGAATACAATGAAATATTTGAACAATTTGGTTTCTCAGTTGACTTTAAACCTGATTCATTTGCTGAAGAAGTATATTTGAATTCTATTCTAAAAAAAGCAATACAGAAATATCAGAAAATGCCAAAAGAAAGTGTAGGGACACTAGGAGGTAGATTTTTTATTAAAAAGGAGGTTAGTTAATTCTGGAGATAGATTTATATTAATTAGTAAAATAGCTTTTATTCTTTAAGAATTCATAAATCCCCTCAGCCATTAGATTATACCCCTTTGCATTATGATGCCCATCTTTTATCCAGTAGTAATCATAAATAGTCTTTTCATTCGTCTTTTGCCGATAGTATTCTCTTAAGTCAAATGTGCAATTAGTCTTTTCTAAATGCATTTTTAATTTAATAACTAAATCATCATAATTTTCAAATACTTCATCACTCTGGGGTTGAAACACAATAATTAGTCTAGCCCCCTGATCTTTGGTCAATTGACTATATTTGACAAAAAGATCTTTAACTTTTAAATACATTTTATCTTTTTGGTATGCTGTAGGATATTTAATTTTCTGAGCTTCTAATCCATATCCCATTAAATAATAAAAAGGTCGAGACACATACGATAAAGCAAATAATGTTTTATTGTATTCATCATGATTGTCAAAAGCCAAACCCCAATTGTGTTCAAAACGCTCAAAACCACCTCTAAGAATAATATCGCTCATTAAGTCATTTGTTGATAGCGTTTGAATAATGATATCAGGATGATATTTTAGAAGTTGATCTCTATAGTTCATATAATTAAAGAATGGATCACTCCCACATTTTCCAGCATTCATAATTGTTACATTATTCTCTCTAACGAGCTGCAACTTTCTCCTTATAAAAGCAACATAACTAGAATCTTGGTGTGCACCATCTCCTTCCGTAAAAGAATCGCCTAAACATAAAATTCGAAGTTCTGATGAGTCTTTTTCTATTTTCCATTCATCATCAGAATAGCCTTCACTATTCATTTTTCTAGTGAAGTGGAACTCTTCTGTTTTTAAGTTCTTAATCGTATTTGGTTTGTCTTTCCAATAATAACGCTCTTTTGTATTGAGTTTATATGAGAGAGCAAAATGACCATACATTTTTTCTATCGGTGTTTTCCCAATTCCTGTTATTTGGGCGAAAATTTCAAAAAGTTGTATTATTAGATAAATACCAAATAAAACATTCATCGCTTTTTTGGGTACTTTAACTGCTTTCAGTATGAAATACAAACACAAAAACACTATAAATGGAAAGGCTAAATGTGTATGCCATTTAATAAATGTCAATCCAACTTGATTGTACCAATAAACCTCCCACAAAATATAGGCTACAAATAGAAAGTAAAATAGAATAGTAATTAGCTTTTTCACCATAACTCTTTAAAATTATAGCTTTTATCAATTGTATTGATCCATTTTGTGTTTTTTACCTTGTCTTTTTTAGTAACTATTCTTTTTAGAAATGAAATAGGAAACAATATTCCTAAGTAAAAGATAGATAGAATTATTCTAGAATTAATAGCTCCTATAAAGCCAAATAACTTATTTAATCCTAGAGCTATATATCTTGCAATAGTCTCCGAAACTAAACTTAAGAATAAGATACTCATTCCAACTAAGAAAAAAGCGATGTGCTGATAAAAATAATATCCCAACAAGAGAATAAATGAGACAGATATATTACCAGTATAAACTTCTTTGCTTTTCATTCACTAAAACATTGGATAAATAAAAGGTGCAACCACACTACTTTCTGCAAAAAGAAGTAATAATCCCAGTAATAAGAGGATGAGTATGAGTGGAATTAACCACCATTTTTTTCGTGATTTAATAAAATTAATGAGGTCTGTTATAAATTCCATTTTTCTATCCAAAAATTATTGAGTACTAATATATCTATTTCTGTTGAATTAAAGCAATTGATTGCATCATTTGGGCTACAAACAATCGGTTCATCTTTCACATTAAAACTAGTATTAATCAAAATTCCCACCTTTGTTTTCTCTTTAAATTGATGCAAAATTTGGTTCAAAAAAGAAGACGTTTCATTTGTAACTGTCTGAATTCTTGAGCTATAATCAACATGTGTTATGCCAGGAAAAATCGATCTTTCTTGTTGTACTTGTTGAAATATATTACTTTCATCTTTCACTGGTAAACGATACTCTTCTTTAAGTTGATGTACCATTAGCATATAAGGTGATTCATATTTTTGATCAAAATATTTCTCGAAGTCTTCCATTAATAAAATGGGAGCAAAGGGACGAAAGCTCTCTCGTTTTTTAATCTTTAAGTTAAGTTGTAATTGAACGTTTTTATGAAGTGGATTTGCAATAATACTACGATTTCCAAGAGCACGAGGACCAAACTCCATTCGACCTCTAAAATTTCCAATAACTTTGCCTTCTACTAATGCATTTGTCATTCTATTTAATAATTCCTCCTGAGATAACTCTTGAAAAGAAAGCTTCTTTCTTACTAATAATTGTTTGATTTCTTTATCGTCATAAGTTGGGCCTAAGAATAGCGTGTCAATTTCCTTAGGTATTCTTTCTTTTTGGAAATGTTGATAATATACAGCTAGTGCGGCTCCAATGCTCCCTCCAGCATCGCCAGCCGCAGGTTGAATAAATATATTCTCAAATAAATTGCTTTCCTTTATCTTTCCATTTAAAACACAATTCAAGGCGACTCCACCCGCTAAACATAAATTCTTATTTGGGAATTTTTGTTGAGCGAATCGGATTGTTTTGATGACAATCTCCTCTGTTACTTTTTGAATAGCTTGAGCAATAGCTGCATGGATTTTTGTTAATTCATCTTGAGATTTTCTCATGGGGCAACCAAAAAGAGTCTCAAATCTTCTTTTATGAATCATTCGAAGAGATTTAGTGTATTGAAAATACTTCTCATTCATTTGTATGGAGCCATCGTCATAAATGGTCACTAAATTATCTTTTATCTTTTGAATGTAGTCAATGACCAAACTATCTTCTTCTGTAGCATACGGCGCAAGTCCCATAATTTTGTATTCTCCATTGTTCACCTCAAATCCTAAAAACTGCGTGATAGAAGAGTAAAGCAAACCAATAGAGTCTGGAAAATGCTGCTCATATAAAGGAACAATTTGATTTACTTATCATTGAAAAAAACTAGTTGTGGAATATTCTCCAACTCCATCCATCAATAAAATTAAGGATGAATTAAACGGAGAGCAAAAGAAAGCACTTGCAGCATGTGAAAGATGGTGTTCCGAAAAGAGTAAATCACATTTCTTTGAGTCGAATGAAGGATCTATCTCTTTTAATGATTTTCGAATATTTTGTTTTAAGAATAGCTTTTCTTTCAGCCAATTAGGCATGTAGGTTAAAAACGAAATCAATGAAAAAGGGGCAGTAGAAAGATAGTTTTGCAATATTCTCTCAAACTTTAAAAGAGGCTTTTCATAAAAAACAATAGCATCAAGCTCATTAAGCTGTAAACTTGTCTCTTTCAAACAAAACTCAATTGATTTTTGGGGAAATTGAGCATCATTCTTCACTCTCGTAAAACGTTCTTCTTGAACTGCTACAACAACCTTTCCATTTTCAATGATTGCTGCAGCTGAATCATGATAATATGCTGAAATACCTAGTATTTTCATTCGTAATAATCAATATGGATACAAACATACTTAAAATACGGATAATAGTTTAATGAAGTTTTACTGATACATTCCAGAATTAACCCTAAATTTGACTTCTTACTTTACTAATTTATGTGCGGCATTTCAGGAATCATCTCTAAGAACCAACTAATCGAATCGGAATTAAAGCAGTCCGTGGAAGTTTTGGCTCATCGTGGTCCGGATGGAAATGGCACTTATATTTCGCCTAATAAACAAGTTGGGATTGGACACAGCAGACTGTCTTTCATTGAATTATCTGACTTAGGAAAACAACCTTTCTCTAACGTAGATAAATCTTTAGTGATTACCTTCAACGGAGAAATTTATAATTATCAAGCTTTAAAAAAAGAATTAGAATCGGAAGGGATTGTATTTCAAACCAAAACAGATACCGAAGTGATTTTACAAGCGTATGTCTTTTGGGGAACGAATATGCTTTCCAAACTGAAAGGAATGTTTGCTTTTGCCATTTATGATGTAAAAAAGAACAAAGTTTTCATGGCGCGCGACCGATTTGGCATCAAACCACTGTATTATACTTTTCAAAATAATGTGTTTGTTTTTGGCAGTGAAATCAAAGCTTTGCTTAGTTTTTCAAGTGTCAAAAAAGAAATTCGGAAAGAATCGGTGGCTTGTTTTCTAGCGAATCGTTACGTTCCAACGCCATTCACCATTTGGAAAAATATTCTACAATTACCTCCTGCACACTATTTGGAACTGAATACTGAAACACTTGAAATAAAAACACAAACCTATTGGAAACTTGATTTTGATCAACAGATAGGAAATCAAGCAGAAATAGAAGAAGAAATAAAAGAAATTTTTCAAAACTCCATTCGTGAACATTTAGTTAGTGACGTTCAAGTTGGATCCTTCTTATCGGGCGGAATGGACTCTAGTTTATTGGTGTTAATGATGAAAGAGCTCCATTACGAACCTATAGATGCATTTACCATTGGTTTTGAAAACTGGGAACAAAGCGAACATTTTTATGCTCAAAAAGTAGCAAAACAATTAGGAATTAATCTCAGCGAACAAGTGGAAGAATCGTTTACACTCGACTCTGTCCGTAAGCTAATGTTTCATTACGACAATCCCATTGCAGATATTTCTATTTTACCAACTTATTCGGTCAGTCACCTAGCGAGAACGAAAGTAAAAGCTGTTTTATCGGGTGAAGGAGCCGACGAATGTTTTGGTGGATATTGGTGGCAACAACCGAAGAATTTTAAATTCAAAAATTCCTTTGAGAAATGGAAAGCTAAATTGTTTGGCGTTCAATTTCATCACATAAAAGACCATTATATCGAAGCGAATAGTATGGGTTTGTTCGATTCCAACGAATTGAAAAAGGCATTCACAGCAGATTGGCAAACTTCTATACCTGATGATCCTTTTGACCATATAAATCAATTCCAACGGAAAGGAATTTCAACGCTTAAACAGATTCAGTATTTGGATTTGAATTTATTCATGCCTGAATTAGTACTCGCTAAAATTGATCGTGCAACAATGGCGAATTCACTCGAAGCACGAGTTCCTTTTTTAGACCATGAATTGGTGGAAAAAGTGTTTTCACTGAAAGAAGAAGTCTACTTTGATGAAAACAAACAAAAGAAAGTCATTCGAAATATGCTAAAAGGGAAGGTTCCTTCAGAAGTGTACGACCGTAAGAAACAAGGTTTTGTTGGTCCCGATAAATTTTACGAAAACTTCAAGGTCTATGAAGAAAAACTAATGAACGGACGTTTAGTTCGTGATAACGTGATTAAATCTTCGTATATTCAAACGCTAATTGACACAAAAGATCATTGGCGATTATGGAAATTATTTGTTTTAGAAAATTGGTGGGAAGTATGGATGTAACTATTTCAACAACTATAAAATTGTATATTTAAACTATGAGCACACTATTTATCACAGGTATTGCGGGTTTTATAGGAACACATTTAAACCAGCAGTTGAGTAAAACCAATGTAGTGACGGGATTAGACACTTTATCTGTTGATAAACCTGCCTCTATTCAACGAGCAAATTTGTTTGAAAATATTGAGCAAAATTCCATTCACTCTTCTTTTTTAGACGAACTGAAAGAAAAACCAGAAATCGTGATTCATTTAGCGGCTGAAACGGGAATATCTGGTTCATTGACGAATCCGGCTTTATACTTTCATCAAAATGTCGAAGGAACTTTTAACGTGTTGGAACAATGTCGAAAAAATGGTGTAAAGAAATTGATTTATGCGAGTAGTTCATCGGTGTATGAGCCCAATCATTCGATTATGAATGAAATGTCTCCACACGACCAACAATTATCCTTTTATGGAACAAGTAAACGAATGACTGAATTGATGATTGAAAACTATTGTCATCAATTTGGAATGACTGCTATTGGACTAAGATTCTTTACGGTTTATGGTTCTTGGACGCGTCCAGATATGGCAGCTTACAAATTCATGAAAGCCATTGAAGCAGGAAATGATATTACGCTTTATAACGAAGGAAACGTCTATCGAGATTTTACGCACGTAAGTGACATTGTTCATTCCATTGAACTCTTAATCAAGAAGATAAAGAATGAAAAAGCAGGCTTTCATCAAGTCTTCAATATCGGTTATGGTTCACCCTCTTCTGTGGACGAATACGCCAAATTGATTGCGAAACATTTGGGGAAAAAATTAAAAGTTAATTATGCTTCACTTCCTAAGAATGAATTGAAAGCAACGCATTCAGACACATCCAAATTGGAAAATTACATCGGATATAAGCCTGTATGTTCTATGGAAGCAGGAATTATTGAAATGACAGATTGGTTTAAAAATTATCATTACGAATCGATTATTTAAGAATGAAAAACATCTTTATTTTTGTCGTATGTGGAGCTCGTGAACACATTGAAACACTTCATTTCTCATTGCCTTACTTGAGAAAATTTTCCAAAAATGAAATCTGGGTATTAACCGATTCTTCTCGAAATGAAGTTCCTGTTGAACATGAGCATATCATCGACATCTCTACACCTGAACATTTTGACAACCATCAGGCAAGTATTTACTTGAAAACAGGAATCTATCAATTTGTACCAAAGGGAAATAAATATTGCTATTTAGATACAGACATCATTGCTTTTTCTGAAGATGTCGATTTGATTTTCAATGAATATGTAGCTCCTATCACTTTTGCACCTGATCATTGTGTGTTGAATAAATTCAGTGCTTATGCGGTCAATTGTGGGTGTCAAGACAAGTGGAAAATAGATAGAGATAAATTTGAGCGGGCTTCTTTGAAATTTGATCGAAATCGTAAAATTAAAGATAAAAGAATCTTAGCTTCAACACAAAAACTAAAAGGATATTTTGATTCGATAAATAAATCCCCTTGGTTACGATTGAAAGTAGCTTTTCGTTATTTCACGAGTTATCCTATTTTTAATCTTTCAGAAGAATTCTCTTATGATAAAAAAGGGAAATATTGGAAAAACGCTCAAGAAGAAATTATCCTTTATGATATCAACCCTAAAAAAATTGAAAAAGAAACAGGTTTCAAATACCATAAATTCACACATAGATGGCTCAACAACGAAAAGGAAAATATCTGGGCTGACTCGTGTCATCATTTAAAACATTATATCGAAACAAAATTTCATATTAAAATTAAAGATAAATATTTTCAACACTGGAATGGAGGCGTGTTTCTTTTTGACGATACTTCCCATGATTTTTTAGAAAAATGGTTTACTAAAACAATGGAAATATTTAAAGACCCACAGTGGAAAACGAGAGATCAGGGAACTTTAATTGCAACTGTTTGGGAATGTGGTTTAGAAAATCATCCTATCTTAAATAAACGATGGAATTTAATAGCAGACTACAACAAACTCATTATGGAATGGCAAGATGACGAAGTGAGAATTGATGTCAATGAAAAATACAAACCCGTACTTATCCATGTTTATCATCATTTTGGAGATAATCAATGGGGATTTTGGAATCAACTCATGGAAAAGGTAAATGATGAGAATTGAAAACATCCAAAAAAAACCTTAATTTCAACTCGTGAAACAAGCCATTTGCACCATATCAACTCAAAGTCATTTATTTAAAAGTCAAGCGCTTTTAGAATCTGTTGCTTCGCATTCCGACGTGGATTTATTTTGCCTGTTAACCGATGTCGATGAGCAAGTGATGAATAATCCATTTTTTCAAATGAATTACTTATCTGATTTACAATCGGATCTTGCTAAAAAGATGAAAGCGAAATACAAAAACGACAAATTGCGTTGGGCTTTAAAACCTGTTTATATTCAGTTTTTAATTGAACAGGGCTATGAGAAGGTCATTTATGTTGATAATGACGTTTTCTTTTATGCTTCACCTGATTTCCTTTTTGAAAAACTAGAAAAATCTTCTTTCCTTCTAACGCCTCATTTTTACAATGCAAATCCAACAAAAGAACAGAATTGGTTAGAGGCTAATTTTCGGGTTGGTCTTTACAATGCGGGGTTCTTTGGAGCAAATCAAAATGCAATTCCTATTTTAGAATGGTGGGCAAATTGTTGTTTTTACAACGTCAAAAAAGCCTTTTGGCGTGGTTTGTTTGACGATCAAAAATACTTGGATTTAATTCCTGTTTTGTTTGATAAAGTTGAGATTATAAAACATCGAGGTTGCAACTTTGCTGGCTGGAATAGTAAGACCTGTGAATTAAGTCGAGACAACGAAAACACTTTGCTGATTAACGGAAAGCCGTTGATATTTATTCATTTTGCTGCACTTTCGATGTTGGAATTTTCAAAAAAAGAACATCTAGCAAATCCAGAATATGAAACGTATTTAAATGCATTGAAAAATATTCATCCAACATTTGAAAATAGTCCATCTAAAATGGAAAAAAGAAATTTAAAGTCCTATATTTATTATCTTCGGTGGAAAATTACTCGTTTTTTTGAAAAATAAACGGATGAACGACATGATTTTCATAATGACTAGATTCAAAACACATACTATTACATTCTATATCGTTTAATAAAATGAATGAAATAAAAAAAGCTATCGTTCTAGGTGCTGGTGGATTTATCGGGCATCATCTTGTAAAACGTCTGAAACAAGAAGGTTTCTGGGTCAAAGGAATTGACATTAAATTGCCTGAATTCTCGAAAAGTGAAGCGGACGAATTTGTGGTGGGTGATTTAAGAGATTATAATTTCACCAATCAAGAGATTGACCATGATATCGATGAGTTATACCAACTCGCTGGTGACGTTGGTGGTGCTGGGTATATTTTCACGGGATTGAACGATGCGAATGTGATGCATAATTCGGCACAAATCAATTTGAATGTGGCAAAAGTTGCGCTTGAAAAGAACGTAAAAGCGGTATTTTTCTCCTCTTCGGCGTGCGTTTACCCTGAATACAATCAGTTAGATCCAAACAATCCAAAATGCGATGAACCTTCCGCTTATCCAGCGGAACCAGACAGCGAATACGGTTGGGAAAAATTATTCTCAGAACGTTTGTATTTATCTTATAAACGAAACTTTGAACTGAACGTTAAAATTGCACGTTTTCATAATATTTTCGGCCCTGAATCGACCTGGAACAACGGAAAAGAAAAAGCACCTTCGGCTTTGTGTCGTAAAGTTGCGCAAGCGGATAAAAATGGAACGATTGAAATTTGGGGAGACGGCGAACAAACCCGTTCCTTTTTGTATATCGATGATTGTTTAGATGCCGTAACAAAACTAATGCGTTCGGATAAAACAGGGCCGTATAACATTGGTTCTGAAGAAATGATTTCTATCAAAGCATTTGCTAAACTTATTGCGAAAATAGCGAATAAACCAGACATTCAACTCAAGATGATTACAGGTCCAACGGGCGTGAGAGGCCGCTCTTCAGATAATACACTCATTGAAAAAGAACTTAGTTGGGAGCCAAAATTGAAGCTGGAAGAAGGTATTCAAAAACTCTATCGATGGATTGAAGAACAAGTTCAAGTAAATTCCATTTAAAAGTCTCACCTACTCTGTCTTTCTAAAGCTACAAAAAACAAAATTCTGGATTTTATTAGAAGGTGTATGATGATCTACTATTTTACATTTAACCTCACTCGCTTTATCACCAAGTTGTTTCTTTGCTTTATCGATGGCAACTGCTGAAATATCGAGAATAGTTATATCTTGACAACCTCATTGAAGTAAATGATCCACAAAGGAACTATCTACTCCGCCAACATCAATGATTTTTGCTGTTTTGGGCACCTTAAATTCCTCTAAAAAATTCAAGGCCGTTTCTGGTGTAGACTGGTACCAATTTACATCTTTTAATTCTTTCGTTTGTTAGACGGTTTCCCAAGGCTTTTTACGGTCAAATTTTTCCATTTTATGATAGTATTTGTGAGTTGTTTAAGATAATTGTTTGTTTACAGTATTAAAATACAAAGCTATTGTAAATAAAATGAAGTTAATGTAGCAAAGTAACTCGGATTATTTTATTTTGAAGTGATGAGTTATAAATTGTATCTAATACCAAAGTATATCTTCTATCTATATATTGCTCATCATCCTCATTTTGATTCCATTTTCTTCGATGTAAACTCATGACACAAATTTAATGTTATTACTAAACTTTGTGACCAAGAATTAATTACGCAATTAGAATAAATCACACTTCAAATTTTAAATTAATGGTATTCAACTTAATTTAAGAAGGAATTTTAGGCAGGAAGAAAAATATTCGTTGGAAGGCGGAAATTTACTTTTATATAGAAAACTAAAGTTCTAATTTATCCAATTTTGTAGTCAAATGAAGAAATTAAAAATGTATTCTATTCGCCTATTAGGTCTTATAACAATTTTGTTATGGAGTAGTAATGTCACTTTTAATTCTTTCAATACGAAGAGTGAAGAACTTTTAGTCAAAATTGACAAAATTAATCACAAAAAGTATAAAGGTAAAACTGAGAAATTCATCTCACAAACTTCTAATAAAGACAATCTCTTTAAAGATTCTTCTGAAGATGATGAGCCTGATGATTATATTGATTTCGGTCAACCAACATTGATTTGGAGTTTTTTCACAAGCTCAGTTTATTTCATAAAACAACCTGCTGTTTATGCACCTATATTCTACAAAATCTCTTTGTGGATCCAGCATCAGCAGATCATCATTTAAAATCACCTCATTTCCTGTTATAAATAGCGTAACAACCTTTGGTGTGTTGAAGAAATGTTCTGTATTGAATAGTCTTGCGCGTCACTAATCGTTGCTTTTTATAACCAACTTGTTATAAAGCACACTGAAGAGCTTTCAATTTCTCAGGTGCTTTTTACACAAACAAATCAATTTATATTTTAATTATTTCATTCATGAAAAAGTATTCAATTCTAGTTTGCTTATCGGCACTCTTATTGACCATTGGCTGTAAAAACACTGTTCAGCCAGAAGAAGATTCTAAATTCGTTATAACAACCCCTATTCAACGAGACACCATCATTTATAAAGATTATGTCTGTCAAGTCAACTCTATTCAACACATTGAGATTAGAGCATTAGAAAAAGGGTATTTGCAGAATATCTACGTCGATGAAGGACAGTTTTTAAAAAAAGGGCAAATGATGTTTAAAATCATGCCTTCTATTTATAATGCGGAAGCGCAGAAAGCACAAGCAGAAAAAGACTACGTTGAAATCGAATACCAAACCACCAAAAGACTAGCGGATAACAATATTGTTTCCCCTAGTGAATTAGCGCTTTCAAAAGCGAAATTGGAGAAAGCAAAAGCGGAATTAGCATTGGCCAACACACATGTCGGCTTTACTGAAATTAGAGCACCTTTCGATGGATACATGGGGAAATTTAGTGTGCGTTTAGGAAGTATGCTAGATGAAGGAGATTTATTAACCACACTTTCTGACAACAGTAAAGTTTGGGTGTACTTCAATGTTCCTGAAGCAGAATATTTAAACTATAAACTACTCAACGAAAAATTACCACCAGTCAAATTATTAATGGCGAACAATCAATTTTTTCCGAAAGAAGGAAACGTTGAAACAATCGAAGCAGATTTCAATAACGAAACAGGAAATATCGCCTTTAGAGCCACTTTTGATAATTCAAAAGGCATTTTGAGACACGGTGAAACAGGAAATATTAGAATGCCAGTCGATTTAAAAGGCGCCATCATTATCCCTCAGGAAGCTACATTTGAAATTTTAGACAAAAAGTACGTCTATGTAATTGACAAAAACAATGTGGCACATACTCGTGAAATAGAAGTCTTAACAGAATTGCCTCAATTATATGTCGTTTCAAAAGGGTTAACAGTGAATGATAAAGTTCTTTTAGAAGGATTGCGAAAAGTAGAAAACAACCAAAAAATAAAGTACACATTCAAAAGTGTTGATGCTGCTTTAGCGGAAATGAACGCTTTATTCTCTGAATAAATAAGAACCTAAAAGATAAAAAACATGTTTAGCAAATTCATTAAACGACCCGTTTTAGCACTATCGCTATCGCTTGCTATTCTCTTTATGGGATTCTTAGCAATTAATACCCGACCAATATCTCAGTTCCCTGAAATTGCGCCTCCACAAGTGAATGTATTTATTGCATTTCCAGGAGCAAGCTCGGATGTATTGGTAAAATCCACCCTTATTCCATTGGAAAGAGCAATCAATGGTGTACAAGGAATGCGTTATATCGTTTCCGATGCTACCAGTGCGGGTGAAGCAACTATTCAAATAATTTTTGAACCTGGTACTAATCCAAGTGATGCAGTGGTAAACATCAAAACAAGAATTGACCAAGTGATGAACAACCTGCCACCATTAGTGCAACGTGAAGGGGTTATCATTACGCCGATTCAGCCTAGTATGTTGATGTATGTCAATTTGTATAGTAAGGATAAAAATGCCGACGAGAAATTCCTATATAACTATGCCAATACCAGTATTATACCTGAATTACAACGTATCAATGGTATGGGACGTGCACAGATTCTAGGAAGTAGAAAATATGCGATGCGTATTTGGTTGAAACCAGATAGAATGCGAGCTTATAAAGTTTCTACAGATGATGTCATGGCAGCTATCGATGAGCAAAGTGTTATCGGTCGGCCTGGGCGTTTAGGACAAAGCTCGGGTAAAAGTCCGCAATCATTAGAATATGTACTTTCTTATAAAGGAAGATATAATAAGCCGGAAGAATATGAAAATATTATTATTCGGGCCAATTCGGATGGTGAAATTTTAAAATTAAAAGATATTGCCACGGTGGAATTAGGAAGTGAATTCTTTGACATTTATTCCAATAAAGACGGCTATCCATCTGCTTCTATTGTCTTGAAACAAAACATAGGAAGTAATGCAAGTAAAGTAATTGAGGCTGTAAAAGTGAAATTAGACGAAATGAAAGGAACGTTTCCAGCAGGAATGGATTTTGAAATCAATTACGACGTCTCTAAATTCGTGGATGCTTCCATTGAAAAAGTAATTCATACTTTAATTGAAGCCTTCATCTTGGTGGCATTAGTGGTATACATCTTCTTAGGAGATATTCGATCTACTTTAATTCCAACCATTGCCGTTCCCGTTTCACTTATAGGTGCATTTATATTTATGCAAATGTTTGGACTTACCATCAACATGATTACGCTGTTTGCATTAGTACTTGCAATTGGTATTGTCGTCGATAATGCCATAGTCGTCGTCGAGGCCGTCCACGCCAAGATGGAAGAAAAAGATCTGAGTCCCTACAAAGCCGTGAAAGAAGTATTGGACGAAATTAGCGGTGCCATTATCGCTATTACGCTGGTAATGACATCCGTTTTTATTCCCATATCATTTATGTCTGGTCCCGTCGGTGTATTCTATCGACAGTTCTCTATTACCATGGCAAGTTCCATCGTTCTATCAGGTCTTGTCGCATTAACACTAACACCTGTTTTATGTGCGATGATTTTGAAAAATAATCATGGGAAGAAGAAAAGAAAAACACCAATCAACATGTTTTTGGATTGGTTCAACAGAATATTCGAAAAACTAACAGGCAGATATACGTCTCTCTTAAATGCAATTGTAAGTCGAAGAGTCGTAACTTACGGCGTTTTATTGGCATTTTGTGTGGGGATATTTTTTGTGAATCAAACACTTCCTGCAGGATTTGTACCCAACGAAGATCAAGGAATGATATATGCTATTATTCAAGCGCCTCCTGGAACAACGTTGGAACGAACAAATGAAATCTCTAGAAGATTACAAGGTATTGCTGAAAAAGTAGAAGGTGTTCAGTCCGTAACTTCTCTTGCTGGATACGAAGTATTGACGGAAGGTCGTGGTTCGAATGCAGGAACCTGTATTATCAACCTTAAAGATTGGTCGAAACGAAAAAACAACGTCCATCAAGTAGTAAAAGAACTCGAAGAAAAAACGAAGGACTTAGGTACAGTAGTGGAATTCTTCGAACCACCAGCAGTACCTGGTTATGGTTCTTCTGATGGTTTCTCTCTACGTATGTTGGACAAAGGAGAAGAGACCGATTATCAAGAGTTTAGTAAAGTGAATAATGATTTCATGAAAGCCTTAGGGAAAAGAAAGGAACTTTCTGGATTGTTTACATTTTACGCGGCGAACTATCCACAATATGAATTAGTGATTGACAACTTAAAAGCGATGCAAAAAGGCGTTTCTATTGGTAAAGCAATGGACAACTTAGACATTTTGATTGGTAGTACATACGAGCAAGGTTTTACACGATTCAACAACTTTTTGAAAGTGTACACACAATCTGCCCCAGAATATCGTAAGTTACCGTCGGACATTATGAAGCTGTACATCAAAAATGATCAAGGTGAAATGGTGCCCTATTCATCGTTTATGACCATGAAGAAATCACAAGGTCCAAATGAGATTACACGATTTAACCTTTACACCTCTTCCGCTATTCGAGGTGTTCCAGCTAAAGGGTACACGACAGGTGACGCTATTGATGCGATAAAAGAAGTAGCGTCTAAATCATTGCCAAAAGGATATGATATCGCTTGGGAAGGTTTATCTTTCACCGAAGCATCGAGAGGAAATGAAGCAATTGTCATATTTGCCGTTGTTTTATTATTCACTTATTTAGTATTAGCTGCGCAATACGAAAGTTTCCTAATTCCGCTAGTCGTGATTTTATCACTACCATTTGGAATATTAGGTTCGTTCTTACTGCTGAAAATGATGGGATTAGCAAATGACGTTTACGCCCAAGTCGGGCTTATCATGCTGGTCGGGCTGCTCGGGAAGAATGCCATCTTGATTGTCGAATTTGCTGTCATAAAACACAAGCAAGGAATGAGTGTGTTAGAGGCAGCAATTGAAGGTTCGAAAATACGATTTAGAGCCATTTTAATGACCTCTCTTGCATTTATTGCAGGTCTTATTCCATTGGTAACAGCCTTTGGACCAGGTTCAGTGAGTAATCATACGATCGGTGCGTCCGCATTGGGTGGGATGATTACAGGAACTATTTTTGGAGTCATCATCGTTCCTGGCTTATATTACATTTTTGGCACATTAGCAGATGGTAGATATTATATTAAAGATCAAGAAAGTTCACCTTTGAGCGAGGATTTCGCTGATTTCGTAGAATCATCTGTCCAAAAGCCCAATTATTTTAAAGTATTAATCAGAAAAATATCCCGAAAAAAATGATCTATAAATCACGTTTTAAGTTGGTAGCACTGCTACTTTTCGGTATTGTTTTGGGGTGTAATAACCCCAGATCAATATTGCAAGACGAAACCCGAAATGAAGGAAAGGAGTATGTTCAAGCTGGTTTAAAAACTCCTGCTTCACGAGATACTGTTTCGATCGCTGTCAACAGTTGGAAAACTGTTTTCACGGATAATAAGCTAGCTGTTTTAATCGATTCAGCGTTAAGCAAAAATCAAGAGTTGAGCATAACGATGCAAGAGATTGAAATCTCTAAGAATGAAGTGAGAGCTCGGAAAGGAGAATATTTACCTTCTGGAGGAATTGGCGTTGGCGCAGGATTGGAGAAGTCAGGCGAATACACTCGAAATGGAGCTATTGAGCATCAATTGAACATCAAAGACAATCAAGCATTTCCTGAGCCCTTTGGTGATTTTGTTATTGGTGCGCAATTTTCATGGGAAATAGATATCTGGAAAAAACTACGCAACAGTAAGAATGCGGCGGCGGCTCGATATCTAGGTTCTGTTGAAGGCCGAAACTTTATGGTGACCAACCTCGTTTCAGAAATTGCCACTTCTTACTATGAATTATTAGCACTTGACAAACAACTGGACATCATCAATGAATCTATCGATATTCAAACCGATGTTTTAGAGGTGGTAAAACAACAAAAGATGGCGGCAAGAGTGAGTCAACTAGCAGTCAACCGTTTTGAAGCACAACTTCTGAACACCCAAAACAGACAATATCATATCAAACAACAAATTGTCGAGACAGAGAATAAAATCAACTTTCTTGTAGGTCGATTCCCACAGCATGTAGATAGAAATTCAGATGGTATGAACACCGTTTTAATCGATTCCATTTTGACAGGCAATCCCGATCAGCTATTACAAAATCGTCCTGATATTCGGAAAGCAGAGCAAGAGTTAATCGCTGCGAAGTTGGATGTCAAAGCTGCGAAAGCTAACTTTTATCCAACCTTAGGGATTCAGGCTAATGTAGGTTTTCAAGCATTTAACCCAACGGTTCTGTTCAATCCAAGCTCATTGATATACAACTTATTGGGAGACTTATTTGCACCGTTAGTCAACCGAAATTCTATAAAAGCAACCTATAATACTAAAAAATTGAAAAAGATTCAAGCTTTAGTCGACTATCAGAAAACGATTCTGAACGCTTTTATGGAAGTGAATAATCAATTAGCAAGTGTCAAAAACTATTCGGATAGTTATAAGACAAAATCGAATGAGGTGGATATTCTCAATCAATCAGTTGTTATTTCGAAAGATTTATTCATGTCTGCGCGAGCCGATTATATGGAAGTTCTTTTGACTCAAAGAGAAATGTTAGAAGCTAAAATTGAGTTAGTGGAAACACAATTAAAAGAAAAAGAATCGAAGATAGGTATTTATAAAGTATTAGGAGGTGGTTGGAAATAATCCTTCCATTTTAAAGTAATTGATTTAATTTATTTTAGTAGCGCACTTTGAAAATGCTTGTTTTAACACAACATTTCGAAGGGCGCTATTTTTAGTTAATGAACAGGGCTTTTTATTTCTCACGACACTTATTTGGCATTTTCTTAACAAGATTCCGGTAACATTCCTCTCCTACTACAAACCTTGTCGTATATTTGCAATGAGTCACTAAATTCAACACTAACAAAAAACATAAATTCTTAAGAATTGCGCTGAAAATGATTGCTTTTAAACAAAAAACACTAAAAAATAAAAAATAAACAATAATCAACACATTTATGCAAAAATTTCAGTCTTTAATTGACAAATATTTCAACCTTTTCGTCGATTATTCTGTCAAATTAGTACTCGCCATTGTCATTTTCATAATCGGCATATGGTTGATAAAAATACTCCAAAAAAACCTAAAAAAGCTGTTCATTCGAAGAGATTATGACGAAGCATTAAGGGGGTTTTTACTCAGTGCTATTGATCTTGGATTAAAGATTATCTTAGGTATTACCGTGATTTCGCAATTAGGTGTCGCGACTTCTTCTCTTGTGGCATTATTAGGAGCCGCAGGTTTAGCGATTGGTTTAGCGCTTCAAGGTTCTCTCGCTAATTTTGCTGGAGGTATCATGATTATCCTAATGAAACCCTTTAAAATTGGAGATTGGATCGAAGCAGATGGTGTGTCTGGAACCGTAAAAGAAATTACGATTTTTTATACTAAGTTAGTGACATTTCACAACCTATTAGCCGTTATTCCGAATGGTAAATTATCCAATGACCAAATCATCAATTATACTCAATTAGGTATCCGAAAAGATAAGATTGTGTTTTATGTTCACTACGAAAGTGATGTTAAAAAAGCCTTGGAAACGCTGATGAAATTAACACTCGAACAAAAAGGCGTTTTAAAAGATCCAGCTCCTCAAGTAGTGGTCGATGAAATGACACTAAATGCTATCAAACTTTCTATTCGATTTATGGCAAGTGTAGATGTCTTTTGGGATATTCACTGGGCTATTATGGAACAAGCAAAATCACGTTTGGAAGAAGCGGATATAAAAATGCCAAATTCTTCACTCAAGTTAGCTGACGGAGGAAAGTAAAATCTAAACTGGAGATTGCTTCTTCATCAATTTCCAAAAAAGGTTTTGAGGTAAAAAGCGTTTTAATATAACAGCTAGAATTTCTTTTTTTCCAATCAACACTTCTTTCTGATTTTGTTTTACAGCTTTGATAATCTTCTGGGCGCAAACATCCGCTGGCATTCCAGTAGATTGATTGTGATCCATCACACCATGAGCAGAACCATCTCCCGTCAACGCAGATTGTGAAATAGGTGTATTGATTTTTCCAGGGCACAGAATTGTTACCTGAATGTTGTGTTTCTCCACTTCTAATCGTAATGCTTCATAAAATCCATGTAAAGCATGTTTGGAAGCACTGTAAGCGGAACGTAAAAAGAAACCAAACTTCCCTGCGATACTCGACGTTACGATAATGTGCCCACTTTGATTTTTCACCATCATTGGCAAGACTAATTTCGTCAAGTAGATATTCCCAAAATAGTTGATTTCAAACATCTTTCGATCAACTTCAATACTAGTTTCCATAACCTCAGCGCGTTGACTGACACCGCCGTTGTTAAATAGAAAGTCGATTATCAAATTAAGCGATTTCACTTCCTCAACTGCTTGTTCTATGGTTTTACTATTTTCTAAATCAATCGGAATAACGAAATGATTGGAAGGTTTTTTTAAACTATTTTTTAATTGTTCTAAGTCTTCTTTCTTTCTAGAAGAAAGAATGAATCGAACTTCGGAGTTTTTATCCAATTCTTCTACAAAAGCTCTTCCTATTCCAGAAGAAGCACCTGTTACCCAAACTGTTTTACCTTCGAAATCTACCATTATTCGACTATTTCTCCATATAAATCATAATGATCTACTTTCGTGATTAACACATTTGCAAAGTCACCAATTCGAATGAAATTATCATCCGTTTTTTCCACCAAAACTTCATTATCGACTTCTGGAGAATCAAACTCGGTACGTCCAATAAAATAATGTCCTTCTACTCTATCAAAAAGCACTTTGAAAACTTTTCCAATTTTATTCTCGTTCAGTTGTAGACTAATACCAGACTGCAATTCCATAATCGCATCAGCACGTTCTTTCTTCAACGTATCAGGAACGTCGTCTTCAAATTTATGTGCGTGTGTATCTTCTTCATGTGAATAGGTGAAAATTCCTAAACGATCGAAACGCATTCTTTCAACGAAGTCGTACATTTCTTGGAAATCCTCTTCCGTTTCTCCTGGATAACCTGCAATCATGGTCGTACGAATAGCGATACCCGGAACTTTTGCGCGTATTTCATTTACTAACGCTTCTGTCTTCTCACGCGTAATTCCACGACGCATTGCTTGTAAAACCTTAGTAGAACCATGTTGTAACGGCATATCTAAGTATTTCACAATCTTCGGATTATCGTTCATTACATCTAAAACGTCCATCGGAAAACCTGTTGGAAAAGCATAATGCAAACGGATCCAGTCAATGCCTTCCACCGCTACTAATTTCTCCAACAACTCTGATAAATTGCGCTTTTTATATAAATCAATTCCGTAAAAAGTCAAATCTTGCGCAATTAAAATCAATTCCTTTACGCCTTGAGAAGCCAAACTTTTCGCTGACTTTACCAAGTCCTCCATCGGAATGGAAACATGTAAACCACGCATCAATGGAATGGCACAAAAAGAACAATGGCGACTACACCCTTCAGAAATTTTAAAATAAGCAAAATGAGCAGGAGTCGTCAATAGACGTTCTCCAACTAATTCTTTTTTATAATCCGCCTTTAAGGTTTTCAACAGTCGTGGCAATTCACGTGTTCCGAAAAAAGCATCCACTTCTGGAATCTCTTTCTCTAAATCATCTTTATAGCGTTGCACTAAACAACCCGTAACATATAACTTATCTACATGTCCTTCTGTTTTTGCATCTGCAAAACGTAAAATGGTATCAATCGATTCTTGCTTGGCGTTATCGATAAAACCGCAGGTATTGATAATTACAATTTCTGCATCATCGTCTTTCGATTCGTGTTCCACCTCAAATTTATTCGCTTTTAATTGCGCCATTAAAACTTCGGAGTCATAGACATTCTTGGAACAGCCCATCGTCACTACATTAACCTTGTTTTTCTTTAAGGATTTTGTCTTCATGGTGCAAAAGTAGTGAATTTAAGAATTATAATGTGCTTTTATGGATTGTTAACGATTGTATATTGGTTAAAGTTGGAGCGCATTAAATAACTTGAAAACGTTTTAAAAGCAGTAAGAGAATGAATTCTCTATGTTTAAAATGATGTCTAAAACATGATAATTGATACAAAAATGCAATTGATTTGTATACGTAATTATTCGTATTCTTTTTAAAAAAAAAGAATAAGTGTGAATTTTATTGAAATTAATTAAATATGTCAATTATTTATAAATTAAAACTATTTAAAATTATGAGAAAATTAATTTACATGTTTGTTGCAATTACGTTTGCTGCTAGTATTGTTACATCTTGTGGGAAAACCACAAAAGGAAAAATGGATGGTGAATGGACAATTAGTTCAGGAGAAGAAACTGAGTCTAATTTAACCTCGAACTATTCAAATACAACTAAAATTAATGGTGCGGTAATTACCCAAGTTACTACAAATGGTTCTAACCCTTCAACAACTACTACAGGTGTTGTTAATGAAGCATCTTGGACTATTAAAAAAGATGGTACTTGGACACGAACAATCATAACAACTTTCACACAAGGAGTAGTCGCTACTAAAACAACTAGAACCGATTCTGGAAACTGGGATTTTTTAAAGAGTGTTAGTAAGGATTACAAAACCAATGAAAGAGTTATATTTAATGTTTTGACAGAAAGTACAACAACTGCTTCTACTAGTGGTAGTCAAACTTCTACTAGTTCTAATAGTGACACTTATCTTGATGGAGAAAATTCTTTTATCTATATCGTTACAGAGTCTAAGAAAGATGAATTGACATTTAATATCGATGGTTCAAACACAGCTACATCTACTAATTTATCTGGAACTACAACTACTAAGTACACTTCTAAAAGCACTTATACTTTAACAAAATAAGCGTATAAAATAATTGAAAAGCGGGTAGTTGAGAGCTATCCGCTTTTTTTATGTCTATATATCACCTATGAATAGCAACACACCCTTTTTATCGGTATATTTAATACATAGTCAGTAAAAAGATTCTACACTTTGTAAAATAAAAGGGAAAACATTAAATTTCGCGATAATTAAATTTAACAAATAGAAGTTGAATAAACGATTAACATTAACAAAAGAATAGAGAGAACTTATGCTTTTTAATTCCATTGACTTTGCTATTTTTCTTCCGATTGTATTTATACTCTATTGGTTTGTAGCCAATAAGAGCTTGAAACTTCAAAACCTCCTAATAGTTGCAGCAAGTTTTTTATTCTACGGTTGGTGGGACTGGCGTTTTTTATCGCTTATCCTATTTAGCATTATTCTCGATTATTCTATCGGAGTTGGATTGTCAAAACAAGAGAATCTGATTAAAAGAAAAGTGCTATTGTGGACAAGTATAATAATCAACCTTGGATTTCTAGGTTTTTTCAAATATTACAACTTCTTTTTAGATAACTTCATTGCCACTTTTACTTTTTTCGGGAAAGCAATACCTGCAAATACACTCAACATCATTCTACCAGTAGGAATCAGTTTTTACACCTTCCAAACGTTGAGTTATAGTATTGATGTTTATCGACGAAAGCTGGAGCCCACAAAAGACTTTATTGCATTTTCGGCATTTGTCAGCTTTTTCCCTCAGTTAGTTGCTGGTCCAATCGAGCGAGCATCTAACCTACTCCCTCAATTTTTCAAAAAGCGCACCTTTGACTATTCAAAAGCTGTGGATGGTATGCGCCAAATACTTTGGGGCTTATTCAAGAAAATTGTAATCGCTGATAATTGTGCCGAATACGCCAATATGATATTCAATCATTCAGCTGATTATTCTGGAAGTACATTAGTCGTAGGTGCTGTATTTTTCACCTTCCAAATCTATGGCGATTTCTCAGGTTATTCGGATATTGCTATTGGAACTTCCCGTCTTTTTGGATTTAATTTAATGCAAAACTTCAATTTTCCCTACTTTTCACGAGACATGGCAGAATTTTGGAGACGCTGGCATATTTCACTATCAACTTGGTTTAGAGATTATCTTTATATTCCATTAGGTGGAAGTCATGGCGGAACTTGGAAGAAAATAAGAAACACATTTATCATTTTTATTGTCAGTGGTTTTTGGCATGGTGCAAATTGGACGTTTGTTGTTTGGGGGACCTTAAATGCGGTTTATTTCTTACCGCTTTTATTAACCAAAAGCAATCGTAATAATTTGGATTTAGTGGCACAAGGAAGGCTTTTCCCAAGCATCAAAGAATTTACCTATATGCTGTTAACATTTAGCTTAACTGTTTTTGCATGGATTTTTTTTAGAGCAAATAATATCGAACATGCATTCCATTATACTTCAGAAATTTTCTCTTATTCTCTTTTCACTGTTCCTAAATTTGATGGACTTGTGAAATCACTTGTAACAATCTTTTTAGTGGGTGCTTTTGTCATCATTGAATGGATTGGAAGAGAAGGACAATATGCAATTGCTAATATCGGGTTGAAATGGTATCGCCCCATCAGATGGTCTTTCTATTCATTACTCATTTTTATCATCTTTATGTTTATGCAATCAGAAGAATCACCGTTTATTTACTTTCAATTCTAACTTGACATGAAAAAATTTGCGCTGAACTTATTTTCATTCTTCTTATTTTCTTTTGTTTTCTACCTTATTGCACTACTTGTATGGGGAAGTTATGCACCGCAACTACTGAAGCCCAATTTAGACTATCGAGTTGGTTCAAATGGTCATATGTTTAGCCGACTTGCTGAAGTTAAAAAGACAAAAGATGTAGACATTCTGTTTTTAGGTTCATCGCATACGTATAGAGGTTTTGATACACGCATATTTTCAAAAGCAGAATGGAAAAGTTTTAATCTCGGTTCTAGTTCTCAAACACCTTTACAAACGAGTGTACTTTTAGATCGGTATTTAGCGCAATTAAATCCTAAAACGGTCATTTATGAAGTGTATCCAGAAACATTTATTATCGATGGAGTGGAATCATCACTTGGTTTAATAGCAAATGATAAGAATGATTGGTATTCTTTTAAAATGACATTAAAAATAAATAATATCAAAACATACAATACCTTTTTATATGGTTCTATGCGTGATCTATTTATCTTAAATAAATCGTATCATGAACCGGTTATGAAAGATAATGACACGTATATTCCAGGTGGATTTGTTCAAAGAGATATCGACTATTATAAACCAATTGATTTTGATAAAACAAAAATTTCAATAAATAAAAAACAATTGGAATCATTTCATCAAATAATAGCACTTCTTAAACGTAAAGATATAGATGTGATACTTGTTTACGCACCTATTTCGACTGCTAAATACAAAAGCTATTCAAATAACCTGTATTTTGATAGTATCATGGAAAGTTATTCCGAATACTATAACTTTAATGAGATGATCCATTTAAATGATTCAACCGATTTCTATGACGCTGATCACATGAATCAATTTGGCGTAGAAAAATTTAATATAAAATTGATTGAAATATTAAATAAGAGATAGTGTTTGAATGTATAGCTTAAGCTTCAAAATCCTATCTTTCATTTTTATTTCGTTAACACTCTAATTTATCAATTTAATATGCGTATTTTTGAATCCCTCAGAAAAGCAATCTCTTCTATGAAAAAAATACTTTTGTATCTTTTTATTCTTGTAAACAGCTACGCTTTTAGCCAAAAGATAGAGCAGCATTTTCACGAAACGACCTATCCCTATTACTTATCTTTACCAGCAGATAGCATATTAAATAACAATCCTCCCGTAATGGTTTTCCTTCATGGAAAAAGCTTATCAGGCTCTAGTTTAGAGAACTTGAAGAAATACGGTGTGATGGCTGAAATCATTAAGGGTAGAAGTTTTCCTGCTATCGTTATTGCTCCTCAAACTGCAAACGGTTGGAATCCCAAATCGATCAAACAAATCATTGACAGTGTCCGTGCGAAATATCCATCTGATTCAACGAGATTGTATCTGATTGGTATGAGTATGGGCGGATATGGAACGATTAATTTCACTGGAACTTATCCAAATATGGTGGCAGGTGCTGTTGCTATGTGTGGTGGTGGAGATACACGTTTAGGTGAGAATTTATCGCACGTTCCATTATGGATTCGTCACGGAAATGCCGATCGCATTGTACCGCTAAGCGAATCCCTAAAAGTGGTTAACGCCATTACGAAATATTCGAGCGACAATCTTATTTTCACGATTGATAAAGGACTAAATCACAGTGCAATGGAGCGATTCTTTAGAGGGAATGAAGTCTACGACTGGCTATTTGAACAATGTAAATAATCTCGATTAATTATCGCTCAAAAACCATTCTGAATACGAAGATGGTGTTTCTTCCAGACGCATACTTACAAGCTGAACACTAGCATTAAATTGGTCTTTTATCAAACCTACATAATGCAATAATAAATTCTCACACGTCGGTTGAAAAGGAACCATCATCACCTTACCAAATTCTTGAATAATCACTTCGTGTCGTGCATAGTCAGCCTTCTCGTTAATGACCAAGGCGTGATCGAAAACGTCAATGATATGCTTTTTCACAATTGCTTTAAGATCTGTAAAATCAATCACCATTCCCAACTTAACGTCTTGCTTATCTTGTAAAGGAGCACCAATCAACGTGACACTCAAATGATACGTATGTCCGTGAATGTTTTTGCAAGGTCCATCATAACCAAATAAGGCATGTGCCATGTCAAACGTGAAATTCTTCGTAACTCTAACTTTTTGCGTTGTCATATCTCCTTATTTGAAATTTATTTTTTTCGACGACCCGATTATTACCTGAAGATTTTTTAATATCTTGGCGCAAAGTTAATTCTAAAATTGAACAAATGAAAAGTGTCAGCGTTAAAAGTATCGAAAAAGCCATTCAAAAAGTGGATAATCTAGATGACGAAGGGCTAGAGAAAATTGCGACCTACTATTCTACCGCTCAGCCTATTCTTTTAGGTTATGCAGGACAAGCTGCTACCGAATATGACAACAAAGAATTGGAAGGATTACTGATTTATTATTTTTGTTTAATTGCGGAGGCATTCAGTCAAGAAGGACTAACTCCTAAGGAAGTGAATGAAGACATGATTGATGAATTTGAAGAACCATTTTTTCACGTATTAGACGATTTCTTTAATACCGACAATCCAGATGCTTTGGAAGAATACGCTGATCAAGAAGAATTAATTCGTTTTATGTTAATGGAAATCAGTGAACCAGATAGTGACGGAACAGAATTGAGCGATGAAACTGCTACGCAATTGTTTATCGTTGCTTCAGCAATGATTACGTTGCTTTCAAAAGCATGCGAATAATTTATATTATAACTCTTATCTAAAAATGACGAATAGTGCTATTCGTCATTTTTTTTGATTGTAACTTGCATATTGGTAAATAGTTATAGTCTTTTATTTTCATTTTGAGATGATGATAAAGAATTCGACATTGAATTTGAAATTCTCATTTATTTAAAATAACTCTCAGGCTAGTAGTTCATTAATCTTTCAGACATCAATGTTTTTTTGATTATTAACAAGCTCACGAGGAAAACTACTTTCTAGTACCCGTTTATTCAACTTATTTTAAACCTACCTTAGTTTAAAATATTTCTACATGAAATTTGAACGGGCGTACACGCTGAAAGAGATAGCGCAACTATTTGATTGTAAATACATTGGCGACAACAATCACATCGTAACAGGTATCAATGAAATTCACCGAGTGGTGGAAGGAGATATCGTTTTTGTCGATTATTCAAAGTATTACGACAAAGCATTGCAGTCTGCGGCAACAACGATTATTATCGATAAAGAAGTGGATTGTCCTGAAGGAAAAGCGTTGATTGTTTCAGATACACCGTTTGATTTATTCAATCGTATTTCTATGCATTTCATGCCGCCAACGAAGCAAACAGAAGCGATAAATAGCCGTTCAACTATTGCCCAAAGCGCGATTATTTATCCCAATGTTTACATCGGAAATAACGTTCAAATCGGCGATAATGTGATTATTCATCCAGGAGCAGTTATTCATGACAATGTTCAAATTGACGAAGGTGCGATTATCGGACCGAATGCAGTTATTGGTCATTATGCGTTTTACTATAAATTAAAACCAACAGGTCGGGAACAATTGTATTCATGTGGAGGTGTTTGGATTCAGAAAAATGTGGAAATTGGCGCTTGCACGACGATTGATAAAGGTGTAACCGATCGAACAATTATCGGTGAAGGAACTAAAATTGACAACCATGTTCAAATTGGTCACGATACGATTATCGGTAAAAATGTCGTATTAGCATCTCAAGTGGGAATTGCTGGATGCGTCATTATTGAAGATGATTGCATCTTTTGGGGTCAAGCAGGTTCTGCCGCAAATGTCACTATCGGTAAAGGCTCCGTTATTCTTGCGCAATCAGGAATATCAAAGGACTTAAAAGGTGATCAAGTCTATTTTGGAAGCCCTTGTGGAATAGCCAAAGATAAATTTAAAGAAATAGCAGCACTACACATGCTAGCGAAACGAAAATGATTGATACAACGGATAAAATAGTTGAGAACAGACTGCGTTTACAAGAGTCAAAATTAAAATCTCTTTTAGAGATTACGAAACTACTACACCATAACTTTTCGCTCACAAACGTTACGAATTCTCTTTTCTTCTTACTGAAGGAGCAATTGGGATTTGAAAAATTCATCATTGTCTATTTAGATGAAAATTGGGATTTCCTACTCAAAGAAAATGTAAAAGGGAAGCACGAAATCACCTCTGTTATTGCATCTTGTTCACGTTTTACTGATATTACATTCATTGAATCTTCTTCCGATGAATTATTGGTTGAATTTTCGGTAGTGGTTCCTATTTTTCACGAAGACAAAGCAATCGCCTACGCCCTTTTAAGTGGAATTGACCAAGAGCAATATAGCTCAAAAGAAATAAAAGAAAATCTCGAGTTTGTTCAGACCATTATTAACGTAATCGTGATAGCGATTCAAAATCGTAAGATGGTGAAAATGGAAATTGCTTCGCAAGCGATTAAGAAAGAGTTGGAAGTGGCTTCGTTACTTCAAAATATGCTATTCCCGTCCGATTTACCTTCGAATACACGGATGGATATTTCGGCGAAATATATACAACGCCATAAAATTGGTGGCGATTATTACGATTTTATTCCACTTGATGATGACAACTATGCCTTGTGTATTGCCGATGTTTCTGGTAAAGGAATTAGTGCAGCGATGTTAATGTCTAACTTTCAAGCATCTGTTCGTACCTTATTTGCCTATCAGCATTTTGATCTGGATTTCTTAATCAAAGAGTTGAATAAAACAGTTATACGATCTTCCAAAGGAGAAAAATTTATCACCTTTTTCATTGCCATTTACAACGCCAACACACGCGAATTATCCTACATAAACGCAGGCCACAACTACCCTATTCTTACCAACGGAAAGAAATACGAATTGCTGGAAAAAGGAACGGTTGGTTTGGGCATGTTGGATGAATTACCTTTTATTCATGTCGGAAAAAGAATACTTCCCAATAACACCACTCTCATTCTTTACACCGATGGCGTCGTTGAATTGACCAACAAAGAAGGGGAATACTTTGAAATCGATCGTCTAGTAAAAACCATTCATAGTTTCTATCCATTGAAAATGGAGGATATGAATAACCTCATTTTTTCTAAATTAGATGAATGGAGAGATGGAAACGATTTATCGGATGATACGGCGATTTTTTCTTGCCGATTCTTTTGATTGATAATTATATATTTCTATACT
>CAZDAR010000033.1:0-26857 GCA_964503665.1 uncultured Flavobacteriales bacterium
TATTTCAAGGGATGTTTGTCTATTAGCGTTGTTGTGTAGCCTTGCAGCTAACGTGTGGGTTTAAGCAATTGCGTCTATTTCCACTTTACCTGAACTTGTTAAAGTGTTGAAAATCAAAAACAAATCCGTTTTTAATCGTTTACCATTCATATCTGATATTTCAAAAGTGGAATAATTCACGTCGTTTTATTTTGTTGGTGTAAATATATAAAATCTCGTTAAATATCCAGTAAATCCATTGGACTTTTTAGTTGATTCATTCGTTAGGTGGTTACAAGTGTGTAAATCGCGTCTTATTCTCGCTATAACGCTTCGAATTTAAAAAGATTCCCCTCTCTTCAAACAACGTCCTCTCGGTTCATTACTTTCAAAAAGTGCAATTGGAGAATGCAAGAAATCCGCAGCATCCGCCGAATCTTTCACTTTAACCGCACTACGTTCGATCATTCCAGCTTCAAATTCGGTTAATAGGTTTTTTCGTAATCCCATTACTCGCCAACTAGCTGAATGATTACACTCCTTGTAAATCGCTCTTCCCAAAGCCAAAGCATCTAAAATTGCTTGGTTCGCACCTTGACCTTTGAATGGACTCATGGGATGAGCAGCATCTCCGATCAATGTAGCGGAATTGGCCTTTTTCAACATTTCTGGGAGAAGGATTTCTCGGTCATATACTGGATAACCTGTGATTTGAGCTTCTAAAGTAGCCGATAAAATTTGTGGAATTGGTTCGTGCCACTGTGTTCTGCGACACGCTTCTTGTTTGAGTGCTTGCGCTCCTTTTTCACTTAAAGTTTGTGCCGCTTTTTCTGACATCGAAAAACTCAACTGCCACATCACGGAATCCGCATCAAAAGGCATGATATAAATACGTTCGCTACCATTGGCGGTCTGAAAAACAGTGGCGCCATCTAATAATGGACTGTCCACATATTTTAAAGCACTCAAAGGACAAATACCTAAAATTACGATACACCCTAAATACTGTAAAGGTGATTTTTCTTCGCAGATGAGTATTTTTCGCACAACACTTCGAATACCATCTGCGCCAACAATTAAATCTGCTTGTCTATTTTTTATTTCGCCATTGACTTGAAAACGCAGACGTATCGTTTTGTCGTCATTTTCTTTAAAATCGATAAGGGAGTGATTCCATTGAATCATTTGATTACCTCCCAATTGTTCTAGCAATGCTAATCGCAACGACTGTCGTGCAATGTGCACATTCACTTTCTTCATATAGGGAAGTTCATCCGTTTGTTTCCACTTTCTAGACCCCATTCTCCCACGATTTTTCCTTCCGGCGTATGCACCACATGTCTATTGGAAATCACGCCTTTTTCTAGCGAACGAATACCTAAACTTTCGATGGCTTTACTGGCTTGTTGTAGGGTAAGTCCATACCCTTGTGAACGGGCATCAAAACTACTGTCGCGTTCATAAATCGTAAATGGAATACCACGATGCAAACACGTAACCGCCAATGCAATTCCACCAATTCCTGCACCAATGATGGCAATATGTGGGAAGTTTTCGTTCTTCGTTAAAGGAATTTCAGCTGATTGAACTAATCCAGAACCATCACATTTTAAACACAATGAAACATGTGCTTTAGGGCGAATAGGAGCGATTCCAACACTACCTGCTTTATGGTATTGCTCGAGTTCTGATTCATAACAGCGGCGCACTTTTTTAGCGAGTCGTTGACTTTTCTTCCCGCGACCTTGACATTCTTGACAAATAGTCCAATAAAATACTTCGTTCTGAGTACTTTTCAATTCAAAATTCTTAATGTAAATCACTAATAATCTGCTGAATAACCTGTGAGATTCCTTCTGTGGCAATTTGAAGTCCTACACAAAAGATTAAAAAGGCCATTACCTTATTTTTTAATTTGTTGCAAATTAATCTTTTACTTTTCTGTCGTCAAATTTAATTCTAATTATTGAGTAATTTGATTTTTTCTATTTTGATAAATATAATTTTGATGAGCTAGCTTATAGTGACAGACTATTTTCTTTTTAACCGCAATGACTCGAAGAAGGCGCAAAAGACACAAAGAATACTTCATAAGTTTCCTATTCAGCTTGTTATTACTTTTCGACGGACAAAAAGTAAAAGAAAAATAGAGAATTGAAATTTCAAACATCATTACAAATTGGAACTCAGCACATCAAAATAAAATAATCCCTTATCGTTCTAATTCAAATTTGATAGGCAAACTAAATTGAACTTCTACATTTTTATCATCTTGTTGACCTGGAATCCAATTGGGCATATTATTAATAATTCGTAGCACTTCTTTGTCAAAATAAATAGATTCAGGAACAGACCGCAAAATTTTAGGTTCTCTTATTTTCCCATCTCTTCCAACTATAAACGTGACTAACACCGTTCCTTGTATTTTGTTGGTACTTTCCCATAATGGATATTTTAAATTTTTCTGGATATACTTTATCATTTGATCCATTCCGCCTTTAAACTCAGGCATAGTTTCTACCATTTCGTAAGGTTCTTTGTCAGGATATGGATAATGAATAACTTCACCTACAATAATACCCTCCGGAATAGCTGGAGGTGGAATAGAAGGTGGTGTAATATTCTCAATCTTCAAACCGTTATCTACCTTATCGTTTGCATTGGTATTATTATCAGAGTTTCCCGAAATAGTATCATTCTGAAGGATAGTAGTGTCCACATTTGTGGAAATTGGCTGAGCTATCGTACTATTGTTACAGCCAGCTAAAATCATGGTTCCAACAGTCAATAAGTAAAAAGCAAGATTCTTATTTGGATTTTGTTTAGCAATGGCTTGAATGGTCACCAAAAAATCGGTATTGGAAAAGTCGAGTTGTGAACGATAAATTCTACCACACACATTTTCTGTTCGATTGAGAAATAAATATTCTAAAATCTCCTGTTTTTCTTTGTTTGTAAAATCAATTACGTTTTTTGTACACTTATCACAAAATCGAGCATTGATACCAATTTTCATCGTTTCCCAATTCTCAGAACAAGGAGTCTTTATGTTAAAAGGGGTTTCCATGATGTTTTATGTTAGTATAGTTTACAACGTAAAAGAAAAAAATTAGTATTCTACTTTCTTTGTCACAAAGTGTATAAATAAGTCCTGAAAAGTTATTTCTCTGACGTCAACTTAATTTCTATTTGTCCGCCAAGTCCACAAGAGAACAAATAAGCGAAATAGTTTCCGTCTGCTAAATTGGTTAAGTCAAAAAATGGAGGACATTCGGAGTGAGTCAATTCATATTTTTGAAGAATTTCATTTTCTGTTGGAATTCCTTTTTGCATTGATAGAGTCACTATTGTTGCTGTTCCTCCTCAAGGCATCAATAAAAACCAATTCTTTGTTGTTGGATTTCGGGTAAACGTTAGTGGTTTACAGGCTTTATCTCCTTTTTCACAACTCTCCCAATAATCAAAGTTTACTGTTGATATTTGAACGGTTTCAATTCCTTTTTTTTGCATCATAGTCCCTAAAAATGTAATAGTCTTTTACCGTTGTATCTACTGTATATGTTGTTAAATTTAATAATGCGGTATCTGGTGAGTTTTGGTATTCAGTATAGAATGAATAACCAACATCTATGGTGTCATTTGATAAAGCTCCTTTGATGACTTTTAATACTTTGTATTTGGCAATGTAAATTTTACTTCCTTGACCATGAGATATAAGTACTGCAATAACTTTAATAGTGTCATTTTTTCCTTGTCCAAAAGTCAAGAAAGTAAAGAAAAGTATGAATAGGAATAATGCGTATTTCATTTTTAGCAATCGTTATAGAGAAGCTTAAATCTACTGTTTATTTTTTTAAAATAATCGTAAGCCGATTCGAAGTCCAACATTTATATTGGGATAAATAAATTTCCCTGGCGTTAACAAGAAAAATAAAGACTGAGAATCACTATATACATTTCCTATTTGAAATTCTTGTTCAGAAAGTGTTGAATTTACTTTTTTATATCGCACGCCTATTCCAGCAAATAAATCGAGTACAAAACGATTTTTATATAGTTTTAGCCAACCAAAATTCACATTCATACAGGTGACATATTTTTGAGTTCGAAATTCAGTCTTATTGGCGGTTTCTTCTTGTACGAAATAGGTGAAGTCAAATCCTTGATTTTTATAGAAATAGTTTAACATCAAATAGAATCGTTGGTTTATATAGTTCTTGTTTAGATAATATCGCAAGCCAATGTCCACATTGTATCCTGAAAAATTTTTGAAACCATTAAAATTTCTAAAATAACCTCCGAAATCACCTGTTATGGAAAATTGTCTAAAAGTTCGGACTTCGAAACCTAACTTATAACATGACCCACTGTAGAAATCAATAAACGAGAGAGGTGCTATTCGGATATTCAATCTATTGATTATGAGTGAGTCATGTTGAGCTTTCGTAAGGCTAGGTAGTAATAAAATCACTAGTAAAATACATTTTTTAACCTTTATAATCATTATAAATATCTGTTTTCAGCAGATTAATATGCTGACTTCTAAAGTAAACTATTTTTTTGAACATAAGCCAAAATCACGACACAATACTCCTAAACGTTAAATTAACTCTTGGCATTTTAATGACTTTTGTTGGAGGCAATCGATGTAACCAGTTCGTTTGTGTTTCACCTTTCATGACCAATAAACTTCCATGTTGTAGGATAACTGAAACGGTGTCATTGGTGATTTTATGTTTAAAGGCAAATTTTCGTTCCACTCCAAAACTTAATGAAGCGATGGCACCATTTTTTTTCAAATCTTTTTCAGCATCGCTATGCCACGCCATTCCTTCAGAACCGTTGTGGTATAAATTCAGCAAGCAAGAATTAAACTGTTCACCGGTGTGTTGTTCGACCATCGTTTTCAGTTCTAGTAATTCTTTGGTCCAAGATAATGCTTGTTTGGTCGTGTTAGAATAGGTGTAACTGAAATTAGTGTCACCATACCACGCTACTTTTCGCTTGGTAATAATCCGTTTTCCAAAAATAACGGCTTCATCATTTTTCCATTCAATGGTCGAAAGTAAGATTTCTAAATAGTTACCCGCTTCTTGTGAATTGAAAATTTGACCATAATAATTGACCGTTCCATCACAAGGAAGTAGGTTTTGAGTGTTGTCTATTTCATTGTTGAATAAATCCATTTGATTTCATAAAAGAGTTACAAATGCGTTCCTTTCTTCCAGAATTGCCACCATTTTTTATTGGGATTGTAAAGTTTAATAGAGAGATTTTTATAATCTTCCCAATTAACGCGTGGCTTATGCTTTTCTTTTTTTATAAACTCGTCATCATATAGTTCATCCTCCTCGCCAATAACGATAGCATTCATTTTTTTGGATATAGTAATCATCTTTTCGATGACATTAATGTCTGGACTATAAACACATATATGCCCACTTTCGGGAACATAAACAAATGGAATTTCTTTTTTCCATAGTCCAGCATACGGAATTCCTGTAACTAATGTATGACCTGTCTCCAGTTCAGCTTTAAAATTATTTATGAGCTCAAAATCAGCATCTTCTTTGATATATTTTACCCATTCATCTCGTGAGATTTTTGCGGCATGTCTTTGAATATAGATACAATACGCCATTTAATGAGACTAACGATTGAGTTTTCGATTTTTCACCTCACACCAACCGAATTTCTTCCGCCGACAAACTAATTTTTCGCTGTTTATATAAATCGCCCAACGTCTGTTTAAACGTCTTTTTACTCATTTCAAATGTTGCTCGAATGTCATCTGGACTTGACTTTTCAGTGATTTTAGAAACACCTCCATTTTTCTCCAAATAGCCCAATATCGTTTGTGCGTGATTTTCAATCTTCTGGCGACCTTGACGTTCGAGAACGACATCAATTTTTCCATCAGGACGAATGAATTTCACAAAACCGGTTGTTTTTGTTCCTATCGGTAAATCCTTGATAATTTGATTCTTGAATATCAAACCCTCATAGGTATTGTTGATAATGACTTTAACACCTAAATCGGAATAACCAGCGATTAATAAATCTACTTCTTGACCGATTTCAATCAAGATATGCTCGTTGTCGAGGTAATTATAGTATTTTGTACTTCCAAAAAGACGTTGTGTAGCGTCATCAATTCCAAGAAAAACGATATAGGATTTTCCTTCTTCTAATTTAACGGCTTGTTCGCGATATGGAATAAATAATTCTTTCTCCAATCCCCAATCGACAAACGCGCCAATATGAGTCACATCGGTACATTTTAGATAGGCAAAACCAAATAAATCAATATATGGATAATCCGTTACTGCGACTAATCGTTCTTCCGAATCTTTGTAAATGTAAACGTCTATTTCATCTCCAATATAATGACTTTCAGTTACATATCTATTTGGCATTAAGACTTCTTCGCCTTCGTCATCTACTAAATAGGCACCAGGAGGAGCGAAACGTTGTATGGTAAGTTTATTATTTTGTCCGAGGTACATTAAAAATAGGATTTAGACGTTGACATCGCGTTAATGATTAAACACGGTTTATTGAGTTTGTTGGTGATTAGATTTTGAGAAAATGTATCAAATTGTTTGAATAAAGATTCGGAGTAATTTGAAATGGCGATCATATCTGAATCACTGGTGTCCATGAAATTATTGATATTTTCCAGCGTCGATTTATTTTCATCAAGTTCTACAAATTCAAATTCTGCGCCTACTTTTTCAAAAGCATCTTTCATAATTCCTTTATGAATATTGATTCTGTTTTTGAAAGCGATATCTGTAACTTTTTCATACAGGATAGATACTTTGGCTCCAAGAATAGCACTTATGTAAGAGCTAATACCTGTAATTTGAATACTCTCATTATTGGTATCAATGAAGGCTGAAATATGCTTTATATCGGTTAAAATAGTATCTTCTTGAACGATTAAAAACGGTACATTTGTACTGTCAATGACTTTCATGGCAAAACTACCAAAAATACGTTGTGTTCCTTTCATACCATGTGTTCCCATGATGACTAATAACGCTTTATTGTCTTCTGCATATTTTCCAATATCAGAGAAAATATTACCGATGATAACATCGCTAGAAAATTGAATGCTGGAATAGCTTGGAAGTGCATCAATAATGGCATTCAACTTTTGTTTTGCGTCGTCGATTTGCGAATTTTTGGCTACAATATGAACGAGTTGAATTTCAACATCCATCTTTTTACCAATATAAATGGCGTACTCTAATGCTTTCTGTCCGACAGACGTAAAATCATGAGGAACAATTAATAAGGTGCTTTTCATGGTTTAAGGGCTATTTTTTCGTAAATATACGAGCATATTTTGGTAA
Organism: uncultured Flavobacteriales bacterium; assembly: GCA_964503665.1. Classification (GTDB taxonomy): domain Bacteria; phylum Bacteroidota; class Bacteroidia; order Flavobacteriales_D; family Crocinitomicaceae; genus 40-80. The sequence goes on from CAZDAR010000033.1 coordinate 7,338, forward strand.
ACCCTATAGATAAATGAATAAATTCCCTTTTCTTTTTATCAATTATGGGAGTTTTTATTGATGAAATGTTTATTAACGACAAAAATCTGTTTAACTTTATATTTTTGTATAAATTAGTACATCTACATGCAATATCAAGCAAACACACCATTGGCAGAGCGAATGCGACCGCTTACTTTGGATGATTATATTGGTCAATCTCATTTGTTGGGATCCAATGCTTCGTTGCGTTTTGCTATTGATGCAAAAATGATTCCATCGATGATTTTGTGGGGTCCGCCTGGTGTTGGAAAAACGACACTTGCGTTCTTATTAGCAAATACTTTAAAGCGAGAAATATTCACACTTTCTGCTATTTCTTCTGGTGTTAAAGATGTGCGAGAAATCATTCATAAAGTAGAACAATCGAATATGTTCTCTCAAGATAGTCCCATACTATTTATTGATGAAATTCACCGTTTTTCAAAGTCGCAACAAGATTCACTACTCGGCGCAGTAGAAAAAGGTACAGTAACACTTATTGGCGCGACAACCGAAAATCCTTCATTTGAAGTTATTTCGGCCTTGCTTTCACGCTGTCAGGTGTATACTTTAAAACATCACTCCAAGGAAGAATTGATCGATTTGCTCAAAAGAGCGATTGAAAAAGATGTATTTTTATCCAAGAAAAAGATTGAATTACAAGAAACAGAAGCGCTTTTAACGATTTCTGGTGGAGATGCTCGAAAATTGTTGAATGTTTTTGAGATTATCGTGAATGTCACACAAAAGGAAGATAAAATTGTCATCACAAACGAATTAGTTGGAAAAGTAGCGCAAAAATCACTGGCGACCTATGATAAAAATGGTGAGCAACATTACGATATTATCTCAGCGTTTATCAAATCCATTCGTGGAAGTGATCCTAACGCAGCGGTATATTGGTTAGCGCGTATGATAGCAGGCGGAGAAGATCCGAAATTTATCGCTCGACGTTTGATTATTTCGGCCAGTGAAGACATAGGTTTAGCGAATCCAAACGCCTTATTGATTGCCAACACAACTTTTGATGCGGTATCCAAAATTGGATGGCCAGAAAGTCGTATTATACTTTCTCAATGTGTCATTTATTTAGCGACCTCACCAAAAGGAAATGCTTCTTATTTAGCAATAGGAAAGGCACAATCGTTAGTCGAAAAAACAGGAGATTTATCAGTGCCTTTGCACTTACGAAATGCACCCACAAAATTGATGAATGAATTGGGCTATGGTGATGGCTACAAATACTCACATGATTTTCCGGGTAATTTTGCAGAACAAGAGTTTTTACCCAGCGAAATTGAAGGAACGAATTTTTTTGAGCCAGGGAGTAGTAAACGCGAACAGGAAGCCAAAGAATTTATCAATCATCATTGGAAAAATAAATATAAATAATGGCAGCAATAGCATATTATCTATTTGTGTATCCCTTGTCTTTGCTTCCTTTGGGAATTATTTATCTGTTCTCCGACGTTATGTATTTGTTGCTTTTAACGGTTTTCCCCTATCGTAAGAAAGTCATTGATTCTAACCTGCGAAATTCTTTTCCTGCGAAATCGAATAAAGAAATAAAAAAGTTGAGATACGCTTTTTACCATCATTTTACAGATTTATTAGCCGAAAGTATCAAGAACCTGTCAATTCCTAAGGGAGAGTTGCTTAGGCGTGTTCAAGTGATAAACCCAGAAGTAATGGAGCATTTGTATGCAAAAAACAAAAGCGTTTTACTGGTTTCTGGTCATTACAATAATTGGGAATGGGTTATTTCTTCGCTCAACCTGTTATTTTCACACCAAGCTGTTGGTATTGGAATGCCACTTTCGCAAAAGTTTTGGGATGGAAAAGTAAATGGAAAACGATCACGATTTGGTATTGTGATTACCCATGCAAAAGAAGCGAAGTCCATTTTTGAGAAGTGGAAAAATACGGCTATTAATACACTTATTCTCAGTGATCAATCTCCCGCAGATTCGAGAAAATCCTACTGGATGACTTTTCTACATCAACCAACAGCTGTTTTGTTTGGTTGCGAACAATTAGCACATCAATTGGGCCACGCAGTTGTATTTTACCATTTAAAAAAAGTGAAGCGTGGTTATTATCAAATGGAATTACAATTGATAACCGAAGATCCAAAACAATGCCGTTGGGGCGAAATTACAGAAGCGCATACCAAAATGCTAGAAGCGGTTATTTTAAAAGAACCCGCTTATTGGTTATGGTCACACAAACGGTGGAAGAGGTCAGTACCAAATGATTTGGAAGCACTAAAGCACAAACAAAAAGCGAAGTTTGAAAAAGCATTTCCCACAGTTCATTGAACACTCCCAAGTAGATTGAGGTTTAAATTTTCTCATCATTTTCACTCTCGCACTAATTTTCACTATCTTCTCTTATTCTCACTCTTCATTTCTTTTTCTTTTAGAAAAAAAGGCATAAAAAAAAGCCAACCCTCAGGTCAGCTTTTCACTGATTCAAAATCAATCATTTAGTAGTAGAGGCTGGTTTTGCACCTTCTTTACTACAACATGCTTTTCCTTCTTTTTTCTTTTCGCAAGTTGCTTTTTCTTCAGCTGACTTACCTTGGCAACAAGATTTTTCTTCTGTTTTTTTCTTTTTCTTGTCATCCTGCTTAACGGTTACAGTAGAAGATGCCGCAGCATACGTTGAAACTGAATATGTTGCTGTCATTAATGCAACTGCTAATGCTAAAACTATTTTCTTCATAAAATTCAAATTTAATTACGAATATACTAACTTTATTTAAGTTGACCTAATCGTGTTATACGGCCTTTAACAATATCACCAATTTTAACATTGATTTCGGTATCTAAAGGCAAAAATACATCAATTCTTGAGCCAAATTTAATAAATCCAAATTCTTTTCCCGCTTCGACTAGTTGGCCCTCCTTTGCATAATAACAAATTCTTCGCGCTACTGCTCCTGCAATTTGTCTGAAAAGCACTTCTTTTCCAGAACTGTGCTCAATGACAAATGTGGAACGTTCGTTGTCGGTACTTGATTTAGGATGCCAAGCCACTAAAAATAATCCCGTGTGATATTTCACATACTTGACAATACCAGAAATAGGATTAAAATTCGCATGCACATTTAATGGAGACATAAAGATGGAGATCTGAATGCGTTTATCATTAAAATATTCGGTTTCCATCGTTTCTTCGATTACCACAATTTTACCATCTGCAGGACAAATGATTTCAGTATCGGTGTAGCTTTCGTTGACATTTGGGATTCTGAAAAATTGGATTACTAAGAAAAAGAAAACAAGTAGTGTTAAATTGATTAACCAATAGATAATAGCAATATCAACTGCTTTATATAAGAAGTGATTTCCGATATACAGTCCTCCTAAAATAAGTGCTGCTATAAAAATGATGGTATAACCTTCTCTATGTAATTTCATGAAATGATAAAATGATATAAATAAAACCAAACTAAAAATAGTGGAGCTGCAAACATAGCGGCATCAAAACGATCTAATATTCCGCCGTGACCTGGAATGATATTCCCCGAATCTTTAGCATTTAAACTACGTTTAATCAACGATTCAAATAAGTCACCTATAACGGCACCCAATGCAATGATTTGAGAAGCGATAATCCAAAACACACTATCTAATCCTGTAAAATAGGCAATTAAAAATCCAGCAATGGCACTAAATAGTAACCCACCAAATGCTCCTTCCCATGTTTTCTTGGGAGAAATACGTTCAAATAGTTTTGTTTTACCAAAAAATCGGCCAGCTAAATAAGCAAATGTATCGTTGGTCCAAACGATTAAAAAGAAATAGATTAAAAGATAATTACTACCATATAAGTCACCTCTTAATGAATTAATCCATGCCATTGTAACAAATGGAAGAACACAATAGAGTAATCCAAAAGAACTGTAAACAACGTTCAAAAGTGGATTTCCTTGTTTTTGCCAAATTTCGATAGACCACGAAATGATGAATATAAGAATGAGTAAAAGTAATTTTAAAGGTAACGAAATGCCGTTGTATCGTATTAAGATAAAGAATAATATTAGCCCCAATAGAAGAAGAGGGAAAGTAGCAAGTTCCACTTCTTTTTTCTTCAATAATTGGGTGAACTCGTAGAATCCTAATAAGGAGAACAGTGCCATACACGTATTCAAATAGGAAGTACCTAGCAGAATACTACCTATGATAATAGATATAAATACGATTCCTGAAAGCGTTCTTACGATTATGTTATTCACAGTTTAAAATAAAAAAGACCCGTTTCTATTACAAAACGGGTCAAATATACTTAAAGCTTTTCTGATAGGAACGATTCTAGTTGATTTTATAAATCATTTCCCTCTGAAGTACTTTCTCCTTCGATAGGAGTAGTAGTGTCAGTATTTAAATTTGGAGCTTGTGAATTAATAGCACTTTCAATGCTTTCATCCGAAATTCCCCATTGTCTCTTTCCAAATATTGTTTCTAAATCTTCTTTAAAGATGACTTCGTCTTCCAATAGTTTATTTGCTAGTAAGGTCAGTTTATCTTTGTTGACTGAAAGAATCTCTAAAGCACGCTTATATTGCTCTTCAATCATCTTACTTACTTCCTCGTCAATTGCTTTGGCTGTGTCCTCAGAATATGGTTTGGTGAATGTATCATTTCCTTGTGAGTTGTAGAAAGAAATGTTTCCAATACGACTGTTTAGTCCGTAAATACTCACCATAGCATACGCTTGCTTGGTTACTTTTTCTAAGTCACTCAGAGCACCTGTCGAAATTTTTCCAAATATCAATTGTTCAGCAGCACGCCCTCCTAATGCAGAACACATATCGTCTAATAATTGCTCTGTCGTTGTAATTTGCCTTTCTTCGGGTAAATACCATGCTGCTCCTAACGAACGTCCACGTGGTACAATCGTAACTTTTACTAATGGATGTGCATGTTCCAATAACCAAGAAGTGGTCGCGTGTCCAGCTTCGTGATAAGCAATCGCTTTTTTCTCACCTGGTGTAATGATTTTATCTTTCTTTTCCAAACCTCCGATTATACGATCTACTGCATCTAAGAAATCTTGTTTTGCTACACTTTTCTTCTTCTTTCTTGCCGCAATTAATGCTGCTTCGTTACAAATGTTCGCAATATCAGCTCCTGAAAAACCAGGGGTTTGTCTAGCTAAAAAGTCAACGTCTAAGTTTTCGCTTAGTTTCAAAGGCTTTAAATGTACTTGGAAAATTTCCTTACGCTCATTTAAATCAGGCATATCAACATAAATCTGACGGTCAAAACGTCCAGCACGCATTAAAGCGCTATCTAATACATCGGCACGATTGGTAGCCGCTAAAATGATAACACCTGAATTGGTTCCGAAACCATCCATTTCTGTCAATAACTGATTCAAGGTGTTTTCACGCTCATCATTTGAACTAAACCCGTTGTTCTTTCCTCTAGCACGACCAATTGCATCGATTTCATCGATGAAAATAATCGCAGGTGCTTTTTCTTTTGCTTGTTTAAATAAGTCACGAACACGAGAAGCACCCACACCCACAAACATCTCTACGAAATCAGATCCTGATAATGAGAAGAATGGTACTTTCGCTTCACCAGCAACAGCCTTCGCTAATAATGTTTTACCTGTTCCTGGAGGACCGACTAGCAACGCTCCTTTTGGAATTTTGGCTCCTAATTCCGTATATTTTGCTGGATTTTTCAAGAAGTCAACGATTTCTTCAATTTCTTCTTTGGCACCTTTTAGTCCAGCTACGTCGTTGAATGTGATATTGGTTGACTTACCTTTATCATAAACTTGTGCTTTCGATTTTCCAATGTTGAAAATTTGTCCACCAGCACCACCAGCACCACCGCCTCCAGTCATTCTTCTCATGACGAAAACCCAAATCAATACTAAGACTAAAATTGGTAGAAGGAAGCTGATTATACTTTTGAAGTAATCAACCTCTTCGACTCTCTTAATTTCAATAGGTGCTTTTCCAATCGCTTGGTTTTTGTCGCTAATTTCTTGCATTTTAGTAACAAAACTACTTGCGTCTGGAATCTCTACTTGGTATTTAGGTGTTCCATTTGGATTTGCTTTTTTGCCTTTCTCAATCGCCTCACTTAGCTCTTTATACTTGTCTTTGTTGTCATTAATATAAGTCAGACCACTTTCGGTCAACTTAAAATCAACTCGACTACGATTCACTAATTCTACGTTTTTCACATAACTTGAATCTGCTAACGCATAGAAAGTTTGTAATTTAACAGTGGTCTTAGGTGTAGCTGTATAAAGGTAATTAATGGCAATAGCCGCAACAATAATCGCGATATAAATCCAATAGAAATTAAAGGGCGATTTTTTAGTGTTTTTATCTGTACTCATTAATATTTGTCTTTTTAATCAAGGTTTGGTATATCTTTTCTCTTTGCATCTTCCCAAAGGCCTTCAATATTATAAAACTCACGTTTTTCTTTACTGAAGATATGAACGACAATATTGATGTAATCTAGTAGAATCCATTCAGAAGTGCCTTTCCCTTCTTGATGCCATGGTCTTTCATGTAGTTCACTACGAACACCTCTCAATACAGAATTACAAATACCGTCAATTTGAGTAGAAGAATCTCCCGAACAAATGATGAAGTAATCCGTTACTGCACTTTCAATTTCACGTAAGTCTAAAATGACTATGTCTTTGGCTTTATTATCTTGCATTCCGCTTATTATGCAGTCGCACAACGTTTCGGAATCGACTATACTTTTTAATTTCTGCATTCTATTTTTTAAATCCGTTTACAAATTTAGTTTAATATTTTAATTTTACTTTTTTAAAACGTTGCAATAATATGTTATTATCAAAATTAATTGCTTTGGATACGGTAGATTCCACTAACAATTACATTGCCAATATCTTGAAAACAGATGATATTGCACATGGAACGGTAATATTGTCATATAATCAGCAAAATGGAAGAGGTCAGCGTGGAACTGAATGGACTGGTGAACCGTATAAAAATATTGCTTTTAGTATTTATTTGGAGCATTCACACAAAACGATTAACGATGCCCATTTATTGAGTTATGCGATTTCTTTAGCAGTCAAAGATTTTCTTTTATCCTTTAAAATTGATGCTAAAGTCAAGTGGCCAAACGATTTACTGGTCGAAAATAAAAAAATAGCAGGCGTTTTAATCGAGAATCAAATTTCTAGCATAAACTTAAATTCAAGTATCGTCGGTATTGGAATTAACGTCAATCAAGTGTTTTCTTCCAATCTGCCTTATTCGGTTACTAGCATGACAAAGTTGCTGAATAGAGAATTAAACCTTGAAGCACTTTCGTTTGCATTGGTCGATTGTATTGAAAAACGTTACGAACAATTCATAAAAGGCGATTATTTATCATTGGCTAAAGAGTTTGCTGAAAATATGTGGAAAAAAGGGAAGTGGCTCACCGCTGAAATTGGAGGGGAACTTCAAAAGGTAAAAATTGAAGGAACAGATGAAAATGGCTATTTGGTGTTAAATGTTAACGGTGAAAAACGAAGCTTTGATATTAAAGAAGTGAAATTTGTTTATTAGAATATTTACTTTTTGGGGTTATTGTTTTACTGTTTGGATATGATAGAACTTAGAAAACTCATATGAACCCTTTGCCCTTTTTTTACGTCATTGCGGTCGAAAAAATCCTAATCTGCTGTTGTGTTTAAAATTATCATTACTAAAAAGCGACATTAAAATATTATTTATCCATTTTTCATCATAAAATTGCCAATTCCTAGATTATTCGTACTTTTCTAACGCATATGACATTTGAAGATTTAAAACTGAATGCTTCTATCTTAGAAGCTGTAGACTACATGGGGTTCGTTAACGCTACTCCAATACAAGAATTCGCTATTCCTAAAATTATAGAAGGACGCGATTTAATCGCTTGCGCCCAAACGGGGACGGGAAAAACAGCCGCGTTTATCTTGCCTATTTTACATAAGATTACGGATCGACAAGAAACTTCTGTAAATACCTTAATCATCGTACCAACACGTGAGTTAGCAATTCAAATTGATCAAGAAATTCAAGGTCTGTCGTACTTTGTTTCTGTTGGTTCAATGGCTATTTATGGTGGTGGAGATGGAAAAAATTGGAACATTCAAAAAGAAGCATTAACCAAAGGACGAGATATTATTGTGGCGACACCAGGAAAGCTACTCTCTCATTTACAATTGGGCTATGTCGATTTTTCAAAAGTAGAACATTTAGTCTTAGACGAAGCAGATAAAATGCTTGATATGGGTTTCACGGACGATTTGACAAAAATCTTTTCCTATTTACCCAAAAAACGTCAGAATTTATTGTTTAGCGCGACGATGGCGCCTAAAATAAAAGCTTTAGCACAACGATTATTGACGAATCCAGAGGAGGTTTCTCTTTCAATGTCTAAACCAGCTGAAGGAGTAACCCAACAAGTGTATTTGGCATTTGATTCTCAAAAGAATGATTTGTTGAAATATATTATAGAGCAAAAACCCGAATATACAAGTATCATCATTTTCACTTCATCGAAAAGTAAGGTTTATGAAATTAGTCAGGCTTTACGGAAAAGTGGTATTAAGTCTAAAGGCGTTTCTTCCAATTTAGAACAAGAGGATCGCGAAGAAGTTTTACGTGGTTTTCGCTCCAAGCGTACCCGAATTTTAGTCGCAACCGATGTGATGAGCCGTGGAATTGACATCAAGGACATTAACTTAGTAATCAATTACGATTGTCCGAGAGATGCGGAAGATTATATCCATAGAATTGGACGAACAGCGCGTGCTAATACGAAAGGAGAAGCAGTTACATTGGTGAATGAAAAAGATATGCCAAAGCTGAAACGTATCGAGCGATTAATCGAAGCTAAAATTCCAAAATTGGAAATGCCCGAATTTTTGGGTGCAGCGCCTATTTGGAAAGAAGGTGGAGGACAAGGAGGTAGAAAAGACCATGGAAAAAAGCGTCCTTTTTATAATAAGAATAAACCGAAAGTAAAGAAAGATTAAATCTGACTTTTAGTTGAATTTTGAATTCTTAGCATTCATTATTTATAATATTCAAACGTTCGTTCTGTAATAGATACTGCTATTTCTTTTTCGTATTCAGTTCTATGTTTGGTGACTTTTATCCAATTACCTACTTTGTCATATTCATATTTAGTGGTGAATTTACCATTTAATGTTCCATCCGCTTTAAACTCGCTTCTTTCGGTCACATTTCCGTGCTCGTCGTATTTGTAAGTGTATCTATATTTTAAATTGCCTTTAGGATCATAGATTTTACGCTCTAATTTATTACCACTTTTGTCATACTGAGAAATATATTGGTAGTCAAAACTACCATCATTCGAGGTGTAGTTTGCTTCAATTTCATTTCCATTTTCGTCATATTTAAACGTGACTTTACTATGTAAACTGCCATCAGGATTAAACATCTTACTTTCAATACCGTTCCCGTCTTTGTCGAATTTATACTTGCCTCTACTGACTAAGCTATCATCAGCATCGTAAAAACTGATTTCAATTCTATTTCCATCTTTATCATATTTAGAGGTGTATTTGCTGTCTAAGTTTCCATCTGCGTTATAGATACTTCCTTCAATTCTATTTCCGTCTTTATATTTAGAAATGTTCTTACTCATCAAACTACCATTGTAATATCGAATTTCACTTCCTTCAACTATCTTATCGTTGTCACCATATTTATATATGTAATTACCTATTAAACTACCATCTGATTTATATTCGTTTCGCTCAATGATAAATCCATGCTCGCCATATTTATTCTGAAAATCAGACATCGCTTCATTGACTCTTTGCCCTTTTTCAATTTTTCCATTATTTTCAATAGCTACGTACGAAATCTCTGTGAGTGACTTAACTTTTCCTTTTAATTTCTCTTTTGACCAATCATTCTCCTTTTTGTCTGATGAACAACTACTGAATGAAAAAAACACTGTAAAAAGAAGTGCTATTTTTCCGAGAGAAATTAAAGTGTTGATATTATTTTTTTTGATCATGTTATTTGTTTTTCAATTCCAAAGATACATTTAAAATCATTTACTTTCTATAAATTTGGAAGCCTTCCATGGAATGATGAAAAACTCTAAATTAAACCAAAATACGTACTCAAATCAACGCATCAATCTTCTTCGCCAATCCTCAAATCCCTTCTACAAACTCCAAAAACACTTTCTTATGCAATTCCAAATCTAAATTTGGAGAAAGAGCAGCACGGATAATGTAATCTTTGTCGCCTTCTTTGGTAGTTCCCTGCGTAGAAGTGGCAGGAATCGTCCAATAGCAGCCTTTTAATTGACCATAGCTCACACAGTATTTACTTTCGTGAGGAATTTTGGTAATCATCAAATTGATTAATTTCAAATTCAATGCTCTTTTGTAAGCTTCGCGCTCTTCGTCGGTATTTCCTTTAGTTGGAAGGTCTAAAGAGAAAACGGAAGGTGTAAATCCTTGCTTTGCTAGTTCTTCGGAAACAAAATTAATTTTTGCGTTGGGTAAAACTTCGTGGATGAAGTTGACAAATTCACGGGTGTTTTTGTACGCATCCGTAATGCGTTGCTTCATCGATGGCATTTGTTGCGCTAATAACTCATATTGTAAGTCAGTGGCTTCGTTATCACAAAGTAAGAGGTGCTTTTCTATTTTATCCATCAAGTCATTTGTAAGTGTATTTCCCACACAATAACCGGCCGTACATTTTCCACCACTTGGGAATTTAGAACCACTTGCAAAGGATATTGTTCTTACGGAGGAGAGAATTTCACCTTCCCCTAAAAAGTGATAGTTCGGACAAAATGTTTGGTCTAAAATAAAAACAGGATCGATAGCCCTATTACCATTTGCCGTTTGACGGACTTGACTTAAAACCGCTTTTAATTGCTCCAAGTCTGGAACTTCCACTCTTGGATTGGTCGGTATTTCAGCAATAATGTAAGGTATTGCATCTTCGGTAGCAATTTTTGCTAAAACGGTATCAATACTTTGCACCATATCGTTATCACCATCGACTGGTAAATCAACAATTTCAACATTATCTAGACAAGCAGCTACACGTCTCGCTTGGTCGTTGGTTCCTCCGTAACAATTGGGTGGAACAATAAATTTAATCGCTTTTCCTTTGTGATTTTCAAGTGCGTAATCCACAAGTCCCATCATAATCGCATATTGCGTAGATAAACCGCTAGAAGCAACAAGTGCTTTGGTGGTAGTTCCCGTAATTTCGTGAATGGATTTGATAACACTTGCTTTATGAGTCGTATTTCTTTCCGTTGTTGGAATAGCTGAATCGTTGATGAAAGATTGTAATGCTACTAGACAATTAGCAGGTGTCATGGCAATCGTTTCTCTTCTTCTAACATGTTGAATGTCGGAAATGTAACTTTCATTTTGTTTACCGTTCACCACCAATATGCTTCCTAAATGTCCATGAAGACGGATGTGAAAATCGACATTAGAAACTAGATTAATTGCTCCCAAATTAACCGCTTCTGAAATGAGAATTGTACTTCCTTCAAATGCAGGAATGGATGCGATATTCTCTACTTTCTTTAAATAAAAATGATACCCATAGACTTTTTTAATAAGTTCTGCATCAAAGAAATGGGGTAGAGTACCCGTGTAAAGAATTTGCGTGTTTTTATGATCGAACAAATTCTTTCGTAGAATGGATAAAATGGGAACTGTTTGGGATGAAAAGCTAATGACATTTTCTGAAGGTAAATCAGCTGTTTTCGCAATAGCCCATTCTAAAACGCAAGAAAGTGGATGACCCAAACGGATATAATCGTAAGCAGTCGGTAATTGACGAAGTGTTTCTGTCGATAAATTATGTTGATTGTAAACATTTTCAAACTGCTCTAAGAATTCAACTTTAGCGTGTTCTTCGTCGTAAATATCGAGTCGATGGGTCGTTAAATTCAACCAATCAGCTGGCATATTTTCTAAAACGTCCTTTATATAAATTTGTAGATTGCTTGCTTTCATATTTTTCACCTTTTAATCGGTCGGCAAGATACGGTAAATCCATTTATTTAAAAAGCGAAGCGAATACATTTTTTGTAACTTGCACTTTATTATTGAACTTTAAAATATACGATATCGACATTGGAACTTATTTCCCTTTTTATTATGGCAACAATTTATTGCTTAGTTGGAATAAATCATTTTCGTAGTCCCATATTTTATCTAAAAATCACACCTAAATGGGTTCCTGCTTCGGAGAAAACAGATACTATCAATGCTTTGCTTGTATAACTAAAAAAGGAACCGTTAAATGAAACCCAATTTGCTCTATGTTTGATTTGAAGAATAGTTTTTCGAAAAACGAATGCTTATTATTAATCATTGCTAATAGATTAACGTTTGAATTTTGCTGAAATGTATCAATCGCCGCTAGTAAGTTTCTATTTTTAACTGGATGAAAAATAAAGAGTGTTTCTTTGAAATATTGTTCTAGTTCTAATTTATTGCTGATTTGTTTATCTGTTAAATCATCATTGGTGACATGCAAAGCATTCACGTTACAATTGTTATCTTTAGCAATCTCTTTTAATATATCCATCTGAAATGCATTGTAATCTACCAAAAGATCGGTAGGAAAGAGTATTTCATGCAATGCTTCGTATTCAAAATTGGGAGGAATTGCTAAAGTAGGACATTTAATTTCTGTCAAAACATGTACGGTGTTTGATCCAAACAAAACTGCTTTGGCTCCAGTTGCTCCTTGTGTACCCATAACAATGAGATCGAATTTACTTTCTGACATTAGTGCTTTCATACCAGGAACAAAACTGTCAAATAACGCACGAGTTTTAAATTCATGCTTCGGATTATCTCCAAAGGTCTCCGTGATTTTTCTCAAAAACGCATTTAAATTTTCAACAGTTATCTTTTTATTGGTCTCGTCTAGACCTATTTGCTCCGCATGACCTAAAATATGTCCTGTCGTATAAGACATTGTTTTATAGGTGCTTATTATGGTAAAGACACATGGTTTGTCTTTAAATAGTTGAATAGCATATTGAATAGCCTTCCAAGAGTTATCGGAAAAATCGGTTGGTAAAAGGATCTGTTTCATACTGTTGTTTTCCATTATAATTGCAGATAAAATATGAATATACTAGAATTTGAGTAGATTTTCGCACAAAAAGCAGAGAATTTTCGTGATCATTTTAAAAATGTAAAACAATACCAATGGAAAAACAGTATTTGGACTTAATTTTCTGGAAATTATCTATTTATAAAAGACTTAAAACTCATTTTATAATCCAATAAGATTTTTTATATTTAGAAAATAAAGCTATAAGAAGAATCATGAAATCAGTTTCTCTTTTTACGATTATCTTATTGTGTGTCGCCATTTTGCTTGTCGATATCACAACTATTTACTGGTTGCAATCTATCACGCAATTTATAGGTTCTGATACTTTAAAGATATCTATTAATGTTTTCTCTGGACTATTTTCAGTGGCGTTAATTACCTCTATTCTTGTATTAAAGCTCACGTTAGATATCATTAGTCCCGTTAGAAAGCAATTACTGATTTCTAGATTTTATGGACTTGGCGTTATTTCTTTTGTGCCTAAACTTATCTTTGTTATTGTTATCTCTATTTTATATTTCACCAATTTTTTATTCTCAGAAAGCAATTCACTTGTGGCCATTCCTGTCGTTGGATTGTTTTCTGGAGCGCTACCGTTTTCTGCCATTCTTTACGGTATTTTTAAAGCTAGATATCGATTTAAGGTGTACCATCATAGTATCACTTCTCCTTTATTGCCAAAGTCTTTTGATGGATTAAGAATTGTTCAACTCTCGGATTTACATTTAGGGAGTTTTAATTACGCCTATAAAAAATTAGCAGCAGCAATTGAGAAAACCAACGCTTTAAAACCAGATTATATTGTTATCACAGGTGATTTGGTTAATAACTATGCTTGGGAATTGAGAGGGTGGGACAAAGTTTTTAATCAACTAATAGCCAAAGAAGGTAAATTTGCCATATTAGGCAATCATGATTATGGTGATTATAGCGAATGGAAAACGCCCGAAGAAAAACAAGAAAATTTTAAGGCAATAAATGAATTTTACACCACCATAAATTTCAAACTATTGTTAAATGAAGCTTCTATACTGTCGAAAGATGCGGAAGAAATAGCCATGGTAGGTGTTGAGAACTGGGGAAAACCACCTTTTAAACAATATGGTAAGTTGCAGGAAGCTCTCTCAAGTGTTAAAGAGATACCATTTAAAATTCTATTATCACACGACCCGACACATTGGATGGAAGAAGTAACAGATAAAACGGACATTGCGATTATGCTTTCTGGACATACACACGGTATGCAAGCCGGATTTCAATATAAAAACTTAAAATGGAGTCCCATAAAGTATAAATTCAAACAGTGGGCTGGTTTATACCAACACAAGGCGCAATATCTATATGTCAATAGAGGTTTGGGATGGTTGGGTTTCCCTGGAAGAATAGGAATGCGCCCAGAAATTACGTTTATTGAGTTGAAAAGAGGAGAGAAGTAGCTAACAGTCTAGGATGAAGTCATTTTTTACTACTAAAATTCACAAACTATGTTTCGCATTAGAACTGCCACTAATTAATTGATTTTCTACGATCCTCTCTAATTCTGCATGTTTAAAATCAAACCATTCTTGTCGATAAGTGGAATGGTCGATCGAATACTTGAAGTGCTGAAAGGGTTTATTGTTTTGTAGGATATTTTCTAATTCTAATTTATATACTGGTTCGGTAATTTGGTCAATAAATCGCTCCATTATTTTAAAGGATTCGAAATTTTCTAAAATATCAATTTTAATGAAGTTCTTTTTATTTCTCTTGATTGTTTTTAATGCGTCTTTATAAAGTTCTCGAAACTCCTCTTCGTCTGTAATGTTTGTGAAATTTGGAATAGCTATTATTTCCTGCGTTTTAGGATCATAATAGCATTCGTTTCCACAATCTAATTCTTGCGCTATCTCTTTAATTATTTTCGACTTATAATTTTCCATGTTAAAACAGCTTTTAGTTGTCGATTAAGAATCTATTTTGTGAATGTATTTACATGACTTACGATATTATGAGCAATGTTTATGGATGAATTCCCCAGCGATTTTTATCTGCAAATTCAAAATCTAATTTATATTTCTCTGGGATTTCTTCATGAAGCATAGAACCTAATTTAATCGTTGGAAAAAGCTCCTCGTAGGTAATCATATTATTATAGGAAATTCGACGATAAATATGAGAACGTTTCAAGTTTTCTGTTTCGGTTACGCCAGTAGCTCCTAGAAGTTCTGCGAAATTTTTAAGTGTTGTTTTGTGATAATTAGCCACACGAACCTTTTTATCTTCCACTACTAATCCACGCGTCAATTTAGGGTCTTGGGTTGTGATACCTGTTGGGCATCTATTTGTGTTGCACAACAAAGCCTGAATACAACCTAAGGCTAGTTTCATGCCACGTGCTTGGTAACAGGCGTCTGCGCCTAGAGCAATAGCACGAGCGATGTGAAATGCAGAAGTGATTTTACCAGAGGCAAGAATCTTGATGTGTTTCCGAATATCCAATCCATTGAGGATGTTATGGACAAAATCGAGACTATCAATTAAGGGTGCACCGACATAATTAGTGAATTCTGGTGGCGCAGCTCCTGTTCCTCCTTCACCGCCATCTACAGCAATGAAATCAGGGTAAATATCAAGTTCTATCATAGCTTGACAAACAGCAATAAATTCACTCTTATAACCGATACACAATTTAAAACCAACTGGTTTTCCACCGGATAAATCTCTTAGTTTCTGAATAAATGCCACCATTTCCAATGGCGAATCAAAAGCGGTATGATAAGGTGGTGATGAAACTTTAGTAAATGGTTTAATGTGGCGTATCTTAGCGATTTCCACGGTGTTTTTTTCAGCAGGTAATATTCCACCGTGCCCAGGTTTGGCACCTTGTGAGATTTTCAGCTCAATCATTTTTACGTTGGGGTGTTTCGATTTTTCGGCGAAAAGCTCAGGGTTAAAATTTCCTTCATCATCTCTGCATCCAAAGTAACCAGTACCGATTTGCCAAATCAAATCTCCACCTTCTTCTAAGTGATAGTGACTCAAACCTCCTTCTCCCGTATTGTGGGCAAAATTCCCCATTTTAGCACCAGCATTCAATGCTTTAACGGCATTCGCACTAAGCGCTCCAAAACTCATCGCTGAAATATTCAATATACTAGCAGAATAGGGATGCTTACAATCCTTATTACCAATCAAAACTCGAGGATCATGATTGATCGTATTAAAAGCCTTTGGAGACATAGTATGACAAAGCCATTCGTATCCTTCGGCATATACATCGAGTTGAGTTCCAAAAGGAATAGTATCACGTGCACCTTTTGCTCTTTGATATACGGTAGAGCGATCAATACGATTAAAAGGACGGCCTTCGATGTCTGATTCAATAAAATACTGATATACTTTTGGGCGTAATTCCTCCAGTACGTAACGCAATCTGCCGACTATGGGATAATTTCGCATAATTGTATGTCGCTTTTGAAAAAGGTCATAATATCCCAAAATTGTCAGAATTAAAACAATGCCAAAAAGTACATACCAACCCGAGCTTATGAAAATAGCTAATGCAAGTGTTATTAATAGTGAAACCGTTGATGTTATAAAAAATTTTATCAGCATAACTTGAGTATTATTAAATTATCCATTTAGCAGAATTGTCGAAATAATCATCGGAAGAAAGTGATAACTTCCAAACCTTGTAAATTCGAATAATAAAACTAACAAATAGTCTTGATTTATAGATTAACTGATTGTTATTTCTGCTAAAGTTAGTTAAATTTATTCAGAAAATAGATATCAATTACACATCGAATCTTAAATAGATAAACGATTTAATAGCCTTTGTTTTGGTTCGTTAACTGCTATTTAGCTGAAATGTATATCCGATATAATTAGAAAGAAAAGGTGATGATAAATGATCTTATCATCTACTAATCAAAGTAATCCCAAACATATTTTCAACCGAATAATTCGTTTCGCAGATGCATCTAATTGCTTCTTAAAATTAGCATCAGAGCGATATTTGTCTAAAATACTTTTGAACGCTTTATCAGTATTGACAGGCATTAAGGCAATATCACAACCTGCTTCGATGGCTTTTACTTCACAATTTGGAACGCTGACAACGCCGCCCATATTCATAGCATCCGTCACTACAATTCCGTTAAAATGCATCTCCGTACGTAACAAATCGGTGATGATTTTCTTAGAAAGCGTTGCTGGCAATCCATCGGTGTTGTATTTTGGATTATTGATGACCGCTAAATGTCCTATCATGATGGAAAGAACACCATCTTTGATTAATTCTGGATAATTTTTAATCTCTTTCAGTTCTCCATCAATCGCTTGTAGTGACTTGTGTGTGTCGCCAGAAACTAAACCATGCCCAGGGAAATGTTTGGCAGTAGCTATAATACCATTTTCTTGTGTCGTTTGGATAAAAGCATTCGACCAAGGAATGATATTCTCAGGAACAGCGCCAAAGCTTCTCCAACCAACCGTTTGATTGGGACTCATATCGACAACTGGTGCGAAATTGTAATTAATACCAATCGCTAATAGTTCATCTGCAATCGTTTTAGCACATTCTTTGACTTCTTCAACAGTCTTTAATTCATTCGCTTTTTTAACGATTTTTGAACCTAATATCTTGCGATTGACTAAAGAAGGTTCTGCATCGGCACTATACAAGAAAGCAGGAGCGCCTAAGGTTACATTTATCGCATTTATGGAATCAATCCATTGCTTAAATTGTTCTTTTGTACCATTTAACATCAAAATTCCACCGATTTTTCGCTCGCGAACCAATCTGAAAATAGTTTCTGTTGGTTGACCTAAACGACCCATTGCTGGCATAATCGTTTGAGCTACTTTTGAAGTGTCATCCATCTTTGAGAAGTAATCTTCTACTTTCTGGTCAAGTGCGACATTGGCAGCATAAAAATCGTTAAGCGTGAAATGCATTTCCTCGACTTTTTTGATGACAACAGCTTCTTTTTTCTCAGGTGTTGATTTTACTGCATTCTGTGAACAAGCAGTGAAGCTAAATAGTAAAACGGGCGTTATTAATGCAATTTTTTTAATCATTTTCGTATAATTTGAACGGTTGAATCTAAACCTATTTTTATGACTTGAGAAGGTGTTGTACAGACGTCTTTTAAGCGTTCCATCACAATACCGTCGACTTTACTTTTTAATGTTTCTGAAATATCGTTAAAACACGTTGGACTTTTCTCTCCTGAAAAATTGGCGGAAGTCGAAACGATGGGCCTTTTTAACTGTTGAATTAATTTTCGACAAATGGGATCATTCGTCACACGAATACCTACAGAACCATCAGCTGCTTTGACGTGATTAGACAAATTTCGAACCAATGGATAGATAATAGTGAGTGGGCGAGTGGCAAAATCGATTAGTTCATAGCAAACGGGTGGAAATTCTACAGTATAACGTTCTAACATTTGTATGCTATCCACCAAAACAATAAAACTTTTCTCCGCACCTCTATTTTTTAAGTCCATGAGTTTCTGACATGCTTCGTCATTCGTCGCATCACACCCTAATCCCCAAATGGTATCGGTAGGATAGAGGATGATGCCTCCATTTTTAAGTGCTTCAATTGTTTTTTCCATGGTCTTCTAATAAATCGGGACGACGTTGTTTGGTGCGCTCTAAAGCTTGTTCTTCACGGTATTTTTCAATCTTTTTAAAGTCGCCTGAAAGTAAAACATCGGGTACTTTTAATCCTTGAAATTCCGGTGGACGTGTGTAAACAGGTGGTGACAATAAACTATCTTGAAAACTGTCGGAAAGCGCGCTTGTTTCATCACCTAAAACACCTGGGATTAAACGAACAATAGCATCTGTCACAACTGCCGCGGCTAATTCACCACCAGACAAAACATACGAACCAATTGAAATCTCACGGGTGATATACAATTGACGAATCCGTTCATCAATTCCTTTATAATGACCACACAAAATGATGATGTTCTTCAATAAACTCATTTGGTTACAAGTAGCTTGCTCTAAAAGCTCACCATCGGGAGTCATATAAATGATTTCATCGTAGCTTCTTTCTGCTTTTAATTGGTCGATTAATTGCGCAATAGGTTCGCACAGCATGACCATTCCAGCACCGCCACCGTATTGATAATCATCGACATCTCGACGTTTTCCAATACCAAATTCACGAATGTTGTGAAGGTGTATTTCACACAAACCTTTCTCTTGTGCACGCAATAAAATCGAAGCACTGAAAGGACTGGCTAACAATTCTGGTAAAACGGTGAGAATATCTATTCGCATAGGGCAAAGTTACGCCCATTGAATGATATGAAAGGATTTTTTAGATTATTTTTCAAGAAAAGGGGTGTTAATAACTTTA
>CAZDAR010000034.1:0-26488 GCA_964503665.1 uncultured Flavobacteriales bacterium
ACTAAATAATAATAAATAGTTATAATGGCTAAAGCAAATCAAAAAAAGAAGAAGATCGTCAAAGTAGATGCATTGGGTGAAGCGCATATTCAAGCTACCTTCAACAATATCATTATTTCGTTGACGAACAACAGCGGTCAAGTAATATCTTGGTCATCAGCTGGAAAAATGGGCTTCAGAGGATCTAAAAAAAACACCCCATATGCTGCACAAATCGCTGCTGAGGAATGTTCTAAAGAAGCATTTGAGAATGGATTACGTAAAGTAAAAGTCTTTGTAAAAGGACCTGGTGCTGGAAGAGAATCTGCTATCAGATCAATTCATAATTCAGGTATTGAGGTTATCGAAATCATGGATACTACTCCAATGCCACATAATGGTTGTCGTCCACCAAAAAGAAGACGTGTTTAATCTAATACTATCGAAGGAAAGCCTTAATTCATAGTAAATTTAATTTTTAAATAATGGCAAGATACACAGGTGCAAAGACGAAAGTCGCACGTAAATTCGGAGAACAAATTTTTGGACCCGATAAAGCAGTTGAAAGAAGACCTTTTGGTCCAGGTCAACACGGCCCTAACAAGAGAAGAGGCGCTAAACGTTCTGAATTTGCAATTCAGTTAAACGAGAAACAAAAAGCAAAGTACACGTACGGTCTACTTGAAAGACAGTTCTTAAACATGTATAAAAAAGCAAATGCTAAGCCAGGTATTACTGGTGAGATTTTATTACAACTTTGTGAATCTCGTTTAGATAATGTTGTTTTTAGATTAGGAATTGCTCCAACTAGAAGCGCTGCAAGACAATTAGTTTCTCATAAGCACATCACAATCAACGGAAACGTTGTAAACATTCCTTCTTATTCATTAAGAATAGGTGAAGTTGTTGGTGTTAGAGAGAAATCCAAATCATTAGAAGCTATTTCAAACTCGCTTGCTTCTAATAATAGAAAGTACGATTGGTTAGACTGGAACAGTTCTTCAATGGAAGGTAAATTTCTTAGCATTCCTGCTAGAGATATGATTCCTGAGAATATTAAAGAACAACTAATCGTTGAGTTATATTCTAAATAAAATTTTGCATTACATGGCTATTCTAGATTTTCAAAAACCGGATAAAGTAATTATGATTCAATCTGACGAATTCAATGGTCAATTTGAATTTCGTCCTTTAGAACCTGGTTACGGTATTACGATTGGTAATGCTCTTCGTCGTATATTATTATCTTCTTTAGAAGGATTTGCTATCTCTTCCATTCGAATTGAAGGTGCTGATCACGAGTTTACGACTTTAAAGGGTGTTGTCGAAGATATTACCGAAATTATCCTTAATTTAAAGCAAGTCCGATTTAAACAGCAAATTGAAGGAACTGACACAGAAACAGCTATTGTATCTATTTCAGGGAAAAATCAATTAACTGCTGGTGATCTCGGAAAGTTTACTTCAGCTTTCCAAGTTTTAAATCCTGATTTCGTTATTTGTAACATGGATTCTTCTGTTAAATTTGAAATGGAACTTTCTATCACAAAAGGAAGAGGGTATATTTCTGCAGAAGAAAACAAAATCAGTGGTGTTCCTTTTGGTACTATTTTCATTGACTCTATTTACACTCCTATTAAGAATGTAAAATATACAATTGAAAATTACCGTGTTGAACAAAAAACAGATTACGAAAAATTAATTTTCGATATCATTACTGACGGTTCTATTCATCCAAAGGAAGCGCTAAAAGAAGCAGCTAAGATTTTGATTCATCACTTTATGTTATTCTCTGATGAGAAAATTACGTTAGATTCAGAAATTAAATCGGACTCTGAGGAATTTGATGAGACATCTTTACATATGCGTCAATTGTTGAAAACAAAATTAGTTGACCTAGACCTTTCTGTTCGTGCTCTTAATTGCTTAAAAGCTGCAGATGTTGAAACGTTAGGTGACTTAGTTGTCTTTAATAAATCTGATTTATTGAAGTTTAGAAACTTTGGTAAGAAATCATTGACTGAATTAGAGGATCTTGTGGATAACAAGGGCTTGAACTTCGGTATGAACGTTGCAAAATACAAACTAGATAAAGAGTAGTAAGTATCCTTAAAGAAATTAAATAATGAGACACGGTAAAAAAGTAAATCACTTAAGTAGAACACATTCTCATAGAAGTGCGATGCTGTCTAATATGGCCTGTTCTCTAATCTCTCATAAACGCATTAATACAACAGTTGCGAAGGCAAAAGCGTTGAGAGTATTTGTAGAACCGCTTATCACTAAATCAAAGACGGATTCAACACATTCTAGAAGAACTGTTTTCAGTTATTTAAAAGATAAAGAAGTTGTTTCTGAATTATTCAGAGACGTAGCTCCTAAAGTTGCTGATAGACCAGGTGGTTACACAAGAATCATCCGATTGGGAAATCGTTTAGGAGATAACGCTGAAATGTGTTTAATAGAATTAGTAGATTTTAATGAAATCTACACGAAAGAAGCGAAGAAAACAACGCGTCGTTCAAGAAGAGGTTCTTCTAAATCTACTAAAGAAGAGGTTGCTGAAGAAGTTGTTGAAACTCCTGTTGTTGAAGCAACGGCTGATACAACAGAAGAAGCTAAAACAGAAGAAGATTCAGCTGATGAAACGAAAGAAGATTCAGCAGAAGAAAAGTAATGAATACTTTTTAACATATTAAGGCATCTTATTTAAGATGCCTTTTTTTTTATATATCTTTGAGCAATCTTAAAATAATTAGTTGATGAACGACTCAAACTCAGCAGTTCTTCTATTGGAAGATGGTACTCTTTTTACAGGAACGTCAATCGGTAAAGTTGGCACTACCATTGGAGAAATTGCTTTTAATACAAGTATGACAGGTTATCAAGAAGTGTTTACAGATCCTTCTTACTACGGACAAATCTTAATAATGACCACATCTCATATTGGTAATTATGGAAGTCATATTGATGAAAATGAATCTGATGAAGTGATGATCAAAGGATTAGTGACTAAGAAGTTTAGTAAGATGTACTCTCGTTCTTCTGCCAATGAATCTATTAATGAAAAATTGATAAGTTCATCTTGCGTTGGAATTTCGGACATTGATACACGTGCACTTGTTCGTCATATTAGAAATAAAGGAGCTATGAATGCTATTATTTCTTCAGAAATCTTCGATATGGAAGAATTAAAGAATAGATTAAAAGCAGCACCCTCAATGGAAGGTCTTGAATTGTCTTCTAAAGTTTCTACAAAAGGAAAATATAGCGTAAAATCCGATCATTCTAAATATAACGTTGCATTACTTGATTTCGGTGTAAAACGTAATATTATTCGTTGTTTAACAGAACGTGGTTGTGACGTAACGGTTTTGCCAATGAATACATCTATCGATGAGATAAAATCGTCAAACTATGATGGGATAATGCTTTCTAACGGTCCAGGTGATCCTGCAGCAATGGTTGAGTCCACTAAATTAGTTAAGTCCATTTTAGACTTAAATATACCTGTTTTTGGCATTTGTATGGGGCATCAAATAATTGGTCATGCGATGAATCTAAAAACAGTAAAAATGTTTAATGGTCATCGTGGAATAAATCATCCAGTTAAAAACTTAATGACTGGTAAATGTGAAATAACGTCTCAAAATCATGGATTTGTTATTTCTGATGAAAGTACTCAGAATAACTCCGAAATTGAAGTGACTCACCGTCATTTGAATGATAATTCTGTCGCTGGAATTCGCATTAAAAATAGATCCGTATTCTCGGTTCAATACCATCCAGAATCATCTGCGGGACCAAACGACTCTCGTTATCTATTTGACCAATTTATTAATAATATTAGCGCATTTAAAACTAAATAAATCACTATGAGTAAAATTGTTAAGATTTTTGCTAGACAAATATTAGATTCTAGAGGTAATCCAACTGTTGAAGTAGATGTTCATACTTCTTCTGGTAATATTGGAAGAGCTGTAGTTCCTTCAGGTGCATCAACTGGTGCGCATGAGGCTGTTGAATTAAGAGATGACGACAAGAGTTACTATCTTGGTAAAGGCGTCTTAAAAGCAGTGGAAAATGTGAATACAATTATTGCAGAAGCACTTTTTGGCGCATCTGTTTTTGATCAAAAATCAATTGACCAACGCTTAATTGAATTAGATGGAACACCGAATAAATCTTATTTAGGTGCTAATGCGTTGTTAGGTACTTCATTAGCAGTTGCAAAGGCAGCGGCTTTAGATGCTGATTTATCTCTATACTCTTATATTGGTGGAGTAGGTGCAGTAACAATGCCCGTTCCAATGATGAATATCTTAAACGGTGGATCTCACGCTGACAATAAAATAGATATTCAAGAATTTATGGTGATGCCCTTCGGCGCTAGCTCATTTTCTGAAGGATTACGATGGGGAGTGGAAATTTTTCACCATTTGAAAGGTGTTCTTAAATCAAAAGGAATGTCTACAAATGTGGGTGATGAAGGTGGTTTTGCTCCAAGTTTGAATTCGAATGAAGAAGCGATTGAAGTCGTTTTAGAAGCAATTAAAATTGCTGGTTTCGTTCCTGGTAAAGATGTTTTCATTGCACTTGATGCGGCAGCTTCCGAGTTTTATAAGAATGGTAAATACATTTTTGAATCAACTGGTGAAGAAAGAACATCTACTGAAATGGTTGACTATTGGAAACAATGGTGTGATAAATATCCGATTATTTCCGTTGAAGATGGTTTAGCGGAAGACGATTGGGAAGGTTGGAAATTACTAACGGAAACTCTTGGAGATAAAGTTCAATTGGTAGGAGATGATTTATTCGTAACCAACACCGTTCGTCTGAAGCAAGGAATTGATCAAGGAATTGCCAATTCTATTTTGATTAAAGTAAATCAAATTGGAACCTTAACAGAAACGATTGAAGCAGTTCATTTAGCGACTAAGAACGGTTACTCATCCGTAATGAGTCATCGTTCTGGTGAGACGGAAGATAATACGATTGCTGATTTAGCAGTTGCTTTAAACTGTGGACAAATTAAAACGGGCTCAGCATCTCGCTCTGATCGTATGGCAAAATACAATCAATTACTTCGTATTGAAGAAGAATTGGGAAATGCAGCCGTTTATCCTGGAATGAATTTTAAGTTTCTAAAATAATAAACACTTCATATTATTTAAAAGGCAACTCAATCAGTTGCCTTTTTTGGTTTTCTTCTTTCCTTTCTTTATAAACTAATGTATCTTTGTTTCAAACTTGAAAAAATGACATTAGAAGCATTTCACAACGATATTCAGATGGGAATTCCATCTACTTTACCGGAAAAACAACTCATCAATCCTTTGGTGAATCATGCGCCTAAAAGAAAAGATATACTTTCTAAAGAAGAAAAGAAATTAGCGGTGAGAAATGCATTGCGTTATTTTCCAAAACAATTCCATAAAGAATTAGCAAGCGAATTTTATGATGAGTTAATCCAATACGGACGAATCTACATGTATCGTTTTAAGCCGACGTATAAAATGTATGCGCGTCCGATTGAAGACTATCCTGGGAAATCGTTACAAGCGAAATCGATTATGTTGATGATTCAAAATAATTTGGATAACGCAGTTGCACAACATCCAGATGAATTGATTACCTATGGCGGAAATGGCGCTGTTTTCCAAAACTGGATTCAGTATCGATTGGCAATGAAGTATCTTTCTGAAATGACAGATGAACAAACATTAGCGATGTATTCTGGTCATCCAATGGGATTGTTTCCTTCACATATAGACGCGCCAAGAGTGGTAGTTACTAATGGTATGATGATCCCGAATTATTCTAAACCGGAAGACTGGGAGCGTTATAATGCTTTAGGTGTGACGCAATATGGTCAAATGACCGCTGGTTCGTATATGTACATCGGACCGCAAGGAATCGTACATGGAACAACGATAACGGTACTGAATGGATTTAGAAAAATTGGCAAATCTCCAAAAGGCGGTTTATTTGTCACGGCTGGTTTGGGTGGAATGTCTGGCGCACAACCGAAAGCAGGAAATATCGCTGGATGTATTTCTGTGACTGCTGAAGTCAACAAAAATGCAGCAGAAAAACGCTATAGCCAAGGTTGGGTGGATGAAATATTTTATGATTTAAAACAATTAACGGATAGAGTTCGTACGGCGCAAAAAAATGAAGAAGTACTTTCTTTAGCCTATGTCGGAAATGTGGTAGATGTTTGGGAATATTTCCTAAAAGAAGATATTCATATTGACCTTGGTTCCGATCAAACGTCGCTTCATAATCCGTGGGCAGGCGGTTATTATCCAGTTGATTTATCGTTTGAAGAAGCGAATGAATTGATGGTCAGTAATCCTGAATTGTTCAAAGAAAAAGTGCAAGCTTCACTGATTAGACAAATTGCTGCGATCAATAAACATACAGAAAGAGGTACTTATTTCTTCGATTATGGAAATGCCTTTTTACTAGAAGCTTCTCGTGCAGGAGCTGATGTTATGGCGGAGAATGGTATCGATTTTAGATATCCATCGTATGTGCAAGATATCATGGGACCGATGTGTTTTGATTTTGGATTTGGTCCTTTTAGATGGGTTTGTGCTTCAGGAAAACCAGAAGATTTACAAAAAACAGATGAAATAGCGAAAAAGGTTCTCACTGAAATCATGAAGACTGCTCCTGCCGAAATTCAGCAACAAATGCAAGATAATATCCAATGGATTGAAGGCGCGCAAGCGAATAAATTAGTAGTGGGTTCACAAGCACGTATATTGTATGCTGACGCTTTAGGTCGTGTTGAAATTGCGAAAGCATTTAACAAGGCTATTGCCGATGGAAAAATTGGACCTGTAGTTTTAGGGAGAGATCATCACGATGTTTCTGGAACGGATTCTCCTTTTAGAGAAACATCTAACATATATGACGGTTCACGATACACAGCTGATATGGCCATTCAAAATGTCATCGGAGATAGCTTCCGTGGAGCGACATGGGTTTCTATTCACAACGGTGGTGGTGTTGGTTGGGGAGAAGTAATTAACGGTGGTTTTGGAATGTTGTTAGACGGCACAGAAGAATCAGACAGAAAATTACAGAGCATGCTATTTTGGGATGTCAATAATGGTATTTCAAGACGTTCATGGGCTAGAAATGACGGTTCTGTCTTTGCCATTAAAAGAGCGATGGAACAGGAACCTAAGCTGAAAGTGACAGTACCTGAAATGGTAGATGATGAAATCATTGATATGTTATAAAGAATACTAATTCAAATTAAAATCGCAAAATTACATTCATTATAACGTTTTATTCATGATTCAGAAATTCATACAAATCAAAGGAGCACGCGTCAATAATCTAAAAAATATTGATGTCGAGATTCCGCATGGTAAAATGATTGTAATAACGGGATTGTCTGGTTCTGGAAAATCATCCTTGGCATTTGACACTCTTTTCGCAGAAGGTCAACGTCGCTATGTCGAAAGCTTATCGTCTTATGCACGTCAGTTCTTAGGCAAATTAGACAAACCCGAAGTGGATTTTATAAAAGGTATTTCACCTGCGATTGCGATTGAACAGAAAGTGATTTCGACGAATCCACGTTCAACCGTTGGAACAACAACAGAAGTATATGATTATCTGAAATTGTTGTTTGCACGAGCTGGAAAAACGATTTCGCCCATTTCTGGAAAAGAAGTGAGAAAACATTCGGTAACGGACGTGGTCAACTTTATCATGGAACTTCCCGAAGAAAGTAAATTGTATATTTTGTCTCCTATTTTAGGGTTCAAAAAATACGGCGTTGAACGTCAATTGCAATTACTGAAAGAACAAGGTTATCTTCGAATTTTAATCGAAAATGAAGTCTTTGAATTAGATGATGTTTCCAAAGATCAAAAAAATCTCGATAAG
This sequence comes from uncultured Flavobacteriales bacterium, assembly GCA_964503665.1. Taxonomy (GTDB): domain Bacteria; phylum Bacteroidota; class Bacteroidia; order Flavobacteriales_D; family Crocinitomicaceae; genus 40-80. Next base: position 7,891 of record CAZDAR010000034.1, read on the forward strand.
GCATATTTACTCATTGACCGAATTCGTGTTCAAAAATTCGATGAAGATGAACAATACAGAATCGCTGACTCGGTAAATATCGCTTTTGGAGAAGGACAAGGAACCTGCTATCTTTTTTTGTTATACGGCGAGAAAATGAAGGAATTCAACAACCGTTTTGAATTGGACGGAATGGAATTTGTTGAGCCAAATGAACATTTTTTCACCTTTAACAATCCATTTGGTGCCTGTCAAACCTGTGAAGGATTTGGTGCCGTTATTGGAATTGACGAAAAATTAGTGATTCCAGATCCAAGTATGAGCGTTTACGAAGGTGGTATTGTTTGCTGGAGAGGCGAAACAATGCATGAATTTTTAAACGAGTTAATTCACAATGCTTCAAAGTTTAATTTTCCGATACACAAACCAATTGAAGAACTCACGCCGGAGCAATACCAATTATTATGGACTGGAAATGAATATTTTGAAGGATTGAATAAATTTTTCAAATATTTAGAATCCAACGGCTATAAAATACAATACCGTGTGATGTTATCGCGCTTTCGTGGAAAAACTTTATGCCCTGATTGTCGTGGAACACGTTTGCGAAGAGATGCCAATTATGTCAAAATTGATGGAAAATCGATTACGGATATTGTGTTGATGCCGATAAGCGAAAATTTACCTTTTTTCAAGAACTTGAAATTAGAAAAGCAGCAAGAAGTTATAACTAAACGTTTGTTACCTGAAATCACGAATCGTTTACAATTTATCAGTGATGTTGGTTTGGGATATTTGACCTTGAATCGTAGTTCAAATTCACTTTCTGGTGGTGAATCGCAACGCATTAATTTAGCAACCTCATTAGGAAGTAGTTTAGTGGGTTCGATGTATATTTTAGATGAACCGAGCATTGGTTTACATCCGCGCGATACCGAACGATTGATTACTGTCTTGAAGCGTTTACGTGATTTAGGAAATACGGTTATTATTGTTGAGCACGAAGAATCAATCATGCGAGCCGCTAATCAAATAATTGATATCGGACCAAAAGCAGGTGTTTTTGGTGGCGAAGTGGTGTTTCAAGGAAATCATCAACAATTATTGAAAGCGAAGAATAGTTTAACCGCCGAATATCTAACTGGAAAACGCAAGATTGACGTTCCGAAATTCCGACGAAAATCATCTAGTTATATTGAAGTCGTTGGCGCTAAACAACATAATTTAAAGAATGTAACGGTTAAATTTCCGCTGTACTCTTTCGTATGTGTAACGGGCGTTTCGGGTTCCGGAAAAAGTACCTTAGTGAAAGAAATATTGTATCCAGCTATTCGTCAAAAATTAGGACAATACGGTGATGCTATCGGGAATTTCAAAGAAATAAAAGGAGATTTCAAGCGCATAACCGATTTGGAATTTGTCAATCAAAACCCCATCGGAAAATCTTCACGCAGCAATCCTGTGACGTATGTAAAAGCGTTCGACGATATCCGCGAACTTTTTGCCAAAACATCCAAAGCAAAAGCCTTGGGATTAAAGCCTGGTTATTTCAGTTTTAACGTGGAAGGTGGGCGTTGCGAAATGTGCGAAGGAGAAGGCGCTGTAACAGTAAGTATGCAATTTATGGCGGATGTTCATTTGAAGTGTGAGGCCTGTCAAGGAAAACGATACAAGTCCGAAACTTTAGACATTTTGTTAGATGGAAAAAACATTTCCGATATTTTAGAAATGGATATCCAAGAAGGTATTGAATTTTTCACCCAAATGGACGACCGTTTAGCAGAAAAAATTGTTGCTAAAATTCAACCATTATCAGATGTTGGTTTAGGTTATTTAAAAATGGGACAAGCTTCAAGCACACTTTCTGGTGGAGAAGCACAACGGGTGAAATTAGCCTCTTTTTTAATCAAATCGAACGAACAAAAAAATACGCTCTTTATCTTCGATGAACCAACAACCGGCTTGCATTTTTACGACATTGAAAAATTATTGATTGCTTTTCAACGCTTGGTCGATCAAGGAAATTCACTGATAGTCATTGAGCATAATTTAGATATTATCAAATCCGCAGATTGGATTATCGACATTGGTTTGGAAGGTGGAGAAGCAGGTGGAACTATTGTTTTCGAAGGAAAACCCGAAGATCTAGCCAAAGACCCGACAAGTTACACAGGACAGTTTCTAAAAACGGTTTTGTGATAATACGAAATAGGATTTAAATCGAAATTCCAAATACAAAGACTGATTAGGATGCCGTATTGATTTTTTCGTCGGGACCCAAACGACGAAATTGCTGTAGTAAAAATAACTGTTTGAGCGCTAGCGAGTTTTATTTTTACAAGCAATGAGAAAGATTTGGGTGATGAAAAAGATCACGACGGCGAGGTTTTTGTTACTTTTTGACGGACAAAAAGTAAAAGAAGAATAAAGAATTGAAATTTCAAGTATTTCGTTTGAATATTTGAAACTCTTTCTTCTCCCAATTTCAGCTATTCATTTTAGAACTTACCGAAATAATGACATACATTCATCATTTTTAAAGTCATTTTGTCAGACTAATTTCATTGGCATAAACCTTGACTAAAAAAGGAAAACATTTAAAAAACTTTAAAAATGAAAACAGGTCAAATTAATGTTCAAACGGAAAACATCTTTCCGATCATTAAACGATTTTTATACTCTGATCACGAAATATTTTTAAGAGAATTAGTTTCCAACGCTGTTGATGCGTGTCAAAAATTGAAAGTGCTTTCTTCTTCTGGTGAATTTAAAGGAGAATTAGGCGATTTAAAAGTAGAGGTAAAACTAGATAAAGCCGCTAAAACAATTACGATATCGGATAATGGTATCGGTATGACAACCGAAGAAATTGACAAATATATCAATCAAATAGCGTTCTCTGGAGCGGAAGAGTTTGTGAACTTATACAAAGGAAAAGAAGGTGCTGAAAACATCATCGGTCACTTTGGTTTAGGTTTTTACTCGGCATTTATGGTCGCTGAAAAAGTACAAATCCGTACACTTTCACGTACTGAAGGTTCGCAAGCGGTACAATGGGAATCAAATGGTTCACCAGAATACACAATTTCGGACATCGAAAAAGAAACTCGTGGAACAGATATCATTCTTTATATAGGAGAAGATTCTGCCGAGTTTTTGGAGAAAGAAAGATTACAAGGAATTCTAACGAAATACTGTAAATTCTTACCAATTCCAATCATTTTTGGAACAGTAACAGAATATATTGATTCTCCAGAAGGTGAAAAAGATGACAAAGGAAATATCAAACGAGTAGCGATTGACGTTCCAAATCAGGTGAATAATACTGTTCCTGCTTGGACTAAGAAACCAGCTGATTTAACAGACGAAGATTACAAAGCATTTTACCGTGAATTGTATCCAATGTCTTTCGAAGATCCATTGTTTCACATTCACTTAAATGTGGATTATCCGTTCAATTTAACTGGAATATTGTATTTCCCTAAAATAAACGAACGTGTTGAAGTTCAACGTAATAAAATCAACCTTTACAGTAATCAAGTTTTTATTACTGACAATGTAGAACAAATCGTTCCTGAGTTTTTGACTTTGTTACATGGTGTGATTGATTCTCCAGATATTCCATTAAACGTTTCTCGTTCGTATTTACAAAGTGATAGCAATGTGAAGAAAATTTCGTCACACATTACCAAGAAAGTAGCGGATAAATTAGCCGAAATGTTCAAGAAAGATCGTGCTGATTTTGAATCCAAATGGGCAGATTTGAAAGTATTCGTGGAATATGGAACATTGATGGATGAAAAATTTGCAGAGAAAGCAAAAGCATTCACATTATTGAAATCATTAGATGGTAAATTCTACACTTCCGAAGAATATTTGGAAAAAGTAAAACCACTTCAAACGGATAAAGACAACAAAGTAGTAATTCTTTATACGAGTGATGCAGAAGGACAATTCAGTTTTGTTAGAGCAGCGAAAGACCGCGGTTACGATGTTATTGTGGTCGATGGACCTTTAGCTCCACACTGGATTTCCAAGTTTGAACAAGAGAACCAAGATGTGACTTTGACTCGTGTCGATGCCGACAGTATTGATAACCTGATAAAGAAAACAGATGAGATTCCTTCCAAACTTTCAAAAGAGGAAGAAGAAGTGATGAAAGTGGTTTTCGAAGGTGTGGTAAACAAAGAGAAATACAACATTGAAATGAAGAGTATGTCTCCAACAGATGCACCGATTATTGTGACTCAGCCTGAGTTTATTCGTCGTATGATGGAACAACAAAAATTAGGAGGTAATGCATTCTTTGGTGCTTTCCCTGAGACGTATAAAGTGATGGTAAATGCCAATCATCCAAAGATTGAAGCGCTAACAAAAGAAAGTGATGCTGCATCCAAGTCGGAGAAAGCAAAACAATTGACAGATTTAGCACTTCTTTCTCAAGGTTTACTAAAAGGTGAAGCTTTAGATCAATTTATTGAAAGAAGTATTCAATTAGTTTAATATATTCGCATCAAATTTTTTGAACGCTGTTGACTATTCGAAGGTTAAATCGAGGTTTACAGCGTTCATTTTTTAAGTTTTAAAGTTGAAATACTTCTTAGCGTTTTTAGGTTTTTTTATAATGGGCTACAATTTTTTTGGAGCCATTGTTGGATATGGAATAGGGTATTTAGTGGATACGATTCTTGCTAGTACTTCAAATCAAAGCTCCAATCAACAACGTTTTCAAAACGGAAGTCAAAATTATCGTGACCCATTTCAACAAATGCCACGTGGATATGGGCAAGGCGAACAACACGATTTTATATCTATTCTTTTGATGCTTTCTGCCGCAGTGATGAAAGCAGATGGAAAAGTATTAAAATCAGAATTAGATTATTTAAAAACCTTTTTTCAAGGTCAATTTGGACATCAATTCACACGACAACATCTAGCTTTCCTAAAAGAAACCCTTGACCAAGATCATATCAACATCAATGAAACGTGTAGTTTTTTGCGCTATAGAACTACGGAAGAAGTACGTATTCAATTGATTCATTATTTGTTCGGAATCGCCAAAGCAGACAATCATGTTTCGGAAAATGAAATCAATATTATCTACCGAATAGCACGTCAACTACATGTGAGTGATGCTGACTTTCAGAGTATTAAGAATATGTTTTATAGAAACCCGCAATCCGATTATGTGATTTTGGGAATTACCGAAAGTGCGACAGACAGTGAAATTAAAAGTGCGTATCGAAAAATGGCGATCAAATATCATCCGGATAAAGTACAAGATATGGGACAAGAGCATCAAAAAGCAGCGAAAGAGAAGTTCCAACAAATTCAATCAGCTTACGAGAATATCAAGAAAACAAGAGGATTAAAGTGATTAGATAGTCACCAACTTCATTCTTCTTTTTCGAAAATACAGGTAGACTAACGCAAAGCTATTGACAAAAGCAATGGTGTAAAATACGATTGGGAAGCGCGAAATTACATCGCTATAATAACTCCCCGAAATAAGCGCCCCGAGCCCAATTCCGGCTTCCAAAGCAATATACATAGTAGCCATCGCTCTTCCACGATGTTCAGGCTGACTGAGGTCAATTGTCCAAGCATTGAGTGCTGGTGAAAGGATTCCTAACGAAAGGCCATAGAAAAAACCACCTAGCATAAATGTAATCGTCGTATCTGCATGACCAATATAAGCCGTTGAGAATATGATGGCTACCAATCCAAAATTTATGACACGTATCCTTCCATATTTGTCGGAGACTTTACCAGAAACAAAACGCACTAGAAGTGATGATAAGGTAAAGAGGATGAAGAATGCTCCTTTGTTTTTGATGCCAATATGTTCTGTCCAGTCAGGGATCAGGGTTAAAATAGCACCAAATGATAGATACGTTAAAACGACAACAATGGCGGCTGGAATAGCGTTCCGATCGATGATTTCTTCTTTTTTCATTTTCAAAAGAGAAAAACGAAATTTCTCTTTCTTTACCAAAGTCTCTTTTAATTGTAAAATCATAATTACAGATAACAATCCAACTAAGGAAGAGATATAAAACAAGGTCTCGATAGAAAAATACATGGTAATATAACTTCCCGCTGCCGGACCAACTGCTTGACCTAGACTAAATGCCATTCCGTACAATCCAACGGCCTCGCCCCAACGTTCTTTAGGGATGATGTCGGCAATATAAGCTGCAGCAGATGTCGGCTTGAACCCTGTCGAAAAACCATGAACTAATCGTAAGAAAAGAAATCCATAAACAGTCGTCAAAACTGGATAGAGTAGGCCACATACAACGCATACCAATGAACCAATTATCATCACAGGAATACGCCCAATCGTGTCTGTTAGTTTACCAGAGAAAGGACGGGATATTCCAGCAGTGATTGTAAAAAGCGAAATAATTAATCCTTTGTATTCAGCACCTCCCAAACTCGACAAATAATTCGACAAATCCGGAATTATCATGTTGAAGCTCGCTGAAAACAACAAGGTACTGCAACACATTAATATAAACGGTTTAGTATAGATACTTTTGCTCGAAGTCATTTTTAAACTAGAAGTGCAAAATTACGCTTTTAATAAGGAGAATTTCTATAAAATTTTGAAATAGTGTATATTTATGACTTATTTAATAAGCAACAAAGGGCCAAATATATGAGGAAAGAGAAATTAACGTGGATGTGCAAACATTTTTCTGAATTAACGGCACTAGAATACTACCACATTCTTTTTCTCCGAACGGAAGTCTTTGTGGTAGAACAAAATTGTCCGTATCAAGAAGTGGATAAAAAAGACCTGGTTTCGTATCATCTGTATGGACTGAATTCTAAAAATGAAGTTGTTGCGGTCTCTCGAATTGTGCCACAAAATATTTCCTACAAAGAAGTGTCAATAGGTCGTGTGGCTATACAAAAATCTAAACGTAGAAAAGGTTTAGCGCATGAGTTAATGATCAAATCATTGGAGAAAATAGAACATCTTTTTGGGAAACAAGCAATACGTATTTCGGCACAAGAATATCTAGTTGATTTTTATGTTAAACACGGATTTAAACAAGTAGGAGAGATGTATTTGGAAGATGATATTCCGCATGTGGAAATGCTGAGAAAAACAGAGTGAGAATGAGAGCGGAGAGTGAAAAGCAAAGTGAGATTGAATAATTCTTTGTGTTAAGACTTCAAATAATAAGCACATTTCAAATACGCACCTTCCGCAAATGCAATCGGGTGATCGATATCATGTCTCGTTATTTCGATTTGCGTAAAATGATTTCCTGTCATACGAAAAGCTTGTTGATGACTTTCTAGAAACTCTTCCTCGGAAACACGAGAAGAACATGAAGCAAGAACTAAAACCCCACCCTTTTGAACAAGTTGCGCACCTAATTTCGCTAGTTCAGTATACTTGTAAATCGCCGTTTTGATTTCTTCTTTACTTTTGGCAAAAGAAGGTGGATCGATAACAACAACGTCGAATTTTTTATTTTCAGCTTGATACTTTTTCAGAATAGTAAAAGCATCTCCCACTACGTTTTCATGTTCACCTTTGAATGTATTTAACGCTGCATTTTTGGTCGCCATTTCTAATGCATGCGCACTAATATCGACACTCGTCACCTTTCTTGCGCCGCCTACCAAAGCGTGAATCGAAAAACCGCCAGCGTAGGCGAAAACATCTAAAACTGTTTTACCTTTTGAAAGTGCTCCAACACGTTTACGATTGTGTCTGTGATCGAGGAAAAATCCTGTTTTGTGTCCTTTTACAACATTTGCAGAGAAGTGAACGCCATGTTCCATAAATACAATCTCTTCGTCGAGTAATTCACCATAAACAATGGCGCCATCTAAAGATTTATTTCCTATTTCTTTCAACACATTGCGACTGCAACGCACTACAATCGTCTTCACTTTGGTAACAGCGATTAATGCTTTTTTCAAATCTTCTAAATACGGAAGCCAAGCTGAAGTATAGAGTTTTAAAACTAAGACCTTCGTATACACATCAGCGATAATTCCTGGTAGAAAATCGTTTTCACCATATAGCAATCGAAAGCTATTCGTCGTGTTGTTAATAAGCGGTTGACGTGTTGCTAATGCTTCAGCAATACGCTGTGTAAAGAAATCTTCATTCACTTTTGTAGCGCCACGATTGATTATTTTAATACGAATAGGAGAATTCTTATCGTATAAACCAATGGCATAAAGTGCATTTTCTTTCGTATCAAATAGGACACAAACATCTCCCGTTTCACCTTCTTTACTCGTTTTTAAAATACTGTCCGAATATACCCATGGATGTCCTTTTTTGACCAAACGTTCAGCCGTTGGAGTCAGTTTTATGGCAATGGATTTTGGAGTGCTAGCTAAGAGTGTCATATTTCGCTCGATATATACTGTTTGGGATAAAGTAGTTCCAATTTTGTTCAAAAGAAAAGGCATAAAAAGACAAAAAGAGGAGAAAAACAATATGTTGATTCCACTCCTCTTTTTATCAATAATCTAAAACCTAAAACGAAACTATGAATTTACTTGTGACAAAGGTAAAGCATTTGTTTACAATTCCAACTATTAAAATGTTAAATTTTAAAAAAGATTGTAAAAAATCCTATTAAGATGATTGTAAGTGCTTTGACCTTTCGTTTTGAACCGTTAAAATGATGATTATTTGTGCTTTTGGTTAAGATAATGGTTATGAAATACCAATGAAATAAAATGAATAGAATCACTTTCATCCGACTTTGAATCTGTATATTTGAGCAAAACTTTAATAAACTAAGAAAATAGATATGAAAAATGTAGCTGTTATTGGATCAGGGACAATGGGCAACGGAATTGCTCACACTTTTGCACAATTTGGATATAACGTTTCGTTGATTGATATTTCAGAAGACGCTTTACAACGTGGAATGGCGACGATTACAAAAAACTTAGATCGTCAGGTGACAAAAGGTGCTTTGACAGAAGATGAAAAAGCAACGACTTTGAAAAATTTGACGACTTTTACTTCTATGGCTGATGGTGTAAAAGGAGTAGAATTAGTCGTTGAGGCAGCAACAGAAAATATCGATTTGAAATTAAAAATATTCAAGCAGTTAGATGAATTGACGGCTCCAAATGTGATTCTAGCTTCAAACACGTCTTCTATTTCAATTACGAAAATAGCTTCTGTGACCAATCGTCCCGATAAGATTATCGGAATGCACTTTATGAATCCTGTTCCAGTGATGAAATTGGTGGAAATTATTCGTGGATATTCTACGTCTGATGAGGTGACGAATTTGATTATGGAAACGTCTAAAAAACTGAATAAAGTTCCAGTAGAAGTAAACGATTATCCAGGTTTTATCGCCAATAGAATTTTAATGCCGATGATTAACGAAGCCATTTATTCGTTGTATGAAGGTGTTGCGGGTGTCGAAGAAATTGATACCGTCATGAAATTAGGAATGGCACATCCAATGGGACCGCTTCAATTAGCAGACTTCATCGGATTAGATGTGTGTTTAGCCATTTTAGGTGTATTGTACGATGGTTTTGGAAATCAAAAATATGCACCATGTCCATTGTTAGTCAATATGGTCACTGCAGGGAAGAAAGGAGTAAAGTCTGGCGAAGGTTTTTACACATGGGGACATGGTACGAAAGACTTAATCGTAGCGCCTAACTTTAAGAAATAAAAAAGAAGAATTTAAAAATAAGTTTATGCTGTCGCGCGATTGCATCGAGTGGCCATAAACTTATTTTTATCTCACCAATTGTAAGAATCCGTGCTCCACTTTTTCTTCATTGAAAATAGTGCGGTATTTCACCAAGTAAAAATAAGTACCTGATACAGCATCTTGACCGTGCGATTGACCATTCCACAAGATGGTCGTATCATCTTGGAAAAGAACATTTCCCCAACGATTTAAAATAGTAAATGATTCTACAGCAATATTTTCCTGCTTTGTGGGAACAAAGAAATCATGTTTCCCATCTCCATTTGGTGTAAATACATTGGGCATTTCAAGTAAAGAAGGGAAAGTGTCACTAGGAAATACTGGGTCTGGATTTGTTCCATCACATGGAGCTTCTCCTACCGTTACTGAATCAATTAGTTGACAATTATTAGCATCCGTAATTTCGAGTATATACTTGCCACTTTCTAGATTCGAAATATTAGCGGTATTTGCACCGTTTGACCATGAATAAGAGTAAGGAATAGCACCATTCGTAACATTCGTCGTGATTTTTCCCTTATGTAAATCACATGAATCTTTGGTGACAAAAAAATCAACTGCTGGACCGACAGATGAAGCTAATGAAATTGTAGAAGTATCTTTACAACCACTGTCATCCGTAATGATAAGTGTATAATCGCCAGCAGGAACATTGTTTATAGTAGCATTATTTCCACCATTCGACCAATCATACGAAAAAGGTTGTGTTCCGCCTGTAATAGTTGAACCAATTACTCCATTTGCTTTATTACAAGTCGTTGGCTGAATAATGCTAGTTGTTAATGAAGGAATAGATGTGGGCGCAACTTGACAACCATTACTCAACGATAAAATATAACTTCCATTTGCCGCATTATTTGGTTTACCAGGCGTTTGTGTTGTACTATTTGCCGCTTCTTTTGACCAATTCGTTACATCGTTAAAATTATCCGTGTTCGTGTTTTTCATTGCGAAAATATTCCCTGTTCCTGAATCGTTAAATGGAAAGCTAATATTTGCCTCTGTTGTTAATATATCGCCATATCCTAAGGAATGAACGGGAGTGGTCGTATTTGTCGGTCGAAAGATTAAAACACCATCTCCTTTGTTACGTAAACCAATCGGTGTCCAGCTATTGGGAGTAGACCAACCAGAAGCAGGATAATTAAGGTTGTTAATATCAGGTGAAATTGTCTGTGATTCAAGTAAATTAGAATTACATGGAATAACCAAAACACAATTTCCATCTGTCATCGAGATATCATTCGTAATGAGCGATGCTTCAAAATCATCCTTATTGTAAAGTAGAATCAATGTTCCCACCGGAATTTTCTCCCAAAATGCAATGTTTTTAAAACGAAATGCGCCTTTGGCAATACCTTTCTCAATATCAGAACCTAAAAAGCCATTATTGTCATCAATAACCCAATTGCGTAAATCGAGTGTTGCAGGCGCTTCACACGGATTGGTTTTAGGCCCAATTACTAAAAGTTCGATGTATTCCTTTTTTGTTGAGCTACCATTAGAAACTTCATTTATTACTAAAGTAGGCACTTGAGCAAATAGTGGGTTTGTTAAAGTAAACACCAATACGGTGAATAAAAATAGTTTTTTTGTCATCATATGATTAAAACGGGGTACAAAGTTAAATGATTATTTGTATAGTTTCATCGAGTAAATTAATTTATTTTGTTAATATTTCGATTAATGTCGCTATCAGTTGTGTTCCGTGAAAGCTTTTTTAAAAAGATTTATGCATCTCTAAAATTTAAAAGATAAAATGGCGTTCCTTTTGTAGTAACTACGAGATTTTCTTAATTTTAGACTAAACAATAACAACAATATGAAAAACTGGTTTCAAAAAATAGCCTTCTTAGGATTGGCAATTCTTCTTCTTTCAGGAAGTTGCGAAAACAATGACCTTACTAACAACACTGAAAAAACAGTAATTGAACCATTACAACCGAAACCATTGATAGGGAATTCAGATTATGATATAAGTTGGAAAACAGTCGATTCATTAGATAGACAAGGATTACAAAAATCAGCTTTAGAGCTCGTGTCTGTAATCATGGAGAAAGCGGTTAAAGAGCAAAATCAACCGCAACAAATTAAAGCGTTGTTTTATCAGTTAAAATACCAGCAAATACTAGAAGAAGATGCTTTTGTTAAAGCGTTACAACATATAGATACACTTCGGAAGACCAATCAAATTCCGTTAACACAGATTTTAACTTCTGCAAAAGCGGAAATGTTATGGAATTACTTTCAGAATAACCGCTATCGTTTTTACAACCGTTCCACAACTGCAAATTTTGATTTAGGCGATGTTACCACATGGGATTTGAAAACATTATTGAACGAATCTCAAAAATTATATATGGCTTCTTTGGAGAACAAAGAAACACTTCAACAAATAAAATTAAAAGATTACGAATATATACTAGCTTTTAGTACAGATGAGGGTTTTGAATCCACACCGACTGTTTTTGATTTCTTAGCACATCGCGCCTTGCGATTTTTTGAAAATGACGAAGCCGGAATTACACGTCCAGCCGATAAGTTTACTGTTAACGATGAGCGATTTTTTGGATCCAACACTGATTTCATCACTATTTCTACCAAAACAGAAGACACGCTTTCCAACTTAGTGTATTACGTTAGAACGATGCAAGAGTTAGCGCTTTTTCATGCAAATACAAATTATATAAAAGCACGTGCTCGGAATACATTGGAACGATTGAAGTTTGCCTATGATAAGACAACCGTTGACGAGAAAATAAACTGGTACGAAAAAGCATTACTGCGTGAACAACAAAGATACGCATCCGATCCGATTGTTGCCGAAATTAATGCACAATTAGTTGGATTATACATTCAATTAAATCAGAATTCTACGACACAAGATGCTCATTATAACGATGCGAAAAAAGCACATCTGCTTTGTGAAGAAACAATGAAGCAATATCCTAATTCGTATGGAGCGAAACTATGTAAAAACTTAAAACTCGAAATTGAGAAAAAATCATTAAGAGGAAATATAGAGCAATATGTGAGCGCCAATAAGCCCATTTTGACTCAAGTAGCGTTTAAAAATGTCTCTCAAATGCATGTATATGTGTATTCCTTGAAAGATGAAAAAGAATCCTATTTTTCTAGTTTATATGATCGATTGAAAAACTTGAAAATGGTTTGGTCTAAAAAAATTGAATTACCTAAAACAGATGATTTCAATGAGCATACGAGCGAATTTGTCTTGGATTCATTGGGTTATGGTTCGTATCTTTTAGTTTACAGTGCAGATTCAGTCAACTTCGATAAAAATGAAGCTGTTTGTTGGGCAGCCAATTTCCAAGTAACGGATTTGGCATTTTCAACACGTAATTTATCGTCTAGCAAATTAGGTATTGAAGTCGTGAATCGTTTAACTGGACAACCTATTTCGAAAGCAACGGTAACAATTACCGAATCGAGCTATAATTATTCGTTACGGAAATATGTGTATAAAAAATTAGGCAGTTTTTGGACAGATGATAATGGTTGGGCAAATTTCCCACATACGACACCTAAGAATTATGCCAATCGACAAATTGAGGTTCAAAAAGGAAGTGACAAAATCTCTTCCGATGTCTATTTGCAAAATAAAAATACGCCCGACAAGGTGGTTTTAGACGATTATTTATTTACCGATCGGGCTATCTATCGACCAGGACAAACAGTTTATTTCAAAGGAATTCGTTTAGAAAGAAAAGATAAAGTCAATAAAATAGCACCAAATCAATCGGTGAAAGTTGCTTTTAAAGATGCGAATTATCAAGATGTGAAAGAGCTAACGTTGACAAGCAACGAATACGGTTCTTATTCGGGAAGTTTTCAAATTCCGTCTTTTGGGTTAACGGGTCAAATGACCCTGCAAACCAATAGAGGTTCCGTTAATTTTTCGGTCGAAGAATACAAGCGTCCGACTTTTAAGGTGAATTTCATCACTTCAAAAGAAGAGTTTAAACTAGGAGATAAGCTTAAAATCAATGGAAATGCAACGGCATACGCTGGAAATACAATTGATGGCGCGCTGGTTAGTTATGTGGTAAAAAGAAGTTTCTACTTGCCGTATTGGTATGCGTATCGTTACAGAATAATGCCTATTTCTCAAGAGGCAACGATTATTCTACAAGGAACAACAAAAACGGATGAGAAAGGACAGTTTACTATTTCGTTTGATGCGTTAAAAGATGCGAGTAAAGACTATAATGGATTGAATTATAATTACACAATAGAAGCCGTTGTCACTGACCCAAATGGCGAAACACGTACAGCTACGAAATATATAACGCTGAGTGATTATTCGTTGCAATTGAACGTTTCTGCAAGTGATTGGGATAAGTCAAAAGTGAATAGTATTATCGTTTCTGGAACGAATTCCGAAGGAGAAAATATTCCGATTAAAGGTGAAATCCGCATCTATCCTTTAAAACCAAAATCACAAGGGATTACAGTGGAAAGAGGTTGGGAAGCACCGGATAAACCGTTACTTTCGATGATTGAATTCAGAAAGTTATTTCCACATTTGGAATACAAACCAACTTCAGAAATAGATCGAGAAAAGGCGGTGAATGGAAAGTTTCTAAATTTCAATACGGCAAATTCAAAAGAAGTGAAAATTGACGTTTCAGGGTGGGAAGCAGGCGATTATATCATTGAAACGACAACCGTTGACAAAAATGGAAAAGGAGTCAGAAATGATCAGTTTGTGAAATTAACGGATGCGAAAAGCATGAAAGCACAACCGGGAGAAATACTGTTTGCGCAAATTGCTAAAAGGACGTACGAACCCGGAGAAACGGTTCAAATTGCTATTTCTAGTGCCTTAGAAAATCAGTTGGTATTGATGGAGGTAAATGTAGATGGGGAAATCGTTGAATCTCGAAATTTGATATTAAACAACGAACAAAAAACGATTACTTTTAAAGTAGAAGAAAAACACCGTGGCGGTATTAGTTTTCATTTCACCACCATAAAATATGGAAAACCGTTTTCAGAAGACATCTATGTGAATGTGCCGTATTCGAACAAAGATTTACAAGTGAGTTTTGAAACTTTCCGCGATAAACTAACACCAGGTGAACCTGAAGAATGGCGTTTGCGCATTACAGGACCAAAAAAGGAAAAAGTAGCTGCCGAAATGTTGATTACCATGTATGATGCTTCACTCGATGAGTTCCGAAATCATGGCTATTCGTTCAATCCATACCGCTCTAATTATTCCCCAGACAATCGTATCTTTTCTGGTTTTGGATTGAGTTATGGAAGGAGTTATTATGATTATAGTCGTAATTATGCAATTGAACCGATTGCTCTTCCTAAATTAAATTGGTTTGATTATTATTTAGATGGAAGTGGTTATGGATCTGGATCTGGAATTGTATATAGAACTGAACTCTCTAAAATGTCAGTTCGCTCAGTTTCTTCAAAAAAAGATAAAACGACTACCATTTCGAGAGAAGAAATTTCTGGAAATGCAAACTTCAAAGAAGATGAGACTGCTTTTATTCCTCCTGTTGTAGCGAATGATATGTTAGCAACTGGCGGAGTTGATGGCGATCAAACTAAGTTAGAAGAAGGTAAATCAGCAGGAGGAAACGATAACGCCGTTATTCCGCTCCGAAGTAATTTTAATGAAACGGCTTTTTTCTTTCCGCAATTAAAAACGGATGAAAATGGCGATATCTTAGTCCGTTTTACCGCTCCTGAATCATTGACAAGCTGGAAAGTGATGGGATTAGCACATACCAAAGAATTGCAATTTGCGGTGTTTCAAAAAGAAGTTGTTACACAAAAAGAATTGATGGTACAAACCAATCTTCCTCGTTTTATTCGTTCTGGTGATGAGGTGTTTTTGACCGCTAAAGTCAGCAACTTGACCGACGGAACAATTGGAGGAACAGCTAAACTTCAAGTGTTCGATGCGTTGACGATGAAAGACGTTTCGAGAGAATTTAATTTAACAGCGATTTACCCTGATTTCAATATCGAAGGAAAACAAAGTGCCGTCGTGACATGGCGAATTAATGCACCCGAAGGAATCAATAGTTTAGTACTTCGTGTTTCTGCAAAAGCAGGAAATCATACCGATGGTGAAGAATTGACCCTTCCTGTTTTAACCGATAAAGTCCTCGTGACGGAATCGATGCCATTGACGAATAATGGAATAGGAGCAAAGGAATTTGTCTTTGAGAAATTGGTCAACAGTGGCACATCTACGACGTTAAAGCAACATTCTGTTACGTTGGAATATACGTCCAATCCAGCATGGTATGTGATACAAGCTTTGCCGTACATGATGGAATATCCGCATGATTGTTCGGAGCAGATTTTTACCCGTTTTTATGCCAATTCGATAGCGAGTAACATTGTGCGTTCATCGCCGAAGATAAAAGCGGTCATGGAGCAATGGAAAAATAGCAGTCCAGATGCTTTCTTGTCTAATTTGGAGAAAAACCAACAGTTGAAATCGGTCGTTTTAGAAGAAACGCCGTGGGTCATGGATGCGAAGAATGAATCCGAGCGTAAAAAGCGTGTAGCCTTGTTGTTTGACTTCAACAAAATGGATAATGAATTAGCTAAGAATCTGAAACAATTAGAAGCAGCACAAGTGAGTAATGGCGGTTTTTCTTGGTTTCCAGGAATGCCCGAAAATCGGTATATTACCCAACGCATTGTCAGCGGAATGGGACATTTGAATGCTTTGGGAATTGTTGCTGTGAAAGACAATAAAGACGTGCAACGCATGATTCAAAAAGCGGTGAAATATTTAGATGCGCGTATTTTAGAGGATTACAACAATTGGAAAAAATACCACAAGGATGGACTTTACAATTATGCACCAACGGATTTACAATATCTATATGCACGTTCTTTTTTCAGTGATATCAAATTCTCCAAAGACGAACAAGAAGCAGTCGATTTTTATAGAACGAACGCCGAAAAAAATTGGTTGAATTTCAACTTGAGTTCACAGACTATGTTGGCACTTTCTAGTTTCCGAAATGGCAATGTTGAATTAGCGAATACGATTATGAAATCCGTTTTGGAACGTTCTATTACGACCGAGGAAATGGGCATGTATTGGAAAGAAAACGAAAGCGGTTATTATTGGTATCAAGCACCGATTGAGACACAAGCATTATTGATTGAAGCCATTCAGCTGATTCAAAAAGATCAACAAGCGGTGAACAATGCGAAGATTTGGATGTTGCGCAACAAACAAACGACCGATTGGAAAACCACCACAGCTACCGCAGATGCGTGTTATGCGTTGCTATTTGGTGGAAATTCATTTGTAGAACAAAGTGGAAATGTCAAAATTGAGATCAACGGAAAAGAAATCAAGCCCGAAGATTTCGGTTCACAAGTCGAAGCAGGAACGGGTTATTTCCAAGCTACTTGGACAGGAAAAGAAATCGCTCCTGAACTTGGAAAAGTGAAAGTTACCCGACAAACAGAAGGTTTCAGTTGGGGCGCGATGTACTGGCAGTATTTTGAGTCTATGGACAAAGTCACCAGTGCGACGACCAATCTACAATTGAAGAAACAGTTATTTGTGGTGCGTCAAACCAATGCAGGTGAAATCATCGTTCCAATTAATGACGGCGACGAATTGAAACGCGGCGACAAAGTGCGTGTCCGTATTGAATTGAAAACCGACCGAGACATGGAATTTGTTCACATGAAAGATTACCGAGCAGCAGGTTTTGAACCGATTAATGTATTGTCACGTTACAAATGGCAAGACGGTTTGGGATATTATGAAAGCACAAAAGATGTAGCGACCCATTTTTTCTTTGATTATCTACGAAAAGGAAATTACGTGTTTGAATACGACATGTACGTTTCCCATAGTGGCGATTTTTCCAATGGATTTGCTACGATTGAATGTATGTATGCACCGGAATTTAAATCACATTCAAATGGTGTGCGGGTGAAAATACGGTAGGTTCAAATTGCAATTTGGACAAACGTATTTTGAACCCGAACAAATTGGAACAACACCATTGAAATATTCATTCATAATTTAATTTTCGTTGGTGTGCGATTAATCGCACACCAACGAAAAAACATCAAAAATCTTTTAACGATTCTATAAGCATTTATTTTTCAATCACTTAGTTTTGACGAAGAGAAAGACTATCTTTGCTCGAAGTGGTTTTTATCCCATCTTCTAATAATGAAATGAAGTTTTTAAAATATTCCATTCTATTTTCTTTGACCCTTTTGCTAGGGTTATCTTGCCCAATTAAGCGAGAGCTAAAGACCTATCTTGGAATGGAGACTTCAACTTTATTGGAGAACACCTTAAAACCGAACAATACTGCAAATTGTGCGAACTATTTTTCCACTGAGAAGATAGAGCAACAATCCAATGCATCATTTATTAAATTACCGAGTAGCTTCCATACAACAACGTGTAGCTACCGTACGGTTGAATCTTCTTATCAGCCAATTATCAATCGTGATGAGGTGGCTCGTCACATTCCCATTTATATTCTCCACGAACAGTATCGTCTCTAGAATTTTTCAATTAATGCAGGCGTAAAGAGAAGTAAAACAACTCTTTAGTGTTAAATTTATTTTGAGGTAATAGCATATCGTAGAGACAATTTTTCACAGACAAATGACAATTCTAGACACAACGTCAGATTAGGATGTCGTATTGATTTTTTCGTCGGGACTCAAACGACGACCACAAAGTAGCACCGAAGGTAAATTGCTGTAGTAAAAATAACTGTCTGAGCGCTAGCGAGTTTTATTTTTACAAGCAATGAGGAAGATTTGGGTGACGAAAAAGATCACGACGACGAGTTTTTTGTTACTTTTTGACGGACAAAAAGTAAAAGAAAAATAAAGAATTGATATTT
>CAZDAR010000035.1:0-26279 GCA_964503665.1 uncultured Flavobacteriales bacterium
CGAATAAAATCGGAACAGGCTGTCAGTACCGACCTTTGCAGTCTTGCTTCCTTCAGTTCTAAGTTCACACTTAACAACCTTGCAACTTGCTAAATCTTAGGGTCGTTACTCCCCCGATTAAGGGACTTTAACCCTCTAGAAAATAAAAACACACGCGAGTATTTACTATCAAAAATAAATTTGTATTTTTGAATTTTTATGATAGCTTACACAAGTGTGTGCTTCTGCTGATGCAGAGCACACACAGCCACTAAAAAAGATAGGGCAACAAACACACCCAAGAAAAAAACCTACCTTTCCTAATAGCAAACCGTTGTGCTCAATTAAAAAATGAAACCAATCCGATTTCATATACTAAATGTTAAAACCAACAAAATATTCAAAAGGCAGATTTAATCAAATCCTACCTTTTTTTATTGAATTATAAAGCCTTAAATAAACCCACAATCCACTAAACATCCCCTCTTTATCTTTCACTCCTAAATCACTTCTTTTCTCCTAAAAAACTGTATCTTTGAACTCGAAATAATTCAAGATATGTCACAGAAACCTGCGATTCCAAAAGGAACGAGAGATTTTTTACCGCTCGATGTTTTAAAGCGTAACTACTTATTTGACACCATCCAAACGGTGTTTAAAAAATATGGTTTTGCGCCTATCGAAACGCCGTCGTTTGAACTTTCATCTACCTTGATGGGGAAATACGGAGAAGAAGGCGATCGATTGATTTTTAGAGTGTTGAATTCGGGTGATAAATTGAAAAAAGCAGATGTGGAAGCATTACAAGCGGAGAACTTACCACGTTTTGCCAATTCATTGGCGGAGAAAGCCTTGCGTTATGATTTGACCGTACCTTTTGCACGTTTTGTGGTACAACACCAAAATGAGATTAGCTTTCCATTTAAACGCTATCAAATTCAACCCGTTTGGCGTGCAGATAGACCACAGAGAGGCCGTTACCAAGAGTTTTTCCAGTGTGATGCAGATGCCGTTGGAAGTGAATCATTGGTGTACGAAGTGGACTTTATACAGATCTTCGATGAAGTACTCACTAATTTGGGAATTCCATCGTTTACAATTTTGATTAATAACCGCAAGATTTTGAGTGGTATTGCCGAAATCACTGGACAACAAGAACGTTTGATTGACATCACGGTAGCCATCGATAAACTGGATAAAATCGGTCAAGATGGAGTGGTGAAGGAGCTGGTAGAAAGAGGTGTTCCCACGGAAGCGATTGAAAAAATACAACCCTTATTTGATTTCGCTACGGCGTATGATAATAACACGGCTATAACTAAAATGAAAACCTATTTAGCGGATTCAGAAATTGGACTAAAAGGAGTAGAGGAATTAGAATATGTGTTGAACTGCACCAAAGAACTCGGTTTACAAAGAGCAGATGTGAAGTTTGATGTGACATTGGCGCGTGGTTTAAACTATTACACAGGTGCTATCTTTGAAGTGAAAGTCAATGATGTGGTGATGGGAAGTATTTGTGGTGGAGGACGTTACGATAATTTAACGGAATTGTTCGGACTGAAAAATGTATCGGGCGTTGGTATTTCGTTTGGCGCTGACCGCATTTATGACGTGCTGAACGAATTGAACCTTTTCCCAGAAGATTTATCCAAAGGATTGTCGTTATTGTTTGTGAATTTCGGAGAAAAAGAAGCACTACATTGTCAGAAGATGATAAAGGAAATACGAACAAATGGCATCGCTTGTGATATTTACCCAACGGCTGCTAAATTGCAAAAGCAGATGAAATACGCCAACGATATCAATGCACAATTCATCGCATTAGTCGGAGAGGAAGAACTAAGCAACGACTTGATTCAATTAAAAAATATGATCTCTGGCGAACAAGAAGAAGTAAGTTTAGAGGAATTGATTCATCATTTATCAAAGCATTAAAATAACGTTATGACAACATTTAATATTAATAATAATTGGTTGTTTTTAAATGAGATAGACCGATTAATTCAATCAGAAGTTAAAGTAAAATTAAATAATAATACCATCGATAAAATTCAAAGTTGCAGAGAATATCTGGACGAATTCATGAAAGATGATTCCAAAGTAATTTACGGAATCAATACCGGATTTGGATCGTTGTGTAATACTGTAATTGAAAGCGAAGATTTGTCATTATTGCAAGCCAATCTCATGAAATCACATGCGTGTGGATTGGGCGAGCGCGTTCCGAATGAAATCGTAAAACGAATGTTGTTATTGAAGGTTTTAGGACTTTCTCACGGTCATTCAGGAGTACAATTACAAACCATCGACCGATTGTTGTTTTTCTATAATAATAACATCTATCCTGTTGTTTATCAGCAAGGTAGTTTAGGTGCTTCAGGCGATTTAGCACCATTAGCACATTTGGCACTTCCAATTATTGGTGTGGGCGAAGTGGAGATTGACGGAAAAGTAGAAGATGCTGCTGTGTTGGAAACACGTTATGGTTTAGAACCGATAAAATTGAAATCGAAAGAAGGATTGGCTTTGTTGAACGGAACGCAATTTATGAGTGCTTATGCGAGTTACTGCATATCGAAAGCCGATCAATTGTGGCATCAATTCAATAAAGTAGGTGCTTTGTCTTTAGATGCTTACGATGGACGAATCGAACCTTTTGGTCATGCTGTTAATGAAATTAGAAAACAAGAAGGACAGCAAGTGACGGCGGAAATTTTCAGAAATATATTAAAGGATAGTGAGATTATCCAACAAGCAAAAGAACACGTTCAAGATCCGTATTCATTTAGATGTATTCCACAAGTGCATGGCGCTTCGTATGATGCGATTCAGTATGTGAAAAACATCGTCGAGCGAGAAATAAACGCGGTAACTGACAATCCAACCATTTTCCCAGATGAAGACAGTATCGTTTCTGCGGGGAATTTCCATGGACAACCGTTGGCATTAGCGATGGACTTTTTAGCAATTGCCATGGCAGAAATGGGCTCTATTTCGGAACGTAGAATTTATAAACTCATCAGCGGAACACGTAAATTGCCGGCTTTCTTGGTTGTTAAACCAGGCTTGAACTCTGGTTTTATGATTCCTCAATATGCTGCTGCTTCCGTAGTATCTCAAAACAAGCAATTAGCGAGTCCTTCTAGTATCGACACGATCGATTCTTCCAACGGACAAGAAGATCACGTGAGCATGGGTGCAAATGCGGCTACGAAGTTGTATCGTATCATTGAGAACTGCTACAAGATTCAAGGAATTGAATTGATGAATGCAGCACAAGCGTTGGAATTTAGACGACCGTTGAAATCAAGCGCGAAGTTGGAAGAGATTGTTGAAGCATATAGAAATGTAGTGCCTAATATCGAAGTCGATGTTTATATGCAACCGTTGATTGCGAAGAGTATTGGTTTTTGTAAGAAAGGTTTTTAAGAGTTCTTACCCATACTTCGCTCTCCATTCTCACTTTGATCTTTCAATACAATGCTGGAAATTTCTCGGGATTTGCTTCGTTCATAATCTCATACACCTTCTCGATAATATCATCGATACTTGGCTTGGAGAAATAATCACCATCCGTTCCATAAGCTGGGCGGTGGTCTTTTGCAGAAAGCGTTTGTGGCGCAGAATCTAAGAAGTTATAGCCATTTTGTTCTACTAGAATCTTATCTAACATATAACCAGTTGCTCCTGAACTCACGTCTTCGTCTACAATTAATAAACGATTTGTTTTCTCTAGCGACTTTGCGATATGATGATTGATATCAAACGGAATCAATGTTTGTGCATCGATTAACTCTACGCTAATTCCCATTTCTTCTAAATATTCTACCGCTTTTGTGCACAGATTAAAAGTTGAACCGTAGGAAACAAGCGTAATATCAGTTCCTTTGATAGTTGTTTCTGGAACACCTAAGGCAATTCTAAATTCACCAATATTAGAAGGCATCATTTCTTTGATACGATAACCATTCAACGGTTCAATTACCAATGCTGGTTCGTCACCTGCCATTAATGTATTGTAGAATCCAGCTGCTTTTGTCATATTTCTTGGAACACACACATTCACACCTCTCACAGAGTTGACAATTGCCCCTAATGGAGAACCTGAATGCCATATTCCTTCTAAACGGTGACCTCTTGTCGAAATGATTAACGGTGCTTTTTGCCCGCCTTTTGTTCGGTATTGAACAGTAGCCAAATCATCTGACATTACTTGTAGGCAATATAATAAGTAATCTAAATATTGAATTTCAGCAATTGGACGTAAACCTCTTAGCGCCATTCCAATTCCTTGTCCAACAATAGTTGCTTCACGAATACCAGTATCTTCTACGCGTAATTCACCGAAGATATCTTGTAAACCTTCTAAACTTTGATTCACACCACCAATCTTTCCAGCATCTTCACCAAAAATCATTGTTTCAGGATGCGTCTCAAATATGTGGTGGAAATTCTCTCTTAATATTAAACGACCATCGACCATTTCAGCATTGTCACCATAACTTGGATCAACAGCAGTGATTTCGTTTACTCTTTTGTTGGATTCAGAATATAGATAAGAGCTATATCTGTCGTGCCCGTCTTTAAATTTCTCTTGAATCCAAGCAGCTAACATTGATTTACTTTGAATATTTTCTTTCGCAATTGTTCTCAGTACTAATCTTGCAACACCTAAAATTTCCTTTCTGTTAGGATCCATTGCTTTATTCAAAGCATCGATTTGTGTTTGTACAAATGAAGAATTCTTAGACTCTGCAGCAACTGCGTTCAGTACATTTACACAATCCGATAAATCTTGCTTTAAACTATCTGTATAGTCTTTCCATGCTTGACTTTTAGCATCACGCACTTCTTTTTTTACTTCTTTTTCAATCACCTCTAATTCTTCTGCTGTTGCCAACATTTTTCCATCCATTTCATAGGATAAAATCCATTCCTTGAACTTAACGATACAGTCGAATTCCGTTTCCCATTTCAAACGCTCTTCTGATTTGTAACGTTCGTGAGATCCAGAAGTAGAGTGACCTTGTGGTTGATTGACTTCTTGCACATGTACTAAAACAGGGACGTGTTCTGCTCTTGAAAGTGCTACTGCTTTTTCGTATGTTTGAATTAAATCCGCATAATCCCAACCTTTGGTGGTGAAAATTTCGAATCCTTTTTTATCTTTTGTACGTTGGAAACCAGCTAATGCTTCCGAAATACTACTTTTAATCGTTTGTTTATCTCTAGAAACCGAAATTCCATAACCATCATCCCAAACTGACATGACAATTGGTACTTGAAGAACACCTGCAGCATTCATCGTTTCCCAGAAAGGGCCTTCAGAAGTACTCGCGTCACCAATGGTTCCAAAAGCAACCTCATTTCCTTTATGTGAGAATTTCTCATATTTGTCGGTATGTAAAGCGGCATTATGACGATATACTTTAGAAGCTAGTGCCAAACCTAATAGTCGTGGCATTTGTCCAGCAGTAGGAGAGATGTCAGCAGAACTGTTCTTTTGTTCCATTAAGTTTTTCCATTCACCGTTTTTGTCTAAGTTACGTGTGGAAAAGTGTCCACCCATTTGACGACCAGCAGATTGAGGCTCCAAATCGACATCTGTATGTCCATAAAGACCAGCGAAATATTCACGAATTGTCAATTGGTCAATGGCCATCATCAACGTTTGATCACGGTAATAGCCAGAACGGAAGTCACCATTCTGAAACTGTTTTGCTAACGCAATTTGTGCGAGTTCTTTACCATCACCGAAAATACCGAACTTGGCTTTTCCTGTGAGAACTTCACGTCTTCCTAAAAGAGAAGTTTCACGAGAAAGATTGGCTAATTTGAAATCATCTAAAACAGTGTTTTTAAACGATTCAAAATCTATTTGAGGTGCATTTAATTCGCTTGTTTCTTTTGCCATAACTTTGGTTTGAGTTACGCAAAGATAGTCAAAAAAGAGTAATTAAAGCCTCGACAATGGAATTATTTGAGACGTTTAATAATGAATGTCAAAAATAATGGCATAATGATTTTTTTTAGAAAAGTAACGGTTTACATTATAAGCTCAATAGATTATATATCAGATGTTTAATGGTCTTTTAATCAAGAATGAATCGAGGAGATAAATTAAAGTAAAGCAGTTCATTGGTGCTTTTTTTGCCATGATGAATGTTAAACTGATAATTATCGATATTTTTGATGCCTGCTACTTTCAATGCGATTGCACTAGTTGTTATTTCCATTTTTTAACGCAGTTTTTGAATTAAAAATGAAATTGTAAATGAAACAAAAATCGGAGTAGGGAACGCTAAAGTATGTCGCTATGAGAATTAATTAAAAGATTTTTAATCTTGCTCTTCTTCCAACCGATTACAAATACTTCCTTCCGTATCTCTATAATATACATAGGTTCGACTATCTATTTTTTGGAGGGTTCTACCTTTGGAAATAAACTGATTTAGAAATACACTTTCTTCTGAAAATACATCTTGAAAACGGTCATCAGTATCTAGACAAGCACGTTTAATGAAAAAGGTACCACCGATTATACATTCGTCGATAGGAGTCATTTTGGAAGCGTCATTCTTGTCTGGAACAAATTGATTGCCGATAACGTGTACATTACTGTGTAGTAAATCTATCTCCGGCTTGGTTTCAAGTATTTCCTTTCGAATAGCTAAATGCGTTGGCAAATATTCATCGTCAGAATCTAAAAAGGTGATGTAGCGACCTTTTGTTTCTTCAATTCCTGAATTTTTACTCAATGGCGCTCCTTGATGAGAATGAAGCGAATAGCGTATTTTATCCGATAAATAGGGTAGGAGAAGTTCTTTGGTATCGTCTGTTGAAGCGTCGTCAATGATGATACATTCCCAATCATCACACGTTTGTTTTAAAAGCGATTGTAATGCTTTTAGAATAGTGTGTGAACGATTGTAAGTACAAATAATAACGGTGAAAAATGGAGCGTTATTTGTTTGATGGATAGACATCTTTTAATGAGAGTATTTCTTTCAAAAGTAAGGAAAAATTTAGTTAAAATAATGTTGATGCTCCATTGGTGTGTTTATTCAAAAGATATGAGTAAAAGTAAGAAGAAAGAAAGGCTAATTTTTTAAAATGAAATCAATTATCAGACGCAAATAAAAACTTATTCGGACTCACAATATTTGTTTTCACAGCGTAAATGACAATTCCAGCGGTATTGTTCACTCCAAGTTTGGCTAAGATATTCTTACGATGCGTGTTTACCGTGTGATTACTCAGAAAAAGCTGTTCAGCGATTTGTACGTTAGTGTATCCTTCAGCGATCATCTTGATAATTTCATTTTCACGCTCGGATAAACTAATCGGTTCACATGTAAATGAATCAGTATCTAAATCCTCGATACTGATATTTGACTTTTGTATCGTCTCTAATACTTTACCGCAGAAAAAATTATTGCCTTTACCCGTTTCTATAACGGAATCCACAATTTCTTTCATGGAGCAATCTTTCTTAATGTAACTTTTAATCCCTGAACGAAGTGCGTTCAAAAGTGTTTTAGCCGATTGTTCAGGAGTAATTGCAATAAAGTTGATGGTGGGAAATTTATTTAGAATCTTTGGAACAATATCGATGGAAAAACCTTCTGAAGAATAATCAATCAGAATTTCATCTACATCTTGATTCTTACACATCAACCATAACTCATTTGAATTAGTCGCCTCTCCAATTACTTCAAAACTGGTTTTCGTCGCCAAAATTGTTCGCAATCCTATGCGGCTTAATTCGTTACTATCTGCTAGTATGACTTTCATAACTTTCAAAGTACAAATATACGTAAAAAATAAATGACATTTTAAAATAGATATCACTTTTCCACTATCCTTTCGTAAGTAAGATTGCTCTTATGTAAATGTTGAAATGGCAATTAACAATGCTTATTTAAAAAGTAATTTAGAAATAATAAAAGAGGAACAATTTGAGTCGTAGATTTGTAAAGTGATGATGAATACTTCCTTTCAAGCACTAATACGTTTAATTGACGACCCTGACGAACAGGTTTTCGCTCATGTTAAAGAGCAATTATCTCAATTAGGTAGTTCTGCGATTCCAATTTTGGAAACGTCCATGGAAGATGATTATAGCGTGTTGTTTCAACATCGTGTTGAGCACCTGATAAAGGAAATTCAATTTGAAGAAACAAAAAACGCACTTGAAAAGTGGATTGAATCGGATGAAAAGGATTTATTGAATGGTGCATTAATCATCGCGCAGTATCAATATCCATCTATCGACCATCAAAAGATTACGAATCTCGTAAAAGAGTTGAAAAATGCTGTTTGGTTGGAATTGTCACATGGAAATACATCGTACGAAAAAGTAGCAATTATTAACAAAGTGCTATTCGAACATTATAACTTTCAGGGAAATACACAAAGTTATCATTCACCGATCAATTCCTATATTAATACCGTTTTAGAATTAAAAATTGGAAATCCGTTAAGCCTGTCGATCATCTATTCGATTGTCGCACAAGAATTAGATATTCCTATTTATGGCGTAAATTTGCCGAATCATTTTGTGTTAGCATATATGGATGAATTCCATGTGAATACTTTCATTAATAATGAGAATAAGTACGGAGTTCTTTTCTATATCGATGCTTTTACAGAAGGAAAAATAATTGACACAAGAGATATTCGCGATTTTTTATATCAAATGAATTTAACACCGTCAAGAGCATGTTTTGAGCCCTGTTCAAATTCACAAATTTTACAGCGTATGTTGACTAATTTAATGTTTGCCTACAAGCAAATTAACAATCTGAAGAAAGTAGAAGAATTACGTATGTTAAAAAGTTTATTTTTATGAAATTGGTTATCATTGTTGCGAAAGATATCCAAAATGGGATAGGAAAAGGGAATGATTTACCATGGCATTTACCTGCTGATATGCGTTTTTTTAAAGAAACAACCATTGGACATATTGTATTAATGGGAAGGAAAAATTATGAATCCATTCCGGAGCGTTTCCGCCCTCTTCCTAATCGTTTAAATATCATTCTTACACGCGATTTATCATATGTTGCGGAAGAATGCCTTGTTCTTCATTCAATAAACGATGTTTTGAAGTGGAAAGCTTCACAAGAAGGTGAAAATCGCACTCTTTTTGTGATAGGTGGAGGTGAAATATTTAATCAGTTTTTAGCCGCCAATTTAGTAGACGAAATGTTCATTACTCACGTCGAAACGAATGTTGAAGCTGACGTGTTTTTTCCTGAAATTAATGATGCTGAATGGCATAAAGAGATAGTATTAACGCATGGAATCGATGAGAAAAATAGTTATCCTTTTACCATTTGGAAATATACACGATTAGATTAACTCTAACAATACAGGACAATGGTCTGAACCATGTATGTCGTTTCGTATTTCAGCCTTTTTAACCTTATCTTTTAAAGAATTAGAAACTAAAAAGTAATCAATTCTCCAGCCTACATTCCGTTCTCTTGCACCACCACGATATGACCACCAAGAATACTTAATTTGATTGCCATTTACATGACGAAAAGTATCGATAAAACCATTGTCAATATAGGCATCCATACCATCAATTTCTTCTTGCATATGTCCAGCCGTTTTGTTGTAGTTTTCTTTTGGTCGTGCTAAGTCAATGGAGGTATGTGCTACATTTAAGTCGCCACAAACAATCACAGATTTTGACTTCTCTAGATTTTTCAGATAAGCTAAAAATTCTTTATCCCAATCTTGACGGTACTCCAAACGCAATAATTCACTACCAGAATTGGGTGTATAAACAGTGACCAAATAATAATCTGGGAATTCCATGGCAATCACTCGGCCTTCTGAGTCGTGCTCTTCAACTCCCATGTCGTAAGTAACAGAAAGTGGTTTCTTTCGCGTTAAAATAGCTGTTCCAGAATAGCCTTTTCGATCGGCACTATTCGCATAGATTTCATAATCAGGAAAATCGAATAACAACGTTTCTCTAACTTGTTCAGCCGTTGCTTTTGTTTCTTGAAGACAGATAACATCAAGATTTTGTGCTAGCATATCTTTTGTAAAATCACGTTTTATGATGGCACGAATACCATTTACATTAAAGGAAAGTAGTCTCATTTCTTTTATTTAATTTCTTCGAAATCGTCAAAATCATTGTCGTCTTTTTGGTCTTCATTTTCATTTCGGACATTAAAATTACTCCTGACATTGAAAAGTGGAGCACCTGTTAATAAGGCAAAAATACTATTGATAATCTTCTGTACCATTCTTACTAAGAAGAAAAATCCAATAACTTTAAATACAAACCCGATGATAAACGTATTTTCAATACTAATCACACCATCGTAAAACCATTGGCTCAATCCGTAAGATGCAAATTGAGGATTTAAGGTGAAAAATACAAAGGCAGAAATCCCCAATCCAATCGCAATTAATTCGCCCGTAAAACTATATTTTGTGTTAAAAGGATTGAAATTTGGAGGGAAATTTTTAGAAAATTGAAATTTTTCTTGATTTCGTTGTAAATTGCTTACAAAGTACATGAAAAGTATCAATCCTGTCATCACTAATTCATTCACCATCAGTTCGTTGGTGCCCATCACAATATCGTTCAAAACAACCACATTTACAAGGAAAATGTATTTCGCTGATTTAAGGAAATATTCCTCTATAATAGATTGTACACTTCCACCTCTTAACAGTCCTAGAATGAGACGAATAATTCCCCAAATGAAGCCAAAAACGGCTATCATTATCCCTAGTCTAAATATCAATTCAAAAAATCTCACACGCTTAATTTTAAAGAGCTAAAGTAAGGATAATATTAGGTTTCTGACTGCAAAAAAGTATCTTTAGCCATCAAATTAATGTTAAAATGAAAAAAATAACACTTTTAGTATTTCACTTCTGTTTCCTTTTTTCTGTTTTTGCAGAAGAAGGAATGTTAATTCCATCTGTAATTAATGCATTTGAAAGCGACATGAAAGCTTTTGGGATGCGTTTATCTGCCAAAGATATTTATGACATCAATAATGCGAGTTTAAAAGATGCCATTATTCATTTTGGTGGTGGTTGCACAGCCGAGATTGTTTCTTCTCAAGGTTTAGTGCTCACGAATCATCACTGTGGATTTTATCAAATTCAACAACATTCGTCGTTAGAGAATAATTACTTAAAAAATGGTTTTTGGGCGAAAACCTTAAAAGATGAACTTCCGAATCCAGGCTTGACTGCTACACGAATTGTGCGTATCGAAGATGTCACCAATGAGGTGTTGAATGGAGTAGAAGCGTTAGCGAGTGAACAAGATAAGAATGTAAAGATTCAAGAAAATATTCAACAAATAAAACAACGTTTAACAGCTGGAACGAATTATGAAGCTGATTTAAAGGCATTTGATTATGGAAACTCTTACTATTGTTTGATTAAAGAAACCTTTAAAGATGTGCGTTTAGTGGGAACACCACCGAATGACATTGGAAAATTTGGTGGAGATACCGACAATTGGGTTTGGCCAAGACATACAGGAGATTTTTCGGTTTTTAGAATTTATGCCAATGAGAAAAATGAACCAGCAGATTACAGCGAAACCAATAAACCGTACACACCGCTTAAGTTTTTGTCAATTGCCGCTGGAAATAAAACACCAGGTGAATTTGTAATGATTTATGGTTTTCCCGGATTAACGGAGCAACATCTTTCTAGTGAGTCAATCAAGTTTTATATGGAAACCGAGCGACCACTTCGAATTAAGATGCGTGATTTGTCATTAGTTGTCATTGATAAAGCAATGAAAAATAGTGAGGCCACACAATTAAAGTATGCTTCTAAGCAGTCTAGAATTGCAAATGCATGGAAAAAATGGATGGGACAAGTGGATGGTTTAAAAAGATTAGATGCCGTTTATGTGAAACAAGTATATGAAGAAAATTATAATAAAACGACGAATACAAATCAAGCATGGGCAGAAAAATATGGTACGGTGGTAAGTAACTTAAATCAATTGGATGTTCAGTACAAACCCTACAAAATTGATTATGCGATGTATGAAGAGTTTTTATATGTTGGTCCTGAATTTTTTAAACTAGTTCGGAATGTCAATGACTTTAAAACCAAATTTGATGGATATGTGAAAGATGGAGTAGTAGAAGAGAAAAGAGTGGCTTTGCTTAAATCAATAGAAAGTTTTTTCAAGGAATATGACCTAATAATTGATATGCAAATCTTTGAAAATCAATTTCCTGTTTTCTTGGCTAATTATGCCTTACCAGCAGATAATGTTATTCGTAAAAAGAGTCATAATGATTGGGAGAAAGCTGTTTACAATAAATCAATCTTTACCAGTAAAGATGAGTTGTTGAAGTTCATTAAGAATTATGCTGCGAAGTCGGTTAAGATTCTTGAAAAAGATCCTGCTTATATACTAGAGTCTCAAATATCTAACGATTTTAAGACAAGAGTACGTCCATCGTTAATTACTTACTTTGCACAAGAAAACCAGTTGTTAAAACTATATGTGGAAGGAAAGTATACGATGTTTCCAAATGAAAAACATTGGCCAGATGCTAACTCGACTTTGCGAATTACTTACGGAAAACTAGAAGGTTCTTCACCTAGAGATGGCGTTCAATACATTGAACACACCACTGTTGAAGGAATAATCGCTAAGTATGAATCAGGCAATCCAGATTATGAATTACTTCCTGAGGTGGTTGATTTTCTTAAGAAAAAAGACTACGGAGAATATGCGCAAGATGGTGAAATGTGGGTTTGCTTCACTGGTTCTAATCATACAACTGGTGGAAATTCTGGATCACCAGTTTTGAATGCAGATGGTTATTTGATGGGATTAAACTTCGACCGTTCATGGGAAAGTACGATGAGTGATTTTATATTTGATCCTTCTAGATGTCGTAATATTGCTGTAGATATTCGCTATGTCTTATGGATTATCGATAAATATGCTGGAGCAGATAGATTGATTAAAGAAATGGATATTAAGAGATAAGCGAAGAAATACATTTCTTTATGAACTGTCAAAGAATAAAGTATAGGATACTTTTTATTGATTGTCCGATATGTTTTGAATGAATGAAATAATTATATTTGTAATAAAAATAGAGTCTATGAAAAAAATAGTATTTGGTGCATTAGTAGCATTGGCGTTAACTTCTTGCGCAAAAGATTATACATGTGAATGTACAGGGAAAAGCTTTATCGAAGACCCAGCAACTGATGTTAACTATTCTAATACAGTAAATGGAACTAAAAAAGACGCGAAGTCTACATGTGAGGGTCAAGGTTATTCTAACGTAAAGGCGGAAGTTACGTGCACTCTTAAATGATTTTTAGACGCATCATATTAGCGGTTTTTTTTACCTTTTTATTAATCTCATGTAAAAGAGAGTTTGCTTGCTGGTGTACTGCTGTAGTCACTGTTGATGACGTTACTTCGACGTATAAATATAAAGAAACAATCGTCAGCAACACACGAAAAGATGGAAAGAAACGCTGTGAAAAGTTAGCTAGAGATACCGAATATTCTGAAATCGAATGTGCATTGTATGATTATTAGAAAAGTCATTGTTTTTTTATTTCTATGCTTTCTAATGGTGGCGTGTAAAAAAAACTACACTTGTGAATGTACTTCTACTTTAGGTAGTATTTCGAGTAAACAGTCTAGCGTAGAAAGCTCCTCTTCCAAAAGTGAAGCAAAAAAAGCATGTGAAAAGAATCAAAATTTAAGTGGCTCTCCAAAAGTGGAGTGTTCATTAATTGAATAAAGTCTACTAAATATGGTATACATCATTTTAAGCGTAATTGCATCCGGTTTGTCGGTGATTTTTCACGATACTATCGGACAATGGTTATTTGACAACCACTTTTCGTGGACTATGTCTAAGGCTTTTCCATACATGTTATGTTTAATATTTGGACTGTTTACGCTATATTTTACCATTAGATATAATAAAAAATATGGTGTATTAATTGGTTCAGTTCTATTCTTTACAATTATTGGCTTGGACTTTGGCTTTCACCTTATTTATCATGGTGATTTCTCTAATAATAAAATAACCGTTATCACAAATAATCCACAAATCGAAAAGAATTCGTTAACGGTTGTGGCTATTCCTGGGTGTCAATTTTGCCATGGAAGCATAGAAATGCTGAAGGTATTAAAACAACGTAATCCAAATTTGACAATCAATTTCTTAGAGTGTTCTTCTGATTCAACGAATATGGAACAATATGTTGAACCAATAGATGGAAAGTTCAACTTGGCATTATTAGAAGATTTAGATGAGTTGAATCGGTTGAAAATCAATTCTTTTCCAACATTTATTTATACTGACAGTGAAGGTAATAAGTCACTGTGGACGAACGATACTTTTGGAGCTCCTGCAAAAGATTTTGTCGAAAATAATGTTAAATAAAGTATCTGTGTTCTATTTTTTACGATATTTGATAGACTAAACAGTATTATTTTTAAGTGAAAACATACAGAAAAATAGCGACTTTATTCTTAATTGGTATCTTTTTGACAGCTACTATTGGGATAACTACGTATAAACATATCTGTTCTTCTGAAGGTGCTTTCACATCTATGCTCATCCCTTCCAATCACGAATGCAAAGATCATAAGGAAGAAGCGAAAGATTGTTGTAATGAGAAGACTTCGGTTGCTAAAGATGATTGCTGTAAGGATGAAGTTAAATCGTATAAAGTCCAAAGCGACTACATATATGAGTCACAACAAGATATTCACTATACTTCCATATTATTCTTACCTATAAAATGGTTATTTTCTATTTTTGGAAATTTCTCTACTACAGAATATAGTAATAAAAAAGTATACTCTTACTTAAACGATCCGCCATATTTAGATGGAGGATTATCCTATCTGCAATTTTTACGTGTTTGGCGCCTGTGATTAAATGTCATTTTTAGAATTATTCTATTAATTACGTTTTATTACAAATCATGAAATATTTATTTTATTTATCATTCATTTGTGTATTTACTCTAAATGCACAAGTGAAAGGTGTTGTTTTGGAGCTTGAAACCAATCAACAAAAGAAACCGATTCCATATGTTCAAATTAATGCTTTAGGTAAGAATGCTTTTTTTACTGATGAAAATGGAAATTTCAAGTACGTCGTATCAAAGAACACGCCTGACACCCTTGTTTTTTCATCAATAGGTTATGTGTCAGATACTTTGATTTTAACTAAAGGGGATCGTTTCGCGGGTTATGAAATCATCCTTTATCCAGAAAATGTTTTGGGTGATGTGGTTATCACAGCAAGGAAGAAATCACATGGAATCTCTAGAATCAACCCTTTACAAGTCGAAGAAATTGGTCGTGGTGAACTTCGGAAAGCAGCGTGTTGTAATCTTTCAGAATCGTTTGAAACAAATGCTTCTGTTGATGTTAATATGACAGATGCTGTGACGGGGGCCAAGAAAATCCAATTATTGGGATTAGACGGTCAATATACCCAAATTCAATTTGAAAATATTCCGGCATTGCGAGGTTTGGAAATGCCAATGGGCTTAAATTCTATTCCTGGAACGTGGGTGAATTCGATACAGATTACTAAAGGTGTTGGAACGGTTGTTAACGGCTATGAATCGATGGCTGGTTTAATCAATGTGGAGTTTATTAACAGACATGACTTACCTGCACTATCGGTCGATCTTTACGGAAGTATTTTTGGAAGATTCGAAGCAAATGTGCAATCAGGTTTAGAAGTTGGAATGAAGAAAAAATGGACGACGGGTATTTTCGCCCATTATTCGGAGAACTTCTTGGAGATGGATCAGAATAAAGATGGTTTCCGAGATATGCCTATTGGACGCTTATTTTCCGCCATGAATCAATGGGAATATTCGGGTGAAAGATTTGAGTTCAAATTAACTGCTCGCGGCTATCAAGAAAATAAATATTCAGGACAGTTACGTACATTTGAACCTGATTTTGACACAAGATATGGTGCTGTATTAAATCAGTCGGGAATTGAATTTTCTACTAAATCAGGCTTTCTATTTAAGAAAGTATATCGCAGTTTAGGTGTCATCTTAAACTATAAATACAACGATATGCAGTTCCGCCTTCCTCAGACTAATTTCCAAGGATTTCAAAATCGTTTTTACGGAAACATAATCTACGATGATATCTTTGGTACTACAAGTCATAAGTACAGAACAGGAATAAGTTTAGTTTACGACGAATTAAACCAACAATTAGTTCAAAGGAACGCACCTTTTGACAATTCTCGTGTTGACATTGTGCCTGGTGCGTTTTTCGAATATACTTATACAGGAACACGTTTCATTGGTGTTGCAGGCGTGCGTTACGATTATCATACTCAATTGAAAGGTATTTTATCACCTAGAGTTCACGGTAAAGTAATCGTAACAGAAAATACCGATTTTCGCTTCACTGCGGGAAGAGGCTGGAGAGCACCGAACTACATTGTGGACAACCTTTCACTCTTAGCTTCGTCTAGAAACTGGATAGCAAACCAACAATTCAAGCCTGAAGTATCGTGGAATGGAGGTGTTTCATTCGTTCAACGATTCAAGTTATTCAATCGAAGTTCTTCCGTTGTTGTAGATTATTATTACACCTACTTTGAACGTCAGTTAGTAGTCGATAGAGACATTTCGTTTAACGAGGTAGTATTTCGAAACTTAGAAGGAAAGTCATTTTCCCACGCTTTACAAATAGAATTTGAAATGGAACCTGCTAAAAATTTCTCAGTTCGATTGGCGTATAAATACTTGAATATTCAATCCGAATATGGAGGGAAATTGCAAGAACAAGTCTTAGTTCCTCAACATAGAGGATTAATTAGTTTGAGCTATTCAACACGCAATAAACGATGGGAATTTAATCTTACTGGTAATGTTCTTGGAAATGCACGATTACCAGTGTATGAAGAAAATGGACAATTGATAACAAATGAGTGGACACCCGTTTATCCAATTCTGAATGGTCAAGTGACGCACATTTATAAAGCTTGGGAATTTTCAATTGGCGTAGAAAATATGACTAATTTTAAACAAAAAGATCCGATTGTTGATGCTCAAAATCCTTTCGGAACGACTTTTGACGCTACCCAAGTTTGGGGACCGATTACAGGAATAAACGCTTATGCGAAAATAATATTTACATTAAAACATAAAAATCATGAAGACAAAAATTAAAATGATAGTAGGAATAGCATTCTTGCTTATTAGTTTCAACTTAAGTGCACAGAAACAACCCAAAACAATTACTAAAACTTTTAAAACATCTGCTATTTGTAGTATGTGTAAAGAGCGAATTGATGCGAAATTAAATTATACAAAAGGAATTATTTACGCTGATTTGGATGTGCCCACTAAAATGTTAACAGTAAAGTGGAAAACTAAAAATATTTCTGAAGCTGAAATTAAAGATATCATTTCTGATACTGGTTATGATATTGATGATATTTCAGCAAATGTAGAAAGCCAAAAAGAACTACCAAACTGTTGTCAGCCGAATTCAAAATGTGAGCATTAATCGTATTGGTTGAATGTTGATAGAATGGGCGCTAAGAAGTGCCCATTTTTTTAAAGAAGTATTTTAATTAAAGCCAATCATTTACGCACTGAAGGAGAAGCTTATCCTACAACTAGTTAGAGACTTATTTCTTGTTAATACTCACGGGCATTTTATTTTTTAGATAATAAAAGCTAAAACTGACCACTAATAAAATAAGCATATTGGCTATCCACAAATATTCAAATGAATAATATTTAATCAAAAGAGTAGCTGAAATGGGCATCACAACAAATGCAAGGCCGATACTTAAACCTTGTAATCCCATGTAAGCACCTCTTTTTTTGTCGGTCGATCGTTTAGCGGCAATTGTAGAAATAAACGGAAGAACCAATAATTCAGAAATACTTAAAAAAGTCATTGAAATGATGCACGAAATCAATGAATGATCGATTAATAACCAAGCGAATGCGATAAACAGTAAAACACTCCCAATGGTTATATTTATATATTCGTTGAATTTATTGTCCACAAATTGAACAATGGGCATTTCAGTAGTAAAGACAAGAATTCCATTAAAGGCTAATAATAAACCAATTGTAGCTTGGTTGAAACCCAATGACTCTTCGTAAAACATTGGAAGGATAATAATTAATTGAAAGAAAACACAAGCATATAAAAAAGTGAAAAAACTAAAGATAATAAACCACTTATCCGAATATGGGGAACCTTCTCGTTCAAAATCAAATTCAGTTGGTGTTTCTATAAGGGGTGTTTTATTTCTCTTTTTTCGTCCAAAGAAGTACCAAAAGAAGACAATTGCAGCAATAAAACTAGCGATAGAGTTTCCATAGAATAACCATGAATAGGAGATTGTTGCTAAAAATCCTCCAAAGGCAGGGCCGAAAGAGAATCCCAAATTAACCGCCATTCTATTTAAAGAAAATGACCGTGTAATATTTTCCTTTTTTGCATATAAAGAAATAGCAGCAGAGTTTGCTGGTCTAAAACATTCATTGATAAAGCTTAATAAGAAAACAGTGAGAGAAACTTCAACAACTGTCGTTAAGCTATTGAGTAATATGAAAATAGGTGCGGCTAATAGTAAACTTAAAAATTGAATATAGAAGGAGCCAAATTTATCCGTTAGCCAACCACCGACAATGGAGCCAAAAAGTCCGCCTAAGCCAAAACAACTCATCACTATTCCAGCTTGATTGGTAGCAAATCCTAGTTCTGTAATTAAATAAACGGTTAAAAAAGGAACGACCATTCCACCTATACGATTTAATAGCATCACCAAAGACAACATCCAAGATTCAACTGATAGACCTAGAAATGCAGACTTATATGTATTAAGTAATCGTTTCATATTTTTTAAAAGAGTACAAAGGTAGATTGAATAAATACGTGACGTATAAAAAGTAGTTGATTTATGAGTATTTTAAAGTTGAATATTTTTATAAGAAACAAAAAAGGTTGTCCATGTGACAACCTTTCAATTATACTAAATGACTATTTATTTTTTAGTCATTTCCATACATTTTTTAACTGCAGCGTATACATCAACAACAGCACCCGTAACACTTAATGTTGCGAAATCAACTTTTGTATCAGAACCTGGCAATTCTTGTAATTTTCCTTTGTATGACTTAGCTGTAGATAAAATAACATCTTTAATCTGTGTCATTGTCAATTCTGGGAAATAAGATTTTAACATGGCAGCAACTCCAGCAACCATTGGTGCAGCCATTGATGTTCCTTGTAATTTTTGGTATTTATTATCTGGAACAGTGTTGTAAATTTCAAATCCTGGTGCGAAAACATCTACTCTCGTTTGACCATAGTTAGAGAAGTTAGCTGCTAATTTACCTTTTGCATCTCTAGTTGAAGCGCCAATTGTTAGATAGTTTGTGAACTTCACATCTTGGAACTCATATTTGTCCGTTGGATAATTAATTTCAGTATCTAAGTTCTTAGCATCGTTTCCTGCAGCATGAACACATAAAACACCGTGATCGTCTGCATATTTAAGTGCTTCGTAAACTTCTTTTTTGTGTATTGAGAAACCTTTACCAAAAGACATATTTATAATTGATGCTCCATTGTCTACAGCATAACGAATCGCTAAAGCGATATCCTTATCCGCCTCATCACCATTAGGTACTGCTCTTATAGGCATAATTAGAACGTTTTCAGCAACACCGTCACCTCCTAAATCATTTCCTCTAATAGCTGCAATAATTCCAGAAACGTGTGTTCCGTGTAATGCATCTGGTCCGTCAACATCATTATTACCATACTTCACATCGTTGAAATCGTCTGGATCATCACCAATAAATTCACGATCATTCAAATCTGGATTCAAGTAATAATCAAGCATAGAGTTTACTTGATCAATTTGAGCTTGGATAACTTCGTCAGATAATTCACCTGTTTCAATAGCAATTGCTATTTGACGGAATTGCTGATCTTGGGCATCTTTCGGCTTCCATTTGTTTAAATCCTTTAAAGTATAGTCTTCTTTTCCTAATTTCTGACCAACCATTTGAGGAACCATTTTCATAATCATTGGCAACTGTGCCATTTGACTTTGGTATCCTTCATATAGTTCTCTATCGTCTTCCATAGATTTTTTAGCCGCTACGAAAACATCGTAATCTGCTTTTCTATTCGTTGGAACTTCAGAGGCATCAATATTTTCAAATTCATCTTTGTATAAAGCGTAAATTCTAGTTTTTTCTAAACGTGCATATTTTTGATTCTTCCCATCAGGAGAACCTAAAAATCCCCATCCGTGAACATCATCTACATATCCGTTGTTATCATCATCGATACCATTTCCTGGAATTTCTTTCGTGTTTGTCCAGATTTTACCTTGTAAATCTTCGTGTTCAATATCAACTCCTGAGTCAATTACAGCTACAATAACTGTCTTTGAAGGTTGATTTTTTAGCAATTTGTATGCTTTTTCTGTCTGAAGGCCAGCTTTACCAGTATTGTACCAGTTTAATACACCTTTTTCAACTTGACCAAAAACAGTGCTAGTTAATCCTAAGGCTAATAGGGAAAATGAAAGCCTAATAATAATCTTTTTCATATTTAACAATGTCAATTTTGGGATAAAAATATATCTTTATCCCTAATTATGGGCTAAATATTATGATATTTATATATTTTAAAGTTTTAACCATTCAAAAACAAGGATAAATGGTCAAATATAGATTTGCAATTGTATTTTTTTCACTACTTTTTTCGATAACAGCCTTTTCACAATCAGATAATTTTCGATTTAAAAAATATTTGAATGAGCAACCAGATGAACCTACTGCTTTTGCTGTTACTTATGAGGGACAACAAACATTAGACATTCTTCGAAATAATAAAATTGTTGTGAAGCAAATTACACCTAATTGGGTGTATATTCAAGCTACGCCTCGACAAATAAACGATCTTTCTATAAATAAACAAATACATCAATTTTATTTTGAGTTCAATGTAGCAAAACCACTTTCTGACACTGCTAGAATTGTACAACATGTAAAAGAAGTACAAGAAGGATATGGCGATTTATTACGTGGTTATACAGGGAAAAATGTAATCGTCGGTTTTGTCGATCAAGGAATTGATTGGACGCACCCTGATTTTATTGATGAGAATAATGTTCCCAGAGTCATTGCATACTGGGATCAAGGTGCGGTGACAGATGCTACTGCACCTTCTCCTTATAATTATGGAAAAAGCTGTGATTCTCTCTCAATTGTCAATGGCACCTGTCCGTTGAAGGAAATGACGACCTATCATGGGTCTACTGTTAGTGGTGCTGCAACGGGTAATGGACGTGCTAATGGAAAAGAAATTGGCATGGCGACCCAAGCTAAGATTGTTGCCGTTCAAACGGATTTTAATAAAGCCAATTGGACATTAACTGTCGCAGATGCTTGTGATTATCTATTTAAAATAGCCGATAGCCTAGGTTTACCAGCAGTAATGAATTTAAGTGTAGGTGATTACTTTGGATCGCATGATGGCAAGGATCCAGCTTCTGAGTTGATGGAACAAATGCTCGATGCTCAAAAAGGACGAATTATTGTCGGCGCTATGGGAAATAGTGGTGATAAAGGTAAATATCACCTGAAAGGAAAAATCTATAATGATACCAATTTTGTCTGGTTTAAAAACAACCCCACTAATCAAATATTAACGAACTCAATTTACTTTGATTGGTGGTCAGACACTGTTGAATCGAATAGTTTAAATATAGCTTTCGCGTCGAATGATCCTATTACATATGAACAGACGCCCTATACGACATTTTATAACTTAAAAGCAATTGGAAGTCACACACAAGACACTATTCGCGATATAAACGGGAATAAATTGGCCGTGTTTGAAATGTATAAAACATCTTATGGTGATACTTATGAATTAGAGGTACTT
This sequence comes from uncultured Flavobacteriales bacterium, assembly GCA_964503665.1. Taxonomy (GTDB): domain Bacteria; phylum Bacteroidota; class Bacteroidia; order Flavobacteriales_D; family Crocinitomicaceae; genus 40-80. The sequence goes on from CAZDAR010000035.1 coordinate 21,953, forward strand.
ATAAGAGATTATGATTCACTTCAGTATCTATATCAATTAGCAGTAAGTGGAGTAGGAGAGTTTGATTTGTGGAGTGGTAAATGGACTAATTTGAATGATATGGAGACAAATTTACCATCTGTGACTACTTTGCCTAGTATTTCTAAGTATATGCACCCAGACACGCTCTCTACGATTATTTCTTCATGGGCTTGCTCCAAAAAAATGGTAACTGTTGGAAATTTACGAAATAGACTAACACATATTAATAATAATGGGGTAGCGTATTCTATATCATCTCTTCCACCTGTTGGTTATATTTCTTATTCTTCTAGTTTAGGACCAACTCGAAATGGTCTTATGAAGCCCGATGTTACATCTAATGGTGATATGATGATGGGAGCTGCACCAGCTTTTATGAGAGCAAATCCAGTTTATAATACAGCGTTAGAGTTAGGCGGATGGCATGCTCGTAATGGTGGGACATCGATGGCTGCTCCAGTTGTTGCAGGTATTGCAGCACTGTACTTAGAAAAGTGTCCTACAAGTTCCTACAAAGACTTTATCAACGATTTAACGAATAATACAGATGTCTTTTATCATTATGGGGCAATGCCAAATTATACGTATGGTCATGGAAGAGTTAATGCTTACAAACTATTGGTACATAATGGTGAATTTTCAAATAATGTTGGGTATTGTGGTGCTGATTTTCAATTAGGTGTAGATGGACTAGACTCTTTACGAAATTTCGTTTGGTCAACAGGTGATTCAACTGCACAAATAACGATTTCACAACCAGGAACATATACTGTCACTTTTGATTATGGAGATAATTGTTATTCTACATTAACGAAAAATGTAGCAATAGGAACTCCTCCAATTCAACCTATTATTACAATTAACCAAAATGTTTTAACGTCTACACCTGCATATAACTATCAATGGTATCGGAACGGTGAAATGATAAATGGTGAAACTCAACAATCAATAACCATCACAATAGGAGGGAATTACCAAGTGAAAGTATCAGATAGCGCAGGATGTTCTAACTATTCTAATTATTTTCATTCTACACTAGCAGTGGATGAATTAGAAAATGTATTACAGGTTTATCCAAATCCAACAAGTGATGAAGTGATTATTTCCTCTTCGGTAGCAATTGATTCTTATAGTATTTATGCTATTAATGGACAATTATTAGTGAAAGAGAGCTACAAAAATCAACCAATTTCCTTTGGTCATTTAGTTAAGGGTGTCTACATATTACGATTAGAAAGCACTAATTTTAATAAATCTTACAAAATAATGAAGGATTAAACTTGGTGTATTGTCTAAACTTTCTATTTTTGAACAAATTTTAATTTTTTATGAATCTTACAGGAATAATTTCTATTTCAGGCAGACCGGGACTATTTAAGGTTATAGCGCAAAGTAAAAACAGCATTATTGTTGAATCGTTAGATACTAATAAACGTATCCCTGCTTACGCAACAGATCGCATTTCAGCTATTGATGATATTAGTATTTATACAACCGAGGCTGATATTCCTTTGAAAGATGTGTTTGTATCAATTTTTGAAAAAGAAAAAGGGAATAATACGCTTTCTCATAAAGAGGATATGAAAAAATTAGAAGCTTACTTAGAAACAGTTCTACCTAACTACGACAAAGAAAGAGTATATCCTTCTGATATTCGTAAAATTTTTCAATGGTATAATAAATTAAATGAAAAAGGATTTATTAAAATTGATAAAGAAGAAGTAGAAGAGCCGAAAGAGGATTTAGAAAAGAAGACTAAAAAAACTTCTGAAGAAAAGCAAGAGACGAAAGCTAAGAAACCAGCAGAAAAGAAAGAAGAGAAAGCTAAGAAGCCAGCAGCTAAGCCAAAAGCTACAGAAGCCGAAAAGGTGAAAAAAGCAACTACTCCAAAAAAGAAAAAAGACGCTTAATATAATATGACTAAAAGTTCCTAATTTGAGGGACTTTTTTTGTTTATTAGGATTGATAATCAGTATAGTAAGATTTATTCATTTAGATAAATTAATTCCTTTACTTCTTTTAATATCTTATTGACATTTCGTCTATTGATGATTGAGTTGCCTCTTAAAATTTTAGGGTTGTCATAAATATCCTTCACAAGAATACAATTTTTTTCCAAAAGATAATCTTTCTCTCTTTTTGAGATTGTGGTCATACATGTTACTGGATATAATGCTTTTTGATCTACCAAAGTCTTAATGCTTTTTTTAGCGGGATAATCCCAAGATAACATGTTGATTCCGTAAAACTCACCAAAAGCAATAGCATCTGAGGTTAAATAAGCATTGGTTATAAGCCAACCTTGATTAAAACGACCTTTTGAATTGAATAAATGATAGTTTTTTGTTGAAATATCGTTGATTCTAGAAAGCAAATACATAGGGGTGGTAACAGGAACTTTTGATTCCAGTGAATTTCTAAACTTGCATTCAATCCACAACATATCCTCTCCTTTCTTGGCAATAACATCTGCTTCATGAGATACAGCATTACCCTCAATAATTTGATTGACACATGTTTCATAGCCATAACTTTGGAGAAATTTAGCTACCCATCTTTCAAAATAAAAACCTGATGGACCTAAATCTTGTAAAGCTCTTTTTAAACTATAACGGGCTGCAAAAGTTCCAGAAATTCGCTTTAAATATTTAAATGCTAATTTGTATATCGTTTTTGATGTGATGTTGTCATGTAAATGCGGCTCCATGAGTTCTAATACTTCTCCGATTTCAATTTCTGAGGCTCCTGATTTCTGGAGAGAATTTCGGAGTTTCTCCATGTCAAAATTTGTGCTTTCACCTGTTTGTCGTCTAACATATTTTATTGGATAGTCCATACAATCTTGTTTATTTGTGGATACTTTATAGTTGAGTACAGTAAATATTTGCCCTAGCGTGGGCAATTTACGAATTTAAAAAGAAACTTTCGTGTGTGAAAATTAAGAATGTATTTCAAGAATGTTAATTATCGGAATGATCTATCCAAGAAAAAACTTTTGAGAGAAACGATACTCCTCTGGACAAAAAATGGAGCATTTAGAAAAAGTCGATAAACGCCAATACCGATCGTAACTTTAAACTTTGATAAAAGGAAATTTACTCCTTCTTTAAAAGGTAAAATAGGCTTTTCGATTTGATAACCGTATTTATTGGCTTCTTCAGCAGTTGCGTATTCTATCTTCTGAATTTGACTAGCAGTTAACCGTCTTTTCCATTCATCAATTTTGTTGAGATTTAATGGCTGTTCGGTACTTCTCTGGTATCTTTTATATGAAATTGGTTGATCGCGTATATTACGATCTTCATGATTTTCAATAATTTGAGGGGCGTATTCAATTTCTAAGAATTGACTTATAGATTTTATTGATTCTTCAGGATTCTTAATGAGATTCTCATACTTAATGAGAAAATAGTTATCAGGATGTCTCAGTTTTAGTTCTGCAATGTTTATATTAAATTGTGTCCATTGATATCCGACTGCATAGGCATCTTTCTTTTTAAAGCTCTTGATTTGTCCACAACCAGTTCCGCGCGGATCTCTTATGATATGAATAAATTTTGCATCGGGATTAACTGTTTCAATTCTTTCACTAGTGATGGAATATATAGGATGCTTACTGCCTATTAATTGAATCTCCTTTGTGTTGAAAGAATTCCCATAGCTCATCTTGACACGATCAAATGCTTCCCTAATATGTTTTATTTGTGGAGACTGACAGAGTATATCGTAAAGCAAGTTTCTATCTACTTTCCAAATTAACCGAAAAGGGCGATCAATATATAAGTCATTTATAAAACGATTGATTGTTTGTTCGTTCCAATTTGTGACATTTCTATATTTTCGATCTAAATAAAGTTCAAAAAAAGATTCGGGTGGAACAACTACATTTGGATGTGCATTTAGAATTGATGAAAGCAAAGTTGTGCCCGATCTTCCCATTCCCATAATGTAAAAGTTTTTTATCATTCTTAACGCAAATGCATATTTGTTTTAGATTCCTAAAACTATATACATCTATCGAACAAACAATGCTTCTTGTTGAGTAATTAGATAGTTTCAGTGTTTAATGATTAAAAAATAAGACATCTGTTAATTATATACTATGTAGATTGATATTTTATTGTTAAACATACAACAAAAAAGGAGGAGCTTTTAAAACTCCCCCTTATTAATATAAAATATGATATTAAATTTTATCTTTTTTCAACAGGAACGTAATGTCTTACTGTTTCTCCAATGTAAACCTGACGTGGTCTTCCGATAGGATCTTTTCTTTCAGCTAATTCTTTCCATTGTGCAATCCAAC
>CAZDAR010000036.1:0-25738 GCA_964503665.1 uncultured Flavobacteriales bacterium
TCATAGGTCGCATATAGTGGGTCGATTGAGCCAATTACATCAATGATTTTGACATAACGAATCGCATTTTTATCCAATAAGTTGGTATCCGGCAATTCGTCTAAGTCAAAAGGTGTTCCGTAGCCATTTTTATATTTCCCTGCAAAATTGTTGATGTAGCGACAGTCGATAGCACCAAAACCGTTGATTTGAGTAGTAAATTGAACTTCTGTATGTGCTGGAAAGCGAAAGAAGTGTTCACCATCGGAACTCACTTCTACAAAAGCTAATTCTAAAAAGTCATTGGTTACTGCATTTTCAAAAATAGCAAAATCCCACCCTTGTTCATTCTGAATCACGCCATCAAACGTTAAAATCGTCCAACCGCCATCGCCTAAACTAACGGCATCAGTTGTACTTCCAGAAGGCTTACCTAAAGCGATACTCGGGTCACCAAAAGTAGCATAATTGCTACCTTCGTGTTGTTTGGTCGTGTCGGATAGTTGCACATAACCACGTTTTACTTCAATTCCAGTTGCCCAAGAGACAAACACCGAACTATCTTTGTGAATAGCTGTTGTTCCTACTTGATCTGCAGGTGGTGCATAACTTTGAGCAAATGCGCTCGACGTGAATAATAGAAGACTGTAATAAATAATTTTATTCATAATAAATGACTTTATTGGGATTCAAGCCCACATTGTACGATGTTAAAAACGTTCCTTGCTCGTTGTAGCAATTGATTTTCCCTTGATTGGTGTAATTTCCAGCATCTTTCAGATAGAAGCGTTTTGCTTTACTAGAATAAATCATTCCATAAAAAGTAGTGTAATCTGAAAGTGAAATAAAGTTTTGATTCTCTAATTTTTGGTTCTGCAAATTGAATTTTGCGAGCGTCATATTTTCCTGATTGGTATAATACGCAATCACAAAATGTGAATTTGAATAATTCTCCAAATACGCTGCTTCAATAGCGTAGCTCGTGTCTTTTGTGAGTGTTGTTCCATTGATGCGATGCAGTTTCGCAGGAATATCCATATAATTTCCTCTTGTCAACACATAGATATTGTGATCGGGTGCCACGATAATTCCACCGGGATTTATGCCAACAGTAATACGTTTTATCTCTGTTTTGGTGATTGGGTTGATAACGGAAACAGTTGAATCATAAACTGGATTGTTCAAACCGCCAGAATTCGAGACAAAAATAGATGTGCCATCATTGGTTATTCTATCAGGATTTAAACCCACTTGAATTTTAGTTTTTACCTCAAAAGTCGTCGTATCGATACACCAAACTTTTCCTCCGAAAGTGGAGATATAAATTTCGCCATTGATAGCGGTAATGTTTTGTGGTTGTTGTGCCGTACCATTTTCAACAATTGAAAGTTGCTTTATGGAGCTTAATGTTTTAGCATCCAACACTTCTAAGGTCGATGAAACGCTTGTTACGATATATAGTTTAGAACCATAAATAATCATATCATTTCCAGTGTCACCTAATTGTCTTCCCGTACGCTCTTCAAAAATTTGATTATTGACACTTCCTGACGATAAGTCTACCCACGACATACTCGAATTATTGAGTTGAAATAAACCATCGTTTAGCACTAATAGCCCATTTTTTAAAATGTTTGAATCGCCTTCAAGTGGTTCCAGAATATCTTTTTTACAACTCACTATTGAGAGAGAAAGTAAACTTATAATTAGCCAAATTTTAAATTTCATATCTTTTCATTTTTTAAAACTCATAGTTCAACACCAGTAAATAATTCGTTCCTGGCATCACATAATATTTCACATACGCATAGGTCAGATTCCCTATGTTTTTGCACATTGCTCGAACCGTCAATTGATTTTTTTCTTTCACCACAAACTTATATGACAACTGAACATCAGCGGTGATATAGTCATCCACTTCATTGGCTGGAATACTCTGATTCAACGCATATCGTTTACTGATCGCAAAAACGTTTACCGCCATTCCTGCATTTTTCCAATTCACCGCTACATCAAAATTCCCTACGTGTTTTGGATAATAAGCGAGTTGGTTTCTGTAAACGGGTGAGTTTTTATCGGTCTTATCAACCACGGACTGATAGGTGTAATTCACACTGATAGACGTATTCCAATTGTTCCAAAACTGAATGTAACGATAACTTAAATCGGTTCCCATAACTTCCGCTATACCGACATTTTGTATCATCCAGACAAATAAATTTTTGGTTGGAATTGCTACGATTTTATTGCGTTCTTGATTGTAATAGACATTCGCTCCATAAAGATGCTTTGTCTTATTTTTGGAGTAGGTCTTTGAAAACGATATTTGAAGCTGGTCAGCAATTTCAGGAAGTAGATTTTTATTTCCTATTTGGTTGTAATACAATTCGTTAAACCCTGCAACACGTACGTTTCGTTTGTAGAAGAATTGGACATCTCCGATAACTTTCCAATTTTTTGATGTATGGATATAAAAGCTCGGTTGGAAATAGACTTTTCCTTTGTTTATAGGTGTTGAACGATTGTAATCATTCAATGTTTGCCCAGCAATTTGTGCTCGTATATCTCCCCAAGAAAAAGTAGGGCCAAAACCATAAAACCCTTTGATTTGATAACGTTGTGGTTGAATGTTTTGAGAAATGTCGCCTGTCAATTTTGCCCAAAAACCTTCGATTCCTATTTCTTGTTTAAAGTATTTCCCTAAATTTTGATTCATCACCCAACCACCAAAAAGTTGCTGTTGATGATACACATTTTCTAACTTTCCTTGAATGTTCAAATAACCATTATCCAAATAGTTGATGGTCTCATTCTTATAGGTTCCGTAAAAACGTCCTTTCAATTTGGAGTACGAGAAAGTCACACCAATATTACTTTGATGTGTTTCTGTGGAAAGCTGTTGTTGTGCGGCGTTTAAATATAGAATAACGGGTCCGGGAAGTCCTTTATCGCTTTTGAAAAACGAATAATCCAGATGCGCTTGTATGTTATCTGATATTCGCCATTGATAAACAGCGTTTGCAGTTCCTCCTAAAATCGCTGCATTGACACGCTTTCCAGCATATACTTGTGAATAATTTTGAAAGCGATACGGATAATTACCTTCAGACGTTTGAAAACTTCCACTTATTGCCAGTGCATGTTTTTTCGCGATTCTAATTTTATTCGACAGCCATACATCCATTGTATTAAATGAACCGTAGCTTATTTTAGATTTTAACGAATAACGTTTATTCGGAAATTGCGCTTCAAATCGGTCAATCCACAAAACGTTCGCACCAATACGAGCACTTACAGGAAGTAATTTATCCGAGAAACCACCAGAAATAAGTTCTACAGACTCAATGTTGGAGGCATAAACAGTTCCTAAGTCAATTTGTCCCGTTTGTGTATTAGGTGTCACAAAGCCATCGATGACAATTTGTTGATGTGCACTTCCTAATCCTCGAACAGAAACAGTTTTCATGCCGCCCATTCCGCCGTAGTTTTTAACAGAAATTCCAGGTATTTTTTGTAACACTTCACCTAAGTCAGTGGCTTGGTAATTGGCTATTTCTTTTGCAGAAACAGTGAATATTGGCGGTAATTTACTTTTCGCTGAAATACGTAAGGTGTCTAGTTGCTGCTCTTGTCCAAAAATGACAAAGGCTGGAAAAAAGAAAACGAAAAAGACACCGTATCGTAACATAATTTAAAGTTTAGACTTTAAATGCAAAAGTTTTTAGTTCTTAATGAACTTCACACTTCCGTTTTCAGTAACTAACTGATAAATACCTGAGTTTAAATCGGAGACATCAATAATAGAATAACCATTCAAATCAGCTGATTTTACTAAAGAACCGTTTGCTGCAAAAATTTTCACTGTACCATTATAATTAGTCACAGACAATTGATTAACAGCTGGATTTGGATAAATGGATATCGTTGGCAATGTTGTTTCTTTAACTGAAACCACTGTTCCAAATTTGATATTGTCAAATGCAAAATAAGCGGGAGTATTCATTCCGTAGTCGCCATTGTCCGAAGAGGTTAACTTGAATGAAAGTTTGTTACCCGTTAAATTGATATTTACTTCTTCCCATGTGTCTAAGATATAATGATCTAATGTATCAGTAGAACGAAAATCTGCTAAGTAAACGACTACTGAATCAAGGATTTCATTAGATGCATCGTGAGAATAAATGGTCACATAAAAATAATCTTTTCCATTGGTTCCATCATCATCGCCATTCGCATCGGTTGTTGAACCGAATTTTTTAGCAAACACATCACCATTTTTCATGGAATAGTAAGCATACGTTGTGTTGGTGATACTTAGACTGGTAATAGTAGTGCTTCCCTGAAAATCAATGTATTGAGTCGCGCCAAATCCAGGCGTAAATACAGCGTATACTTCGGAATTCTCTGCCCCTGTTGCTGGATAAGCGCTGAAACTATTCGTGTAATCACCCACGGAATCATTTTTCATGTTGGAATAGGCAAATCCTCCTGACCACATAAAATAAGCGGTGTCGTAATAATTGTCAAATCTGACGTTGTTAGAAGTAAAACTTCCTGCATTGTCTGCACCCTCATAATAAGAATCAGATGGTAATATTAGGTCTTCGAAAGTGACCACTTGTTGTGCGTTTATGATAAACGGCACTGCCATTAAGGCTGAAAATAAAAATTTCTTCATGTTTTTGAAATTAAAAAAATTAAACATTAAAGAAATCAGATAAGAAAATACGATTGACTTTTTAAGGCGCCTTAAAAGAGGTTCGTAGTTTGACTTTATTCTGAAGTCTTCACTCACAAAACAATTTAGAAGGTCTTCTGACTCGTTCCCGACATTCGCCTTCCCACTCCGAAAGATTGGAGCAGTGACTTATTGAATGCCGTTTTATAGAACTTACAGCTGCAGATACAGTTTCCGATTCACACGGAATTCCCTTTTCTAATTTGCGGTATAAAGGTATGAATTTATTAGAATGAATAACACTATGAAGATATTTTTATCAAAAATTAATTTTCATAATCTATGATAAAATAAAAAATCCTGAGAATCATTAAGACGCTCAGGATTTATATTTTTTAAAAATGATAGTTATTTAATCAGTGTAAAGTGTCCTTGGAATCTAAAACTTTCACTATTCTCTTTCGCTTTAAAAGTAATGACCCAAACATAGGTTCCATTTGGAGCAATGGCATCTCTATAAGAACCGTCCCAACCATAATTGATGTTATGTGATTCAAATAATGTTTCACCCCAGCGGTTAAAAATTAATAAAGTGTAGGTGTCAGGTTGGAACCCTGAGGTCATGACAGGTTTGAATATGTTATTAAATTGATCACCATCGGGCGTAAACGCATTCGGTACATAGAATACGACATCTTCAATTACTTTGATGTGTATAGTAGTGGTGTCCTTACAGCCAAAATTACTTGTAGCGATTAGAGTCACTGCGTATTCTCCAGGCATATTAGCGTAAGTATGAGTCGGGGCTTTTAGAGTAGATGTTTTACCATCTCCAAATTCCCAATAATAACTACTTGCACCAGTAGAGCTATTTAAGAACACAAAATCAGGATCATATTCTGTTGCTGTTCCTTTTACAACCATAGGTTCCGATGTAGGATTTGGTTCAGTACAAAAGAAGTCTGTGAAAAGTGAATCTGTTGCACATCCTTGACTTTCTCCCCAAATATGAACATCATAGCATATTGTGGGTGTGTAAGTTAAATTATAAGTACCCAATGAATCACCGAGTGTTCCATTTCCAAAATCAATATAGACAGAGTCTAATGTCAAATCACTAGAAATAGTTGCAGTTGTTATTAGAGGTGAACAATCAACTGTTAAAGGTGATATTAATCCTAAACTCGGATGTGGTTTGACAAGTATGTCGGCAGATGCTGAGTTACCGCAAAAACCAGCCACAGTATATGTTACTGTGTGTGTGCCTTCTCCTGCGATAGTAGGATTAAAAGTACCGTTTATCGAGTCCGTAATACCGTCGCCAGACCATACGCCAGGGTTAATTGGAGCTGTACCAGTCGAAGTTACATTTGCCGTAAGTGTAACTGAAGAATCATTCAGACAGATAGAGGCTGGACTTACTATGGCAATAGAGATATTTGGATTTATGACAACGTCGATGGATCCAGCGCTTAGGCAATTTCCCCAACTGTCCACAGATACGTTATAGGTTCCTGCATCTGCTGCAGTAACATTTGGAATTAAGATGGCAGATTGTGATGACGAAAATCCATTTGGACCTGTCCATGAATAGATTCCATTAATTGGAGGAGACAAATCAATAGTTAAATCTTCGCCAAGACATACTGGACCGTTGCTTACAAGGTTAACAACAGGGTCTGCAACGACATTAATCACTGTTTGACTTGAAGCGTTACAAGGAGCAACACCAATAGCATAACTAATGGTGTGTGAACCCACTCCAGCCGTCGCAGGGTTAAACATTCCAGACGCACTTACTCCAGGGCCAGACCAAGTTCCTCCCATACTTACCGCTGAGAGTTGAAAAGCACTTGCAGAAACACAGATATCAGCAACAGGTGTAATAGTAGCGTCTGGTAATCCAGCCACAGCACTACCTGGAGCAGTGGACATTTGAAGGGTGAAATTACTTTGTGTTCCACTCCAATTTTCCACAACAATCATTAATTGTTGTCCAGCCGTTACGGGTACTGTTCCAATATTAGAAGAACAACCAAATTGACCACCAAATTGAGCACAGCCACCTGAACTTGATGCATAGTTACATACAAGTTCGTTAGAAGTACTTTGAATAGCAGTACAAGGTGCAGTTCCTGGTGGAACGTTAAAAACAGCAACATCTAAGAAGCCACTGTTGACATTTCCTTGTATTAACATATTTAAGTTTCCACTTCCAGATATGTTTAATATAATATATCCAACATTGGGCCCAATAAAGTCTAAACATGAACTTACTGAGTTCCCTGGAGTAACAAATGTAAAAGGTCCTGCATTTGAACCACTACATATAGACGTATTGGTGTTACATTGTGAAAACAACGGGTATGTTGCTACTAGAATTCCTAATATTAAAAGTAACTTTTTCATGGAGTATTCATTATTTTATATCCTTTAAATCCAGTTAATCTAACTAATTCAGTTAGATCTTCCTCGGATACGGGATTCATAAAACTCACTTTTATTTCGTTTCCTGTATTGCTAATACTTACAATTGAAGGAACAGATAGTTTCAATCTATACATCACGTTTTGTTCATTAGAAGCGTTGATGTTTCGAAATGTTTTGTATGTGAAAATCGCTAATTGAGCATTTGTTTCTTTTTTTATTAACGCAGGAAGTATTTCACCATTAGCTATTGAGAAATCATAATCTAAAGTGGAGAAATCTTTATTTTGATTGTATAAATTTTCTCTTTCTTGTAGGTATGTTCCTATATTTTCTTGAGAATATAAAAGAAAAGAAAACAAGAATGATAATATGATTAAAGTGTATTTCATTTGTCTGCTATTTAATGTAAAGACGACTTTATTGCTTTATAGTTGTCTCTGTAGTTCATATAGTTGATCAATTTGCTTTATAGTTCCAACCGAAAATATCTTCTACTTTACCAATTTTTACCTCTCGCATAAACTTACTAACTCTATTAGAAAACTCTCTAGTTTCAACTGCTGGTAATTCATATATTTTCCCTTGATAAGATATTTTTGCAATAGGAGCAATTGTAGCCGCAGTACCAGCACCAAAAGCATCCGTAATAGATCCATCTTGAATTCCTTCAATAATTTCTTTTACACTTATCTTGCGTTCTTCTACTTGTAATCCCCAATGATGTGCTAAATCTACCACACTTCTTTTGGTTACTCCTCTCAAAATAGTATCTTGTTCTTCCGATGGTGTTATTATAACGCCATTCTTCACAAACATTACATTCATGGTCCCTGCTTCTTCCACATATTGATGTGTAGCAGCGTCCGTCCATAGTAATTGGTGAAAACCTTCTTCTTTTGCTAATTGTGCTGGATAAAGAGAAGCACCGTAGTTAGCAGCAGCTTTCGCTCTACCAATTCCACCAGAAGCAGCTCGTGTATAATGCTCTTCTATTTTGATATTAACAGGTTCTTTGTAGTATTGCCCCACGGGACAAGCGAAAATGATAAACTGATACGTGTCCGATGGTTTTACACCAACATGTGGTTCCGTTGCAATCATGAAAGGTCTGATGTAAAGTGAATAACCTTCTTTATCAGAAACCCATTCTTGCTCCAACTTGACGAAGTCTAAAATCATTTGTACGAATTGATCTTCTTCAATTTCAGGCATGCACATACTAATACACGACTCTCTAAAACGTATAGCATTCATATCTGGATGAAAAACAGTGATGTCTCCGTTGATTTGACGATAGGCTTTTAATCCTTCAAACAAAGCTTGACCGTAATGAAATACAGATGTTGCTGGATGAAAAGATAAATTGCTAAATGGTTTGATTTCAGGGGTTTCCCATTTTCCATTGGCGTAATTCATGATCAACATGTGGTCTGTAAATTGACTGCCAAAAGATAAATCGTTCCAATCGATTTCGTTAATTTTTGATGTTGCTGCTTTGGTTATTTTTATGTCTTTTGTAATCATTATGTAATCTTCTATAGAATCCTACAAAAATAGCGATTTTAAAGACCTGTAATCTGCTTCGATAATATTCAATTAACATCTTCTTGTGTAAAAGTGTGTGTTTTATAGATTTCTTAACTTTTCAAAATCCTTGGTCGGTTCATTATCTGTGTCGTATAATTCTTATTTTTGAATAAATATTGATAATCATTGGAGCAAAGTAGAGAAATATTGTATCGTTTTTGGAAGTATGACGCCTTTCGTCCATTACAAGAAGATATTGTAGATGCTGCGATTTATGGAAAGGATGTGTTGGCTTTGCTTCCTACGGGTGGTGGAAAATCGATTTGCTTTCAAGTTCCAGGATTAGCACGCGAAGGCATTTGTATCGTTATTTCTCCTTTGATTGCACTGATGGAAGATCAGGTTTTACAATTGCAAAAAAGAGGAATACGGGCAAAGGCAATCACGGGTGCCATGTCGTATCGTGAAATTGATATTACGCTAGATAATGCCCGCTTCGGAGGAATAGAATTTTTATATGTATCTCCAGAACGGTTAAAAACACGTTTGTTTATCGAACGCTTTAAGTTGATGAAAGTGGGCTTGATTGTAGTAGATGAAGCGCATTGTATTTCTGAATGGGGGCATGATTTTCGTCCTCCTTATCGAGAGATTTCAAAATTGCGAGAATATCATCCGTCGGTGCCTATGATGGCGGTAACGGCTACGGCAACTCCAGCGGTGAAGTTGGACATCATCGAACAGTTAGAATTGCGAAAGCCAGCAGTGTTTGAAGCGCCGTTTGTCCGCGATAATATTAGTTATGAAGTGTATCAAGTGCCGAATAAATTTAAAGCGATTCAGCGTGTTTTGACGCATTTCCCCAATCAAACGGGCATTATTTATTGCCAAACACGTAAAAGTGTGAAGCAATTAGCACAACATTTTTTGTCTTTAGGAATAAAAGTGGGTATTTACCACGGTGGAATGGATGCTAAAAGTCGTTCTGATATGTTGAATGCCTGGCTAAAAAATGATTTGCGCATTATGATTGCTACCAATGCTTTTGGAATGGGAATTGATAAACCAGACGTCCGTTTTGTAGCACATTATGAATTTCCCAATAATCCTGAAGCGTTATTTCAAGAAGCGGGTAGAGCAGGTCGAGATGGTTTGCCAGCACGCACTTTTGTTTTTTATAACGATACCGAATTTGAAGAAATGGATCGTCAATTGGAGAATCAATTTCCAACGATTCAAACCATAAAAAATACGTATCAATTAGTGTGTAACTTCTTAAAAGTAGCGATTGGCGCAGGGAAAGGAGAAACTTATCCTTTTGATATTCGACAAATTGTAGATACCTATAAATTGAATTATTTGGAAGTATATCACTCGTTGAAATTCTTGGAACTCAATAACTATTTAACTTTTTCAGAAAGTGTTTATCACCCAACGAAAGTAAAATTTGCGGTGAACAACGCGACGCTTTATGGGTTTCAGTTGCAACATGATTCTTCGGTGAAATTAACTACCTTTTTAACACGAAGTTTTCCTGGTATTTTTGATGAGTACATGGATATTCAAGAAGGAACAATTTTGAAACGCTTAGGAATTTCAACAGTAGAATTAGAGAAACAACTAAAACTTTTAGAACATAATGGAATTTTAGATATAAGTTGGAAAACCGATTTACCGCTTGTTATTTTTACGGAAGAACGTCTGCCATTAGATAATTTAAGAATAGACGACAACTTGTACCGTAATCGAAAAGAGGTGATTTGGAGTAGATGGGAGAGAATGAAGTTGTATATCACACAAATGGATACGTGCCGATCCCAATTTTTGATTGACTATTTTGGTCAAAATGTTGCTGTTTGCGGAAAATGTGATGTGTGTAGAAAACGAAAGGCGACATTTGATGCGCAAGCATTTCAAGAGGTAATTTTGAAATTAGCCCAAAAAGGAACAGCAATTGATGAAATTTACGCTAATTTTGAACTCTATCATCGAGTCGAATTAATTGAACTAATACAACTGTTGATAAAAGAAGAACTCATTTTTGAAGATAACGGACTGATTAAAATAAACAGATGAAAAAATACCTTTTTATTTTTGTATTGATAATCTTTAACTTTTCTTTTGCTCAAAAAGGAAGTATGGAGCTTGGAACAGATATTAATTTTTGGGCTTCTTCGAATGGAGGAAGTATTAATGTTGCTCCTCGATTTGGTTATGAAATAGCCGATGATTTTGTTGTTGGACCTTCTTTTCGATTTATCAATTATTGGAGCAACATGTATGGTGTGAAGGGAAAAACCAATATTACTGGATTGGGTGTGTATGGACATTATCGTTTTCTCGAATGGTTATATGCTGGAGCGGATGTAGAAATGTACTTTACACCTTACAATTACAAGATAGGAGCGACAAAATATAGAGCTGTAGCGCCTGCTGTAATTTTATCTGCTGGTTTATCCCGAATAATTGGTGACCATTTTAGAATTAATGCAGGATTGAATTTTGATGTGATTAACAGTGTCAATTCGCCCATGCAAACTTCTTATATCGCGAGAACTGCTAAAGGTGTCCGTATTCCGATGTTTTATCGTGTGACTTTCTTGTATGTTTTTGGAACAAAGTCAAAAAGTTCGTCTATCGAAGATGATTATTGAAAATTAAAATTTTACTCCAGTAAATGAAAATTATTAGCGAAGTATCCTCCTTATATATCATACTACTTTCCATAGTAGCGATAGCGATAGCTTACTTTTTATATAGCGGTAAGGAAGGAAAACAATTTTCGAACGGACTGCGTTATTCATTGCTGGCTCTTCGTGCATTGGGATTGACGTTGATTGGCATTTTATTTCTCGGTATTTTTCTTCAAACGACCAAAACAAAAGTTGAAAAACCTATTCTTATTAACTTGATTGACAATTCGTTGTCGATGCGAAATTATGCCGATAGCAATAAGTTTGAAAAACAAATTACTTCCTATTTGTCAAAATTAGAGGAACAATACGGTTCGAAATTTACGATTAAGAATTACACGCTAGGTGCTAATTTTAAAGGAATGGATACCTTGTCTTTTAAAGAAGATAAAACGAATTTAGCCGATGGTTTTTTGGCTGTTGGAGAACAGTTTTACGGCAATAATATAGGTGCTGTAACCTTGATTTCTGATGGAAATTTTAACGAAGGCGATCATCCACTGTATGCGGCAAGTAATCTAATGTATGTTCCTGTTTTCACTTTGGCTGTGGGCGATACAGTTACTAAACGTGATTTAATTGTCCGTTATGTACAAAGTAATGACTTCGTCTTTTTGAATAATTCTTTCCCTGTAGAAGCATTGATTGAAGCACAAAAAGTGGGAAGTCAAACTGTTCAAGTGCGTTTGGTGCATCAAGGGAAAACGATTAGTAGCCAGACGATTAATGTGGTGCCGAATACATCTTTTTATAAAGTCAACTTTCAGGTACAAGCAAACGTGAAAGGCGTTCAATATTATCAAGTGATTGTGGATAATGTGGCGGGAGAATATACCACTAAAAATAATAAGCAAGGTTTTTATATTGAGGTGGTCGATGACATGCGAAAGATTCTTTTGCTAGCAGCTGCGCCACATCCTGATATTGCTGCGTTAAAAAGCGTTCTTGAAAAGGAAAAGAATAATAAAGTAGACGTGAAATTAACAAGTGATTGGGATAAAGACGCTTCTAAATATGATTTAATCGTTTTCCACAATCCATTGGTTGATAATAATCAACAAGACCTTTTAGAGAAAATTATTGATCAAAAATGTCCTGTTTTCGCTATTTTGGGCGCACAATCTTCGTATAGAAAGCCAACGCCATATTTAGGAATGAACTACACTTCCATTAATCAAATGGATGAGAATGTACCGCTTTTTAATAAGAGTTTTGACCTGTTTGAATTATCCGATGAAGCTATAAGACAATTGCGTTCTTTTCCGCCATTACGTTCTGTCTTTGGAAGAATGAAGCTAAGTCCGAATGTGAAAGTCTTATTTTATCAAGGCGTTGGAGATGTTCAGAAAAACGATGCGCAGATTTATTTTCATACTACTAACGATGTAAAAGTTGGGGTTATTCAAGGAGAAGGTATATGGAAATGGAAATTAGCGAATTATCGTTCGGTGGAAAATACCGATGCATTTGATGAAATTTTCCAAAAAACGATCCAATACTTGACGGCTAAGAAGAATAATTCTCCGTTTAGAGTGACGGTTCCTCGTAAGACCAATCCAAACGAACCAGTGATTATTAAAGCCGAAGTTTACAATGCTTCCATGGAATTAGTCACGAATGGAAATGTCGATTTTAAATTGATGAATGATAAAGGAAAACAACAAACCTATGATTTTTCAGTTGTTGGAAACTATTATTCACTGAATGTTGGAAAGCTTTCTGCGGGAAATTACAAATGGACAGCATCGACTATCATCGATAAAAAGACGTATCAATTAGCGGGTGAATTAGTCGTTGAAACCAACGATATTGAATTGTTGGATAATATAGCCAATTACGAAGTGTTATCACAGTTGAGTGAACAGACAAAAGGAACGTTCTACCAATTGTCTCAATACGATCAGTTGTTGAAACAATTGTCTTTACGAGATGATATTCGTCCAGTAGAATCACAAGAGCAAACTGTAAAAAATCTCATCGATTATTGGTGGTTGATATTGTTGATTATCGCTGCATTTGGAACGGAATGGTTCTTGAAAAAATATAACGGAAGTTATTAAGAGGTAACTTTTGTAATAAACATTAGATCTAGGATTCATTAAAGAAACGGTTTGAATTCGAATCTCATTTATCAATGTTATAAAGTATAATTTGTTAGTATTGATAGTTGCGTTGGGTTTAAATTCGTATGGACAAAATTACATTGACTATCATAAAAGAAGAATGGTTGCTGAGCAAGCTATTTTAGATTCCAATTACGAAACGGCAGTTGCTAGCTATGATTCACTTTTTTCAGAATATGATTTTGTTTTTGCTGCAAATTGCTACACTGCTTGTCAAACAGCTATTGAAATTGGAAATATGGATAACGCATTCTCTTTCATGAAACGAGGAGTTTTGCATGGCTTAAAAATAGGAGTAATTGATTCAACTTTTTCCGATATAAAATCCTTATTGCGAACAAACCTTTACTATATAACAAAAAGTAATGATGATTATTGAGATAATTGGATTACGAAAATATTAGCGAATTATGATAAATATATTTCAACCATAAAAAACGTTGATTATTGTAAGACATTGCTCAACATGAGAATAAGAGATGCTTCTTTTTATAATTTAGTGTATTATTCAGAGCAAGTCAATGGTAAATTTTCGCCCACAACAATTGCCATTTGGGAATTAAAAGAACAGACAAGTCACGATAATATCATCCAATTAGACAGTTTAATAGAAAAATACGGTTGGCCTTCTTTTTCAGAATATGGCTATTTTGCACCTATAGTCGTAAGTATCGTTCAACATGCAGATTTACAAGCACAAAAAAGATATTTACCATAATAACAGCTGCTCATGACAATGGAGAAGCCTATTTCAATTGGGTAGCTATGTTAACCGATAAAGTATTGCTTAGGGAACATAAACCACAAAGATACGGCAGTCAAAGTATTTGGAATCCTCATTTAGGTAGATATGTTTTGTATGAGGTAGAAAATCCTAAAACGACTAATGAATTACGAGAAAAGTATAAAATCGGTGAACCATTATCAGAGGAGCAATTTGAGAATATGTATATGCCGAAAAAATAAATAAATCTCAAATCAGTTATTTTTTAAAAGGATAGTCTAAAATCGTTTTAAATTTCTTTTCCTCCCTAAAAACAAACTGCGCTATACTTATTTCACTTTATTCAAATGAGATAAACATAGCGCAGTAATTATAAACAAATTTTATATTACGTTTTTCTTACGAATTCTGTAAGGTTGTTTCCATATACGTTTCAATGTCAGGACAAGAACATACTAAGTTTCTATCACCATACGCATTGTCCACTCTTCTTACTGGTGCCCAATACTTGAATTCTTTTAAGTATTCAATTGGGAAAGCAGCTTCTTGAGGTGTGTATGGATATGTCCAAGCTTTGTTAATAATACAGTCTGCTGTGTGCGGTGCATTTTTCAACAAGTTGTTTTGTTTGTCATATTTTCCAGACTCAATATCGGCAATCTCTTTACGAATTTGAATCATCGCATTGATGAAACGATCTAATTCATCTTTGTCCTCTGATTCTGTTGGTTCAATCATTAATGTTCCAGCAACTGGGAAAGATACCGTTGGTGCGTGGAATCCAAAATCAATTAATCGTTTTGCAATATCACCCACTTCCACTTCTGTTGCTTTCTTAAATCCACGACAATCTAAAATTAATTCGTGCGCAACCGTTCCATTTACACCAGTGTATAAAATAGGGTAGTAGCTTTCCAAAGATTTTGCAATATAGTTGGCATTTAAAATAGCATTTTCAGTAGAAGCTTTCAACCCTTTTTGACCGAGCATTTTAATGTAACCGTATGAAATCAATAAAATCAATGCACTTCCAAAAGGAGCAGAAGAAACACCATTAATCGCTTTTTCACCGCCTGTTTTTACCATGACATTTCCAGGTAAGAAAGGCTTCAAATGTGCTGCAACACCGATTGGTCCCATTCCTGGTCCACCACCACCGTGAGGAATAGCAAATGTTTTGTGTAAGTTCAAGTGACAAACGTCTGCTCCAATATTTCCCGGATTGGTTAATCCAACTTGTGCATTCATATTGGCACCGTCCATATACACTTGACCACCGTTATCGTGAATGATTTTTGTAATGTCTTTAATACCTTCTTCGAAAACACCGTGAGTCGATGGATACGTAACCATCAATCCAGCTAAAGTATCTTTCAATTCTTCCGCTTTTGCTTTTAATGCAGGAATATCAATATTTCCGTTTGCATCACAAGGGGTAACCACGACGTCAAAACCAGCAACAGCTGCCGAAGCAGGATTCGTTCCGTGCGCAGAAGAAGGAATAATCATTTTCTTACGTCCGAAATCATTTCTAGATTCGTGATAAGCTTTGATGACCATCAATCCAGTGTATTCTCCTTGAGCACCTGAATTTGGTTGTAATGAAACAGCTGCAAAACCAGTACAAACAGATAAATCTCTTTCCAATTGGTCTAACATCTCTGCGTAACCCAATGCCTGATCTGCTGGACAGAAAGGATGTAAGTTGGCGAAGTTAGGATTGGTAATTGGCATTAATTCACTTGCTGCGTTTAGTTTCATCGTACATGAACCTAAGGCAATCATCGAGTGAACTAAGGATAAATCTTTGTTTTCTAAACGCTTCAAATAACGCATCATCTTTGATTCAGAATGATAAGAGCTGAATGTAGGATGCGTTAATATCGGTGAAGTACGTAAGTATGTATCTTTAATAGTTGAATTTGCTAAAGTGTTTACCGTTACTTCTTTTCCTTTTAAGGTGGCGAAAATGTTAATCACATTGTTGACATCTGCTAAAGAAATAGATTCTCCCACAGAAATAGAAAGTGAGTTAGCATCGATGTAACGGAAGTTGATTTCTTTTGCTTCTGCTAATTTACGAACAGCAACACCATCTACTCCTTTAACCGTAATGGTATCAAAGTAATCAGTGTGAGCAACTTCAAAACCTAATGCCGAAACTTCTTTTGCAATAGTGGCTGCTTTTTGATGAATATTCTCAGCGATATCTTTTAATCCTTTTGGTCCATGATAAACCGCATACATACTTGCCATCACCGCTAAAAGTGCTTGAGCCGTACAAATATTAGAAGTAGCTTTATCGCGTTTGATGTGTTGTTCTCTCGTTTGTAGTGCCATTCTTAACGCTATATTACCATCTTCATCTTTGGAAACACCAATAATACGACCTGGAATATATCTTTTGAACTCTTCTTTACAAGCAAAAAATGCTGCGTGAGGACCGCCATAACCCATTGGAACACCAAAACGTTGTGAAGAACCTAAAACCGCATCAACTCCTAGTTTTCCTGGAGCTCTTAATACGACCAATGAAAGAATGTCAGCGATTACCGCTACTTTAATGTCGGAAGCTTTTGCAGCAAGAACAAAACCGTCTAAATCGATTATTTTTCCGAAGGTGTCTGGATTTTGAACAATCGCACCGAACATTTTTTCGTCCGTTTTGAAATTCTCAGGCGCATCTATAATCAATTCGATACCGAAATTTTCCGCTCTTCCTTTTAACAAGTCAATTGTTTGAGGAAATAATGTATTCGAAACAAAGAATTTCTTTTTATCTGCTTTCACATCTTCACGAGAACGGGCACTGTAAAACATTAACATAGCTTCAGCAGCAGCGGTTCCTTCATCTAAAAGAGATGCGTTGGTGATGTCCATTCCTGTTAAATCCAAAATCATTGTTTGAAAATTCAACAATGCCTCTAAACGACCTTGTGAAATTTCGGCTTGATAAGGCGTGTATGCCGTGTACCATCCTGGATTCTCTAATACATTTCGTAAGATGACAGAAGGAACAATCGTGTCATTATATCCTAAACCGATAAACGATTTGAAAACTTTATTCTTTTTACCCAATGCGTTCGTGTGATCAAGAAACTCTTGCTCTGACATAGCAGGAGCAATGTCAAACTCTTTACTTAATCGAATGTGTGAAGGTATGGTCTTTTGGATTAACTCATCGATGGAAGAATATCCAATTTTATTCAGCAATTGCTGTTGTTCACTAGCATTAGAGCCGATATGTCTTTCTGAAAATAAACGCATAATCTAAGGGCTTAAAAATTTCTGCAAAGATAGCATTTTTAGGCACATTAAATTGAAAAGTATTGAACTGTTTTTAGCGTAGTTGATAAGTTTTATTTTAGGCTTTTCGCTAAATTGATTTTTGAGGTTATATCATAATCGCGAGCAAAAAAAAGCTACCATGAAATTCATGATAGCTTTTTGATTTAGTATGTATAGTTCGAATTACTTAACGCCGTCATTTTTGCGTAAGTATTCTACTACTGCTTTAATTTCTTCTTCATTTAAATTTGGATTTGCCATTCGCATTCCTAATTTTTTGAATTGCTCTTGTAATTCAGGATCTTTATCAATCATTGGATCTGGATTTGCAAGATAGTTCATCAACCAATAAAGCGTTCTCTTTTTAGTCATATCTTTCAACCCAGGACCGACCACTTGGTCAGCTGTTAATGTGTGGCAAGCAGCGCAAGTATTCGTGAAAATCTCTTCACCTTTAGTAGCAAGACCTGCGTTTAATGCTCCACCAGTAACGTTGCTAGCATCATATTTACCAATACCTCTTTCTATATCGTATGGAGGTTCATCCAAAGCAACGTCTTGTGATAAATTTAAACGTACCGATGGATGTGCTGTAGCGTCTGCTGGATTACCAAAATCACAAGAAGCGAATAGTAAAGGAAGTGAAAGTAATAAAACAGCGAATTTTTTATTTTTCATAATCGAATTGATTGTTTTTTCGGTTTCAAATATATAAAACATTCATGAATGAAAAGCAGTTATTGACACAATATTTATAAAAAATGTAATAATTATAATAAAGACGATAATTTATTTTTAAAGTTTAAGGTGTAAATGTCGTGAATAGTGAGAATGGAATACTTTAAATCACGGATTATTATTCCCATAAAACACTCGATTACACCTACGATCTTGTATCGGGTAACGTCCACTGGGTGGATTATCAAAGTGGGAAAGTGGATGAATGGTTTGGTAGTTGCTCAAAACGCGTCTCTCTCCCGAGAAAAAATCGAAAAGAACCCTTCGAAACATCGAAGGTGTTAAAAACATTCTATCTATTTAGGTAAATCCTGAAAGTCTACACTAATTCAGTAAGTAATCTAAGAGATAGGTACAATAAATCGAGCTATTTTCTTTTCTATATTCTCCAAATCACTAAGGTTTAGCTGAAAAACAGTGGTCAAAACGGTAATTACCTCTTCTGTCGTTTTTAATTGTCGCTTTTCAATGGGATGATGCAGATGATAAATAGATAGTTTTCCATTGTTCAAAGTATAGCGACTATTGTCTGCATTTAAAGAAACCATTAAATTATTAACGAAATTAGAATGAGGATGCGTAGAGGTGTACCAGTTTCCCACTTCGTAATCGGCATGAATGTACTCTTCTAAATCGAATGAATAAAGAGAAAACCACCTGCTTTTAATTTTTACTTGAAGAAGAAAAGCAGTTGACTTTTGGATGATTCGATAGGAGCCAAGTGAGGTTTCTTGAATGACATCTGTTTCTAAGCGAAGTGGTTCGTTAGGAACTAATCCGCCAAATCCAACATCCACAATATACGGTTGTCCATCTATATGAATCAATAAAAGCATGTGTGTTCTCCCAAGTTGTGTATTGTTAGGAGTGCTAACTCGTCCCATTAAACCGCGAACGTTGAAACCTAAAGTGGTCAACACATTCTCTAAGAGTATGTTTTGTTCAAAACAATAACCGCCTCTGTTGTCACGAACCAATTTTTGCAGGAGGGAATCTAAATCTAATTTGACTGGAATTCCCAATAGTGGGCTCAAGCCTTCAAAGGGAATGGTTTGTGTGTGATGTGTCTGTATCTTGGATAGCGTTTCTAAAGTAGGCTCACTCTGAATCGGTAGTTTGATTCGTTGGAAGTATTCTTTTAAAAAAGCTTTTTTCATATGTAGTTTGTTTTGTCTAAAGTTTAGTAACTTTATAATTCAATTATGCGTTACAACGTCTAAACGATAAATATATTCTAATTTGACAAACATAAGCTCATGCAGTTAAAATTTCACAAATATCAAGGTACCGGAAATGATTTTATAATGCTTGATAATACGCATGGAAATTATGATCATTTAGCGACTGAGCAGATACAAAAGATATGTGAACGCCGATTTGGTGTAGGTGCAGATGGTGTCATTAAGATAAATTCAAAGTTGGGGTATGATTTTGAAGTCGATTATTACAATGCCGATGGAACGAAAAGTTTTTGTGGCAATGGCGCTCGATGTGCAGTAAGATTTGCCCATGAACTTGGATTGATAAAGGGCAATGAAACCTCTTTTTGGGCGATTGACGGAGAACACAAAGCAAAGCTTTCAGATACTAAGGTTTCGCTAAAAATGACCGATGTTTCCAAGGTCGATGAATTATCCAATCAGACCTTTGAAATAAATACAGGCTCTCCTCATTATTTGGCTTATCTTGAATCAATTGATACAGAAGATGTGGTTACTTATGGAAAAAAAATCCGTTATAACGATAGGTATAAAGAAGAAGGTATAAACGTGAATTTGATTGAAGAACAAGGAAATAATAGTTTGAAAGTCTATACGTATGAACGTGGTGTGGAAGCAGAAACGTTATCTTGTGGAACGGGTGTGACAGCCGCTGCTTTATCATTCGCCTTTAAAAATAAGTTAAAAGGAAATGTGAATGTCACAATACAAACGAAAGGTGGCGAGCTATCTGTAAAATTTGATTATGGAACGAATTTCACCAATATTTGGTTAATAGGACCAGCACAATTTGTATTTGAAGGTGACTATATAAGTGCCTAATCTCAGGTTTTTAATCTATATTTGAAAATCCAAAATCCAAGTACTATGTTTAAAGGAGAACACATCTATCTTCGACCAATTGAACGAGAGGACGCTACCAAAGTAGTTATTTGGGAAAATGACGTCAATAATTGGCGTGTGACAGAGACAGAAGCCCCTTATTCACACAGTTTAATTTTAGATCATATTGAAAGTAGTTTGAATTTCCGGCAATCTGGTGTTCTAAGATTGCTGATTTGTTTGAATGAAACAGAAGAACCTATTGGAATCGTGGATTTATACGAAGCCAATTTTAAACACGATAGAGCAAACGTGGGAATTTTAATTGGAAATTATTCGGAGCGTGAAAAAGGATACGCTTCAGAAGCATTAGAAATTCTTAAGGAGTATGCCGTGAAAATTTTGGCTTTTCATAATTTGACTGCTTCTATATTAGACGATAATAAAGCGAGTATTCGACTGTTTGAAAAAGCAGGATTCGAATTAATAGGCATTCGAAAAGGATGGTTTAAATATAAAAATGAAAGAGTAGACGAACGAATATATCAACTATGTTTAGAAGAGGAAAAAATGTAATTTTTGTAGTATTGATTCTTTTAATCGGTATTGGCTATATTTTTCGAGATAGTATAAAAGGCTTAATACTGAACCGAATTGTGTCGGATAATACAACGGAAGTGGAGTTATATGTGAAAAAAGAATATGGTTTAGAAGGACTGAAAATGCAATTGATAAACGATAAAGTCATTAAATCTGCTTTTTATTTTAATCGCATGGTGGATTTAAAAGGCTTTACTTCCGAGAATATTGCGACTGGAAAATACATCATTTCACCCAAAACACCTATTCGAGATATTATTAACGGTTTTACTGAAAATGCACAAGGAAACGGAAATGGAGAAGTGGAGGTGCAGGTAACTTTTGACAACTGTAGAACAATCGGAGATATGTGTCGAAAGGTGTCTAAATCCTTGATGTGTGATAGCACAGAACTAGAAAGTTATATATACAATGAGGCCACTTTAAATAAATACGGTTTTTCTGAGGAACAATTACCCGCTCTTTTTATACCGAATACGTATAACTTTTTTTGGGATACGTCGCCCGAACAATTTGTAGAAAGAATGGCCAATGAGTTTAATGTCTTCTGGACAGATAAAAGAAAAGAAAAAATGAAGACACTTGGTTTTACTTCTCCTTCGCAAGTCGTTACACTAGCGAGTATCGTTTATGGAGAACAAAGTATTGCTTCAACCGAGTGGCCAATTATTGCGCGACTGTATTTAAATCGAATAACGATTGGGATGAAACTGCAATCTGATCCGACTTTTAAATTTTGTTGGGGTGATAAACTGAACGGGACACAGGTTTTAAATTACGAACATCGTGCGGTAAACTGTCCTTATAATACATATTTATATACTGGACTACCTCCAGGACCGATTAATCTTCCTCCTGCAAAGGTGGTTGACGCAGTGCTATCTCCTGACAATAATAACTTCTTATACATGTGTGCTAAGCCAGATTATTCGTACACACATAACTTCGCAAGGGATTATGCTGTTCATCAGAGAAATGCTGCTACCTACCAAAAATGGATTCGAGCAGAGCAGAAAAAGAGAAACTGATGAAAATGTTACTTTTAGTTCTTTGTGCGATGATTTATACGACTTCTTTTTCGCAATCATTTCTCTCATGGGAATTTCACCAAGAGGGAAAAGAAACACACTATAAAGTAGGAGAGAAAGGAACCGTACAAGAAGTGCTTTTTAAAGAAGGCGTTTTATCAGATCCTTTTTACGGTTTAAATGAGGGGAAATACAATTGGATAGAGCAAGAAGACTGGATTTTTGAATCGCATTTTTCGCTGACAAAAGAACAACTGAATGAGAAGTTTATCTATCTTCATTTTGGTAACATTGATACGTATGCTACTATCTATGTGAATGATGAAGAAATTGGAAAGTCAGCATCCTTCTTTATGCCGTATCGTTTTGATGTGAAGAAATTTGTCAAGGAAGGTCAAAACACCATCACGCTTCATTTTGTTTCTCCTATCAATTATCATAAAAAAGAATATCAATCATTAAAGGTGAAATATCCGACGCCGAATGATGTTCAAGATTCCATAAAGGTGGCTTCGATGACGCGAAAACCGCAATATCAATTTGGTTGGGATTGGTCGTTGAGAATGAATACAATTGGTTTGAATGAACCCGTTTTTATCGAAACCTATAACCTCAATAAACTGTTGCAATCCTCTGTTCAAACCTTGAAAGTGGAAGGGAATAAAGCTTTTCTCAAGATGAATCTAAAATTTGAACAGCCCCTTCAGTCAACAATTGCCATTGATAATGCGTTTATTCGATTGGATAGCGTGGTGTACGGACAGAAAGAAGCTTTTGTCTATTTTATCATTGATAATCCAAAATTATATTGGCCAAAAGGTTGGGGAGAACAAGCGTTGTACAAAAGTAAATTAGTTATTTATGAAGGCGATAAAATGGTTTATTCAAACGCTGATTTTTACTTTGGAATTTCGACGAAAGAATTAGTACAGCAACTCGATCAGTACGGAACATCATTTGAAATTCACTGGAATGGAAAATTGTTATTCTGTAAAGGTGGAAATTATGTTCCACAGGATGTTTTTATTTCCTCGGTCGATGAAAAACGGATGAAAGAAGTGATTGATGCCTGTGCGCTATCGAATTTCAACATTATTCGGGTTTGGGGTGGAGGCTATTATTTACCCGATTTCTTTTATCGTTATTGTGCTGAAAAAGGAATACTAATCTGGCAAGACTTCATGTTTGCTTGTGCACTTTATCCAGGTGATGATGCCTTTTTGAAATTAGTGAAACAAGAGTTAGATTATCAAATTCCACGTATTGCCGCTCATCCTAATGTGGCCATTTTTAATGGAAATAATGAAGTGATGGTCGCCAGTAAATATTGGGGCTTTAAATTTAAATATGGGATTGATAGCAAGACACAAGATCAATTTGACGAAAACTACAAAAAGCTATTTCAAATCTTGATGTCTGCTGAAATTCAAAAATGGACAACCGTTCCGTTTGTTCATACTTCACCTTTAAGCCATTGGGGAAAAGAGGAGTGGTACAATAATGGAACGCAACATTATTGGGGCGTGTGGCATGGAAATGATCCTTTGGAGGATTTTTCTCGGAAGTCGGGGCGCTTTAATGCGGAGTATGGTTTTCAATCCTTTCCTCAATATAGCACACTATTAAAAGTGAGTGAGAAATATGAGTGGGATTTGAATTCAGCCGTAATAAAACAACATCAAAAATCGGAAGTTGGAAATGCGATGATTTTAAAACAAACGAGGAAATTGTTTGGTGAACCAAGCGATTTCGAAGACTTTATTTATCTTTCACAATTAACACAAGCCGAAGCCGTTGGTTTAGCAGTCGCAAGTCATCGATTACAATTTCCACGATGTACAGGTACTATTTATTGGCAAATCAACGACTGTTGGCCCGTTTCTTCTTGGTCAAGCATAGATTATTTCGGAAATTGGAAAGCATTACAATATCGGATAAAAGCTGATTTTGAACCGATAACTGTTTTGCGAAACTTAAATGCTGACAATACATTTGATTATTGGTTAACGAATGAGACGCCTGAATCGGTCTATACATCACTAAAATATCGTATTTTCGAATTGTCTGGAAAAGAAGTGTACGATAGACCGATAGAAGTGAATGTCAATTTATCATCAAAAAAGAATATCCAAATTATTACTCCATCGAAGTTAAAAAAGAATACACCTTATCTGATTGATTTTGAGCTGTACGCTAACGATAAGACGATTAAGCGCTCATTTATACACAACGATAATAAATATACTAGAAGCAATGATTCAATTGAAATTACAGAGGTGAAATTTCTAGAACATGAAAAAGCAATCGTGACGGTAAATGTGAAGACTTTTGCAGCATTTGTATGGATATCTTCCATTAAAGGAAACCTATTTCTAGACGATAATTTTAAACATCTCTTGCCAGGTGAACATACATTTGTTATCCATTACAAAGGAGAATTGCCTACTAAGGAAGAACTGATTATTAAATGGCTTTAAAATTACACCAATTCTTTTAGGGCATCTTTTGTTCCTATTGTTCGAGTAATAAAATCTTTGTCGAATTTTGGCGAGCGAGCAGGTGAATATTCTCTCCCGTAAAAAATGATTTGTAAATGGAGTTTGTTCCAAGTTGCTTTTGGGAACATTGCTTTAGCATCTTTTTCCGTTTGCACCACATTTTTCCCAGATGTAACACCCCAACGTGTCAATAAACGGTGAATGTGTGTATCAACAGGGAAAGAAGGGACGCCAAAAGCTTGGGACATGACAACAGATGCTGTTTTATGCCCAACTCCAGGTAATTCTTCTAATAGCACTATGTCTGCGGGCACTTCTCCGTTGTATTTGGCAATTAGAATTTGAGAAAGCCCAAAAATCGCCGCTGACTTTCTAGGTGATAAACCGCACGGTCGTATGATTTCTCTGATTTCTTCAACGGTCAATTTAACCATGTCGAATGGGTTATTCGCCCTTTTGAAAAGAGTAGGAGTGATTTGATTTACGCGAACATCCGTACATTGAGCTGATAAAAGAACGGCAATCAAAAGCGTATAAGTATCCGTATGATCGAGTGGGATAGGAGTTTCGGGATATAAGTTCTCTAACTCATGAAGGATGTATTGTGCTTTTTCTTTTTTAGTCATATCGATTGAATCGGAGTTTCATCAAAGATAAGTGTTTTTAAGACTATAAAATAAACTCATAAAACAAAAAAAACGGTCAAGTAAACCTGACCGTTTTAAAAGAATTATAAAGAGTACTCTTTATTTTAAGAGTGTTACATGTCCGTGTTTCTCGATCTCCTCCACCGTATCTCTTTTCTTTACGTATATTTTCCAAACATATGTTCCATCTTGACATATTTTTCCTTTATACGTTCCATCCCATCCAATCTCAGTATTGTGTGTTTCGAATATAATTTCTCCCCATCTATTAAAGACTAACATTTCGTAGCTAAAGGCATCAAAACCATCAGCGAAAGTAGGCTTGAATGTATTGTTGAATTCATCACCGTCAGGAGTGAATGTATTTGGTACGAAGAAAATGATTTCTTCTTTCATTTTAATGATGGCTTTCGTAGTATCAGCACATCCATATTCATTTTTTGCTATTAATACAACAGTGTAATTCATCACGTCATCCTGATTATAAGTGTAAGTAGGGTTTACTTGATTGCTATTTCCCATTACATCTCCAAAACTCCAGTTATAAGAAGAAGCATTTTTAGAATTATTAATGAACCTAACATCACTACTATAGCTTGTTATCTCATACGTTGATGCTGTGAATGCAGCAGTTGGGTTTGGATAAACACAAATAGGATTGTCCATTGTTATTGTGGTAGCACAGCCCTGACCGTTGTCAGCAGTAACTGTTACGGTATAACAGCTGTCTTGCATATATGTAT
>CAZDAR010000037.1:0-25642 GCA_964503665.1 uncultured Flavobacteriales bacterium
CTTGTTGCTACGTTAAGCGGGGACAAAGATACTGCCTTTTTACTTATATGCAAGTAGTTATTCAGATAAAAATCCCTTCGTTTACACATCTCTATTTAACTATCTTACAATCAATAGGATAATGTGAGTAATTTTTTTAATATTTCTACATCATGCATTGAAATAGAATGCTTTTTGGATATTGCTTCCTCTATATTTACTTCCACAACATGATTATTTTGCATACCTACCATCAACTTACTCTTTCCATGCATAAAGCAGTCAACAGCCGCTACCCCTAATCTTACCCCTAGTATTCGGTCAGCTGCAGTAGGCCTTCCACCTCTTTGAATATGCCCTAAAATAGTTGTTCTAACATCAAAACCATCCATATATGGTGCTAATCTGGTGACTAATGAATCAACACCACCTAGCTCATCGCCTTCAGCTACGACAAAAATACTACCTCGTTCTCCTTTATTCATCGCTGCTAAATCTTTGGCTAAGACCTTAAAATCCATCTTCTTTTCAGGAATCAAAACCATCTCAGCACCTGAAGCCATAGCTGCGTGTAGTGCAATAAAACCAGAATGTCGTCCCATCACCTCAACAAAGAACATACGATGATGACTATTAGCTGTATCTCTTAATTTATCGATACTCTCCACTACAGTATTAAGCGCTGTATCAAAACCGATTGTATAATCTGTTCCGAAAATATCATTATCAATAGTGGCGGGTATTCCTATAATAGGCAAGTTGAATTCGGTTGAAAAAATAGATGCTCCTTTAAAAGTTCCATCTCCTCCAATAACAATAAGTCCATCAATACCTATTCCTTTAAGATTGTCAAAGGCCTCTTTTCTTCCTTCCAGTGTTTCAAAATTTTTGGACCTAGATGTACCTAGAATAGTTCCTCCAGTGAAAATAATATTATTCACATCTTTATACTCAAACAGTTTATGCTTATTTTCAATTAATCCCTGAAAGCCATCGTAGAAACCAAAAGGTTGAACATTATTAAATAAACAATATTTTACAATGGATCGAATCGCCGAATTCATTCCTGGTGCATCACCTCCTGATGTTATAAACGCAATCTTTTTCATGTGTTAAACCATTATTTTTCTTACAACAACCTTTAGCAATAAACTAGTTGCATATCTACCTTTTAATTTATCCGTCAAAGTAATCATCGTATTCTTTATCGTGTAATCTTTTATTTCCTTTCCTGTTTTAGCATCAATTATTGCTTGTGTTTCGTCTGGAGAAATAGTTACCTTACCTTGATAAATCAATTTACTGTCTGTCAGATAAGTATATAGTAGACTCCCTTTTTTTACAAAGTCACCTTTCTTGATATATACCTTATCTAAAAAGATAGGCGATTGGTTTACATAAAAATAATCAACCATTCCATCTTCTATTTCTTTAGCTTGTAAAAATAAGTTCGTGTACAGTGTTTGACTTTTAAAGAAAGTGATAAAGCCTAGAGAGAATCGTTCACTATTTATTTCGGGAAGTAAATTATCTAATCTAAAGGCTGATCTGAAAATCTCAAAATCTTTGGAATATTGATCTTTTATTACTGGGCTGCTATTTTCAAAGTCTGCCAATATCGCCTTTTTTAAGTCCCTAAGTTTTATAAAATCTTCACGATTATCGATGGACATAATCAACGTCGATGAGTCAATTTTTCGAGAAAAAAAATCAATCAATTCTGAATTAATAATCTTCCCTGATTTTTTCGCATAGACTTTATGAACTTCATTTACCAACGTCAACTCTACCAAAACTGTGTCATATATTTCTTTTGGGGCAATCGTTTGACTTTCAAATTCTCTTACTTGTGGTAGAGACTCCTTCTGTTCCTCCTCTGTGTGTTGACATGAAACAGATATACCAACAATAGATATAATAATGAAAATTAAGTAAATAACTATGTTAAAAAATCTATTCATCTTGTTAATAACTTGGTTGATAACCTATAAACATTGTAAATATAACAAAATCATACATACTCTATCTTTGTATATAGTAATTGTAATTGTATGTTAAGCACTATATTAAAGAAAAGACTTTCAGCAAGTCAATTTGCAAATATTTTTATAAATGTTATTTACGAGACCACTGAAAATGGTTTTGAAGTAATAGCTGAGATGATTAACAGTGATCCTGCATTTATAGTTTCTCCAGAAATTAAAATTGAAAATTCTGAGCCTTTTCAATTTATTGTTTTAGCAGCGAATTTTAAAAATCTAGAAAAACATTTTGACACACAAGAAGCAGAAGAGATAAAGTCAAATATTCTTTCAAAACTTTCTACTATTTATAAAACGGACACTAAAAAGATTTTGGACGTCATCCATCATTACATTCAACTTATCAATCGTGTGAATCATCCTTCCAAAAATATGCTTTATGGAATGTCTAAAGCTTTGTTCTACAAGTATGATTTAAATAATTTTCAAGACGAATACTTCAAACGTATGCAAGCACCTAATCCATTGTTCTTAAAACGAATGGATAATATTTTGGTGAACTTTTTATGGGATTGGGATTCATTCACTAAAAAATACCGCATTTAATTCCTCTTCTCTCAATAATTATTGAGCATCTCCTCCAATATGTCGTTTTTCTCGACACTTAATGGTGATTTCTTTAGAAAATTATTTTACGCGTCTTTAACAATTTTATAACCTTATTGATTAGGTTTAGGGCATAAACTATTTCTATAATTTTAATTTTCAATTACGATACTTAAAACAAATCCTATTCTGATGATTATTCCGCTAATAATGTTGTTTTTATCTACATCATTATTTTCTCAGACAGAAAATAACAACGAAAAAGACTTTACCTATATAAAGCTTATAGGAACAATTAGCAATTACCCTATCGTAATGGATTTATTAAAAGAAGGAGCAGAACTATACCGCAGTTATTATTATGTAAAGAGCGGTTTACCTTTAGATTTAGATGGTAAAATCGATGATAAAGGAGTTTTCAGCATCACGGAAAGAAATGAAAAAGGTGAAACAACTGGTACTTTTAATGGACAACTATCAAAAAGAATGGTTTTTACTGGTGATTGGATAAATTATAAAACAGATAAGTCACTTCCATTTAAACTTGAAAAATCATCTGATAACTCCCTTTCTATTTCGTTCAATTATAGCATGAGTGAGAATTGTGATGCCGTAGTAGAAGATAAAGAAAGAAAGAAAGAAAGAAATAAATGATGAGGATGACATGGTGGAGGAAGAAAGATGTACTACGCTTGATTTAAAATTAATTCAAGTGAATACTCCATCACCTATTGTCACTAAAAAAATAAATTCCTCTTTTTTGTAACCGATCAATTTTGATCGACTCTATTATGTTGTATGAGATAGATACATTACTCCATTCCTAGTTAAAACGAGTAAAATTCATCTCCATTATTAACAACATAAAAAATTACAAAAAATGAAAAAGTTAAAAAGTTTCATATTGTCTGCAGGAGGAATCCTTTCACTATCCCTATTGTTTGCATCTATTTCAATTGCACAAGACGCTCCAAAATTAACAGACCCTGAAATAGCTTCTGTTGCTGTTACTGCCAATCAAATCGATATTGACTACGCTACAATTGCGCAAAAGAAATCGACTGACAAAGAAGTAATACGTTTTGCAACAACAATGCAAAATGACCACAAAGCAGTGATTGATATGGCGGTAAATTTAGTCACTAAATTAAACGTTACGCCAAAAACAAATGCTGTAACACAATCTTTATTGGATGGTGCTAAGAAAACAGCTGCGATGTTGAACAGCAAATCTGGAAAAGCATTTGACAAAGCATATATTGATAACGAAGTAGCATATCACGAAGCAGTTATTGCTGCTGTTGAGACCATCTTGATTCCACAAGCTCAAAATGCAGAATTAAAAGCATTACTTGAAAAAGTTCTTCCTAGCTTAAGAGTACATTTGAAGCACGCTAAAATGGTTCAAAAAAACTTTAAATAATTCGAATTATGTGTGTAAAATATAACAAGGCGAACTTGGTTGTTCTCACATTTGTAGGATTGTTCTTAGGAAGTTGTAAGTCAAATAGTACGACAAACAATAGTGAAGCAGCTTATATTTCCAAGACAGATACTGTTTTTATTGAACAAATGGCATTTACACCAGCCGAACTTGCCGCTCACAAAGGAGATACTATCCTCTTTATAAACAAAGATATAGTCGCTCACGATGTAACAGAAAAAGGTGAAAAATGGGCGTCTCCAACATTAAATATGGATGATTCTTGGAGTAAAATTGCCGATGATAGTTTTGACTATTTTTGCAGTATTCACGTCGTAATGACTGGAAAAGTTAAAGTAGTGAAATAAGTCGAAATCGCATTCTCAAAAGTTCAAAGAGGTTGTTCAGTTTACTGAGCAACCTCTTTTATATTTGAAAAGATTTCATACTTTTAACCTATTCGAGGAATGAGGAAATTTAAATTATAGATTATGAAAAACGTAAAATTATTAATGCTCGCTATTACAGCTATGTTGTTTTTAGGAATGGGAAATTTGAGTGCACAAGAGAGCCAATCTGAAGCAGTTATTATCCGACTAATAGAAAGTTACGCTTTGAATGACGGAGCAATGTTTGTTACACATTCAGGAAAAACAGAAAAAATAGTAGAAATTCAAAAATTTAGAGATCTTTTAAAGAATCCTGTAGATGAAAATGCTGTCATTTTAGAAAAAGAAATTAATCGTTGGAAAAAAGAAGGATTTCGAAATAATACAATCTCAGTAGCAAGTGGAACTACATACACTATAACAACTGTAATCTTATCAAAATAAAGAACTATGAAAAACGTAAAATTATTAATGTTCGCTTTTACAGCTATGCTGTTTTTAGGAATAGGAAATGTAAGTGGGCAGGAGAAAGAACCTCAAACCGTAATGATGTCAGTAATAGGTGAATTTAAAGGTTCAGAAATGTCTTTAAATTTGATAGTTATAAGTCCTGATGGAAGTGATTATGAAGTTTCCATGGAAAAACGCACTTTAAAAAATAGAAAAGAATCATTTATTGCTAATACAAAAATAATTCAATCTGAAATTAACAAGTGGAAGCAGAAAGGCTACAAAATAGATCAATTTGAAATACTTGATTCTGATGATATCAGATATATCATAATGTCAAAAGTCTGAAGTCTGAAAAAATTAAAGAACTAAATTCGTTTATAATTTCATATTACAAACTATAGGAACACTAAAAACATCGAAATCTCTTTTCGACTTTGGCGTAAAACATAGCGTCATTTCAGTTAAAAACCAAAAACAGTACGATTAATTCAAAAACCTTGCAACGTAACCGGCTGTAAAAATCGATAAATAGCATCTTTTCCTACCGCTGTAAATCGACTATCAGAAGTAGCAGGAAAGTTCCCACCATGATGCATGGAATCAATAACTTCTACACCTGTTGGAACACCGTTTCGTATTATTCTACCTACACTTTTTGCTGCCCAATACAACCATTCTTCCGAAAGGGTTTCCTCCGTCCAAAAACTAGCTGTCAAATGTCCACCAATTAACGCCGCTCCTTGTTTCATTTCATTGATATTAGAACAGGAGACAATCACTGAAAAAGGACCGAATACTTCTTCTTTTGCTTCTTTTGACGTTAGAAATTCTTCAAATGAAAGCACCGCAAGTGTTGGTTTAGCACTGTATTTCGGCGCTTCTTGTGGATTCTGGATAATCGTATACTTTTCAAAAGTGGCTTTTAGTCGCATAAACGCATCATAAATAGAAGGATGAAGCATTGGAATAGCGGTTACAGTTTCAAATTGTGATTTCATTTTAGCAATAAAAGTCTTCGCTTTTTTACCTTCAACAAAGATTAATCCTGGTTTCGTGCAAAATTGTCCCGCATCGTTTTTAATGGCAAACGTTAATTTCTCCACCATTACATCCACTCGCTCATCTAACGCATCTTTAAAAATGAAGGTCGGATTTAAACTGCCCATTTCACAAAAAACAGGAATGGGTGTAATTCGTTCTTTCGCATAGTTCAATAAAGCCACTCCTCCTCGAACACTTCCCGTAAAACCAACGGCTTTTATACGTTCATCTTTTAGGAGTTTTTCGCCTAACCAATAATCGCCACCTTGCACCAAGGAAAAAACGCCATCGGGAAGAAACGCTCTTTTGGCCGCTTTCAAAATAATTTGTGTCACCATTTCACTTACACCTGCATGAAAAGGATTTGCTTTATAAATAACAGGATTTCCAGCCGCTAACGCAGAAGCAACATCACCACCAATCGTAGAATAGGCAAAGGGGAAATTACTCGCTCCAAATACAACCACTGGTCCAAGCGGAAAATGTTTCTTTTCAAACGAAACACCATTCACAACTTCATTGGATACAACTTCCCAATTTTTTTTCGAAATAACATCAATATAAGTTTTGATTTGCTTTTGAGCACGTGTTAACTCAACATTTGCACGATCGGCTAAAAGTGAAGATTCTTCGCAAAATTGATGCACTAAGGTCGTACGATGTTCTTCCAACAAATGAATGATTTCGTGTAAAAACTGTCTTCTTCGTTCAATGGAAGAAAGCGCATAAGCTTGTGAGCAATCTGCAGATTTTTGTAAAACTTCTTCCAACTCATCTTCCGTTATCGAATGAAAAACGGCATCATTTTCCTTTTGAAAACGACAAGAAAACGTTTTAAATGTCTTCACCCCTGATTTGGAACTACTTAGTCCAATATAGTTAGCGCCTGTGATTGATAATTGCATGAGGGAAAGAGTTAAACGTTATCAACAAATTTAATAAATGGGAATGGGAAAACCTATTTCTTTATAGAGCAAAACTTCATTCGAATCTTTTTTCGACTTCATTGACGAAAAAGAAATCCTACTTCTATGCAGTTTCATTCAGAGTTTCATTAAATTTGCCACTCAATAAATACTTCATATAATGACACTTCAAGAAATACGTCAACAATTTTTCGACTTTTTTGAACAAAAAGGACACGTAATCGTTCCATCTGCACCGATGGTTATCAAAAATGACCCGACTTTGATGTTTACCAATGCGGGAATGAATCAGTTTAAGGATTACTTTTTAGGAAATGAAATTCCAAAAAACCGAAGAATTGCCGATTCACAAAAATGTTTACGTGTTTCAGGAAAACACAATGACTTAGAAGAAGTGGGCGTTGACACGTATCACCACACGATGTTTGAAATGCTAGGCAACTGGTCTTTCGGTGATTATTTCAAAAAAGAAGCGATTGAATGGGCATGGGAATTATTGACAGAAGTTTATAAAATTCCAAAAGATCAATTATATGTAACGGTTTTTGAAGGCGATGAAAAAGACGGCGTTCCTGCTGACTTAGAATCATTTGATATTTGGAAAAAATTCATTTCCGAAGACCGTATTATTTTAGCGAATAAAAAAGATAATTTCTGGGAAATGGGCGAAACAGGACCATGTGGACCTTGTACAGAAATACATGTGGACATTCGACCAATAAAAGATCGTCAGGAAATTTCAGGACGTTCGTTGGTGAACATGGATCATCCGCAAGTGATCGAGATTTGGAACAATGTCTTTATGCAATTCAATAGAAAAGCAAACGGCTCTTTAGAGAAATTACCCGAAACCCACGTCGATACGGGAATGGGATTGGAGCGTTTAGCAATGGTTTTACAAGGCAAAATGTCCAATTACGATACCGATTTATTTCAAAAGTTAATTCAACATATCGAAGGTGTTTCTGGTTTTAAATATGGTCAAACGGAAGAAGTAGATATTGCTTTGCGTGTTATTGCAGATCACGTTCGTGCGATTGCTTTTTCGATTGCCGATGGACAACTTCCTTCCAATACAGGCGCAGGATATGTGATTCGTCGAATTTTGAGACGTGCAGTACGTTACGGCTATTCAACGCTGAATATGAAGGAATCGTTCCTTTCTGGATTATCGGTTGTTTTAGGAGAAGCGATGGGCGACACGTATAAAGAATTATTGACACAAAAAGAGATTGTTCACAAAGTGATTTTCGAAGAAGAGCAAAGTTTCTTCAGAACCTTAGAACAAGGTATTGGAAGAATTGCGGGATTAATTGAAACGACAAAAAAAGCAGGACAAACGGAATTAAATGGAGCTGCTGCTTTTGAATTGTACGACACGTATGGTTTTCCAGTCGATTTGACCTCATTAATCGCACGAGAGAATAATTTGACCTTGGATGAAAAAGGATTTGAAGTTGAATTAGAGAAACAAAAGACACGTTCACGTGCTGCAACGAATATCGAAACAGATGATTGGGTAACTATCTTGTCAAATGAAACGCCTGAGTTTATCGGTTATGATTATTTAAACGCTGAGACTAAAATTATTCGTTACCGAAAAGTCTCTCAAAAGCAAAAAACGTTGTTTCAATTAGTTTTGACAACGACGCCTTTTTATGCAGAAAGTGGTGGTCAAGTGGGTGATAAAGGGTATATTGAATCGGACGGTGAGAAGATTTACATTCTGGATACAAAGAAGGAAAATGGATTGATCGTTCACTTTACAGAGAAATTACCAAAAGATCCAACAGCAACTTTTACAGCAGTTGTGGACAAAACAAAACGTCAATTAACGACAAGCAATCATACTGCAACACACTTGTTACACCATGCCTTACGCACTGTTTTAGGCACACACGTAGAACAAAAAGGTTCTTTGGTAAATGAAAATTATCTTCGTTTTGACTTTTCTCATTTCAGCAAAGTAACAGCTGAAGAATTGGAAAAAGTAGAGGAATTGGTGAATGCTGAAATTCGCAAAGCCGTTCCATTAAACGAAATCCGTTACACTACTATGGATACGGCAGTAGAAATGGGTGCTATGGCATTGTTTGGTGAAAAATACGGTGACAAAGTGCGTGTCATTAAATTTGGTGATTCAGTTGAATTATGTGGAGGAACGCACGTTGCTAACACGAGTGATATTCGTATCTTTAAATTCAAATTAGAAACAGCGGTAGCAGCTGGAATTCGTCGTGTGGAAGCGATTACAAATAGTACTGCAGAAAAAGAACTAAACGACAAAGCAACACTTTTAGATGAAATTGCGTTGATTTTCAAAAATCCAAAAGATTTAAAGAAAAGCATCGAAGATGTACTTGTGAAGAACCATGACTTACTGAAAGAAGTAGAAAAACTTCAGAAAGAAAAAGCGATGAGTATCAAAAACGAATTGAAAAATAAAATCGTAACGACAAACGGTGTTCAATTGTTAATCGAAAAATTAGATCTAGATGCGAATAGCATTAAAGACATTTTATATGCGCTAAAAGGTGAAACAACTGATTTCGTTGGACTTATCGGCGGAATAGAAGGGGATAAATGCTCGCTTTCATTAATAATCGATGAAGAAGTCGTAAGCGAAAAAGATTTGAATGCTGGAGCCATTATCCGCGAAATCGCTAAGTTCATTCAAGGTGGTGGTGGTGGACAAACGTTCTTCGCAACTGCTGGAGGAAAGAATCCTTCAGGAGTTGAAGAAGCATTTAAAACGTTTAAAGGAATGATTTAGTAATTTAAAAGATATTTTTAAATTACTAAATCATTCCACCTATTTCGAGTATCTTTTCTCCTGCGTCTTCCGAATTTTCGGAACTGGCTCTCCAAAGGAGGAATAAAATCTCACTCGAGTTTTATTCTTCAATGACGAATTTGTTTCAATTGGAAAGCAGATAAAACATCATCTTTAAAGACTTAAAGGTAGTGAATAACACAAATACCCTTTTAATGGTATTGTCTCGTATTGCATAGAAAGGCTAATTTTGCTGTTTAGAATTAATCTAAATTAAAATAGTAAATTAACAATTCAAAAAATGAATACACTCGCAAAAAAAACAAGGTTATTTGGCCTTTTATCATTAATCACTTCGTTAATGTTTGGAATTACTTCCTGTCAACAAAATTCATCTAACACGGAAGAAACAATTGCAAAAGCAGAACAAAAGATCGGTGTGCTACTTGTCAATCATGGTTCTCGTTCAGAAACATGGCGTAAAGCACTTTTTCAATTAGAAGATAACGTACGTGACCAGATATTAGCGGACGGTTCTATCAAGGGCGTGAAAACAGCTCACATGGAATACACAGAGCCTTCTATCGCATCTCGCATGAAAGAATTCGACAAAGAAGGTTACACGGACGTTATCATCGTTCCGATATTCTTAACGGTAAGTCCACATCCATTTGAAGATATTCCAACGATTATTGGTCAAAAATCAAATCCAGAATCGGTAGAAGAATTACGTATGGAGAAAATCGAACGTTATACACCAAAGGCAAATACGTATATTACACCATTACTAGACTTCACCAATATTCTTCAAAAGAACATTTTGAGAAGAGCAAAAGCGTTATCGAAAGATGCGGCGAATGAAGGAATTGTTTTAATCGGTTACGGAGATGTTACCTATGACAAAGAATGGGGACAATTGTTTGCTGAAATTGCAAAATATACGACGACTGAAATAGGTATTTCTGAATACAGTTATGGATGGTGTGGTCACATCGTACATTACGATCCAAATGAGACAACAAAAGCCATTAATAAAGTGTTGGCCAAAAAGAAAACGGCTTTAGTAATTCCAGTATTAGTTGCAGTGGACGAAAACTTCCAAAATCAGGTTATCACTGACGGAATTAAGAAAGTGAAAAACAACAAAGAAACAGTTATTTACAAGCCAGATGCTATTTTACAAGACCCAAATATCGAAGAATGGATTTTAGATATTTCAAAAGAATACGCACAAAAAATTAAGAAAAATACTTTATCAAAAAAATAAAATGGCAAAGAAATTCTCAGCGAAGTTTCGTCGGTTCAACCTTGAAACTCACCGTGATTTTGGCTTTTTCTTTTCTGCATTGATTATCATATATTCCATTTCAGGTATCGCCCTTAATCACGTAAATGAATGGAATGCAGATTTTATTATTAAGAAAAAGGAAATAAAAATTGATACAGGTCTTACTCGCGAAACATTGTCAGAAAAGAAGATGATGAAATACAGTTTATTAGTGGATGAAGATCACTTTAAATTGTACGATTATCCGACCAAGGACCAAGTGAAAATTTATTATGACAACGCTACGTTGCATCTAAACTTAACAGATGGAACAGGAAAATACGAGAAAATTTCCCGAAGACCATTTATTTATGAAACTAATTTAATTCATAAAAACGGTATCAAAGGTTGGAAATGGGTATCAGACATCTTTGCAGTCATGTTAATTTTCATTACGGTAACAGGAATGTTCATTGTCAAAGGAAAATACGGAATTTCTGGTCGCGGAAAATGGTATGTGATTGCAGGAACAGTACTCCCTATTATTGCGGTAATCTTAGCCAGTATCTTTTCCTAAAAAGAAATATTTTAGAATAAAATCACAATAATTAAAAAAGAAGGGCGTCAATTGATGTCCTTCTTTGACTTAGAGGATAAATTTTATTTTCTACCTTTACCACTATGAAGTGGATATTCCTATTTTTCATTTGCCTTTTCACTAGTTCGTTCAGTTATTCTCAAAGTAATTTTGGACGGAAAAATACTTTTTTAAAAGAAGACGATCAACTGGAAGTGTTATTTAAAAAAAATAGCTATTTCACCAATGATTCTCTTCCATTTAAACAGTTTGAGAAAATCGAAATCGGTATTGAATTACCCGCTGACATTGCTCAAAAAGTCAATTTATTTGTTCATACCAATGGTAGTATAGGTATAAATCCATACCTAGAATGGGAATTAGCAGTAAAAGTAATTTTTACACATATTACTGATAATGAGTCATATACCATTGATGCTTTTTACTATCGACAATTCGAACGCTACAACAATTATATCGGCGATAACTTTCCAAAACCCAAAGACAATATTGGTTATACAAACGAAGAATATAGAAATTTAGGTGGTTGGAATGTTATTCCTATGGCATATCAATTTTTAGCTCGTTTTGTAGCAATGAAAAGTGGTGAATGGAATTATCAAGTGATGATTTCGCAAGGGGAAGAAGTTCTATTTTTTCCTAAAAAAGAATTCCGAGTCGAAAATA
The DNA here is from genome assembly GCA_964503665.1 of uncultured Flavobacteriales bacterium. Classification (GTDB taxonomy): domain Bacteria; phylum Bacteroidota; class Bacteroidia; order Flavobacteriales_D; family Crocinitomicaceae; genus 40-80. Next base: position 12,104 of record CAZDAR010000037.1, read on the forward strand.
GTAACGTTAATCCTTTTATTCAAATTTCGCCCGAAAAACGCTATTTATACCGAAACGACAGTTTATTTCAGCCAATTGGTTGCAATATTAGTTGGCCTGAAACAAAACGGGAATTTGATTCCATTTTCGCAGCGAATAACCAATGGCGAGATGACAAAGGACAGTTTCATTATTTCCCGGAAAACTACCGAAGTATAACAGTAGCACCCCGTGTTTATGAAAAATACAATGAACATGTTATAAAGATGAATCAAAGTGGTGCTAACTGGTTTCGAATGATTATGAGCCCACAATCAACGGATATTGAATTTGAAGAGCTAGGGAATTACACGAAGCGATTGCATCAAGCGTATGAACTAGACGAATTGTTGCAATTAGCTGAAAACAAAGACTTTTACTTGGAATGGTGTATGCTCATTCATTATACGTTCAAAAACAAAGTTTACGGTATCACCCATTGGGATTGGGATGATGCTGAAGGAGAAAATATCTATGCGTACAAAAAGGCGTTTAATTTGGAACATCCTATCGAATTTTTCCAAAGTGAAGACGCTAAGAACTACTACAAGCAACGCATTCGCTATATTTTGTCGCGCTGGGGATATTCAGCTAATATCGGTCTTTTCGAAATCATGAGTGAAATTAGTAACGTTGGTTCAGAAGAAAATGAAAGTAGCTCCTTCTACCAAACGGAATACAAAGTGCTCGAGCGATGGCAAGATGAAATGGCTGACTATATCAAGCAAAATTATTTTGGCAAAATCCATTTACTGACCAGTAGTTACAGCGGATTGAAGCATGAGAATGACCGTAGTTATTTTGACCAAGAAGCATTCGACGTAATGGGTTCCAATGTCTATCAGTTCACGTATGAAGCTAATGCTTCTTTTTTTACCAAATTTATTGGGAAGATTATGCTCGACCAAGGAAATGAAGCTACCAAAAGCAATTACACCATTTCCCGCGATTCATTAGGTCTACAGTATATTTTCAAGCCACTTGTTTTTGCAGAATCAGAGCCCATTAATCAACGACAACAATTCAACAATAGTACCATGGAACTCAATCGTCATTGGTGGCAGAGTTTGTTTTCGGGTCTCGCCTTTAATCTTCCGTGGACACAATGGACCGACATCGAAAATTATTATACATTTGGTCAGATAAAGGCTTTCGAGCAGAAATTCCCGTTAATTACCGACCAATGGCATCCAGGGTATATGGACATGGAATCATTTGAAAACGTCCAAAAATGGCTTTATAATTCTGAAGCGGTAAAATGGATGGGAACTGAAACTTCTAAAGCAGATTTAATGTACCTCCGAAAAAATTCAGCAGATGAAGCGATTGGAATAATCACCAATCAAACAGCTAATTTTCAAACAATTGAAGGATTATTCGCCGATAATTACCAACATCCTTTTCCCAATCCAGAAATCGTAAATCTATCTAAAGAAAAACTGCGTGTTACGGGGCTTAAAAAAGGAAATTACCGTATTTATTACTATTTACCCAACGACTTTAACCATCCTATTTATGTACAAAGCGTATCTGGAAAAACACTTCGATTTAACTATGTCAATTTACGTGCAACGAAAGAAACATATCTATTGCTATTCCGTGTTGTTAAAGAGTGAAAGTCTATTTTTTTACCGTAATGAAGGCGCAGTGGATGCGAAGAAGTCTTCATTCTGTTCTCTAACTCTTCGCTCAATTCTCTCAATCTCATTCTGATAACCCTTTCCATTAACAATCCGTTGAGAATAAGTAAAACAAGTAAATGATTTGACCAACGATTAGAATCACTATTTTTGAGAATAGCAAAGTGAATATAACGTATGAGTTTTTTGTTAATCAAAGTCGGGAAAGATAACTCAAATGACATCCAAATAGCGGATGAAAGAGTCAGTTCACAACATCTAGAAATTTTTAGAGATGTCGAGGGAAACATTTACTTAACCGATTTAGGTTCTGAAAACGGCACTTTTGTCAACGATGAGCGAATTACCGATGCTGTACAACTCACTGAAAACGATGAAGTAAAAATCGCGAATGCCTTTGCTTTCGATTGGAAAGGGCTCATTTCAAAAGCAGATGAAAATAGTTTTTCAATTGGTTCTGATGCTAAGAATAGAGTGCGAATAATGGAAAGCGGAATCGATGAATTTCACCTACAGCTCTTCAAAGATTTAAAAGGAAATATTTTTGCCAACGATTTAAAATCCGTTAATGGAACCTTTATCAATGGTCATAAAATTCAAGGAGTAGCATTACTCAAAAAAGGTGATCGGCTGAAGCTTGGTAAAAACCAATACGATTGGGAGCAGTTATTTTTAACCGGTAGATTTCCAAAGATGGAAATTCAAGAAGCACCAAAACCAGTTATTGAAAAACAAACTCCAAAACCTCAAACAATAATTCCACCAGTTGAAACAAAGACATCAACGGAAGAGAAACAAGAGAAGTCCACTACCCCATCTTCTAAAGCCCCAATTAACAACAAAAAGAAGATAAACAATTGGATAAAATTAGCAATCATTATTGCAATAGATGTTATTCTAATTTTATGGTTGAGCTGGATTTTATAATAAAATCTATTTGGTTTTAATACTCAGTTTTGTAGATTACATCCAGCAATTCATTTATTTAGAAAGCTAAAATGTGGCGCGTTAAAATGTTTGTTTTTGACTTATTTCAAAATAAATATGTCAAACTCCCCAAAAAATCAGACAAGAACAGATATATTTATTGACACATACCTACTTATGAAGATTTTAAAAATAAGCGGAATAACAATTTTAGCACTTGCACTACTCTATCTTGCTGCTATTTTTACATTAGAATTTATTATTGAAAAGAAATTAAAGCAGGAAAAAGAACTGTCGTTTAAGGAATTCAACATGAGCTTTGGAGGAGATTTCACATTTAAAGAGCTTACATTTAAGAATAAAATACTCGCTGTAAAGGTGGAAGATGTAAAATTAAACATTGGCATTATGCGACTTCTATCTGACACCATCTTGATAGAAAAAGCAAGAGTGAAAGACGTGACAATAAATTATTACAAAAACGATATTGATTCAACGCAAAGAAAAAAAAGCAAGCACAAGAAAAAAAGAGCATTTGCACTTCATGATGTAATTATTTCCGGTCTTGACTTATACTCTATCAAAGATAAGGACACACTTACAAATGTTTTAGGAGTGAATTTGAAAGCCAGATTAAACGATCTCGAAAATATTCAGTTTGATCAATTGGAAAAGTTGAATTTTCAATCAATGCGACAAAATACGGGCGTACTTAATGATTTCAGCATTGATCATTTTAATTACACGAATCATACAATTTCTATTGATACTTTTAAATTATTCACACGCTATTCAAAAGAAGAATACATAAAATATATCCCTGAACAAAAAGGGCATATTGATCTAGTTGCAAGCAAGATAGTCTTAGATAGTGTCATTTTTGATATTCGAAAAAACACACTTGAAAAAGTAAGTTTGAACGAAATTAATATGGATAAATTCGAATTGAATGTTTACAGAGATAAGACCATTCCAGAATATACCCAACACGAACCTACGTACGCCGAAATATTACAAAGTTTAGATTTCGAATTAGAGGCGAATGCAATGATTGCGAAAAATTCGAGTGTAAGCTTCTCGATGAAAACGGACAATCAAAAAGTAAGTCGAATAGATTTGAAAGAGATCGATGCTCGATTAACGCAAATTAATAACATTCCGTCAAAAAACCAATTACTCAATCTTACTGGGAATTTCTCGCTAAGTCCAACTTCAAAGATTGACGTTTATTTAGCGTATAATCAATATGCCAATGTGGAAACTTTTCAATTAGATGTTCACGGTAGAGAGATAGACACCAAATCATTAAATAGCATGTTGCGCCCAGCGTTGAATACGCGAATTGAAGGTATTGTTGATGCTATTGATGTTCATATGGAGTCGATGGCAACTGGTGCCGGAACCGTGCGAGTTCAATCCGAAAACATTAAAGTCAAGCTTTTTAAAGAAAATGGTGAACCGCGTAAATTCTTTACGTTTGTTGGGAATTTATTACTGCATAAGCCTCTTGATAAAACGGGCGAAGTCAAAGATTTTGAGTTTGATAAAACAAGGCCAATGTGGAATTATATTTGGCATTTCACTGAAGCGGGAATTAAAGATGCTGTTCTTTAATCGGAAAGTATAGGTGTAATTTCAGCTTCGTTTAAACCGATCCATCCCATTATATCCAAAAAGTGTATTGGAATTGACGCATTAATTTTTAGTATTCCTTTTGAAAATGGATGTTCCAACGTCATACTTTCTGCATGGAGAAGCATCTTACTAAGATTAAATTCCTTTAGGAAAAGAGCATTTTGTTTGTTGCATCCATGTGGTCTATCACCAATAATTGGGTAGCGTAAATGATTCAAATGTTTCCGAATTTGATGCATTCTCCCTGTTTTTGGAAAAGCTTCAATCAAAGAATAACGAGAAGTCTCAAATTTTCCAAAAGAAAGTGGAATTTCAACGTGTTGAAGTAAACGAAAGTGCGTCACAGCATCTTGTTCCTTTCCTTTTTCATTGATTAATGGATGATCTACGAAAATCTCATCTGGAAAAAATCCACGAACAATCGCTACATAGCGCTTTTGTGTAGCTGATTCTTGCATCATCAATTGAAAAGAATGAACAAAATCTTGATGTCTGGCAAATAATAAAACACCCGATGTTTTTCTGTCTAAGCGATGAATTGGAAACACATGATAGCCTAACTGATTTCTCAATAGTTGCACAGCGAATTCCTTGGCATCGCGTGCTAATTTTGTTCTGTGCACAAGAAGTCCAGCAGGTTTATTGACAGCAATGAGAAAATCATCTTCATACAGTATTTCTAATTCATTTTCCACTATTTCCTGCTAGAATTTGTCTTTAAACAAAAAAGGCTTCACCATTTGGCGAAGCCTTGAAATTTAATGTTTGTTTTATTATTTTGAAGTATCTTCTTTTGGCTCTTCACCCTTCGGCTTAGCATCTCCTTTTTTAGATGAAACCTCTTTTTTAACAGCCTCTTCGATATCCTCGCCTTTTAAATAATTTGGCAATTGCATTCCTGCCATATTGAACATCTCTTGTAATGGTGGAACGGCTTTATACATTCCTGAAATAAAGTTAGAAGTCGATGTTTTACCATCTTTCCCATTTCCATTTTCCCAAACAGTTACTTTATCAATCTTAATGTTCTTAATTGCTTCCGCTTGTGTTCTAACTAATTCCGGTAATTTATCAGCGATTAAAAGTAACACCGCATCTTTCGAATTGTTTCCAGCTGCCTTCACAATTTGATCTAAACCTTGTGCTTGCTTAGTCAATATCTCGTAAAGTCCTTTTGCCTCTGCTTCTTTTCTTAAATAAATCGCATCCGCTTCACCTTTAGCAATTCTTCTAATACGCTCAGCTTGTGCTTCTGCGTCAATTTCTATCTTTTGCTTATCTATTTTTGCAGGAACAATAATATCCGCTCCCTGCTCTGACTCTTTACGCTTTGCACGCGCATCTTCCGCTAATTTCTCAGCTGCATAAGCTTCTTCTAATGCTTGAGCCGCTTGTACTTTCTCCGAAGCATTCGCTATTTTCTCAGCTTCTGCTTCTCTTGATCGTCGCTCAGCATCCGATTTAGCAATCTGAATCTTGGCCATGTTCTCTCCTTCAACAGCAAGTGCATTAGCTGCTGCTACTTGAATACGTTGATCTTGCACTGCTTGTGCCTCACCAATAGAACCGTCTCTTACTTTCTGCGACACCGAAATTTTAGCATCGTTAATTGCTTTGGCTGCTGCTTCTTTTCCTAACGCTTCAATATATCCAGACTCGTCATGAATATCGGTAATGTTTACGTTGATTAATTTCAATCCTACTTTTTTCAACTCAGCCTCAACACCATGTGTAATGTGGGATAAAAACTGATCTCTATCAGAGTTAATTTCTTCAATATCCATCGATGCAACCACCATACGCAATTGACCAAATATAATTTCTTGTGCTAAATCTTTTACTGCATCTAAGCTCAATCCCAGTAAACGCTCAGCTGCATTTTGCATAACGCTAGGTTCTGTAGAAATACCAATCGTAAATCTGGAAGGAACATTTACACGAATATTTTGTTTACTCAATGCATTGGTTAAATTCACCTCAATTGACATCGGCGTCAGGTCCAAGAATTCATAGTCCTGAATGATTGGCCAGATAAATGAGGCGCCACCATGTATACATTTTGCAGATAGGCCTCCTCCTGTTTTACCATAAACGACTAAAATTCTATCGGAAGGACAACGTTTGTACCTCCTCATCATAGAAAACAAGAAAATAAATAAAATGATAATGACAGCACCAATTAAATAAATACTGCTAAAAGCATCAACTTGAAGAATGATTAAGTTCATGAATTTGTTGGTTTTTGAAGGGTTTCTACTAATAATAATTCGGCACTTACTATCGCTATTACTTTAACCACAGTACCAGTAGCTAATGTTTTATCTTCATCGGTCAACGCATCTAATTCGCGCAATGCACCTTGTACAATAATTTGAACTTTTCCAGTTTTTGAACGATTCGCTCCAATGGGTAAATAAACTTCTCCAATTGTACCTAGTGCATTTTTAATTTTCAAAGTACCATCTTCCGCCAGACGACTCATGAAATAAAATAAAGAAGAAGTAGCAACCATCATTAATAAACCTGCCATGACTGAAATGGTTAAAACAACACTATTTGAATAACCTCCGCCCATACAAACAACACCTGTCCATCCAAAAATGGTAAAGAAAGCCACTAAATTTTTAAACGTGAAAAACTGAAATCCTACACCGCCATCATCCGCTTCAAAGTTGGTAGCATCTGCATCCATGTCAGCATCCATACCACCACCTATGAAAGTCATTATCAGTAATATCCCAAATATTAAAGAACCAATGATGGCAATCATCCAATAGGTTTTCTCATAAATCAACAATCCGTCAAAAAATTCTTGCATAAGGTTTTAAATTAAAGTTATCTAATATACAAAATATATTTGAAATAAAAGTAAAATATATATTTTAAGTATACTCCACTTTTTACTATGCTTAAAGTATCATTTTACAACGAATCTACCTCATTCAACATTTTTAAACCATTATTTTCAACTGGAGATACTTCTTTTTTCTTTTCTTTTTTTGGAAAAACAATGGTACGTTCTAACTCTTCTGTTGGTGTAAATGGACGGCTTGTTAGAGGAAATAAATCTTGTAATTCACCACTATAATAAAACTCAAAACAAAGCCCTCCAAAAGTATAATCGTTGTCTCCTACTTTAAAGTTAGAACCTCCAACCTTTGGATTCGGCCCTGGTTTACTCTTATGATAGCCTAAGTTAAACAATGAACCTAATATCTCAGGTCGAGATGCTAAGGTATACCCGCTTTTCTCCCAATGAGATTGGTATTGCCTTATAAGTAAGGCCGTATATAGATAGGAATAAAAGTGTGTTCCTCCTTGAATAAGACGTTGAATTGTCGGATATTTATGTGCAGCAATAGTGTCCACAACTGATTCTGGGAAAGTGTCTTTTAAATTAATACATTGTGCATAGTATTTCCCTGGATAAAAGGGGCTACTGGGTGAAAATAGTGTGTTCTCGATTCGGAGTGCTGTATGTTCCTGTATACCTGTCACGCCATAACCGCGGTTTTTAGGCAAGAGAATATAGTTGAATCGATATACTTTATTTTTGAATTTTTCACGCGATGAGTTGAACATCCGTATTTGTTCTCCCACTAAACACATCACAATTAATCGCGATTCAACACCTGTAATTTTTGCTACAGAATCAATCGCTTTCTTATCTGCTTTTACTTGTTTACAAAAATCTTTCCATTCGATATAATTTGCCCACGGGTAAATTGACATGGAATTATCACCTTTATTAGTTTCTATTTTTTGCAGTCTTTTTTGATAGTCCTTATCTTTTTGTAAAAAGAGATTTGTAGCATCTAACATTCGTAGCGCAACCGTTATATCGTGTGTTTTATCATAAGCATCAATAATTATTTTCGCATTAATCGGATAATCTTGTGCTAATAATCCAATGCGTTGATACATTTTACGTTCTTCACTATCAAATGTTAAGCTATCTACTTTAAATCCTTGATTGTATTTTCCCGCCATCTTTTCAAAGTAGCGGTTATTCACGTCAATGCTTCCTTTATCATTCGTCCATTTAAACTTAGACGCTAACGCTACGGTAATCATAAATAACGCAAATAGCGCTAACACGTGAATACCTGATAAATACGTATATTTAAAAAACTTCCATACCCGTTTTTTAACGTGTTTCTCTGAATTAGGCTGGTGTTCCATTAGAATAAAATAAGTAAAATAGTAGTCTTCATCAACTGATTATAAAAATCGTTTACAAAGATGCTCCTTTTTTGAATTGCTTACTCAGAAAATGAAAAATATATTTGGAAAGGATGAGAGATTTCTCAATTGTATTGTCTGTATATTTTCAAAACAATAAAGCCGAGTTCCAATCGAAACTCGGTTAATTAATTCTTTAAAGATCTAAAATTAATCTTTCATCAATTCTTCTGAAGAAGACTGGATAGCCGCTTTTGAAAAACGAATTTTAGTTCCTTCTGAGCTAACCAATACTGTTGTATCAGAAACTTCTAAAACTTTACCTTGAACACCTCCGATAGTAATAACTCTATCTCCAGCCTTTAAATTTTCTCTAAATTGACGTTGTGTTTTTTGTTTCTTTTGTTGCGGTCTAATCATGAAGAAGTAGAAAACTACAAAGATTAGCACCATTAAAAGCATGTTGATTGTTTGTGGACTCATGTTTTATTTTATTTTATTTTAATTTATACTATTTACTTACGACGTCTGCCGTGATAATAACGGTCGTCAATGATGGATCTGTATTAGCTGTAATACGGACATCTTTTGTCAACTTACCCAAAGCACTAGTTTCAATAATTGATTTAATTTCAACTGTCTCTCCCGGAGGAATTGGATCTTTCGGATATTCAGCGATGGTGCAAGAGCAAGAACCTTTTACTTCTGCTAAAATCAATGGATAAGAACCTGTGTTCTTCACTTGAATAGTCGATTTTACGTTTTCACCTAAAACCACTTCTCCAGCATCTATCCTTGTATTCACTTCCATCGTTGTTTTTTGTCCTATCTCATATGCACCCTTGGATGTACAAGCGGTAAAAACAATAAAACTTAATACTATAAAAAATAAACTTCTCATTATTATCTTTTTTTAATCCATTAAACCACGACCAACTTTCGTGATTTTATTTTCACCATTTAAGCGTTCAACAGCTTTGTCTAAAACACCGTTGATAAATCCATTACTTTTTGGCGTTGAATAGAATTTGGAAATTTCAATATATTCATTTAACGTCACTTTAATCGGAATATTGGAAAACTCCTTTACTTCAGTAATCGCTAAGTTCATCAATAAAACATCCATTAACGCCAATCTATCTAGTTCCCAATTACTTATTAATTCATCAATTAATTTTTGATTTTCTTCGTAATGGTCAATTGATAGTCTAAATAAACGAGAAATGAAATCTTTTTCATCTTCTTCGTCTTTGTATAAGGGTAAGATTGTGTTGTTATCGCCATCTTCTTTGAACGTCTTAATGGTTTTTATCACCATTGAGCATGTTAAATCAATATCATCAATCCAGTGAATACTCATTTCTTCAAAGAAATGATAGATAAGAGTTGAATTCGCCACATGCTCTTTAAATAAGTCAATTACAAAAGCGGTATCTTCTTGAAAGGACGACTCTGTGTTTGCCATATAAAGCGTGTATGATTCAGAATTGCGAATTATCATCATGACTTTTCGTAAAATCTCTTGCTTTTCGGCACCCACCCAATTGACTTTTTTCGCAGTTGCGACATCAATTAATTCACGATTATTCTCTAAAATAGTGAATATTGGGTTATTAACAAATTTCATATTGGGATTGATATCTTCATCACTTAAAAAGCGTTTATTTTTCAATTCTTCTAATCGATTTTTTTCGATGGAGACGAAACCTTCAAACACCAATAAAAGATATAGATATAAATCATACATCTGTTCGACATTCTTAAAAAGCTCTTTTTCAGCTACCAATCTGTTCGAATGATGTGACTGAAAAAAAGCATATATCGCTTGTAAAACTTTTATTCTTAAGTGTCTACGGTTTAACATTACATAGGTAATTTAACTCTTCCAACTGATACGATTCGTTCTTCAGCAATTGTATTAGCGATTTGGTAAGTAGGAATATTTTCTTTTGAAGAGCGTTGGATAATATTTTGAATGGTTGTGTAAATACCCTCTGCTTTAGCCATTCCCCAATCAGGATTTAAGCCTTTAAATTCTGTATAAACATTGATTACACCACCAGAGTTAATCGCGTAGTCAGGAGCATAAATAATTCCTTTCTCCATGATCATTCTTCCGTGGACATTCTCGTCTTTCAATTGATTATTAGCAGAACCTGCAATAATAGAACATTTCAAACGATCCAATGTGCTGTCATTCACCGTTGCTCCTAATGCACATGGCGCATAGATATCTACATCTAAATCGTAGATTTCATCTAAACCAACCACTTTTGCATTGTATTTTTTGGAAACACGAGCCAAGGCTTCTTGATTGATGTCCGTGATATAAATGTCAGCTCCTTCTTTTGAAAGGTATTCTACTAAATATTCACCCACATGACCTATTCCTTGAACGGAAATTTTACGCCCACTTAAAGAATCTGTACCAAATTGCTCTTTAGCTGCAGCTTTCATTCCTACGTAAACACCATAAGCTGTCACTGGAGATGGATCGCCACTTTTTCCTGGTAAACCAACCACGTGATTAGTTTCCATGTTCACCCAAATCATGTCTTGTGGACTTGTACCAACATCTTCAGCTGTTACATATTTTCCACCTAAGCTATTGACGAATTTTCCGAAACGTCGCATGTATGCTTCGTTCTTCATGACTTTGGAGTCACCAATAAGAACAGATTTTCCACCGCCAAGGTTCAACCCTGCCAGTGAATTTTTGTACGTCATTCCACGAGACAAACGCAAAACATCTGTCAACGCTTCCATCTCGTTGTTGTACATCCACATTCTAGAGCCACCTAACGCAGGCCCTAAAACAGTACTATGTACACCGATGATTGCTTTCAATCCGGTTTCATTGTCATTACAAAAAAGAACTTGTTCATGATTGTATTGACTTAATTGTGCAATAACAGGATTCTCTGCTAAATTTACATCCTTCATATCTTTTACTTCAAACATGCGGTACTATTTAGAACATTAGTAAAATGTATTTCTTAATTTTGCCTATTCGCTTTGGCGGTGTAAAATTAAAAATAAAGAATGAACTCTCTAAGGTATCTCAATAAATATTTACTAAAACATAAATGGCGACTAATAATCGGCGTGATTTGTATTATCGCTTCTAACCTTTTTGGTGTGATGATGCCAAAAGTCGTTGGAGATGCTGTGAATGGATTTAAAACCGATGTTACTAAAAACATATCTTCGAATGAAATTTTCTGGAATGCGTTGATGGTTGCTGGTTTTTACATTTTGTTGAACATCGGTAAAGGCGTTTTCCTCTTTTTAACCCGACAAACAATTATTGTCATGTCGCGTTTGATTGAGTATGATTTGAAAAATGAAATCTACGAACAGTATCAAAAATTAGATTTCGGTTTTTATAAGAAAAATCGAATTGGTGATTTGATGAACCGTATTTCGGAGGATGTCACGCAAGTACGCCAATATCTCGGTCCAGGATTGATGTACAATATTAACCTCATCGTCTTGTTTCCGCTGTGTATTTATTGGATGATGCAAACCAACGTCAAATTAACGCTCGTTGTTTTAGCGCCACTTCCTTTGTTATCGTTCATCATTTATAAAGTCTCTTCCAAAATAAATTATGCCAGCAAGAAAGTACAAGAAGAACAATCACGACTTTCCACTATCGTTCAAGAGAATTTCTCTGGTATTCGGATATTGAAAGCCTATCAACGTGAAAATGAAAGCAAGGAAAAGTTTAATAAATCTGCTGAAGAATACAAGAATCGCACGATGAAAATGGTGTTAATCAACGCTTTTTTCCTACCTTCTATCACGTTTTTGATTTCTATTAGCGTCTTACTTTCTATCTACGTTGGTGGTTTAATGGCGATTTCAGGCGAAATTGGCGTCGGCGATATTATCGCTTACATCATGTACATCAACATGTTGACATGGCCATTCGCCAGTGTGGGGTGGGTAACCTCTATGATTCAACGAGCGGCTGCTTCTCAAGAGCGCATCAACGAATTCTTGAAATTTAAACCTGAGATTGTCAACTCTGTACAAACACCGTTTGACTCCATACAATCTATTCGCTTTGAAAATGTGACTTTCACCTATGAAAATTCAGGAATTACTGCGTTAAAAGATATTAGTTTCACGCTTAACAGAGGGGAGAAACTGGGCATTGTTGGAAAAACAGGAAGTGGAAAATCAAGTCTTTTGTACTTATTGACACGGCAATTCGATGCAAGCCAAGGAACTGTTTATGTAAACGACACACCGATAAAGGATATCAATTTAGATGATTTTCGTCGAAAATTTGGAGTCGTTCCGCAAGAAGTATTTTTATTCTCCGACACGATTCGAAATAACATCACTTTTGGTATCAACGATCGCGAAGTTTCTGAAAATGAATTAATTGATGTAACCAAGCAAGCGTATGTGTACCACAACATTCAGCGTTTTCCCGATAAATTCGAGACAATGTTAGGTGAAAGGGGCGTTAACCTTAGTGGCGGACAAAAACAGCGTATCAGTATTGCACGTGCATTGATTCGTAAGCCTGAATTACTGCTTCTAGACGATTGTTTATCTGCTGTTGATACAGAGACGGAAGAAAAGATTTTAAAGTCCTTAGAGAAGATAGAAGACCAAATGGCGATTATTGTCAGTCACCGTATTTCGTCGCTTCGATTTACCGATCATATTATCGTCTTAAAAGAGGGCGCTATCATTGAAAATGGAACGCACGAAGAATTGATTCAGAAAGGTGGGGTTTATTATGATATGTATTTGAAGCAAATGGCGGAGGAGTGAGGATTGCGCAAGAAATGGAAGAATTTGGGGTGATAGGAATTCCTAGGCTATAACTTTTCTTTTAACGATTTTTTTTATATTTACAAAAAACACGATGAATTACGTTACTTTTGAAATATCAGATACGAATGTTAAATGATTAAAAACGGATTTATCGTTGATAATTAGTGAATTAACTAAAAAAAATAGAGTGGATATATATGCACCACGAAGTAGCAGCGCCAGCTAATTGCGTTTAGCCAAATGTTGTGCGTCATGCTAAAATAAACGACAGTGCTAAAAATTAACATTAAAGAATAGACAAGAGAAATGCTTTTTAACTCAATCGACTTTGCGATTTTCTTAC
>CAZDAR010000038.1:0-24755 GCA_964503665.1 uncultured Flavobacteriales bacterium
TTATCTGTTTATGATTTCAATTACATTATGTAGAATCATTAAAAATAATAACAGTTTATTACTCCAAATAGCCTTATAATTGATATTTTTGTCAAAAAACTTTTAAAGATGAAGATTCTAGGTAAACTATTTTCCATGAAGCTGATGGCGGTGGCTATGTTTATATATTTAGTCGCTATCGGTATGGCAACCATGGTGGAGTCAACATATGAAATTCAAACTGCTAAAATTCTAGTATATAATAGTCGTTGGTTTGAATTGTTGCATGTTTATTTGTTCATCAATCTTATCGTTAACATCTTTCGTCATAAGATGTATCAAAAACAAAAAATTGCAGTATTAACCTTTCACTTATCTTTTATCATTATTATTTTAGGAGCAGCAATAACGCGATATTATAGCTTTGAAGGAATGATGATGGTTCGTGAAGGTGCTTCAAGCGATGTGCTTTATGCTAATGAACCGCATATTTCCTATTCCATTTTAAAAGATAATAAAACAATTGTTACTAAAACACATAAAAAATACCTTTCAAACGTAACACGTAATAGTTTCTCTTATACAGAAAATGTAGAAAATCGAAAAATTGAAATTGACTATGTGGACTTTCAACGGAATTGTGTGGACTCATTAATCAAAAATGATTCTATTAGCGGAAATCTATTAGAAGTTGTTTCTGCAGGTAAGACGTCTAACTATTTGAAAGAAGGTGGATATTTAATGTTGAATGATGTTGCGCTAAGTTATAATGAAGAAAAAAGTATTCCAGGTGTCGTTATTCATAATCAAGATGGAAAATTGATGCTTCAATCAAAAATACCATTACGTTATTTACCGATGACTGAAATGGCGAAGTATCGTCAGTCAGGAATGACACCTCCCGATTCTATTTATGGAGTAGTTCCAACGGACTCATTGGTGCCTGCTTTATTATTGACCTTATACGAAACAAATGGTGCTTCTTTTGTCTTGAAAGGTGTTATTGAGCATGCAGAACAAAAGAAAATTCCTTCTGGAGATAAAAAGAGAGGGACAGATATTTTAACACTGAAAGTGACAGACGGAACGAATTCAAAGGTGGTCGCTTTAGAAGGAGGCTTAGGTAAGATTCCTACACAACAAACATTTGAATTAGGTGGATTGAATTATCAGTTTTCGTACGGTTCAGTAATGTTTAAAATACCATTCCAAATCATGTGTCGTAAGTTTTCTTTAGACAAGTACCCAGGTTCCGATTTGGCTTCCTCTTACTCAAGTGACGTAACAGTTATTGACGGAGATTATAGAAAAGACGCACATATTTTTATGAATCACGTGATGGATTATAGAGGTTTCCGTTTCTTCCAATCAGCATATGCTCTGGACGATCCTTCTACTCCTGAAAATGAGCAAGAGACACATTTAAGTGTTAATTATGACAAGTTAGGAACTAACATTACATATTTAGGATATTTATTAATGGGAATAGGCATGTTTTTAACCATTTTCACACCAGGTGGACACATCTCAGAAACGCTTAAAAAGATTAATAAATCCAAAGAAAAGCGTGCCAAAGGTATGACCATTATTGCTTTATTACTTGGATTCAATTTCGCATTTAGTCAAGATGTACAACAAATCCCTACTCACTCGGATGCGAATATGCATGAGTATGCAGGTTCTTCAACACATGAAGAACAGACTATGGAGGCTGCTCATGATCATGAAGAATCATTACACGACGAGGTAAGTAGAATTGACCCTTCGAAAGCTGTTTTTAGAGTAATTTCAAAAGAACACGCTGCGAAACTTGCAGAGCTATTGGTTCAAGACTATAGAGGAAGGGTGATTCCTTATCAAACAATGGCACAAAACCTATTGGTTAAGTTTTACGGAAAGTCAACTTACAAGGATTGGGATGCTGTTCAGGTGATTACCAGTATGCACATGTATCCAGATTATTGGGTGGGGCAGAAGATAATTAATGTGCCTAAAGCCGTAAGAGAAAGATTGAAATTAGACAAATATGTTTCATTCTTAGATGTTTATGACGAAAGTACAGGAGAAATTAAGTACCTTAAAGAATACGAAGCGGCACATGAAAAAATGGATGCTCATAAAACAGAATTTGACAAAAAACTTATTAAATTTATCGAGCGCCATCAGGTCATTCAATCCTTTTTTACATGGCAATATTTCCGTGTTGTGCCTATTCCAAACGATCCAGGGCATCATTGGGCGCCACCATTTGATTCAGAATTATTGACAAGTGACTCATTATGGTCGTACAAAACACTCTTGTATTTATCGAATATTCACGATGCTTCAGAATCCAAAAACTACGCGAAAGCTGACTCTCTGTTGGTACAACTAAAAGCATATCAGCGAGAAGCTTCTCCGACGATTGTTCCTTCGGTACAGCACGTTAAAGTTGAAATTTCTTACAATAAGATGCATATCTTTAGAAATGTGATGTTCCTATATTTGATTTTAGGTTTTATCTTATTAATCATTTCATTCATTCGTATTTTTAAAGAGCCGACACTTCGTTCAGAAAAATTATTTAAAAAATTGTCGCTTCCTTTTATCATTCTGATGGTTGCTACATTTCTTTATCACGGTGCGGGATTAGGTGCTCGTTGGTATATTTCTGGACACGCACCATGGTCAGATGGTTATGAAGCTGTGATCTTTATTGCTTGGTCTGCCATTATCGCAGGATTCATGTTCTCTCGTAAAAATCATGTCATCTTAGCGGCAACAGCTATGTTAGCTTTCTTTATCATTTTCATTACGGAAATGAACTTGTTGGACCCTGAGATTTCTCCATTAGAACCGGTATTAAAATCCTATTGGTTGATGATTCACGTGGCGATTATTACAAGTTCATATGGTTTCCTTGGTCTAGGAGCTATTCTAGGATTTATCAACTTAGTGATGTATAATTTCAGATCGCAAAAGAATGGTGCGCGATTAACAGCAAATATTAACGAAGTATCGTATGTTTCTGAAATCACGATGGAAATTGGGTTATTCATGTTGTTTAACGGAACCTTCCTCGGTGGTGTATGGGCAAATGAATCATGGGGTAGATATTGGGGATGGGATCCAAAAGAAACATGGGCTTTAGTATCCGTATTGGTATATGCCGTATTACTTCATTTGAGATTTATTCCGAAATTAAGTGACAAGTTGACTTTTAATATTGCAAGTTTGTGGGCTTATTCTGCTATTATCTTTACGTTTTTAGGGGTGAATTTCTACTTAGTAGGTCTACACTCGTACGCTCAAGGAGATGGATTAGCAGAGTTCCCAATGTGGATTTTCTGGGTTATCGTTGGTTTCTATGCATTTACTGAAATTACCGCTGTTAATTACAAACTGTATCGCTATAAAACAGGTGATTTATCGCTGGCTCATTTTGGGCGAAAGTTTTACAAAACAGCACTGGTTTTATTATTCTTTGCATTGGTAAAAATGTATTTCTTGGATAGAGCCTTTAATATGAATACTTTGATGATTTACTTTAAAATAATAGCTTGTGTAGTTGCAGTATTCTTCTTAGTAATTGTTTATAGTCGAATTAGAGTAAGCCAAATCGCGCGACAAGAAGTATAATTTAAAGTTTTACAGATGTCTATTTTTGATTTTGAATTAACGTATTTAGATGGAAAACCACTCGATTGGGCAGGTTTTAAAGGAAAGAAAATCCTTTTAGTGAATACTGCTTCAAAGTGTGGATTGACACCGCAGTATCAAGATTTAGAGGAATTGTACGAAGTTTACAAAAAGGAAAATTTTGTGGTGATTGGTGTTCCAAGTAATGATTTTGCTGGACAAGAACCGGGTACAAGTGAAGAAATAGCAACTTTCTGTTCATCAACCTATGGCGTTACTTTCCCAATGACGGAGAAGATTTCTGTAAAAAGTGAAAATCGTCATCCATTGTATCAATACTTAATAGAAACGACAAACGATGAGGTTTCATGGAATTTTCATAAATTCCTTATTAATGAAAAAGGAGAAGTGGTGAAAAGCTTGGGCGCTCAAACGCTTCCCTTTAGTGAAGAAATTGTCAATTGGATCATGTCATGAATGTCGATATATTAGCTTTTGCAGCTCACCCAGATGATGTTGAAATCTCTTGTGGTGGAACATTGATTAAAAGTATCAAAGAAGAAGGTAAGACCGTCGCTATTGTTGATTTAACGCAAGGTGAATTAGGGACAAGAGGAACAATAAAAACGCGTTATTCAGAAGCAGTAGAAGCATCAAAGATATTAGGAATTTCACATCGTGTAAATCTAAAACTAAGAGATGGTTTTTTCCAGCACGATGAAGCGTCCATGATGAAAATTATTGAACAAATTCGTTTCTTTCAGCCTGAAATAGTATTAGCCAATTCTATTACAGATAGACATCCCGATCACGGAAGAGCAAGTCGGTTAATATCAGAAGCTTGTTTTTATGCTGGCTTAAGAAAAGTACAAACTACTTTTGATGGAATAGAACAACAAGCATATCGACCGAAAGCGGTTTATCACTACATCCAAGATAGACATATTGAACCTGACTTTGTTGTTGATGTTACGCCTTATGTTGAGCAAAGAATGCAAGCGGTGATGGCGTATAAAACGCAATTCTTCGACCCAAATTCCACTGAACCAAAAACACCCATTTCAGGAAAAGAGTTTCACGACTTTTTAATCGCTAGAATGCGTGAATTCGGACGACCAATAGGAGCGGAGTACGCCGAAGGATTCACTGTTGAACGTTATTTAGGAGTCAATTCCTTGTTTGATTTGAAATAGTCAGTCTATTTTATCTCAAAATTGAACATCGATTTTTCTTCTAAAAAACCTTCTAAACGATCACCAATAGAAACTTTTCCAACGCCTGCTGGAGTTCCAGTGAAAATCAAATCGCCTTTTTTAAGTGTGATGAATTGTGAAATGTAAGTGATAATTTTATCGATGGTGAAAATCATTTCCTTGGAATTCCCCACTTGAACTGTTTTTCCATTTAGCGTAAGGTTGAATGGTATTTCAGTTTGATTTTTTAACGTTTCTAATGGAATGAAATTAGAAATGACAGCACTATTATCAAACGCTTTAGCCATTTCCCACGGATGTCCTTTTTCTTTACATTCCTGTTGTAAATCTCTAGCGGTAAAGTCAATACCTAAACCTATTTCAGCGTAGTATTTAGGAGAAAATTTTTCACCTATGTTTTTTCCAACACGATTGATTTTATAAACCAATTCACATTCATAATGTACTTCTTCCGAAAATTCAGGAATATAAAAAGGTTTATTATTCAATAAAAGTGCGGTATCTGGTTTTAGAAAGAAAAGTGGTTTCGTTGGCAAAGGGCTATTCATCTCTTTTGCATGATCACTATAATTTCTACCGATGCAAATGATTTTCATATCTTCTTAAATTTATTTTTAAGCGCATCTAACTTATCTTCGATGGATAAATTACTATCTTCTTTCGTTGGCTTTTGTTGAGCTAACTTTATCTTGTTTTGCTCGCTTTTAATGCGTTCCATTTCTTTCAGCAGAACATTCTTCGTATATTTAGGGAAGTCTGTTGAATCACCGATAAACCAACCGTAATAACCAGGTTCAATGCGATTCACTTCTTCTACCGTTTTTCCTTTGTGTTTCCCGAAATTATAAGCGACTTCTCCTTTTTCATTGCGTACCAATCTTCCCGTAAAGTCAGCATATTCATTGGTGCTATTCTTAGAAAAATCATCTAAGAAATCAACATCATTTTGAAGTGTTGAATAATGCGTTAATTGAGCATTTAACACTTCCCAAGTTGCTCGTGTGTCAGCCATTGCCGAATGTGAATCTTCCAGATCTTTTTTACAATAGAAAAGGTAAGCGGCTGCAAGTGTACGTTTCTCCATCTTATGGAAAATATTTTGTACATCTATTAATTTCTTTTCATTGATGTCAAAATCGATTCCAACACGAAGAAATTCTTCCGCCAATAATGGAATATCTAATTTGTGGAAATTATAACCAACTAAATCACAACCTTCGATGAATGCTAAAATATCTTTAGCAATTTCGCTAAACTTAGGTTGCCCTTTGACATCACTATTTTTTATTCCCGTTAATTCTTCAATTTCTTTTGGAATTTCCATTTCAGGATCGACCATGGATTCATACTCCTCCTCCTTTCCATCTGGATGAATTTTTAGGATAGCAATTTCGATGATTCTGTCCTTAGAAACATTCAAACCTGTTGACTCCACATCAAACGTTATGATTGGTCGTGTTAATTGTATATTCATAGAAATAAAATAGGCAACAAAGTTAATAAATAACTTGTTGCCTACGATTTAAATAATTAGGAAGAGCGAGTAATTATACGCCTATGAATTTATCGTTTTTCACTTCTCCTAAAACAACTACATCTTTTGTCTTAGAATATTCTTTAGCTGCCATAAGCATCTGCTCTTTTGTATCTCTTCTTAGTCTTATACCTGCCTGACCAGTATTACGAACTTCTATATAAAAGCCGTCTTTTAATCGCGCAGGTCTTGTTGGTGGACGTCCCATATGTTTCTTTTTTTATAAAGATAGGTATTTATTTTCAATTAAAATATTAATTAACGTAATTTTAATAATTTGTTATGAAGTATTTAAAGCCATTTTCGTCATAATTCCAATCTACTATTTTCCAGTGTATGAGTAGTGCCAAACTGTTATCGACATCCTTTTTTGAGTAGAGGTCTAGCAATTTATAGAGTTTGGTTAAATTGACCGAATCTAGATGATTTGAAATGGCTGTTAGGCAGTCTTTTTCTCGGTCTTTTAGAACTGTTGGTTTCTCAATTGATTGGCCTTTTAATTTCCACAGTTTTAACTGAATTTTGTTGGCTTTTACCGTCTCTCCTTTGATACGAATATAGCTTTTCCATTCGCCCTCCTCATTTTTGGCGGTGATAAAACGATTTGGGTCTTGCGCTACTTGAATTTCTAAAACGAGTCTAAAATCTTCTTGCCATACTTGCGAGGTGAAGTGAATTGCTGGTTGACAAGAGAATCTTGCAATTTTTTCTATTTGTTGAACCGCTTCTTCTGGGAGAATCCCCGTTATTTTACCATTGTCTTTTACGCCAATTAGTAATCGGCCGCCTTTTGTATTCGCGAAAGACGCTAAGATACGAGCGATTTCTAGTTGATCGTCACTATGCATGATGAACGCCTGCTGTTCGTGCTGACCTTCTTGAATGAGTGTTTTAATACTGTTCATCGTTCCAAAATCTCCACGCTGCTAGAGCTTGCTCTTTAAGCATAGATAACCCATTTAAGGTCATTGTTCCTTGCAAGCGTGCGTTTTTCAAAAATAAAGTTTCTTCTGGATTGTATATTAAGTCAATGACTAAATGTTCAGGTGTCAAGTATTGAAAAGGAATGTGAATCGTTTCATTTTCATTTGGAAACATTCCTACAGGAGTGGTGTTAATAATACATTTGCACGCTTGAAGCATGTGTTCATTAATCGCCTCATAAGGAAAAATTAAATTGCCCGTTTTTGAACGACTGACGTATAAGATGTCTAATCCTATATTGTTTAAAACATACGCTACCGATTTGGATGCTCCACCAGTTCCAAGGATTAGTGCTTTATCGTGTAGATTGGTTAAAAAAGGTTTGATAGACTGATGAAAGCCAAATGCGTCGGTATTGTGTCCAATAAGTTGATTATCTTTTACTTGAATTGTATTTACGGCGCCAATTTGTTGCGCTTCTTCTGTCAATTCATCTAAGAAAGGCAACACCGTTTCTTTATAGGGAACCGTAACATTTATCCCTTTGAATTGAAAGATGTCCTCTTTAAAAAAATGTTCTAATTGCTTAGCTGTATCAAATTCTAGATTCTGATAGCTTGCATCTATTTTCTTTTCTTCAAAAAAACGAGTAAAAAAATCTTTTGAGAAAGAGTGCTGGAGCGAATTACCGATTAAACCATATTGGTTATTATTTACCATCTTGTTGCACTGTTGTTTTTGGTCCAAGCTTGCTCATAACGAAGATAATCATATATCCAGTAATAGCTAAAAGAATCACATAAAGTAGTTGTGGGTTTCCTTCGAAATTACTTGGCCATACGATACTCGTCATCCAATCTTCTTTTCCATCAGAATGTACGACGATTGGCGCGTCTCCAATTCTATTTTGCCACGGCCAAATTTTAAATAAAGAACCAATCAAAAATCCAGATAAAATGGATAATACAAGGCTTTTATGTGTAGCAAATAGATATTTTAATAATCGACTAAAGGAAAGTAATCCAGTCACACATCCTGCTATAAAGACAAGTATTAAGGTGATGTCCATGTTTTTCAAGCCTGCAATAACAGTTGAATAAGTACCCATCAAAACTAAAATAAATGCGCCACTAATACCAGGAAGTATCATAGCACATATTGCGATAGCACCACAAAGAAATATATACCATAAATCACCTCCTCCCGCAATTGTGTGAGTGGTTGAAATATATGCTGCGATTACGAAACCAATGAGTAAACCAATGATGGTTCCTGCATTCCATTTCTCTACTGTTTTGAGTACTAATTGAGAGCTAGCGATGACCAAGCCAAAAAAGAATGCCCAAAGTAAAACGGGATGCTCTTCTAATAAATACGTTACAACTCTTGCTAATGATAAGATACTAATAACAATTCCTACCAGTAAAGCGACAATAAAGTTTCCGTTGATGTAGTTCCAAAAAGATGATAACCCTTCGTTTTTTAACTTTTTTAATGCTGTTAAATTAACATTTCCAATACTGTTTATCAATTCTTCGTAGATTCCAGTTATAAAAGCAATTGTACCACCTGAAACACCTGGGATTACGTCAGCAGCTCCCATGGCTATACCACGAAGTGTGACACCTAAATATTGGATAAAAGAACGAGATTGTTTCATAAGTTATAGATTAGTAGGTCACCTTTTTTAGTATATATGAATTTTATATGGGGTAATTAGCACCTTGCGTTACAATTGTAAAAATTGAATAATTATAGCATTTCAACCAAAGAGAAATATCCTCCTTCAATTACAAATATGGGACTTTTTTGATAATCAGTTTCCAACAAATTTGCTAATGCTTCTGCTCTTTGGCCACTATTACAAATTAAAACGGTATTAGTATTTGAATTGAGCTTCTCGGGGTGAGTAGCTAATTCATCCATTGGAATACGTAGACAGTCAATCTTACTATCCACACATTCATACGATTCACGAATATCAATTAATTGGTAATCAGTATTCTTGGCAAACTTTTCAATCCAGTCTTTAGGAGAAATATAGTTCATTTTAATTTTTTTGCTAAGTTACTTTTTTTAGTTGAAACTAGTGCGATTGAACATTGAAATTGCTATCAAGTTTGTGTTGAAAAACAAATTAAGGTGCTATTTAAAAAATAAAAAGAAGTCTTATGATTTGGGATTTACGTAAACTTTAAACCGAACGGTTGCCAATTCTTTTTTAACATTAGCATTAAGCAATATTTTTCGATCTTGTGCGTAACTTTTTCCTTCGCTGTGAAAGGTGAAATGAATGGTATCCGAAGCCATGGGCAAAGTTGGAGTAGAAGGGAAGGAAACTTCTGTACAATGACATTCAACGACGTAACTCGTTATTGTTAGAGGTTCTTTTCCTGTATTCGTATACATGAAATATCCGTGTAGCGTATCGCCTTCATTGATGACACCGTAATTAATAACAGTTTTATCAAAAGAAAATTCCGCCATCTGCGCATTTGAGATGACGGAGTTTAAAACCGTAATAAGGAATATATAAAAATACTTCACTTAATTATTTTCCAGTTGGAGCAGTTTGTTCTTGTGGAAGAACAGTTCCTTTGATATAAATTACTTTTGGAGTACTAGAGCCATTTGAAGTAATCGTTACTGACTTTGTAAATGGACCAGGTCTTTTTGTGTCGTAATGTACTCTAATTGCACCTTTTTTTCCTGGAGCAATCGGCTCTTTTGGCCACTCAGGAATCGTACATCCGCAAGATCCTTGTGCGTTAGCAATGATCAAAGGAGATTTTCCTGTGTTTTTAAACTCAAACGTACAATAACCATCACTGTCATACTTTATTGTTCCGTAATCATTTGTCTCCTTGGAGAATTCAATTACTGCACCATTGTCTACAGGAGTAGTTTGTGCTTTTGTGGAAAAGGCTGTTGCAGCTGTTAGAGCTACGAATAAGAATAGATTTTTCATTTTTTTTATTAATTTAAATTAGCAATTATTATGTTGTTTAAAATTCTACTTTATGCTTATCAAAAATATTGCCAAAAAAAATCCGCAAGTTTATTATAAGTTGCGGACTTTCTAATATTATTGTAAAACGGAAGATAAAATCTTCATTGTATTAGTGAATTAATTTTTAGGAGCTCCTGAATTATCAATTGGAGAAGTTCCTTCTTCTTGTTGTAACACGGTTCCTTTAATACGAATCACTTTTGTCGGTTCGTTAACCGCGTTAGAAGTAATCGTCACTGATTTGTTAATTGGACCTGGTCTTTTTGTGTCATATTTTACAGAAATAACTCCTGTTGCTCCTGGTGCAATTGGTTCTTTCGGCCAATCTGGAACAGTACAACCACAAGAACCTTGTGCTCTTGAAATAATTAATGGGGCATTTCCAGTGTTTTTAAATTCAAACTTACACGTTCCATTTCCACCATACTTAACAGTACCATAATCATGAACTTCTTTTGTAAAGTCAATTTTAGCACCATTTTCTACTGCAGCACCCTGTGCTTTTGCCGTAAAAACTGATAGCGTTGCTACAGCTACGAATAAAAGTAAATTTCTCATTTTTTGTTTAATTATAGATTATGTTTCCCTAAAGTAATACAAGACTTTTAATTGTAAGTTCCTTTAACACTACATTAACAGCCGAGTATAACTTCATTTTCTTAAATGTTCAAATACAATGCCAAGACTGTAATATTAGCTTTTAAGTTGCTTCAATCGCTCGTTTATTTCGTTTTTTGTGTTTTGGGTCACTTTTTCTCTCGTTAATAACTCTTTATAAAGTTCTATAGCCCGAGTTTTATTATTAAGCATAAAATCGTAACTTGTCGCTAGAGAGTACATCACTTGATTGATGTTTTTATAATTTGGATACTTCTTTATTAATAGTTCTCCGTATTCTGTCGAAAAGTGATAATTTCCAGATTGGAGATATAATTGGTGCATTTTATCCAATGCTTCTGGGGCATAAGGATGATTAGGGTATTTTACCGCAAAATCATTTTGTGCATTGATGACTTTTTCTATCAGTTTTAAAGGTAATGTATCCGTAATGTCTATATAGGCAGAAACTAAAGTACTGTCTAGAGCATGTATCTCTTGAAGCGCGATAAGCGTATCATTTTGATTTGCATTTAAGGTCGAATCCTTTATCTCTGTATTTTTTGCTTTACATGAAAAAACGATGAACGTAAGTATTAAGATTAACCAATGAATTTTCATCTTCCTTTCTTTTGTAGTGGAAATTTCATTTTATAATCGACTGAAATGACACCTTTGGAAATATTTGCTAGTTTTTTAGCGATTAACTTTTTTCGAATAGCCGAAAGTTTATCCGTAAACAAAATTCCTTCTATGTGATCGTATTCATGCTGAATAATGCGTGCTTTATATCCTTCGAACGTTTCATCGTGTTTTTCCCAATTCTCATCATAATATTGAATACGTACTTTAGGTTTACGATACACATCTTCTCGAATTTTCGGAATACTCAAACAACCTTCGTTAAACGCCCATTCCTCTCCTTTTTCTTCTAAGATTTGAGCATTAATGAATACTTTCTTAAAATCTTCCATACCTTCTACCAATGGATCTTCTTCCTCATCCTCATCGGTGTCAGCGAAAGGTGAGCCATCAATAACAAAAAGACGAAGAGATTCTCCAATTTGAGGCGCCGCCAAGCCCACACCGGATGCCTTATACATTGTTTCGAACATATCGTCAATCAATCCTTGTAAATTAGGATGATTTTTATCGATATCCTCTGCCTTCTTTTTTAAAACTGGATCTCCGTAAGCGACTATGGGTAGTATCATTTTTATTCGTTTGAAATACAAAGTTACGACTTTGTACTTAAATGACAGCTAGCGAAGTGACAAGAATTTTGTTTTTACAAATATTTACAATCGTCTACTTTTATAATTGTTATAAATGTATTACCTTTGAAAAACATACAGATATATACATTTAAATTTATTTATTATGAGTTTTACATTGCCAAAATTACCGTATGCATACGATGCGTTAGAGCCACATATCGATGCAAGAACGATGGAAATCCATTACACAAAACACCATCAAGGTTACACTAATAATTTAAATAATGCGATTGCTGGAACAGACTTAGAAAATGCTACTATCGAAGAGATTTTAGTGAAGGGTCGCGATATTCCTGCAGTTAGAAATAATGGTGGTGGTTTCTGGAATCACTCTCTTTTCTGGGAAATCCTTTCTCCAAATGGTGGTGGCGAACCTAAAGGTGATTTAGCAGCAACGATTACGTCAACTTTTGGATCTTTCGAAGCTTTCAAAGATGAGTTTTCTAAAGCAGCAGCGACTCGTTTTGGTTCAGGATGGGCTTGGTTATGTGTTCAAGATGGAAAATTAGTTGTTTGTTCTACAGCGAACCAAGATAATCCTTTAATGGGTGACGGTTGTACTGGAACGCCAATTTTGGGAATTGATGTTTGGGAACATGCTTATTACTTACACTACCAAAATAGAAGACCTGATTATATCAACGCTTTCTTCAATATTGTGAATTGGGATAAAGTGGCTGAATTATACGCAAGTGCGAAGTAATCATTTGTTATTGATTATGAAAGGCTGTCCAATTTGGATAGCCTTTTTTTGATTTACGCTTCCTACCCAACAAAACGCCACTTAAAACTTTGTTATTCCACTATAAAACGTACTTTTGTTGAAAGCTAACTTTTAGGGGAAATATAATTCGCAAAATTCCGTTCTGTGAGTTGATTATTCTCCACCTTTTTGAAATATGAACAAAAGCGAAGACAAAATAAATACCGTACAAGAAACCGCTAATCGAAAAGATAGTCATTTGGAATTGGCGTTATCGTCTCAGATTCTGACTTCTGACGACCGATTCTACTACGAACCAATGATTGCGGCACATCCAAAGCAAGGAGAAGAATGGCCTATCAAAATAGGAGATAAGACGATGCGTTATCCGATTTGGATTTCTAGTATGACAGGTGGAACAGCTAAAACAAATGAAATCAATCAACGACTAGCAATTGCGGCTCAGAAATATGGATTAGGAATGGGCGCTGGCTCTTCTCGAATTGCTTTGCAAGATGCAGACAAAGTGAAAGACTTTGATTTACGTCCTTTTTTAGGCGACAAAGTTCCGTACTATTTGAATTTTGGTATTGCTCAAATTGAAAAGAGCATTCAATCAAAATCACTGGATGAAATCCAACACTTAATCGAAAAAGTTAATGCGGATGGTATCATTATTCATGTGAATCCTTTACAAGAATGGATGCAACCTGAAGGCGATAGAATCGAATATTCACCGGTAGAAACCATCCAACGTTTTATAGAAGAAACAGGATTGAAACCTATCGTGAAAGAAGTAGGACAGGGCTTTGGCTATGAAAGTATGAAGCAGTTGTTGCAATTGCCATTAACGGCGTTGGAGTTTGCTGCGAATGGTGGAACGAATTTTTCGAAGTTAGAATTGTTGCGCAATAAAGTAAAAAGCGACTACTTAATGCCTTTCGTATATGTCGGTCACACGGCAGAGGAAATGGTGGAAATTAGTAATGCAGTAATCGAAGAATTCGGTGATAAAGTGAAATGTCCAACGGTGATTATTAGCGGTGGCATCAAAACATTTTTGGACGGTTATTATTGTATTCAGAAATCGAACGCAAATGCAATGTATGGACAAGCGTCTGAATTATTGGTGCGTGCTCAGATTTCACAAGAAGTATTGAATGAATTTATAGAATATCAAATCGAAGGACTCTTATTGGCTCGCGCTTTCTTGACCATAAAGAATAAATAAATTATACATGAAAAATGAACATCAAATTATTCAAGGATTTTCTAAGCAGAATAAAGAAGATAAACTGAAAATTGTCGCTGGTCTTCATCCAGATCAAGGAACTGCGGAGGATATTTACAAGAGTTTTTATCATGTCAATAAGAAAACGCAGAATTTGTTGGACGAATTTAGTGAGAATACGATTACGAATTTCCCACTGCCATTTTGTGTCTGTCCAAATGTATTGATTGACGGCAAAATTTATATGGTTCCGATGGTGATTGAAGAAAGTTCAGTCATCGCTGCAGCGGCAAAAAGTGCTAAAATTTGGTTCACTCGTGGTGGTTTCAAAACAGAAATCATGGGAACAGAAAAGGTGGGACAAGTCCACTTTTTATGGAACGATGACAAAAAAATATTGATAGACGGTTTTCCTCAATTGAAAAATCGCTTAATCGAAGAATGTTCAGAGTTGACTTTCAACATGATCAAACGAGGAGGTGGAATTTCAAACATTGAGTTACGTGATTTAAGCGACCAAGAACCGGGATTAATGCAACTTTTCGCCACCTTTGAAACAGTCGATTCGATGGGGGCCAATTTCATTAATTCCTGTTTAGAGCAATTTGCCAAAACATTTAAAAAGTGGCATTCCGAACAAGCTAATTGTACAGAAGAAGGGCTAGAAATTATCATGTGTATTCTTTCCAACTTGACACCTAATTGTCGTGTGAAATGCACGGTGGAATGTACGTATGAAGAATTAGACGATATTGTTCCAGGAATGACTGGAAAAGATTTTGCCCGTAAATTCCGTTTGGGAATGCGTGTGGCAGAATTAGACCCATATCGAGCAGTAACACATAACAAAGGTATCTTCAACGGCGTTGATGCGGTGATTTTAGCCATGGGGAATGACTTTAGAGCGGTAGAAGCTTGTGGTCATACGTACGCATCACTTTCAGGGCATTACAGTCCGTTGACACGATTAGAATTAACAGATACACACTTCCGATTTATATTAGAAATTCCTTTTGCTGTTGGCGTTGTCGGCGGTTTGACGACTTTACATCCATTGGCGAAAATGAGTTCCGAACTTTTAGGAAATCCATCGGCGACAGAATTAATGAGTATCGCTGCAACAGCTGGATTAGCAAATAATTTCTCAGCAGTCAAATCATTGGTGACAGTGGGGATTCAAAAGGGACATATGAAAATGCACTTGTTGAATATCTTGAAGCAACTGAATGTTCCTCAAGAAAGACATAAAGAAGTGGTCGAATATTTCAAGAATCATGTCGTTTCTGTTTCAGCAGTTCGTGCATTGACAGAGAAATGGGTTTAATTTCTAATTTATAAAATGGCGCACTTTTCTGCTTCAGGCAAACTTTTACTTTTTGGTGAATATCTCGTTTTAAGAGACGCTAAATGTCTTTCTATTCCTTTGTCTTTTGGGCAAGAAATGAACGTGGAAGCGAGTGTTGAAAATGATATTTTATGGAAAAGTTTTGAACTGGACAACGAATGGATGAATGTTCGTCTTTCAAACGAATTGAAAATCATTGACTATTCTGATTTAGAAAGTGCAGAAACTGTTCAAAAATTATTGTTAGCTATTCAAAAGGATAATCCAGTTCTTCAATTGGAAGGACTTCGCTTTACATTTAAAACGAATTTCAATCGCCATTTTGGCTTTGGAACCAGTTCGACCTTGATTTCCTTGTTAAGTCAATGGTCAAATGTCAATCCATATACGTTGTTACAAAATAGTTTCGGTGGTTCTGGTTACGACATTGCTGCAGCGATTTCAAAAAGCGCAATTGTTTATACGATTAAGGAGAAAGTCGTTCATACGTTTGATTTACCCGAATCGATTACGGAGAATTTACTTTTTGTTTATCTGGGTAAAAAGCAGAAAAGTGCCACTGAAATATCGAAATTCAGTACACTTTCGACAACTTCACAACAAATCGAGCAGATGAACACTATCGTTGATAATGCGACTTCGTGTCAGACGATTGAACAATGGGAACAGCTGATGAATGAAAGTGAAATTTTACTTTCTTCGATTCTGAATGTTGATCCTGTGAAGCAATCGCTTTTTGACGATTATCCGTATTCCATCAAATCGCTTGGTGCTTGGGGGGGCGACTTTGTCATGGCGACTTTTAGAGATTTGTCAGAAGCAAAACATTATTTTCAAACTAATATCAATCAACCGGTATTTACCTATAACGAATTAATCCATGAATCCATTCATTAAAGTAAAATATCCATCCAATATTGCTCTAGTGAAATACTGGGGAAAACACGGAAATCAGTTACCTTGCAATGCGTCGTTGAGCATGACCTTGAGCAATGCGTTTACCGAATTGAATCTTGAATTATCGGAGAAAAAGACCAACGAAATTGAATTTGACTACTTTTTTGAAGGTGCTCCGAAAGATAGTTTTAGAGACCGTATTTTAAATTATTTGACACATCAACCCGAATTTTCAGGCGTGTTGAAAAACTATGCCATTCGCGCTGAATCGCACAACAGCTTTCCACATTCTACTGGAATTGCTTCATCCGCTTCTGCATTTGCTGCTATTGCTGCTGCCTTTTTGAAAGCTAGTGGAAATGAAACGAATTTCGACCAAAATGCCAGTCGATTGGCACGTTTGGGAAGTGGAAGTGCATGTCGTTCGTTCTATGGGCCGTATGCTTCTTGGGGACATTTAGACGAAATCAGCGGAACAAGTGATGAATTTGCCACGTCAGTTACTGCTATTCACGATAATTTCAAAACTATGCGGGATGCCATTCTCATTGTAGAAGATGCACCTAAAAAAGTTTCGAGTAGCGTTGGACACGGCTTAATGGAAGGACATCCGTTTGCCGAAGCCCGATTTAAACAAGCGAATACGAACTGTTTAGAAATGTTTTCAACTTTACAAAGTGGAGATTTTGATAAGTTTATTTCGATAGTCGAACGAGAAGCTTTATCTTTGCATGCAATGATGATGACCTCCAATGATTATTATTTGTTAATCAAACCAGGGACAGTAAAAGTGATAGAGCAAGTTATGCAGTTTAGAAAAGATACACGATTACCAATTTGTTTTACGCTTGACGCAGGCCCTAACATTCATTTGTTATATCCATCAACGATTGAAAAAGATGTTCAGATGCTCATCGAAGATATCAATTCTGAGTTGAAAGCTGTTATTTACGATCAAATTGGTACTGGAGGAACGATTCTAAGCTAAATGGAACAAATCAACTCGAAAATATTACTTTTTGGCGAATACGCTGTGTTACATCAGGGTATGGCATTGGTCATTCCGTGTGACAAATATCACGGTCATTTCGAGTTTTACAATGGAGCAAAAGGCAAGAAAGATGCCATGCAATCGAATGAGTTTCTGAAGAAATTCTGTGAGTTTGTAAAGAATCATTCCAACGAGCAATTTGTTTTAGAAGTACAACAATTTGAGCAGGAATTAAGAGAAGGATTATTTTTCCGAAGTAACATTCCGCAAGGATATGGTTTGGGAAGTTCAGGTGCTATTGTGGCAGCGATTGTACTTCGATACTTGAAAAAAGCCAAAAACGTCAAAGACGAATTAAAATATCAAACGCTTCATAAGTTACAAGAATTAAAAGGTAATTTGGGGGAGTTAGAGTCTCATTTTCACGGCGTTAGCTCTGGATTAGATCCGTTGAGTATCATTCTGAATGAACCTGTTTTATATAAAAATGCACAAGAGATTGTGACTGCTGAATTACCTAAAGCATTAGTAGATGGTAAAAATGTCGTCTTTTTGTTAGATACCAAATGCTCTAGAACGACTTCTGCATTAGTGACACGTTTCAATGAAATGTATGAAGCGGAAGGGTTTAAGAAGAAATTTGACAACTACGTTTTAGAAGGAAATAACCAAGCCATAGATAATTTCTTACAGAATAAGATTGAAGATTTTTACGGATCGTTACATCAAATTAGTCAATTTCAATTAGACGAAATGGGTGAGTTTTTCCCAGAAGAATTACGCAAAGAAATGAAGACTGGACTGGATAATGGCGATTACTTGTTAAAACTTTGTGGTGCAGGCGGTGGTGGTTTTATGTTAGGATTTACCCAAAACTGGGAAAAAACACAAGAATCACTCAAAGATTATACGTTAGAGCCCATCTATATTTATTGAGAAAACAATATGATTGGAAAAATTCAATAATTATGCAAACATCCAATCTTCCTTTCATCGCTTTTCATCCGATATTCAAGCATCCACTACCAGAAGGCCATCGTTTTCCCATGATAAAATATGAATTGCTTCCTAAACAATTGCTGTTAGAAGGCGTTGTGACGGAAGATGATTTTTTTACGGCTGACATTATCGACAAAAAGTTTCTGACTGACATTCACGATGAAGACTATATACGCCGTCTTTTCGATTTGTCTTTGGATAAAAAAGAAGTGAGACGTATCGGTTTTCCACTTTCCGAACAATTAATCGAACGCGAATTACGCATCGCTGACGGAACGATTAGAGCGGCTTTAGTTGCCTTAGAAAATGGAATTGGATTCAATATTGCGGGTGGAACGCACCACGCAGGATTTGATTGGGGAGAAGGATTTTGTTTGCTCAACGACCAAGCGATTGCAACAGGATATCTAATTCATCAACAAGGTTTGAAAAAAGTGTTGATTATCGATTTAGATGTTCATCAAGGAAATGGCACCGCTAACATTTTTCAAAACGACGACTCTGTTTTCACCTTCTCGATGCACGGTCAAAATAATTTCCCGTTTGAGAAAGAAATCTCTGATTTAGATGTTGGTTTGGTAGATGGAATTCTCGGCAAAGACTATTTGACGATTTTGGAGGATAAATTGAGCACTTTGTTTGAGACAGTTCAACCAGAATTTGTCTTTTACCAATCTGGAGTTGATGTATTAGAGAGCGATAAAATGGGAAAATTAAAACTCACCTTAGAAGATTGCCGACAACGCGATAGAATGGTTTTCGATTTTTGTAAACGGTACGAATTACCTGTTCAAGTGAGTATGGGCGGTGGATATTCCAAATCGTTAAGTGATATTGTGAATGCGCATTGCAATACGTTTAAGGAAGGAATTTCGATTTTAGGGAATTAGGGTTTGATTTAAGTGGTATTATTTAATTAATTGATATTATTGTTTTTTCTTCTGTTTCGTCACAGGTTTTTCGCATGGCTCTTCAAGAAGCCAAGATTCTCAAAGATGCTAGTGTACATACTTTGAGACATTCGTATGTCACACATTTACTCGAAGATGGAGTAGATATTGTTACTATAAAAGAACTTTTGGGACATGTAAACATAGAAACAACAATGATGTATTTGCATATAGCAAAGTGCAATAGAATTAATGCACATAGTCCGTTTGATTCGCTTTATAAGAAGTAATTAAACGCTCAAAATACGAAATAGCAAAAGTAATTCGAACGTTTCATGCCATTAAGGTTTACAGGACAAAAGTACTTGGAGGACACAAGCGTACATGTGGCGATTGTGGTCATGAAGAAATAAGTTACAACAGCTGCAGAAAACAAAAATGTTATTTCTAACTATTGCTTAAAGAATGTCTCAAATAATTAGGTTTCCTTTCGCTATAAAGATTACAGAACGGGAGGAGACTCCAAAACAATATCACACCAAGCAACGGAGTTCATACGAAGATTTTCACTTCACATTCTTCACCAAAGGTAGAATTCAACACAAAGCACAATATAGTCAAGTAAGGCTTGACTATATTGATACTTAATTGTTAACCGCAGCCTTTTCTATGCACGTCAATTAGATTCTATTTTTAAAGAAGTCATAGAAAGTGAACCTCCAACAGCTTTGTCGTTAAACAATGTTACTTTTTCGTTTTCTTCTTTCAATGCTAATGTGTAAAGCAATGGCAAATAATGTTCAGGTGTGGGGATGGCCAAATCAAATGCTGTTCCTTGCGATTTAAAGTCGATAAGTTTTTGATGGTCTCCACTTAAAATGTGGCTTTTCATTTTTTCGTTTGCTTCTGTAGCCCAATCGAAAGCATATTGTTCGTTCAACTTTTTCCAAGCGACTAAACGTAAATTATGAACCATATTTCCGCTTCCAATAATCAAGACTCCTTTTTGGCGAAGACTACTTATTTCCTTTGCCAGTTCATAATGATATTTTGGTGGTTGCGAATAATCTATGCTCATTTGTATTACAGGAATATCTGCATTTGGATAAAGATGTTTTATAACACTCCAAGCTCCGTGGTCAAGTCCCCATTTATCGTCCAATCCAACTTCTGTTTTGGTAATAATTTTTTTAGTTTCTTTTGCTAATTCTGGACTTCCTTGAGCAGGATATTGTACATTGAACAATTCTTGAGGAAAACCACCAAAATCGTGAATTGTCGGTGGATTTTGCATTGCTGTTACAAATGTGCCTTTGGTTTCCCAATGTGCCGAAATACAAAGAATCGCATTTGGGCGAACCAGTTCTTCTCCCAATTTTCTGAAAGCTGAAACAAATTCGTTTTCTTCTATTGCATTCATAGGACTTCCGTGACCAAGAAATAACACAGGCATCTTCCCTGTGTTACTCATCATTGAAGTTATTTTATTTAAACCTTTTAAATTCATGCTAGAAGTTATTAAAGGCAATAATGCCATCGATTTTAAAAATTGTTTTCTATTCATTTTATGTATCTCATAGTTGTTTAAACTATTTTTTTACTCAACCAATTATCGATTGAATATTTCCCTGCTCCAACAATTGCAAGTACAACATAAATTAATAGGTAAAGTAACGCCATTTCTTTACCTGCAAAATCATCATTTGCGTGAACAACAAATGCTGCTAGAACCATTGTTATACTTAAAGGAATAGCTGAAAACCGTGTTGCCACTCCAAAAATCAAAAAGATTGAACAGATTACTTGGGTAAAGGCAGCAAGCGCTAAAGATGTGGTTATTCCAACTCCTATCGGGTCTGGAAATACAATTGGGTCATTACCAAATAACATTGTTAGTTTACCTAATCCGTGTGTCAACATCATTCCTCCAATTGCAGCTCGAAGTAGCAACAAAACAAAGTCAACGTTTTTTGGGTAATTTCCTGGATTGAAAATTTTTTTTATCATAGTTTTTCTATTTCTATTATAATTCAACAATGATTAGCACTTATTTTCATAAAGCGCTAATCATCATTTAATTAAGAGTTTCCGAAAATACTTGATTCGCCTCCGTCAATTGCGATGGTTTGACCGCTTATATACCCGTTGTCTTCACTTAACAGGAATGAAACTAATTTGGCTACTTCGTGCGGCTGTCCCAAACGTTTAGTTGGATTCCGCTGTGCGTATTCGGCTTCTGCTGCTTTTGGATTGTCAGGATTAACCTGTTTGAATGCCTCGGCAACCATAGATGTTAATATTGCTCCTGGTGCAATGGCATTGGTAAGAATTCCATCTCTACCATATTCCAACGCAGCATTTTTTGTCATTCCTGATATTGCGTGCTTGCTGGCAACATAAGGCATTTGATTTAACACGCCACGAATACCACCTACCGATGCTACATTTACAATGCGGCCAAACTTTTGCTTTTGCATTACAGGAATTACATAACGCAATCCGTAATACACACCCATTAGGTTAATATCAATCATTTTTTTGAAAATATTTACATCATACTCGGTAATGCTGGTCTGTTTTCCTTCAATGCCTGCATTGTTGTAAAGTCCGTCAATTCTTCCAAATTCCTTTACCGCTTGGTCAACATAATTTTTTACGGCATCTTCGTTAGACACATCGGCTACGACTGTAATGATTTTCACATCTGAAGACGCTTTGGAAAGTTCTGCCTTTACATCTGCTAATCCTTTTTCATTATAGTCAACCAATACAAGATTTGCACCCTTTGAAGCTAACTCTTTTGCTTGCTGCTGCATACCCAAGTCCCATAGCAGCACCTGTGATTATAATTACTTTATTTTTCATAATATTTTAATATTATTGTTTTACAAATTGTACTTCAACATTTATTTTAATCTCGTTACCTACCATAATGCCACCTGCTTCCAGAGTAGCGTTCCAGTTTAGACCAAAGTCCTTTCGGTTTATTTTCCCATCAATAGAGAAACCTGCTTTTTCATTTCCGTAAGGGTCTTTCATATACCCTCCAAACTCTGTGTCTAATGTAATTTCTTTGGTAACGCCTTTAATGGTAAGGTCGCCCACTATTTTAAATTCATCATCATCTACTTTTTTAATCGAAGTACTTTCAAATGTGATGTTCGGATAGTTTTCTACTTCAAAAAAATCAGCACTTTTAAGGTGTGTATCTCTATCTTCATTATTAGTTGATATCGAATCTGCATCTATGCTAGCCGATATTTTTGATTTTGTAAAATCTTCGCCATCTATGGTAGCTTGAAATGTTTTAAACTCTCCTTTTACGTTAGAAATCATTAAGTGTTTTACTTTAAAAGTGATTTCGCTGTGTGTTGGGTCAATTACCCATTTTGTTGTTTTCATATTTATTATTTTTTAATTGTTTATAAAAAACTTAACAATGCAAAGATGAGAACAAATCAATGTTTGGATGTTACACTTTTCGGTAGTTGGGTTGTAAATTTAGGAATTGAGCAAAATTTTCATATCGTCTCTGAACTCACTTGGCGATTGCCCTGACTTCTTTTTAAAGACATTAGAGAAATAAGAGTTTTCATTATAGCCCAATTCGTAGGCGATTTCAGAAATGGTTTTTTCGGTAGAAATTAATAAGTTTTTGGCTTCAATAAGTTTACGTGTTTCGATGATTTCCGAAACACTTTGCTCCAAAATATTTTGACAGATGAGATTTAGGTTTCTTGAGGACATAAATAGTTTTTCCGCATAAAATTCTACACCCAAAGGTCTTCTATAATTTTCTTCAAGAATGGTTAGAAAATTTCCAAAAGAAATGTGCTGTATCTTTTGTATAGTTTCATTTTGTGGCTCTGTTTTTTTTCTTTCGGCTTCTATCATTGTGAATAGGACACTCAATAGTTGTTTTATGATAGCATAATTGGGAATTTCCTGCTTTGTTTCAGCAGACATCATCTTACATAAGTCAACCAATCTTTGAAAACAAGGTCCTTTTTCTAATTTTATGTTGGCTTGGGCGTGATAAAATGAATACAGCTGAAACGTGGTTTCTGGAATGAATTCACTTCTGAAACGGATTACCCAAATATCACATTTACCCTTATATATTCGTGGTATCAAACGGTGTACTTTTCCTTTGGTAACAAAACTGACAAATGGGGCTTGGGTTTTGGTGGCATTAAAATCTATGAAATGTTCCAGTTCTCCCTCTATTCCTATCAACAATTCCTCGAAATCGTGATTATGTGGTTCGTCAGGTTGTTCCAAAATCTTTTTTGATTCTGATTCATCAACTCTGAATATTTGGAATAGTTTACTCATTTGTTGTTCGGTGGTTTTTCTAGTTACAGCTAACATCGGTTCGTCTAAGAACCTAAATTTAGCTAAAAAAACGAACTAATTTTGATAAATATTAGTGATTTTAAAAACAAAACATGAAAAATGAATAAAAATAAGCCGTGAAAGACAAAAATTAATAGAGGTATCAACTTAATTACTTATTACAATCTGTTTATAACCAATATGTTTAAGCTCCATCATTCTATTAATAAGATTGTCAAATATAGTTTGCTTATGTATTGAGCTGTTTAATCGATAACTGTATTCATCCATATATTTTTCAATATGAAATTTATGAACCCAAGAATATACAGTTCTAAGTCCTGATTTTAGTTGATGGATAATAGTATTGACTTCGAAAAAATCGGACGTATTGCTTTTTATCTGGCTTATATCATAATCTTTTTTTAGTGGTTTATAACCAGTCCATTGATCGGTAGTTACTTTTGCATTGTTTGATATATGACTCACAAATATTTTACTTAATTCCTTGGAAGAATAATCATCAATACTCTTGAAATAGGCGCGTTTTACACCGCGGTTCTCATTGATTTCCAAAGCCATGACAATCTTCTTTTTCTTGGTGTCATTACTTCTTCCTTGTTTTAAATCTTCCTTACCTCCAAATACAAATTCATCCACATATACCTGTCCATCAAGAGGATATGTTTCGCTACTTTTCATTGCCAACCGAACTTTATGCATAAATAACCAAGCAGTCTGGCGGCTTATTTTTAAACGCCTTGCTATCTGTGATGATGAAACGCTTTTTGTTGCTACACTCATTTCAAAGACAATAATAAAAGCTTTCCTAATGCCAAACTTCACTTTATGAAACAATGTATTTGCTGTCGGACTCTCGATATGATGGCACATATTACAGTCCCGTGCATAATTACTTTTACGAATAGTGCATTTTGTATGACCACATTTAACGCACTTATAACCGTCATTCCACTTTATATTGGCAAGATAAACTAGGCAATCTTCATCTGTCTTAAAAGTGTCAAAAAAATCAATAATACTCTCGCTTTTAAATTGTTCCATATCTATAAAATTATCAATCAAAGATAAGTATTTATATTGACACCTCTATTTGTTAAAATATGAATTTGAAACATTTATTCATGCTTGATGGTAACGGCTGACGCTTGGCGCCGTTTTTCTGTGTTGCGCCTGCGGCAGAAAAATGG
>CAZDAR010000039.1:0-24515 GCA_964503665.1 uncultured Flavobacteriales bacterium
CGGGAAATCCATTAAGGAAATCCCGCTTTTAAAAAAGTTTTATCGGACAGTAGTGTATTCAATTAAAAAAAAACAGTTAAGTTTGGGAAAACTGTGTAAATGTCCATCTTAGATATTTTCTTAATTATTCCTATTTGTTACGGTGCATATAAGGGCTTCACAACTGGTTTAATTGTTCAAATAGCAACCATTGCATCCTTATTTCTAGGTATATATGCAGCCATTAAGTTTTCGGACATGACTTCTGATTGGTTGACCAATAGCTACGGTATGGAGCCGAGTTCAATGATACCATTTATTGCTTTTTTCCTCACTTTTGTTGCTGCTGCGGTAGGTGTTTTTTTCTTGGGTAAAATAATCAGTGCAGGTGTCAAACCGACTTTACTTTCTCCCTTTAATAAATTTGGGGGGTTAGGAATAGGAGCATTGAAATACCTCTATTTGGTCGGCATTGCTATTGTTTTCTTTGAAACGATTAATGAACGAAAAAACTTAGCTTCAGAAGAAACACTGAATAACTCAGCACTTTATCATCCCATCTTAAAGTCGACCGTTTACACAATCCCTGCTTTGAAGGAAAGTTCTTTGTTTCTGAAAAATCAATTGTTCAATGATTCAAGTGAGTTAAATCTCAAGATGGATCAAGCAAGAAGAGCAAAAGAAATAGCCGATAGCTTAGGGATTGACGGAAAAGATGCCGAGCAAATGCTTAAAGTTTATAAGGACTATCAATTAGACACTATCAAATAAAGAGTAACTGATTTAATTTTCAATCATTTAATATCTGTTTTTTAATTAAATTAGCACCTCATTCAACACCATAACCATCATGAAAAAGAAATTTCACAACCTACTTTTAATATCAGGAGTATTACTTTCTACTTATGCTTGTGGACCTGTATATAAATGCGGAGAATCAAAGCCAGCTGGAGGATTTGTCGGTGGAAATAGATTGACAGATGTCGTGAATGAAAGAGATGCATTGTGCGAATTGTCTGAGGTTCACGAAGAAACTATTCAGCAATTGACGAAAAAGAATCTCACCTTAAGAGATGAGAATGACAGCTTAATGACACGTAATAAAGAAATGATTGGCGAATACAATGCACTTGATAATAAATACAAAGGACTACAAAGTGATTACGCTCAATTAAAGGAAACTAATCTTTCATTAAGAGAACAATATTCTTCTTCTGTAACTGAAAATTTAACGCAAGGACATTTATATGATGAGCGTTTGAAAGAAAAAGAAAGACGTTTGAATATTCGTGAAAATGAAGTTCTTGAACGTGAGAAAAAAATCAAAGAACTAGAAGCTGAGATTGCACGACGAGATTCAATTACGAATCGCTTAAATCAGATGCTTAAAAATGCATTACTTGGATTTGAAGCAGATGAACTTTCTATTGAAATCAAGAACGGTAAAGTATATATTTCAATGTCTGATAAATTAATGTTCCAATCTGGCAAAACAGATGTCCAAGCTAAAGGTAAAGAAGCACTAGAGAAAATGGGCAAGATTTTAGCCAAAGATGATAATTTTGAAATATTAGTGGAAGGACATACCGATAATGTTCCTATCAAAACAGCTCAGTTTTCAGATAACTGGGATTTAAGTACAGCTCGTGCAACAGCAGTTGTTCGTATACTGTTATTGGGTGGAGAAATTAAGCCATCTAGATTAGCAGCTGCAGGAAAAGGAGAGTTTGAGCCAAAGGTAAGTAATGATACTCCTGAAGGAAGAGCAAAGAATAGAAGAACAGAAATCATTCTTTCGCCTAATCTTTCTGAACTCATGAACTATTTGGAAAAATAGAAGAGAGAACAAAAAGCGAGGATATTTTTAAAATCACCGTATAATAAGGAATTGTCTAGGGGAGCAACTTGAGTTCATGAATCGTTGAGCTATCTATGGTTCATCTTACTAACATTTCATTTTGAACTATTTCCAATAGAAACTGTATCTTTGCACAAAATTTCTATTCTATAATGATTACAGTAAATAATTTATCATTACAATTCGGAAAACGAATTTTATTTGATGAAGTCAATCTAAAGTTTGTTGGTGGAAACTGTTACGGTGTAATAGGTGCTAATGGAGCGGGAAAATCAACATTTTTAAAAATCTTAACAGGCGACCAAGATCCTACAAGAGGGTCAATTGAATTAGAACCTGGAAAACGGATGGCTGTTTTAAGCCAAAATCACTTTGAGTTCGATGAAATACCCGTTCTTCAAACTGTGATGATGGGACATAAGCGTTTGTATGAAATTATGGCGGAAAAAGACGCGCTTTATGCAAAACCCGATTTCTCTGATGAAGATGGTATGCGTGCTTCTGAATTAGAAGGTGAATTTGCAGACTTGGAAGGTTGGAATGCTGAAACTGATGCTGCTTCTTTATTAAGTAATTTAGAGATTGAAGAATCAAAGCATTCTATGCTGATGAAGGATTTACCAAGCAATGAAAAAGTGCGTGTTTTATTAGCACAAGCTTTATTTGGGAATCCAGATGTCTTAATATTAGATGAGCCAACCAACGACCTGGACTTAAAAACTATTTCTTGG
This sequence comes from uncultured Flavobacteriales bacterium, assembly GCA_964503665.1. Classification (GTDB taxonomy): domain Bacteria; phylum Bacteroidota; class Bacteroidia; order Flavobacteriales_D; family Crocinitomicaceae; genus 40-80. Next base: position 2,569 of record CAZDAR010000039.1, read on the forward strand.
CTAGAAGACTTCTTATTGGACTTCAAAAACACTGTCATTGTTGTTTCGCATGACCGTCACTTTTTAGATACCGTATGTACACACATTTGCGATATTGATTATTCGAAAATTAATTTATTTACTGGAAACTATTCCTTCTGGTATGAATCATCTCAGTTAGCATCGCGCCAACGTTCAGATAAAAACAAAAAAGCGGAAGATAAACGAAAAGAATTACAAGAATTTATTGCTCGTTTCTCTGCGAATGCTTCGAAATCAAAGCAAGCAACATCGAGAAGGAAATTATTAGATAAATTGGATTTAGATGAAATTCAACCTTCCTCTAGAAGATATCCAGGAATTTCTTTTGCATCAGAAAGAGATGCCGGAAACCAAATTCTTACCATAGATAATCTTTCTAAGACCGTAGATGGAGAAGTGTTGTTCAAGGATGTTTCATTCACTTTAAACAAAGGGGATAAAGTCGCTTTCATCTCTAAAAATTCAGTGGCTTTAACGAGCTTCTTTGAAATACTTAGCGGCAGAGCCAAAGCTGATTCAGGTGAGTTTGTTTTTGGAACGACCATTACAACCGCTTATTTGCCAAATGACAATTCAGAATATTTTCAAACGAGTGATTCTTTAATTGATTGGTTGAGACAGTACGCACAGACAGAAGAAGAAAAGGAAGAAGTAAACGTTCGTGGATTCTTAGGTAGAATGCTATTTTCTGGAGAAGAGGCGTTGAAATCTGCTAAAGTTTTATCAGGAGGGGAAAAGGTGCGTTGTATGCTTTCCAAAATGATGTTAGCAAAAGCTAATTTATTGATAATGGACGAACCAACGAATCACTTGGACTTGGAATCTATTACAGCTTTGAATAATGCTATGAAAGATTTTACCGGAAATATTTTATTCACTTCTCATGACCACGAGTTAATACAAACGGTTGCTAATCGTATTATTGAAATTACACCCAATGGCTATATTGATAAGATGATTCCTTACGATGAATATTTAAGTGATGATAAAATCAGTGCATTAGCCGAGCAATTGTATAATTGAATGTAAGAATACAAACTTTAAAAGTTTAAAAAATGAATCCAGTAAAAGCAATTGATACCTTAACCATCACTACAAAAGTTGTTCTTCCAAACGAAACCAACAATATGGGAAATCTTTTTGGAGGGCAATTGCTTGCTTGGATGGACGTTAGCGCGAGTGTTGCGTCGTATCGCTTGTGTCACCGCACAGTAACGACGGCATCCGTGAACAATGTTTCATTTGACCGACCTATTCCTGATGGTGCTATAGTAACATTAGAAGCGAAAGTATCTCGTTCCTTTAGAAGCTCTATGGAAGTTTTTATTGATGTTTTTATGGAAGACCCTCGTGATGACAAAGGTGATCGAATTAAATGCAATGAAGCAATTTATACTTTCGTAGCCTTGGGTTACGATGGAAGACCGGTAGCTGTTCCAGAACTTGTTCCGGAAACAAAAGAGGAAATAGCTCGTTTTAATGGAGCCTTAAGAAGAAAACAATTAAGCTTAATTTTAGCTGGAAAAATGAAGCCAGACGAAGCGACAGAGCTTAAAGCATTATTTTTTAAAGACTAAATTTTAACGTTATTGAGGCTGCTTTTATAGGTAAATAATCATTATTTATTAATCTAATTAAGTAGAATAACCTTAACTTTGCAATTCAATAAGTAGCTAAAAAGTAAAAAACATGAATGAATTTGGTTTAAAAGGAAAGTCATCTGATTTGTCTCAAATAGGGTTAAAAAATTCAACAAATGTATTTTGGAATCTAACTCCCGCTGAGCTCGTAGAAGACACTATATTACTAGGCGAAGGGATGCTGTCGAGTACAGGAGCTGTTGCAATCGAAACAGGTGAGTTTACAGGTAGGTCTCCAAAAGATCGTTTTATCGTTAGTGATGCGGTAACTGAAGATGCAGTTTGGTGGGGTGATATCAACATTAAATTCTCTCCAGAAAAGTTTGATAAATTATACGACCGAGTGATGGATTACTTGGAAGATAAAGATATATACGTAAGAGATTCATATGCTTGTGCAGACGATCGTTACAGAATGAATATTCGCACGATTAATGAAGTTCCTTGGGGAAATATGTTTGCTTACAACATGTTCCTAAGACCAACGAAGACAGAAATTCAAAACTTCACTCCTGAGTGGCATGTTATCTGTGTTCCTGGTTTTATGGCTGACCCTGCAATTGATGGAACGCGACAACATAACTTCGCCGTTCTTAACTTTACTAAGAAGGTTATTTTGATTGGAGGAACTGCTTATACAGGTGAAATTAAAAAAGGTGTTTTTTCTGCTTTGAACTTTATTTTACCACATGAGAAAAGAGTACTTTCTATGCACTGCTCTGCTAATATTGGAAAAGAGGGTGATACGGCTATTTTCTTTGGACTTTCTGGCACAGGAAAAACAACATTGTCTTCCGATCCAAATCGCCTTTTAATTGGTGATGATGAACACGGATGGAGTGATAATACTGTTTTCAACTTTGAAGGTGGATGTTATGCAAAAACGATTGATTTATCAAGAGAAAAAGAACCGCAAATTTTTGACGCTATAAAATTTGGTGCTATTTTAGAAAACATAGTCTTCAAAGAAGGAACTGCTGATGTAGATTATGAAGATGTTTCTATTACTCAGAATACACGTGTTTCTTATCCATTATATCATATTGAGAATGTAGCGACTCCTTCAATAGGTCACAATCCTAAGAATATATTTTTCTTAACCGCTGATGCGTTTGGTGTTTTACCTCCAATCTCTAAATTAACGAAAGAGCAAGCTATGTATCACTTCATGTCTGGTTATACTGCAAAAGTGGCTGGAACAGAAGTAGGTGTAACAGAACCTCAATCAACTTTCTCAGCTTGTTTTGGAAAGGCTTTTATTCCACTTCACCCTGCTAAATATGCAGAATTATTAGGTGAAAAACTGGAAGACGCATCTATCAATGTGTGGTTAATCAACACAGGTTGGACAGGTGGTTCATACGGAACAGGAAGTCGTATGAAGTTAGCTTACACTCGAGCAATGATTACAGCTGCTTTAGAAGGTAAATTAGATAACGTTGAATTTGAGACTTTGCCAATATTTGACCTTCAAATTCCTACTTCATGTGATAATGTTCCTACTGAGATTTTAAACCCAAGAACTACTTGGATGGATAAATCAGCTTATGACGATACGGCTAATAAATTAGCTAGTCAATTCGTGAAGAATTTCGAACAATTCGTAGGTGAAACGAGCGAAGCTATTTTAAGTGCAGCACCAAAGGTGATTGCATAATCTTATTATAAAATGTTGAGTGGAGAACTAATTGTTATAAACTTTTAGTTCTTCCACCATCAACAGGAACATTAATCCCATTTATATAACTTGCTGCTTCAGAAGCTAAGAAGACAACCGCATTCGCAACTTCTTCGGGCTGAGCAATACGCTTCATTGGCACTTCATTGGCCATGGTGTTGAAAACAGTATCTACCGTTTCTCCAGATTTCTCGGATTTAGTAGACGCAATTGATTTTAAACGTTCCGTATTGGTTGCGCCAGGCAATACATTATTGACAGTAATATTAAACTGCCCCAATTCATTCGCTAAAGTTTTACTCCAATTGGCAACCGCCCCACGAATTGTATTCGATACACCTAATCCGTTTAAAGGCTGTTTAACAGATGTTGAGATAATGTTTATAATACGCCCATATCCATTCTTCTTCATTAAAGGAACAAGTTTCTGAACCAAGATATGGTTGCAAACAAGGTGTTGTGTAAATGCAGCATAAAACTCTTCTACTGCTGCGTCAAATACAAGACCTCCTTTTGGGCCTCCTGTATTGTTTACTAGAATATGTGCGTCACCACCTTTTTTAATATACGTATCTAAAGCTATTGCTAATTCTTCTGGCTTTGAAAAGTCAGCGATTAATAGGTGGTGATTTTGACCTGATGAAGTATCTAATGTTTCAGCAACGGCTTTAAGTTTCTCTTCATTTCGCGCGACTAGAACAACGTTGGCACCATTCTCTGCCATTTCATGTGCAATACACTTTCCGATTCCTTGTGTGCTTCCGCATACGATTGCTGTTCTATTATTTAGTTGCAAATTCATATTGAATGATTTTTGATAATTTAAAAAGTTAATAATACAAAAATAGGGCTTTTTCAGCCCTATTTTATCCTCTAATTATTGTTTTACTTTCTAACTAAGTGAAAGAATCCATGTCCTTCATAAGATAGTCCGTTAAAGTCCGTCATGGTATATTTATAGAAGTACACGCCTGGGGCAGCTCTATCGCCATCCCATGAGTCAATAGGTGAGTTTAATGTTGTCATTAGATTTCCCCAACGATTGAAGATTTCCATGTGCATTTCTTTGATTAGCGTTGTCGTTACAAAGAACACATCATTCGCACCATCATCATTTGGTGTGAAGACATTCGGAATGACAATGGTTGGATTTGGAAATGGAAAAACGGTAACAATACCCATTGCTGTGTCTTTACACAAACCGTTGCTAGCTGTTAAAATCACCGTGTAATTTCCTGGAACTGTGTAAATAGAAGATGCATTTTCAGTGTTACTCTTTAAGGTGTTTCCAAAGTCCCAAAGGTAAGAGTTAGCAGCATCTGAGGTGTTTGTAAATTCTACTTCTAATGGAGGTGTCCCAGAGCTTGGAGTGTAATCAAATCCTGCATCAGGTGAATCCAATAAAAAGACGATAACTGAATCATATCCAACACAACCATTCACATCAACTCCTTTTACAACATAAGTTGTTTCGGTAGTTGGGTTGGCAATAACAGCCTGTCCTGTTGCATTATTTAATCCGGTAGCTGGAGTCCATGTATAGGTTTGAGCGCCTGTTACTTTCAGAGAAGCCGACTGACCTAAACAAATAGTTTTATCTGCACCTGCATCAATAGTGGGATGTATGTTAATCACTACGTCTACGGGTGTTTTTTCACTTTCACAACCATTTACTGTCTGAGTAACATAATACGTTCCTGTAATTACATTATCTGTTGGATTCATTTTAGTGGTACTTGTTATGCTTTCATACCATTTGACATCCATTCCGGAAACAAAAAGATTGGAAATTTTAGCACTATCGCAAAATGATTGCGGAGATTCTGCATCTGGACCTGCTGGAGGAGGTGATTGAGGTGCATTTGTAAAACTTGCAGCTTCTGATAAACATCCATCGTTAGTCGCTGTTACTGAGTAACTGGTACCTTCTATCGCTCCAATTATTTCACCGCCACTACCAATGGTTGGACCTGCTGGCGTAAACATATATGTAAGTGCTGGGTCGTAATTAGTTATTTTATTCGAGCCACTGCCTGAGCAAGTTCCACCGATAGCATAAAACATTGGGGTAGCTGGCGTTTGTTGTTTCGTAACGGTGACCTTTTTCTCACAACCTAGGTTATCTGAGAATGTCGCTGAAACAACACAATCCTGCCCATTTGCAAGACCGCCATTAAATGTAAAGTTTAAATCTGCTGCTGTTGCTGGGAATGGAGGGTTAAAATATACGGTATCTCCACAGGTAGATGAAATAATTAATGTTCCTGTAGTAATGTTTGTAGCAACAGTGACGGCACCAGAAATAGTAGTGTTGACGCCGTTACAAACAGAAGTTGCAACTATTTTTGTAATATCACAGCTTACAATAGAGCAGTCTGTAACACCTGCACCTTGAGTAGATTCGTTTGTTTGATTAAGCGTAATAAAACCATTTGAGTTGGAGTAATTAGTAACCAATACCATATAATACTCTCCCTGAACTGCTGCTGGTGGAGTTGTTGCACCGCTTACTCCTGCGGGGCAAATACTATTGCTTCCTCCTTGCACTCCTAATCCAATCGTTTCCACCGCTGCTGTTGAGTAACTGGACTGAATTGGAGGAGTAGAACCGTTCATGATTCCAGTACAACCAACACTTTCATCTGAAAATGGCCCCCAAATTGCAAAATCGACATCCAGTCCTGTACCAGCACCGTTTTGTTGTGTTGTTTGATTTATATTCAATTTCATTGGACCTGTCTCAGCTATTTTCATATAGTACCAAGCAGGATTTTTCGCATTTGATACACAACCGTAGTTAGGGCCATTAGTCGCATCAACACCCGTGTTATTTGGGAAGTTATAGGTAGTGCCCGAACAGAATGGATCGGCACTATTACAGTCTGTCCCTTGGCCAAATGAAATAGTAGCGACTACCAGAACAAATACACTTGAAAAGGTTAGCTTTAAAGAATTATAAAAGAATAATTTTTTCATTTCTAATTAGTTTTTAGGCAATAACCTGATTAAGTAATTTGTTTGATAGATCCCATAATAATCGGAAGAACCATCTTTTTCAGTTACCCAAAAGTATTTTAAAGGATTAAATGTGTTAATATCATAATTAGGCCCTTTATCATAGTCTAAATCAGGATTGTATTTACTCATTAAATCCAATGTTGAAATAAGCTTGTAATGACCTGCTACTAGATATTCGTCGGATACTTTGATAATTTCAATTCTATTTAAAAAATCGGTATAACCACTTAAATGCGCTGGAGTTAAATACTGTGTGTCTTCATTGTAAACTTCACTTGCTAATTTCAGAACAGTTTGTTTTGAGAGGTCAAGATAAACCCTTTCTTGCGAAAACGCACTTATTGAAATAAGTGAGAATAAAATAAGTAATATATTTCTCATAGTTTGTTTTTATATTTTAGAAGGCTAAAGATACGTGTTTTTCTGAGAATGACAATCTAAACCATTATCAATACGGTATTTCTGCTCTAATAGTTCTACTAAAATAATAATTATATAAAAATAAACAATTCTACTACCTTGGCCTTTCTTTTGATACAAAAAGAGTCCTTTATAGAACGATAAAATTCTGATAATAGCGAACTTCAATAAGCCAAAGTCCAAATTTTATTCGTTATTTTGCAGTTCATTAAAGTATCATGTCTCATAAAGCTGGATTTGTAAATATTGTCGGTAGTCCAAACGTTGGTAAATCAACCTTGATGAATCAAATGTTAGGCGAAAAACTGTCGATTGTCACTTCAAAAGCACAAACAACACGTCATCGTATTCACGGTATAGTAAACGATGAAGATTACCAAATTGTTTTTTCAGACACACCAGGTGTTGTGAATGCTGCATACAAGCTACATGAGCAAATGATGGGTTACGTTGAGACATCTTTGCAAGATGCAGATATCCTCATTTTTATCACTGATATTTTTGAGAATGAAATGAATCATCCAGAGACTTTAGCACGAATTCAGCGTTTAAATGTTCCAATTCTATTAGTAATTAATAAAATTGACTTAGCAACTCAAGAGAAAGTAGTTGAACGCATCAGTTATTGGAAAGAGCGATTACCAAATGCTGAAATTATTCCAACTTCTGCTTTACATGGATTTAATAAGGAATGGATTTGGGATAAAATCATCGAACTTTTGCCAGAAAGTCCTCCTTATTTTGACAAAGAAGATATATCAGACCGCCCTATACGTTTCTTCATCTCAGAGATGATACGTGAAAAGATATTTTTATATACAAATAAAGAAATTCCTTACTCAAGTCAAGTTGAAATTGAGGAATACAAAGAAATGGAAGATATTATTCATATTCGTGCACAAATTATTGTGGAACGCGATTCACAGAAAGGGATAATTATCGGAAAAGGGGGGACAATGCTAAAAAGAATTGGCTATGATGCCCGAAGAGATATCGAAGCATTTGTTGGAAAAAAAGTGTTTCTTAAAACGTTTGTCAAAGTTGATAAAGACTGGAGAGCAGACGCGACGAAGTTGAAAAAATATGGCTATTAATAAAAACCGCGTTTCTTTTTCAACCGTAACATCACTGATTAAAATAGATTAAACATGAGTAATATCATTGCAATTGTAGGCCGCCCAAATGTGGGAAAATCAACATTATTTAACCGATTAACAGAGTCGAGAGATGCTATCGTGAAAGAAGTGAGTGGTGTTACACGTGATCGTATCTATGGAAAAGGAGAGTGGAACGGTATTAATTTTTCTGTCATTGATACGGGTGGTTATATCAAAGGATCTGAAGATGTTTTTGAAGGTGAAATTCGTAAGCAAGTAGAAATAGCGATTGATGAAGCAAATACCATTTTATTTGTCGTTGATGTGATGGATGGTATTACAGATGTGGATAGTATGGTTGCCTCTCTTCTTCGAAAGTCGAAAAAGAAAGTGCTTATTGTTGCTAATAAGGTGGACAACACACAACGTGTCGGAATGTCAGCTGAATTTTGGGGGTTAGGATTAGGAGATGTATTTGAAATTTCTGCTGTCAATGGTAGTGGAACGGGAGAAATATTAGATGAGGTAGTAAAAGACTTTGAACCAGATGTGGATTTTTCGGAAGAAGATTCACTGCCTCGAATTGCTATTGTAGGAAGACCAAATGTTGGGAAATCTTCGTTTATCAATGCTATTACAGGACATGATAGAAATATTGTAACGGACATTTCAGGGACCACACGTGATGCTATCCATACGCGTTATACAGCTTTTGGATTTGATTTCTTATTGATTGACACGGCTGGATTACGCAAAAAGAATAAGGTTACTGAGGACATTGAATATTATTCAACCTTGCGTTCTGTTCGAGCAATTGAAGAGTCGGACGTTTGTATCATGATGATAGATGCCACTGAAGGAATTCAAAAGCAAGACTTGACGATTTACTATATGATTGAGAAAAATAGTAAAGGTGTCGTTGTTTTGGTCAACAAATGGGACTTGGTGGAGAAAGATCATAAAACATTATTAGAATACGAAGAAAATTTACGTCATGAGTTAGCGCCCTATACGGATATTCCGATTCTATTTACGTCAACGATAACAAAGCAACGTTTACATAAAGCGATGGAAACAGCAATGGAAGTATATAAAAATAGAGGTACTCGTATTTCAACTTCTGAGTTAAATGATGTAATGTTACCAATTATTGATCATACACCACCTCCATCAGTAAAAGGTAAATATCTTCAGATAAAATACATTACTCAATTACCAATAAAATATCCTGCATTTGCATTTTTCTGTAATTTACCACAGTATATGCCGGATTCGTACAAACGATTTTTAGAGAATCAATTAAGACAGCGTTATAATTTTAAGGGAATTCCTATTCGCATTTTCTTTAGAAAGAAATAAATTATACGATCATTTCGCCCTTCATTTTTTCTGCCGTCTCGACCATTTTCAAAGCATCTATCATGTCTTGAATATCGCCATTCATAAAAGCATTGAGGTTATATATCGTTTTATTGATGCGATGGTCAGTAATTCGGCCCTGTGGATAATTGTACGTTCTTATTTTCGCAGAGCGATCGCCTGTAGAAACAATTGACTTACGCTGAGCTGCACGAACGTCATTTACTTTATCCAATTCCATTTGATACAATCTAGAACGGAGTACTGAAATGGCTTTCTCTAAGTTTTTATGTTGCGAACGACCATCTTGACATTCGACCACAGTTCCTGTAGGAATATGTGTTAAACGAATGGCTGATTCCGTTTTGTTAACATGTTGACCACCTGCTCCAGATGCTCTAAATGTATCTCTACGAACATCGGTCATGTTTAATTCAAAGTCCACTTCCTCTGCTTCAGGCAATACGGCAATAGTAATCGCAGAAGTATGAACACGACCTTGTGATTCTGTTTCTGGAACACGTTGTACACGGTGAACGCCAGATTCAAATTTTAGAGAGCCATATATTCCTTCGCCTTGTACTTCTAATGATATTTCTTTGAACCCTTTTACACTTCCTTCAGAGGAATTTAGGATCTCATACGTCCATCCTTTTTCCTTGAAATACATTGTGTACATTCGGAAACAATCTTCTACAAAAATACATGCTTCGTCACCTCCTGTTCCTGATCGAAATTCCATGATGGCGTTTTTATCATCCTCAGGATCTTTGGGAATTAATAGAATTTTTATTTTCTCTTCTAATGCTGGTTTCTTTTCTTCTAATTCTTCAATTTCCATTTTTGCCATTTCCACCATCTCTTCGTCGGTTTCGGCTTTTAGCATCTTTTTGGAACTCTCAATATTAGAAAGTATCGAGCGATATTCTTTATAAACAGAAACAATCTCTTCTAAGTCTTTATATTCTTTATTCAACTTAACATAGCGTTTCATATCCGCCATAATATCAGGGTCGACAATTAAATTTCCCACCTCCGTAAAACGGTAATCGATCGCTTGTAATTTTTGTAATAAATCTTGTTGCATACGTATTTAATATTCAAACGTTCCGTGATGAGACTTGATGGTTAATTTTTTAGTGTCAGAAGCTTCAACACGACCAATTATTTGTGCATTTACGTCAAATGATTTCGAAATAGCAATCAATTTTTCTGCTATTTCTGGATTAACGTAAATTTCCATACGGTGCCCCATATTGAAAACTTTGTACATTTCTTTCCAATCTGTTTGTGATTCTTTTTGAATAACTCGAAACAATAAAGGCGTATCAAAAAGATTGTCTTTAATAACATGAACATTATCGACAAAATGCAATACTTTTGTTTGCGCTCCTCCAGAACAATGAACCATTCCATGAATTTCAGAACGATAATTTTCTAAAATTTTCTTGATAATAGGTGCGTATGTTCTTGTTGGTGATAACACCAATTTTCCAGCTGAAAGAGGAAAGTCTCCAGGCCAATCTGTTAGGTTGTAACTTCCTGAATAAACTAAGTCAGCAGGAACGGCAGCATCATATGTTTCTGGATATTTTTCTCCTACGGATTTATTAAAGACATCGTGTCTAGCAGAAGTCAATCCATTACTTCCCATTCCTCCATTATATTCTTTTTCGTAAGATGCTTGACCGAAAGATGACAAACCAACGATAACATCTCCTGGTTGAATGGTATGATTGGAAATAACATCACTACGCTTTATTCTAGCGACAACTGTTGAATCGACGATAATAGTACGTACAACATCACCAACATCTGCTGTTTCACCACCTGTTGAATGAATCCCAATACCTTGCTCTCTTAAATCGCTTAATAATTCCTCCGTTCCGTTAATGATTTCAGAAATAACATCTCCTGAAACAAGGTTTTTGTTACGTCCTATAGTTGAAGAAAGAAGTATGTTGTCGGTAACACCTACGCAAAGTAGGTCGTCAATATTCATGATCAGTGCATCTTGAGCAATTCCCTTCCAGACAGACAAGTCGCCCGTTTCTTTCCAGTATGCATATGCTAAGGAAGATTTTGTTCCAGCTCCGTCTGCATGCATAACGACACAATAGTCTTCGTCACCTGTTAATGTATCGGGAACTACTTTACAGAATGCATTTGGGAATAATCCTTTATCCACATTTTTAATTGCATTATGTACTTCTTCTTTTCCGGCTGAAACGCCACGTAGTTTATATCGAGTATCAGACATATCTTTAATTTATTAATGCAAATTTAATCAGAATTTATGACTAAATGTTGGGTAATCTACTTTAAGGTAATACCAATATGGCATTATGAAGTAAAATTAGTGTAAAAAGATAAGTTGTAAATTATTACCGAATAACAGATATGTGTCCCGTTATGCGATCTTGATAGCCAGAACTAGACATGTAGTCGATAACCCATACATATACACCGTCAGGAACCATCATGTTCTTGAAAGTGCCGTCCCATCGAAATTTTGTATCGTCACTTTCAAAAATATTTTCCCCCCAACGATTGTAAATCTGTATATTGAAATCTACGATATTAATAGTACTTACTTCAAAATATTGATTGTGTCTATCTCCGTTTGGTGTGTATGCATTAGGAACATAGATGTAAAACTCGGGCATTACTTCAATGGATTTGTAGATGGTGTCGCTACACCCTAAATCAGAGGTGGCAATTAACCGTATCACATATCCACCAGGCTCTTCGTAAATATGAGTAGGATTTATACGCGTTGAATTGGTTGGGTCTAAGGTGTCTCCAAAGTTCCAATCAAAGATAGTGGCGTTAGATGAAGAAGTATTATGGAATAAAACATCTATACCTTGTGTCAATGGATAGTTTGAAACCTCAAAATCTGCTTTAGGTACTTCTACTGTTACCTTTACAGAGGTGGAAACTTTGTAAGACTGACACTCATCCGATACGGAAACGGTATAGGTTTTAGAAGTCATTGGCGTTACCGTTATGGAAGGTGTGTTCTCACCATTACTCCAACTGTAATAATAATTTCCATATCCTCCTGAAGCATGGGCAGTCAATGTTACGGGCGTGCCAGGGCAAACACGCACAGGTAAAATAGTGTCAATAAAGAGCTCAGGGCTTGAAATAGTGTATTGGATAATGGTGTCATAGGTGTATCCACAGCCATCTGTAATACTTACAGAGTAACTCGTACTTTCACTTGGAGCTACAATGATAACAGAGTCAGAGCCTAAACTAATACCATCTTCATCTGTCCAGTCAATTGCATAAGCAGGAGAACCGTTAATATAGGCGATTTCAAGTGTGTTTTCTTTGTTTCTACATTCTTCTACGACATCTCCAGAAGGAAATAAAGTCATTGGAGTATATGGCGTCACATTTACAGTGAAATTAGCCGTCGCTAGTTTATTGGCACAACTTTCTGTCACTGTAACAGAATACGTTTGTGTAGATTGAGGAGATACTGTAATGGAAGAAGTTGTTTCTCCTGTGCTCCACTGATAGGTGTAAGGACCAGCTCCTCCAATAGGTTTTGCCGTTAAGATAACATTTTGCCCAGGGCAGTTTAAATCATTTCCATCAATGGTCAATTGTAAGTCCTCTGTATCGACGATTTTCAGCTCAATTACTTTATCAATTATATTGTCACAAGCATCTGGAATTTTAAAGGTTAACTCAATTGTCTCCGTTCCTTCTACTATATTATCCTGAAAGGTTTGAATCGTAAACGTTTTGCTCGTCTCTCCTGGATTTAGGGTGACACTTGACGGGATATTGCTGTAATCTGCCACCATAGTTGCTGTACCGCTCACGCTAATAGGAATTGTAATCGCTGTAGAAGCATTATCGGCTGGGCGTGAAACAGTAAAAGTAGCAGACGCACAACCCTCGGACATCGTTTGATTATCTCCAAAAGCATCAAATGATAAAGCATAAGTAACATTGGCCACCACTTTTGATGTCAAACTGTTTGCCTCTAGAAATATACCTGAATCATACAAAGCGTCATTGACATCCGCAATAGCGATGATAAGGTGATACTTTTGGCCACATTGCACTTTTGCAACTGCTTCTAATGGTTTTGTAAAACCATCGTATTGAATGTATTTTGATTGTTGATTGTAGGGAGCTTCACTTCCATTCCCATTATACACGAAGTATTGACAATTATTACACTGTGGAACATACGCACCGTTATTAATAAATCCGTCATTGATGTTATTGATGGTAACAGGAGTGTTGTTAGGTAGTTTTGCAATATTTTGATAGCCTGTGAAACCAGGACCACTGATAAAAAATGCAAAGACATCGTTGAAATCAGTATTTACGTATTCTCTATATTCTTCAGAACCAAAAATATAGCGAAAGGTCACGGTATCAGAATAGGGGATAAAGTCAAACTCTAAAACAGCCGCGTTGAAAGTTGTCGCACCAACAAGTTGAGTTAATCGATTATAGCCTCCCGCATTGTTATTAACAGTAGCGTTATCTTTGTTGTTTGGACCATGAGGACCGTTAGGATTGTTATTGACAGTTCCTGTTGTAATAATAATACCTTCACTAAAACCTAAGGTTGTATTAGCACCATTAAAATATCCGATAGCTTGAGAGGCTCCTTGATATGAAATATTAGAGACGGAAACTCCCTGACCTAATAAGACATTTTGTACCAGTTGACTAGGGGTTTGACTAGTAGATGTTACCAATTGACCAACAGTAAAGAAGGGAAATAAAAATAATATGAATAGGTATTTTTTCACTAGTTCTTTATAAACGTATTTTTTCTTTAAAAGTTGTCTTGAGTCATCAAATAGTCTACCAAAAATAACGTCTATCAGTATTGAAGTGAATATAGTTTAAAATAGACTTCTTTAAGTGCTAATAATTCTTCGTGTGAACCCATTTCAACAATCTCTCCTTTACTCATCACAACAATCATATCGGCATTTTTTATAGTGCTCAATCGGTGTGCAATAACAATCGAAGTTTTGTTTAGCATTAATTCATCCAATGCCTTTTGTACTTGTCTTTCACTTTCTATATCTAATGCTGATGTTGCTTCGTCTAAAATTAAGATCGGTGCGTTTTTCAAGACCGCTCGAGCAATATTGATTCTTTGTCGTTGCCCTCCTGAAAGTTTTCCACCTCTTTCACCAATCATAGTGTCATATCCGTTTTCCATTGTAGCAATAAATTCATGCGCATTCGCAATTTTTGCTGCTTGGATCACCTCTTCATCAGTCGCATTTGGTCGCCCAAAAAGGATGTTATTTTTTATGGTGTCATTAAACAAAATGGATTCTTGCGATACAATAGCAATTAGATCTCGTAACGATTTTGTCGTAAGCTCTTTTATATCCACATCATCAATAGCAATAACTCCTTGCGAAACATCATAAAAACGAGGTAATAAATCAGCAATAGTCGATTTTCCACTACCAGATTCTCCAACTAAAGCAATTACCTTCCCTTTGGGAATCGTTAAGTTAAAATCCTTAATGACAATTGCATCTTGATATTTAAATGATACGTTCTTATAGCTGATTTCATTTTTAAATTCAGTGATTATAGACGGATTTTCAGGCTCAATTATTTTTTCGTCAGCGTCAAGTACTTCGTTTATACGTATCATCGAAACCTTCGCTTTGTTGAGATAGGTAACTGAGTTAGCAATACTTTGGATTGGAATCAATAGTTGAGAGAAGATAATGATAAAACCTAAAAAAGTTTCTCCTTTGATGTCTGCTGTTCCTTCGATAATCATTTTACCACCAAACCAAACAATGCAAATCATGACGATTGCTCCTAAAAACTCATTCAGGGGAGAGGTTAAGTCTTTTTTTCTAAATACCCGTGTGATTAATTGCTGATGACGTAAATTGATTTTTTCAAATTTAGCCGTGACAAAATCCATCGCATTAAATGCTTTGATAATTCTCATAGCGCCAAGATTTTCCTCTATATTAGAAAATAAAGTTGCCACTTCTTCCTGTCCTTTCTTTGCTGTACGTTTTAAACTTTTACCAATTCGAGAGATGAAAAATGCTGAAAAAGGAAGTAAAATAAATGAAAACAACGTCAGTTTTGGACTAATATAAACGAGTGTTGCAATATTGATAATTATTGCCACTGGATCACGAAAGAGCAAATCTAAAAGTGAAATAACAGCTACTTCAATTTCATTCACATCGTTATTCATCCGCGTCATTAAATCTCCTTTTCGTTCATTGGTATAATATGACAAGGGAAGTTTAACTGCTTTTTTAAAGATTTTCAAACGAATATCTCTTACAACAACCATCCTCACATATGACTGGAAGAAAATAGCTAAGTAACGACATAAGTTTTTAAGAAAAAAAGCGATTAGAACAGTTACACATACAAAAAGTAAAGCCGATAAAGGATTCTTTGAAGCGGAGAGCTCCATCCAGTATTGATAATAATTTTTTATGTAGATAAAAAAGTCAGCAAAACCGCCATTGTAAATAGGTTCTATTAATGCTCTTTTCGCACTTGGCTCATTGGGGAAAATAACTTGTAGAAAAGGGATAAACAACACCAAAGACAAGAGGTTGAAAACCACATACATTAAGTTGAAAAAAACAACTAAAACACAATGCCATGCGTATTTAAATGTATAGCGATAAATTTCTACTAATTCTTTCATAGGTTCACAAAGGTATTTATTTTTAAGGAAAAAGCTTAAATCCTTCCATAAATCGAACTTTTTTCAGGACAGGATTCGTCACTAAATCGTTTTCAACAAGTTTTTTTTATAATTATTTGCTGATTTTTTTAAAACATTCAATTCTTAGAATAATTTTGCAGGTTATGAACAAGCCGTTCCAACCATATTATGTTGTTTTGTTTATTATCAGCTGTCTTCTAATCTTAGGTACGATAATTTATTTTGTCCCAGCAGGAAGATACAATTTAGGTGGGTATGAGTTTCGGTTTTTATCCTCTCACAAACTTTTAAAAGAAAATCAACAGCACAAGGTTGATGTCAAAAGTATTATTGCGGATATTGACACCACTTCTGTAGAAATCCCTGAAAAAGAAGATTCTTTAGCCAATAAAGAAATTATGGGACTACCTGGAGTAGCCAACTTTAAGGTCGAAAATAGTGATTTGTTAGCCTATGATGAAACAGGAAAAGGGAACCTCAAAAATTTATTCTCAAAATTGAGAGGTGCTTCAGGAAAGAAGATGCGAATTCTACATTATGGTGACTCTCAAATTGAAGGTGACCGTATGACTTCATTTTTAAGACAGCGATTGCAAGAGCAATTTGGAGGAAACGGCCCTGGATTTATTCCAGCTGTAAATGTGTATAATACGATTTCGTTTGTCCAGCAATGTTCTCCTAATTTCACTCGCTATACGAACTTTGGAGGAGAGGCATTAAAAACCAACCAATATGGCATCATGAATTCAGTAGGGAGGTTTACGCCTGAGTATGCCGATACCACCGATGTTTCCTTGTTGACACCTGTGAAAGGATGGATTGATGTAGAATCAAATCGGCTAGCATATGGTCGAGCAAAAAACTATAATAATATATACTTACATTATACAGGTGCTAAAACGAAGTGTGTTTTTAAAGTGTATCAAAATGGAAACCTTATTGTTACAGATTCTTTAAAAGCAGATGGCAAATACCATATTTACCCATTGAACTTCCCAAACAATCCAGGGAAAATAAGATTGGAATTTGAGGCGAAGATAAGTCCGAATATTTTGGGATTATCGCTCGAAGGGGATATTGGTGTTCAAGTTGATAATATTGCCATGAGAGGATCTAGTGGTACATTTTTCGGTAGAGTTGATCAAGGTTTAGCAAAGCGAATTTACAATGAACAAAATGTAGAGTTATTTATCATGCAGTTTGGAGGAAATTCCGTTCCGTATATTAAAGACTCTGTTAGTGCAAGAAAATCAGCGAGTTACTTTAAAGGACAACTTTATACCATAAAGAAACTGTGCCCAAATGCTACGATTATTGTTATCGGGCCGAGTGATATGTCTACTTTAATCGAAGGAGAGTATACGACTTATCCGATATTACCGTATTATATAGAATGTTTGCGTCGAATTACCAAAGAGGTTGGTGGTGCGTATTTTGACATGTATGCAGCGATGGGTGGAAAGGATGCAATGATTGCTTGGGTTGAAAGTGGACTTGCGGCAAAAGATTATATACATTTTTCAAATAAAGGTGCTAGTATAGCAACACAAAAGTTTTACGATGCACTAATGACCGCCTACACTAAACTGTATAGCGAATGATTAAAATACTCATGAAGATAGGATATTTTTTAATTTTAATTTTCGGTTTCATTTCTTGTAAAACACATAGTCAAGATAGGCCGATACAAAACACAAATGCACTTAACAAATACGTGAATGTTAACTTCTTTGGAATAGTTGACAGCACTTTAAAAACAAAATATCCCTTTATTCATTTTGAGCGAAATCATTATCAGTTTTACACATACGATAGTCCTAATTTTGAAAAATTGTTTTACGACATCCAACAAATGGTCAAATACAAAGATCGCAAATTGAATTTTTACCATATTGGAGGTTCTCATGTACAGGCGGATATTTATACGAACTATATGCGCGAGCAGTTGCATGCGTATTGGGGAAAAGATTTACCTGGAGAAAGAGGATTGGTGTTTCCATTTAATTTAGCAGGGACGAATAATCCTTGGAATTATACTTTTCATTCTGACAATAAATGGATTGGTTATCGTTCAGCTGTCGATCGTTCAGATTCTGTTTATTATGGTATTCTCGGTATGGCTATTTCATGTACCGACTCTATTATTAATACCGGTTTTGAGTATAAAAGAACATCCGATAATCCGCCGATAGATCATGTTCGTATATATCACAACAAAGGAGAGTTGCCTTACACTATTCAGTATGACACGCTTTCCACGCCCGTGTTGAGACAAACGACTAATGAAGAGTTAGGTTATACTGAAACATATTTTTCAAAAGAGGTGACGAAGTTTGAAGTTCATTTTACCAGAATTGCAGACTCATTGCTGACGGATTCCACTGCATCAAGAACACTCTTTCTATATGGTTTTCATTTGATGAATAAACGCCCAGGAATATCGTACACTTCTATTGGTGTAAATGGCGCCGGATTGTATACATATTTGGGGAACGTCAATTTTGCTGAACAGTTAAATGAGTTTCCACCTGACTTTATCGCATTTTCTGTGGGTACGAATGATGCCAATACTACCTATGATGGATTTAATCCCCATGTTTACAAACGAAATTTGGAAACAATGATGCGTAAGGTTTTTGATGCAAACCCTAACTGTGCAGTACTTTTAACGGTTCCAAATGATGCTTTTTATAAACGAAGGTATTTGAATAAAAATGTGGCTAGAGAGCGTGAAATGATTATTGAATTAGCAAAGAAATATAAGTTGCCCGTTTGGGATTTGTATGGTATTATGGGTGAATTAGGATCTTCCAAAACGTGGCAACGAAGTGGGCTGATGCGCACAGATTACGTTCACTTTACGCCTAATGGTTATCACTTGAAAGGAGAATTATTTTTCGAATCTTTCCTAAAATGGTTGGAACAAATGGAACTAAGAAGAGGCGCTTCATTAATCAGACATCATTAATAGTATGCAGCGATTAATTGACGTTTTTACGTTTAATAATGTTGATTTAACTTTTTCAAAGTTAGATTTCTGGCTATTCTTTTTAGCCGTCATGATTTTGTTTTCTGTGTTGCACAAAAACAAAGTCGTTCGAAGTATATATTTAACAGCCATCAGTTTATTCTTCTACTATAAAACTTCGGGGTTATCTGTTTTTATATTGATGTTCACATTAGTTTCTAACTATGGTTTAGGATATGCTATTTCAGGAGCGACACGAAATTTTTCTAGAAAATCGTTAATGGCTTTTGCCGTTATTCTCAATGTTTTGGTGTTGTCGTATTTCAAGTATGCCTACTTTTTCACCAATTCATTTAATGAACTTTTCCATACTAATCACCAAGTATTTAATGCGATTTCCTATTTTAAAAATGGGTTTAGTACGGTAGGAAGCTCTAGTATCTTTGAGAAATTACTATTACCTGCAGGAGTATCGTTTTTTACATTTACGTCCATTGCTTATATTATTGACATCTATCGAAAAGAGGTGCCTCCGGTCAAAAATTTCTTTCACTATTCCTTCTTTATCTCTTTCTTTCCGCATTTGATACTAGGACCGATCGCACGAGCGAAAGATTTTGTACCACAAATTAATCAGCCATATACGCTAGATAAAGAAGGTTTTGGTTGGGCTGTTTTTCAGATTCTGAAAGGATTATTTAAGAAGTTAATCTTGGCAGATTATATCGCCGTTCATTTTATTGATAAAATCGTCGATACGCCAGAAGCATACCCAGGTTTTATCAGTCTGATAGCTATTATTGGGTATTCCTTACAAATTTATGGTGACTTTTCTGGTTATACCGATATGGCAACAGGTATTGCTAGATTGATGGGCTTTAAGTTGATGAAAAACTTTGACTCTCCATACAAATCCTTGAATGCTGCTGAGTTTTGGAGAAGATGGCATATCTCGCTTGGTTCTTGGTGGAAAAACTATTTGTACATTCCACTTGGAGGAAATAGAACGGGAGGTTTTGCCTCCATTTTCACGATTACTATCATCTTTATTTTTTTGTTTTTTATTACACAATGGCATTTCTTACTCTTTGTTTTTATCGGCTTTATTGTCATCTATGCGATAGTTCTACTATTGTTTCCAAAGCACAAAAACACCATTTATCGTGACATCAACTTAATGATAACGATGACCGTTGGTGGATTGTGGCACAACCCGCTACAGAATTATGTCATTTGGGGAGCTTTAAACGGTTTAGGATTGATTTTTTATAATCACTGGAAGAAAATATCTCCGTATGAAAACTCTAACTTATGGATTGTTAGGGCCTGGAAAATATTCACGACGTTTATGTTTATGACGATTGCTCGTATTTGGTTTAGGGTAGAAGGAAAGGAGGAACCAATGGATTACTTTATGCATATGACAACTAAGTTTCAATTTAGTACCGAAGCATTTATCTTGATGTGCACCACTTTTGCAATTCCTTTGATTGTTCTAATAATAGGATTAGTTCTTCACTGGTTACCCGATTCGAGCGAAGAAAAATTAACGGCAAGATTTATCAAAACACCATTTGTCGTTCAGATTATCATAAGCTGTATTTTTGTTACGGGTATTTATCAAATGATTGCTGACACGTCGAAGCATTTCGTTTACTTCTTCTTTTAAATATTTTGAACGTTTAGTATATGAAAAGTAGGTGATTACAAAACCCGGAACTGTCTGCCACCACAAAACTTGATATGAAGCACGTTGGGTCGGCTATTTATTTTCTTTTTGTCATTATTTATAATTGTCCTCCAACTCCTTTAAACTTCTCTACAAACGAAACTAGCTTTTGAAAAACACTTTGCTTCTTAGTCAAATACTGAGGATTTAAAGGACTCATTTTCTGTCTGTTTGGTCGGTTCTGTATAATGACGCCTAACGTCAGTTCGTCTAAAAGCCTAAAATTAGCTAAAAAAACGATAAAATTAGAACTGAAAGATTGAATTGAACAATCAAATCGGAACAAACGAAGTGGCTACTTTGTACCTTAAAGAAAAATGGAATAACCACATCCGTTCGTTGTTTTTTATTCTTGTTTTGTCGTTAAATTCAATTGTTTAAATGCATTTAAAACTGCTTGGTGCATAATTGTCGAATGGTCTTCTTGTGGTAAATAGTCAAATAATACTTTCACAGATTTGCTTTTCGTTGCTTTCATTTTGTCGGCTAATAAATTTGCGTCTACTTCCATTACTCTTGGTATTTCTGTCGGTGTCAAGCCTTCCTTTCCAACGCCAATATAAATTTCAGTTTGTTGTTTAAAAGTTTCATTTAAAAGTTCAGTGTTCTGATTTAATAATGAGCCGTTGTCCCACCACAAGCTCGGACTAATTATAATATATTTTGTAAAAAGTGTCGGCTTTTTCAGCAGAATTTCTGTTACTAAAAGTCCACCTAATGATTGTCCAATTATAGTTTTAGATTGAGTTGTTTTGTATTTCGTTTCAATGAAAGGCTGTAATTCAGTTTCTATAAATGAAATAAATTTATTGGACTGTCCTGCTGTCGGAAATGTTTTTTTGTCGGCTTCAATACTTGTCGGAAATGTAAAATCTCTTCGTCTGTCAACAGTTGCAATTCCAATCACAATAGATTTTGGTACAATGTTTATCCATTCAAAACTGTTGTATTGAACAAGTCCAACAATATGAATAAAATCTTCGTCTGCTGAACCGTCAAGTAAATAAATAACTGGATATTTTATACTGTCTTTCGAATTATAGCCTTCTGGAAGATAAACATTTAAAGTTCGTTTTTCGTTTAAAACCTTTGATTGAAGTTCAATAATTTCTCCAAGTACAAATGGTTTTGAAACTTCTTGTTTTTTCGTTGCAACATTTTGTCCAACTACAAAAGTTGAATAAAATGTCAAAACTAAAACGATTATAAATTTGTTCATTTTCTGTCTGTTTGGTCGGTTCTGTACAATGACACCTAACGTCAGTTCGTCTAAAACCTAAAATTAGCTAAAAAAACGATAAA
>CAZDAR010000040.1:0-23539 GCA_964503665.1 uncultured Flavobacteriales bacterium
AATTTAATTAAATACAAAGTTAGTTCTTCCACCTTTTCCATGGTTATTTTCGCCATATCCCCTAAATTCACACCGTTTGATTCTATTTCTTGTGCTGTTGGTACATTTGGCAAATGTCCATGCTGATTGATGAATGATTTAACCTCATAAATCGGTTTTAATTCGTAGTCTTTTTTGAATACGTAATCAGGCCAAGCATTCAAATCGACTTTGACCTCTCTTGCAGAAAGTACGCCGTTGTTGTCAAGTTGCAGGAGTTTGTAATTGGGTTGACTAGCTCCCATTGTTTTTTCTACTAAAATGGGCAATGTTGCATTTGAGCTATTTAAAACATGAAATTTTGCAGAGGGCTTTATGCCAACACCTAATCGAACGTCAGTACATGGTAAATTCAATAATTACATCATCCGCTGTTCTGCCTGCCAAAAAGGAGTAAGTGGAACAATATTTCCCTCCAAATCATGTAAACAATCGTTTAAAAGTAGGAAATGTATATAAAAGCGTTCTTAAATCACCTCCATTCACTACTTTTCCATTTTTATTAATCATTAGCACGCTATTTCCGGGCAAGGAAGTGTCTGCAATTGATTTTATTTTCAAATTACCTTCTTTAATGACAAAATCACCTTTCAGAATAGAATTTCCATTTACTTTAAAATCTTTTTTGATAAGCAGATTAGCTTTTAAGACAACATCTCCATCCACTGTTAAAACATCTTTGACTCTTGCTCCTTTTTGAATTACTAGCGAATCTTTTACTGTCAAAGTAGAATCAATCATTGCATTTCCGTTTACCTGTAACTTACTAGTTGGCGAGGTTGTTCCAATACCAACATTTCCGTTTGGAGGAAGTGTATTAGACTGAGAATAGACCGTGTTTAAACTTGTTAAAAGGGCAATGAACGAAAAGTTCTTGTTGTTATCGAAATGACATTCGATTTCTTTTGATTAATTTTCATAATATGGTAGTTAAGGAATTCTTACTAATTTATTTAAAAATTATTTACCTTCCAATACCTTCCAAAAATTTAACACAGTTTCCTCTTAAATTTTATTTATATACCTGAAAAATAAACAATTGAAAAACTTCCACCTTAAAACGTCATTCTCAACTGAACCGTTATATCGGATTTTGTTCCTCCCTGAATTGTTTCTGGGCCGCTTCCGGTAGATTTACGGTTGGAATAAATGAACTGTCCGTATTTTACCCAAACATTGAATTTCCTTAAAAAGGTGTAACGGATTAAGAAATACGCACGGGTTCCTTGGTAGTAATACGATGGAATAGAGTAGGTGTAGAGTGCGTTTGCCTCAAAGGAATAGATTCTGGAATAATAGGAATCGGTATCGAAAAGTGCCAAACGTGCCGTAACATCCAAAGGAAAACTCTTCGGCCGGAAGATAATATCTTGTTGGAGCAAAAGACCTTTATTATTTCCTCTCGTCGGTGTGCGATATTGGACAAATTCGATACGACTTGCGATACGAATATTATCAGTCACTTGATAGGAAAAGTTCAATCGGTAATTCTGGTGGTTTTCATTGTCCAATTCGGTAATCGATCCATCGCCCATGGTAGCACCATTAATTTGTTTTAGTTGTTGGCGGTAGCGTGCATAAACTTCCATTTTCCGAGTTGGTTTATAATTCACTTGGAATAAAAACTCATGACCTTTTGAGGGTGCATCAGCTCCAAATGATAACCATTTTCGTCGAAAAATATCATAATACGAACTCATATTCCACGCATCTGTTAGCTTCACATTTAGACCCAAATAAATGCCCTCTTCATTCTGAGTGTTACTCCATTCACTCATGGCATTATTGTACGAAGTACCATATCCACGGGAGAAATTTCGGTAAAAAGTACTAATCGTCGCACGGGAATCGATCGCCAAAATAGCACCTTGAATAACGGCATATTCACCACCATGGCCAGCGGAGGAAACTTCTCCAAAAATATTAAGATTCCGCCAGATATAATTGTAATCGGCACTTAAACTAACTTTGTGTTGTCCTCGAAAACTGTATTGATTGTATGGACTTATTTCTCGTTGGTAGGGTTTGTCATACCCTTGATAGACAGCTGCAACGCCTACATTAAAATTACGTTTTCCGTATTTAAGATTCGTTCCCGCAATGGCTTCTCCCAATGAATTACGTTTCGCAATTTCGGAAGTAGTACGGTGTAATCCGGTTAAATTAATTGAAGTAACCAGATTCAAATCTTGTTCCTCTAATGTATCTGAAAAGACGCTACCATCCATTTTCTTATAAGAGCCAAAAAGCAACAAACTAAAGTCTTTATAACCTAATTCGGTGGCAGCTCCACGTAAAAATCGCGCTTCGTCAGCAGAAGTGTACGCTTTAATCGGCAGCGCATTCCGTTTGATATTGGCAACATCGGCGGTCTTTCGAAAAGCATAACCAGTCCATAAATTGAGACCTTGTCCAATTTGCACTTGGTAATCACCAATCACGACGGTTTTCAAATATTTACCTCCGTGATAGTACAAATGGAAAGAATAAAAATCAAAACCGTATTTCTGGGCACCTTTGAAAAACTGTTCTCCTGGGTCTTTTTCGGCCGTCAATCCTATGCTGATATTATTTCGATAGGTATAGCGCAAACGCGTATAGTACTTGTCGGGATTTCCATAATAGTATTTACTCGACAGTTTTTTCTCTTCCAGCGGAATTTTGTCATATCCTGATTTATGTTCAGGTGTTCTTTGATACCGCAAAAAAGCATCAAATTTTCCGTATTTAATGACATCTTTAAACGTAAAATGCGCTTGTAGCAATTTATCATCGACCATGACAAACGGTAGAATTAATTGAATGGTATTCATGTCCCAATACCGCAACGATTGTAACTCGTAGAGCGAAATGAGTTTTCCAAATCGCTTTACATGCAGTAATAAATCATTGATTTGAATATCGGTCAACAACATCAGAGAGCGAAGTTCTTCCGCCGTCGCACCATTCAGATTTATTTTGTGTTCATAATATTGATTGAGTACATCGACCACGTCGGTTAAGTCCATGTCTTCATCCTCCATTTGTTCGGAGATGAATTCTATTCTATTTTGAATTATTTCTTCTTGTGTTTGACCTAAAAGAGCCGCGGATGATGTACAAAAAGCAACCAACAAAAGGGATTTAATAACGAAAGAAATTTTCCGTGTCATTTTTTAGCCTTTTCTTTGGTTTTAAAGTCATACGTCAATCCAACATGTGGCGACCATCCTAAATGTTGTCTCCACGAGGAACCCGCGTCAATTTTGAATCCGAAATCAAATGCATATCCGATACCAAAAGCAAGTTCAGGTGGATTGTATGCTGCTCCAATTCGAAGGAAAAACCGATTGACAATTTGATAATCAACGCCTAATCGCGGACGAATTTTAGAGCGCACTTCTTTTTCTACTTCTACATTTACCGCTGCTAATTTGGAAATTTGGTACTTCATTCCTAATCGGAAAAAGGTGCCGAAGCGTTCATTTGGAATACGCGAAGTGTGTGCTGCATTTAAGTTCATCACACTGAAACCCAAACTTATCTTCTTGTTGATTTGTGCAAGAATACCGAATTCAGCAGTCACCGTTCCGATGTAATCGTAGTTTTGCACCCAAACATCTTGGTAGTTCAGCTGAACGCCCATGGATATTTTCTCGTGTAATTTCAGTGCATAACCAATACCTAAACGATTAGAGCGATAGACTTTATAACCATACGACTGAACGCCAAGCGATAAAACACCTGCTTTCAACGGTTGAACATACACCAAAGCTTGAGTCTGTAATTCTTTGAGTAAATAGCGATTTTCATAACTCGCTCCGACAGAAGCATTCTTCACATATCCTAATGCACCTGGATTGTGGAAATAGCTCCACGCATCGACATCCGCCACAACAGCATTTGCCATAGAATTAGCTCTCGCACCGATAGGAATCCAACCTTGGCTGAACGCAGTAGCAGTTGATAGGCATAACCAAAGAAAAAATAAACCTCTCTGTATCATACGAGTAAAATTAATAGAATTCTTTAATTAGAGGGGAAATTGATTGGGTTTTTTGATAATAATTTGTAAATATGGGAAAAGGAGGAGATTTAAGATAAGTTCTTAACCGCTATTTTCGTAAAGAAGTCGCAAAGAACGCCAAGGATGCTTCATCTCAATCTAAAGAAATGAAAACCCTATACTCAAAAGTTAATTTGTATGTCTTATTACAGTACAAAAACGGCACTTCGAGAACCTCAGTGACCGTTTTTTTTTCGCTCTGTACCCTGAGGATCTCGAAAGGAAAGGAACAAGAAATAAACTAATTCATCATTAACAATCCCGTCCTCCTTTCATTAACCATTACTCACCCTTCCACTGATAGTTCATTTGAGACAAAATAAACGAAAAGATATCTGCATTTTCTTGAATCATTGCAGCAGTTGACTTTCCTGCTCCGTGACCCGCATTTCTATCGATACGAATTAAAACGGGTGCACTTCCTACTTGATCGGCTTGCAATGTGGCGGCAAATTTATAACTATGTGCTGGAACGACTCTATCATCGTGATCGCCTGTTGTGACCATCGTTGCTGGATATTCTGTTCCTTTTTTCAGCGCATGTAATGGTGAATATTTGCGTAAGTATTCAAACATTTCTGGTGAATCTTCGGCCGTTCCGT
The DNA here is from genome assembly GCA_964503665.1 of uncultured Flavobacteriales bacterium. Lineage (GTDB taxonomy): Bacteria > Bacteroidota > Bacteroidia > Flavobacteriales_D > Crocinitomicaceae > 40-80. The sequence goes on from CAZDAR010000040.1 coordinate 4,687, forward strand.
AATCATACGACCAACCAGCTCCAGCGGTAAATTTATTATAACGCAACATATCTAAAACGCCTACTTGTGGAATCGCTACTTGGAATAAATCGGGACGTTGGGTCAAACAAGCACCCACTAATAATCCACCATTCGAACCACCGCGAATCGCTAAATAACTCTTAGACGTGTATTTCTTCTCAATCAAATATTCAGCTGCTGCGATGAAGTCGTTGAACACATTTTGCTTCTGCATTTTGGTTCCGTCATCGTGCCATTTTTTCCCATATTCTCCACCACCACGTAAGTTCGCAACAGCGTATATTCCGCCCATTTCTAACCAAGCGGCAGTTGTTACACTAAACGCAGGCGGTAAACTGATGTTAAAACCACCGTAACCATAAAGAATAGTTGGATTTTGTCCATTCAAATTCATTCCTTTCTTGTAGGTGATAATCATCGGAATGACCACGCCATCTTTCGACGGGTAGAAAACTTGTTTTGAGTCATACAAATCAGGATTGAAATCGATTTGTGGACGGCGATAAACAACCGACTTATTTTGATCTAAATCGTATTTGTAAATTGTTGGAGGTGTCACGTAATTGGTAAATGTATAATACAATTCCTTGTCTTCGTCTTCTCCCGAAAAACCACCGATTGTACCAACACCAGGCAATTCCACCGTGCGTAGTAAATTTCCTTTTAAATCATATTGTTTAATGAATGAAATTGCATCTTTCATATACTGCGCGAAGATAAATTTCCCTCCTGTAGTAACATTTAGAACATTTTCTGTTTCAGGAATAAATTCTTTCCAATCTTTCAAGGTCAGTGCATCCACTGACGCTGTCATGATGCGTTTGTTCTTCGCTTTATAGTTTGTTTGGATGTAAAACTTATCATCGTCGGAATAAAAAATAGATGCGTCGATGTCAAACCCTTCGTTCAACTGTGTGATCTTTCCTGTTTTTAAATCCTTTACATATAATTCATTTCCAGAGGTTGCATTGGCTGTAGAAATCACTAAATATTTCTGATTATCTGTTACTTGACCACCGACATAACGGCGTTTAATGTCTAATCCAAATACGACTTCATCAGTTTTCTGAGGTGTATTTAGTTTGTGGAAAAATAGCTTGTGTTGATCCGTTTTCGCTGAAAGTTCACTTCCAGTGGGTTTGTCATAACTCGAATAGAAAAATCCTTCATTTCCTTTCCAAGAAATACCGCTAAACTTCACATCAATTAAGATTTCGCCGATTTGCTTTTTTGTTTTTGCATCCAACACGATAATTTTTCGCCAATCGCTTCCACCTTCGGAAATTGAATAAGCGACAATCGAACCATCTTTCGTAAAGCTAATTTCGCCCAAAGAAGTCGTTCCATCTGTTGAAAAAGTATTGGGATCTAAGAAAACTTCTTCTTTTTCCTCTTTATCGATTCGGTAAACAATACTTTGATTTTGTAAACCGTTGTTTTTGTAATAGTAATGATAATCACCATGTTTTACTGGACTTGAAACGCGTTCATAATTCCAAATTTTCTCTAGTTTGGCTTTGATTTTATCTCTAAAAGGAATTTGATTCAAGTAATAATTCGTGATTTCATTCTGTTTATCCACCCACAGATTAGTTTCTGCGGAGCGGTCATCTTCTAGCCAACGATACGGGTCAGCTACTTTAGTTCCATGATAGACATCTACCGTGTCCACTTTTTTGGTAATGGGATAATTAATTTTCATTGGTTTGTTTTGTGCGGAGATTGACAAAGCCGTCAATCCAAAAAGTCCAGTCATCAATTGTTTAAACATTTTATCAATTTTAGGGCATGAATATATACGTTATGGTGCCGTCCTGAGAATTAACATCGGAGGCATTAAATCGAGAAATCTTGGCATACTTAATTGCTTGTTCCACCAAACAAGGATTCAAATTGGAATAATTAGAGGACGGAGTAGCGCTCGTCACTTGTCCCAACGAATTGACTTTAATTTTGATGGTCACTTCACCATAAGAACCTTGTTCACAGGTATAGCCAGGATTTTTAATGTTGGAGACGTCGTTGTTATGCGGATTTCTATTCGGAAGATAAAACGAAACCATTGTTTTACCTTTCTTTGTTGAGGTACCAACGCCGTTATTAGCGTTGTTTTTTGCATTCTTTTGATCTTGTTCAAATTTCTCTTTTCGCCGTTGTGTTTCTTCGCGTTGACGTTGAATTTCTGCTCTTTGAGAATTTCCACCAACATTTTCAAAAAGTTGACGTTCATATTCTTTTACTTCCTCTTCTACGGAAGTAGTATTCTGCTTTGGATTGGTATCTTTACCCACATAATTTTGAGTTCCTTCTTTCGCTTCTTGGTTGGCAACAGCATTTTGAACATCAGGTGCTTCGAAGTTGGTTAACTTCTGAATTTCCTCTTGTTGTTTTTCTTCTTCTGGCGGCGGAAGATTGAACGTGATGTCGAGTGTGTCGGCCTCTTGGGGATTTGTTTGTTCCACAATATGGCTCACAAAAATCATGTTATCGTAGATGGTCGAAGTAAGTGCGATAGCGACGATGAGTCCTCCTAATATAAAAGACAGGATAACAGTTTGATAGCGTTGTAATTCGTGAACAGTATTTTTATACTTCGACTTGGAAATCAACGTCGTAATATTCTTCATGTCCTTTGAGTTCAAATACTCATAAAGACTAAATGCAGTTAGAAGAATTAAGAAAATGATTACAAACGTCATACTTTCAATGTGTACTTGAATATAACGTCAAAAAATAGATTTATGACATTAATTGTGGAAGATGTTTACTTTCCATGAAGGACTTTCGGAATTCGGAAATAGTCGGAATCTTTTTTCGGCGCATTTTTTAACGCCTCTTCTTTCGTCACTGTTACTTGAGGTATATCTTCTCTAAGTACGTTGATTTCATGCGACATAAATACGAGTGGTTCCACATTATCCGTTTCCACTTCATCTAATTTAGACATAAAGTTCACAATCTTAGACATATCTTGCTGAATAGCTACTTTTTCTGTTGCGTCAAATTCTAATTTTGCTAGATGAGCGATATGATCGACTAAATTTTCTGAGATTTCCATATTCAAGTGAGTTTTTACAAAGGTATTATTTTCGTGAATTAAAAAGTGCTTTCTAAACAAAGAAAAGAGGACGAAAGAATTTCTTCATCCTCCTGATTTTCTTAAAAATTAGGGCGTAATTCGTTTGTTTTATAAAACTCTTCAATATATTGAACGGCTTCTTTCGGACAATCGGTGATTTTAAACAGATCTAAGTCAGATTCAGAAATATTCCCCTCTTCTACCATTGTTTTTTTTACCCAATCCATTAATCCTTGCCAATAATCCTTTCCCATTAAAATGATGGGTTTTTTAATGATTTTTTTGGTTTGTATTAAGGTAATTACTTCGAATAATTCATCGAGTGTTCCAAAACCACCAGGCAAAATTACGAATCCTTGTGCATATTTAACAAACATCACTTTCCGCACAAAAAAGTAGCGAAAGATAAAATTATGTTCGTAGTCAATATATTCATTGGGTTCTTGTTCGTGAGGTAAATTTATGTTTAAACCTACAGAAACACCACTAGCTTCTTGTGTACCTTTATTTGCAGCTTCCATGATTCCTGGTCCGCCACCAGTGATAACACCAAAACCACTTTCCGCACATTCCTTCGCTACTTCTTTCGCGATTTCGTAGTATTTATTATCGGGTTTTGTTCTAGCAGAGCCAAAAATGGAGATACATGGACCAATTTGTGCTAAGCGATCATACGAATCCACGAATTCAGACATGATTTTGAAAATCGCCCAACTGTCATTCACTTTTATAGCATTCCAATCTTTTTTAATTGCTTTCATCTATTCTTATTTTAATAAGGATGTTGAAGATATACATTTTTCGATAATAATTGAAAATGAAATGGAATTTAATTTAGAAAAATGAAAAAAATGGATTTCTTCCTCTGTTTTAATGAATAGAGATTTTCAAAAAAAATCCCTCCGCCAAATGGATTTCTCTACTTAATGAAAAAACTAGTTACTCTTCACTATTCTCGAAGTAGAAGTTTCTCCTTCAGTTGTATGTCGAACACTAAATAAACTCCTTGCTCGTATGTTGACACGTTTATCTTAATCACTTTTGATTGTGGATTTAAAGTTTGTAACAATTGTCCCATTATACTATATACTTCTATAAGATTAATATTCACTTGACTTTCGATCGACAATTCATTGTTCACTGGATTAGGATACAATTTGAAAGTTGATGGCATAAGTGATTTTGTTCCAACGGTTGATTTGATAAACCAATCAAAGCTCTTAGGACACTATTAAGAAGGGCAGTTGGGATAATAAGAATTCCACCAATTAACATTCCCAACTCGAAAAACAACGTACTGTCTTTATATGGGTGTCCTTTTCGTCGTGATTGAAAGGCGCTGTATGGAATGTTGTATAATGTTTCCTGCAATCATTATTTGACAGGCCGAATGAATAACAATTGTTTCTTTTTCACCATATTCATTAACAATGGCATCATAAGCGTATTTCTTTGGAAATTTAAGATAGCTTTTGCTTCTTCGGGGCGAATGAAGTCTTCTCCTCCTGTTAAAAAGCTACTTTTTCTACGTTACTCATACCTTGTTGTAAGGCCATTTTAGTATGCTGATAAGCACATGCGGGACATCCGTTGACTTCGGTTACCGCGAATTGCATGCGCTCAACAAATTACTCACTGACCAATTTTCTTTTCTTGTTCTTAATTAATTTAGACATGGCTCTTGGAGCAAAAACCAAGGAACGGTAGAGCTCCCAGAAACTAAACTTGCGTTTAAATTCACATCTTGAACTGATGGAGTCTGGTAAAATTACCTCGTTGTTCATATTTGAATTGTTTGTTGGCCCTTTCTTAGTAGTTCATTGCTTGTCTTTCAATTTCTAGTGATTGCTCGAACGATGAGCTTCTTTTCTGTAAAGATATTATTTTAGTCAATTTATTTATCCAAATACTTTAAAATATAACTTTCTATAATTGCCGATCCAGTGTCTTCTGGATATAATCGCAACGTAGTTGCTTCTTGCATTTTACTTTTACGAATTCTTTCGACTAACTCCTCGATTTCTCGCTGACTAAGGGTGTCTAATTGGTATTTCTTAGTAATCGCTTCCTCTAAATTGTCCAAAGAGCAATGATATATTTTTGTTAATCGCAGCCGACTTTCTTCTTTATCGGTCGTATTTGAAATAATATTATTCACTTTTGAAGTACTTGAAGCTTCTTTTTTCAAGCTTTTTCGGAGATTAATAACAAAAATTAATACAATGGTTACTAATCCAATTATAGCAATAGAGACTATCATATTCGTAGCAGTTTAAAATTAATATTAGAGTAGTATTGGCAAGAAACAGCCTCCTTAAGAGGCTGTCACATTATTTTAGTGTTTACAAGCGGCTTTCTTTTTCTCCTTGCAACAGTCTTTTTTAGCTGCTCCTTCTTTACACTTTCCCTCTTCAGCAGTTCCTTTTTTGCAACATGCTTTGGAAGCGTCTCCCATCTTACACGTTCCCATTTCCTTGCATTTTCCTTCACCTGTAGTTCCCTTCTTGCAACATGCTTTGGACGCATCTCCCATTTTGCATTGTGATTTATCAGCTCCTTTCTTGCAACAATCTTCTTTCACTTGTTCTGTCGAGCATTGGTCTTTGCCACACTGGCCACAATCAAATAAACCATGGGCAGTAGTGCCTAGCAAGAACATGAAAAACAGACCTGATGTAATGAAAAATTGTTTAGATATTTTGACCTCTTCCTTTTGGAAAATTAAAGCGATAATTGAAATTGGAAGAAGTACAAAAGCAATGAGTGAAACAAGTGCTCCTCCTGGCCAATGTTGGAATTTCATTGTTGCTCCAGCAATAAAAAGAGCGGCTATTCCAACCAATAGATAGTTTAACCAATTGCTTAAGCCAGCATCCTTGTTATCTTTTATAGTAAATACAATTAATGATGTTAACAGTGTCGCTGCAGATAAAACAAGAAGAAAGTCTCCTCCTGTGATATTATTTGCTTGTAAGCATATACCAGCAATAGTTAATCCAACTGCAAGTAAGTTTAAAATCTTTTTCATAAATTATTTTTTTGTTTAATGACCTTACTCATTTGGCTTTTCAGTCTCGCCCTATTTATTTAAGTGGTAACTAGTCTCCACTTTTATCTATATTTCAACTAAATAGCTTCTTTATCGTTCTCTCTTTTTAGTATGATTTTCTCTTAAAACTGGTGTATTTAATTTTTATCCTTTAGCAAATAAATAATGTAATTATTTCGTGAGTAATTCAGTATAAATGTGTTGTTTACGTTACTAAAGTAATAAATTTTCACTACAATAACATCTTTTTTAAGCAAACGTTGTAAAATGCTATTTTTTCTGCTGAAGTTGCCAAGCTGCATCGATTGTTATCATTGAATCGATACTAATATCTCTCAATTTTGATTTCTGCTCGATTTTTTTCATCCAACGCTGGTCTGTTTTGATGTAATTTCGAAGATTGATTAGTTTTGATCGATATTCAATATCAGATGTCTTATTAGTTTTTATTCCTTTGAATAAATTGTAAGTTTCTTCAATAAATCCCCATCCAAAATCTGGTAATCTAGCTTCTGTTGCCATTATAATAATAACATCGTTTTTGGCAATTTCTTCTTTTAAATTTAGTTGATTGGTTGTAGCTTCTGTTTCTTGACCATTGGTAAAAGCTTGTTTGTTGTAAAACCAAAATTGATTATTGGAGAAGGATTTTGTAATGATATCTCCTTCAAACATAGCACTATAAAAGCTATCCGAAATCACCAAAACGGAGACATTATCCTTCCCTTCCTTCGATTCAAATTGAATACGAGGATATCCCATTTTAAATGATTTGAGTTTGAATTTCAAATTCATACCATTTGCGACATCATAATCACCTCCTTTGGGATCATCTACATCAACTTTATCCCAATATAAATTAGGCAGGTCGATTTGACGAATCTGTTCAATATACTTTACCATTGAGTCGGCTGCTAAGCACATTCCATAATAACTCCAATGGATGCCATATTGTGGGTACAAAGGATATTTTGACGTGTGTTTATGTTCTACAAAGTATTTATTAAAGTCAATGAACTTTAATCCCATGGATTTTGCCAATTTTATATGTTGTTCATAATTTGTAGGTCCTTTCTTAACCTTGTATTTATTAGGAAAAAACTCGGGATAATATGTTCCTTTTCCAGCTGCAAAAATGAGTATGAGATCTTTATGAAGTTTGGCTAGTGTATCTTGGATGAATTTTAATTTCTTCATACGTTCAACAGTATTATCATCTCCAATATAATCTGTCCCATAATAGGCCTCTATATACTCTCTCTCATATAAATAATTGCGTTTGCCAATAACTACACCTTTTGCTTTTGCCTTCTTAAATAAATTGAAAGCAATCTGATTATTAACGCGAATAAATAAGCTTCTAAAGCCAAAATTTTCATTGATATACTTTTCTTCTTGCTCTTGATATTCACCTGAAAACCAACTTTTAAGTGTGAAATCTTTTTTCTCGGTTAGCGTGATTGCTCCTCTTAATGGGGCTAGTTCCACAAACTTAAATTGCGCCTGAAAAAAAGAGATTACTAACATAGCTAGAATCAGAATAAGGAAGCAATATTTTAGGGCTTTCTTTATCATACTTAAAATCTAAAATAGATAAACGGATTAAACCCAAACGCCGTAATAGAACTGATACAAAGTAAAAATAGAATGGTGGACATGGTGAGTGTTACGAAATGTTTTTGAATGGAATAATCATGAATAAATAAGGCGTCTTGGATTCTTTGTCCATTTTTGAAGTAAGCAAAAAAAGCAAAGAAGATGGCCATTGAAAAATAGGTGTAAAATTCCGAATCGAATTCTCGTGAATGACTAAAGTCGAAAGCAAACATCCTCTTTATGTAGATCAATGCATCCGATAGTTTTTCTATTCTGAAAAATACCCAACCTATGGCAACGATGAAAAAAGTAATTATCGTGCTGGGTAATTTACCAATTTTAGTGTAGAAACTTTGCAAAAAACTTCGTTCTAAAACGAGAAATAATCCATGATACGCTCCCCAAATGATAAAGTTCCAAGAAGCTCCATGCCAAAGACCTGAGACTAGAAATACTAGCCAAAGATTGAAATACAATTTTCTTTTTGTCGCTACTTTATTTCCACCTAACGGAATGTATAAGTAGTTCTTCATCCAAGACCCAAGTGTGATGTGCCAACGTCGCCAGAATTCTGTAATACTTCGAGAGATATATGGGTTGTTGAAGTTTTCAGGAAATTTAAATCCAATCATTTTGGCGATACCGATAGCCATGTCCGAATATCCAGAGAAATCAAAATAAATCTGGAAGGTATAGGCTAAAATTCCTACCCAAGCTGTATAGGTTCCAAGTCCAGCATAGTCCATTCCAAAAATTGAATCTGCAACCGCACCCATTTGATTGGCAATTAATACTTTTTTCGCGAGTCCAATAGCAAATCGATAAAAACCGATCAATCGATTGTCAATCGTATCATTCTGAGTTCGGTCGGTAATTTGATCCGCTAAATCGTGATAACGAACAATTGGACCAGCGATTAATTTGGGAAATAGAATGATGTAAAGTTGGTAATCCCAGAACTTCTTCAAAGGTTTGTGAATTCCTCGATAAACATCCACAACATACGTAATGGTTTCGAAGGTGTAAAATGAAATTCCGATGGGTAAAACTAATTTTGTCCATTGAATAGTTGAGCCACCAGAAATAGATAAAAGTGAATTAATGTTGTCGATGAAGAAGTTGGAATATTTGAAATAGAAGAGAAGTCCTAAATTGATAGAGACAGAAAGTGTCAGCATTAATCGTCGGTGTAGTCGATTTTGCGTTTGCGCCATCCACCTAACCAAATGAAAATCAAGAAAGGTGGTGCCTAGAATGACAAAAATAAACCTTGGAGCGCCCCAACTGTAGAAGAAAATGCTAAATAGTAAGATGACAATATTCTTATATTTCTTACCAACAACATAATAGGTGATTAAAAAGGCAGGCAAAAAATAAAGTAAGAATAGAATACTGCTAAAAACCATACATTTTTGTTAGAACGTATTTTCTCATATCTATATAAGTATTACGTGACTCTTTTTGTCTTTGCAATATTAGTTCTTTTTACACTTTCTGAAATATTTCTTTTTAGATTTTTTAGAAGGTTTTATAGATGTAACAATAATTCTTTTTGGAATTGTAGTTTATGGATTATTTTGAATAAAAGCGATCGATGATCTTTGGAAAAGCGTTGGTAAAATCATTGAACTGCGAAGAAAGAAGCACTGATAACGCAGAAAAAAGAGTGAGAATGGGAAAAGAGAGCGGGAAATACAGAATGAGAAACAGAGAAGAGAGCGTGAGCTTACTCATGGGCTAAAGTAGCGCGATAAATACGCAATTCGCCCCAACTGAAAGTATCTCCAGCTTTGTCTTTCATTTCCATTAATGAAATCTCATTTAGTTTCCCATTATCTTTAAAGAAGGTTTTGAGTTCTTGTAGTTTTTCTTCTGCCATGACTTCTGAAACATCAATTTCTTGGATAGCAATTAATTTTGCTAAATGATTTTCGATAGTGTTTGTGGTGAGTACTCGTTCTGCAGCAATTTCTTCGACGGTTTTCCCTGCTTTGAATAATTCTTTGGTAATCAGATGTGTTGGAATCTTGACTTCTTTCGGCGCTTTCTTTTCCTTTTTGACTTGTAAGATTTTGTTGACTGAGCGTTCGTCATCGTCTTTGATAACGTCAAAATCAATGGTGTTTTTAGTGTCGATTAATTCGTCTTGAATCTTCATCAATTTTGATCGACGGTATTCATGAATGTCGCTTGGAATCAAATCTTTCTTGGTGATTTCTTTACCTGAAACAATCGCATGAAATAAATTCTTAATTCGTTTTAATTGCAAAATGACATCGATTTGTTTATCATCTAATTCGGCTAGATCTTCCTGAAATTCTTTGGTTTTCTTAATTCTCGAAACCATTAATCGTCGTTTTAGAACGCTATAAATCAAGTTGTCTAATTGCTGATAAAAATGGTCGTATGCTTTTTCTAAGCGCTCGTTGACGAAGTTCAAATCAACAGTTGGAGCAGCAAATATCTTCTCGATTTGGTAGCTGAATTTCTTGGAAACATCGACCATTGACTTAACCGTGTTAAACTGTGTTTCTGCCCACGAATGATGATTGCTTTTCTCTGATTTGAGTGAAATACTTTTATAGGAAAAGACATGTTTTCGCCACACTTCTTCTAATTCCGACCAGTCGAATGCACGCATCAGTGTTCCGCGTAAATACTGATTAACAGAGGCTTGAAATTGTGCGGATAATTCTTCTTTTGTCGCTTTTGTGCGAGCATATTCGATGATATCTTCGTCGCTGGCAATACCGTTAATTCTGAACGGTGATTTCAACACCAATCCGTCAATTGAACGCAAACGTGATAGTGCCACATAGGCTTGTCCAGGAGCAAAAACGTCGGCGACATCTAAAATTGCTTTGTCAAATGTTAAACCTTGACTTTTGTGAATGGTAATCGCCCACGCCAATTTCAATGGATAATGCACAAAGGTTCCTTGCACCTTTTCCTCGATTTCGTTCGTGTCTTCATTCAGTTGGTACGTGACATTTTCCCATTCGTATTCTTCGACGGTAATCACCAAATTTTCTTCGGGAAAACGCACTTTTATTTCGTCTGTATCTAACGATTCAACGATGCCAATCTTTCCATTATAATACCGTTTATCGAAAGACAAATCATTTTTGATAAACATCACTTGCGCGCCTACTTTTAACGCCAATTCTGAATCGACAGGATAAATGTGCTCAGGAAAATTTCCTTTTATACTCGCTGAATATATTTTTGCAGGTGTTTTTAATTTTTCTAATTCGGTGACATTCATCACATCCGCCTTGCGATTGTGAGATGTCAACGTGATGTAATTCTGTTCGGGCTTTGAATTGAAATCAGGTTGTACATAGCTGTTTAAAAATTCTAAACTCTCATTATTCAATTGATTATTGCGTAATTCATTCAAAACCGTGATAAACTTTTGATCGGTTTGGCGGTAGATTTTCTCTAACTCAATATATATCGGTGGTTCATTTTGCAAAGCCAACGCATGAAAGAAATGAATGCCTTTGTAATAGTTTCGCAGTACATTCCATACTTCGGGTTTATAAACGGGTGGCAATTGCATTAAGTCACCGATGAACAACATTTGAACGCCTCCAAACGGAGCGTTAATTCTGCGGGTGTGACGCAATGCCCAATCGATAGCATCCAATACATCGGCACGCAACATGGAAACTTCATCGATGATAAGTAACTCTACATTTTGCAGTAATTTCTTCTTGTTTTTATTATAGACGAAATGTTTTGAAAGCGAATTTCGATTTTCCAAGCGTACGCCATTTCCATGGAAAGAATTTTGTTCAAAGTCAGGAATAAACGTCGCAAAAGGTAAATAAAACATTGAGTGAATCGTCGTTCCGCCCGCATTCAATGCCGCAATTCCAGTTGGAGCGACAACAACCGTTTGCTTGTGCGATTCTTCAATGATGCGCTTTAGAAGAGAGGTCTTTCCAGTGCCCGCTTTTCCTGTTAAAAAAATAGAACGATTTGTTTGGTAAATATAGCTTAGACAGATGTCTGTCGGGTTATCAAAATGTTGCATTAGATGTCAATTTCTAAATTAAGATACGTAAAAAGATGAGTTGAACAAAATTTTCAAGAAAAAAAATGAAATAATAGTTGAATGCATTTTCTGTTATGTAAAATTAAAAAAAATGTACCTTTCATTTAAATTTTCTTATCTCATGAGATTATTTTAGAACCTAAACTTTCTCGAAATTTCAATATCGAAGTCAGATTAGGATGTCGCAACTTGTTCCGATGTAGAATCGGAATTGATTTTTTCACTGAGACACAAACGACGACCACGAAGTAGCACCGAAGGTAAATTGCTGTCACAAAAATAACTGTTTGAGCGCTAGCGAGTTTTATTTTTGTAAGCAATGAGGAAGATTCGGGTAGTGAAAAAGATCACGGCGACGAGGTTTTTGTTACTTTTTCCTGGAGGAAAAGTAAAATAAAAATAATGAATCAGAGATTTAAACTATTTGTAAATCAAATATTTTTCGCGAATTTCTTTAAAATCTCCCAATCCTTTTTCCCATGTTGCTCGAATTTCCGCCTCCGTTTTCCCTACTAAAAGTTGTTCCCTCAACGAAGAAGTTCCTGCGAGCTTATCGAAAAAATTAGCAGAAGTGATGAACGGAACATTTGCTTTTGCTAACAGTTGTTGCGCATTGATGAGGTATTTTAATTGAAAGTGATGATTAAATAAATCGGTGGAATCCTTGCTCAACAAATAACCATTACAAACTTTGTCTTTCCAAAGCGGGTCTTTCGAACCAAAACTAGACACAGGCGTTAACGCAAAATCGGTTTTCGGAAAATTAGGGTGTCCATACAATTCAAACGGTGATTGCGTTCCTCGACCCACACTTACCGATGTTCCTTCGAATAGACAAAGACTAGGATATAAGTAGATAGAAGCCGCTGTTCGTAAATTTGGACTTGGTGAAATCGGCAATTCGTATGGCGTTTGATGCGTATAGTTCTCACAAGCTATCACTGTTAAATCACATTGAATGCTGTCTTTCAACCATTTTTCGCCGTTGATCATTTTTCCGTATTCGCCAATGGTCATCCCGTAAACAATCGGCACAGGATGCATGCCCACAAACGACTGCCATTTTTCTTCCAAAATAGGTCCGTCAATATAGTGCGCATTCGGATTTGGTTTGTCTAAAATAATCACCGAAATTTCATTCTCCGCACAAGCTTCCATCACATAATGCAAGGTCGAAATGTAGGTGTAAAAGCGAACGCCCACATCTTGAATATCGAAAAGCATTACGTCGATTTCTGCTAATTGTTCTTTGGTCGGTTTTTTATTATTTCCATACAGTGAATAAATTGGCAATCCAGTTTTGGCATCTTTCCCATTTTTAATTGTTTCTCCTGCATCGGCGTCTCCTCTAAAACCGTGTTCAGGTGAATAAACAGCTACAATGTTTACTTTTTTAGAGAGTAAACTATCCACCAAGTGTGTTTTTCCAATGACAGAAGTTTGATTTCCGACGAATCCAACTTTTTTGCCTTGAAGTAATGGTAAATATTCTGACATTCGTTCATTTCCCAAAATAATAGCCGATTTAGTCGCTGATTGAACGGTTTTATCGGACTTTTTTCCAACGATGGGTGACGTCGCCGAAACACACGAAGTAAACATTATCGACAAAATACTGCTGTACACTGAAAGCTTTGTGTAGTTTTGTAAGGAATAAAGAAAATTAGTGAAGGCTCCGTATTTCATAGCGCGTAAATTATTAAAAAAAGAATCGAACGGAAAGTCGGTTTCTCGTCCTATTGTTCGTATTGCAGTCATTACCATTGCATTGGCCTTGGTGGTCAACCTTATTACGATTAGTGTTGTGATTGGTTTCCAACAAGAAGTCCGGGATAAAGTCGTCGGATTTGGTGCACATGCGGTCATTACAAAATTAGGTGAAAATTCCATTATGGAGTCGACGCCCATCCAAAAAGATATCAAATATCAATTGTTATTCCAATCGCCAGAATTGAAACGGGTGGAAGCTGTCGCTTATAAAGCCGGCATCCTTCAAGCGGAGAATGAAGCGACCGATAAAAAAGAAATTCAAGGTGTTGTTTTTAAAGGCGTCGATGGAAATTATGATCTTTCTTTCTTTCAAAAACACTTGATTGATGGAAAAATTCCTTCTTTTAAAAGTGATACTTTATCGCAAGATGTTTTGCTATCTCAGAGTATAGCGAAAGATTTAGGCTATAAAGTCGGCGATCCTGTCCGTGTATTTTTCGTAAAGAACACGCCGATTAAGAAAATATACCGAGTTGCTGGAATTTACAATACAGGTTTAGAAGATTTAGATAAAAAGATTGTCATTGCTGACATTCGAAATATCCAAAAGTTGAACGAATGGGGGATGCAAGTCGCGTTGCGTGTGAGCGATTCGTTAGACCAAGGAAATCTTATTCTGACCGCTGATATTGTGAGTGAAAATATTCGTCCTCGCTATAGTTGGAATGGCGGAACCCAAAATTACCGTGGTTATTTCTTCTTTCCAGAACACGATACCGTTATTCAAGTTCGCGTTGGTTCTGAATCGTTAGATAAACTGACATCGGATGTTGTGTATATGGATTCTGCTCGTTTAACGATTAAAGTTGACAGAAAGGTAAAAGGGCATTTTCCGTTGGTGACAAATGCAAACGGAACGTTGAAAAAAGACTACCTCGACGATTTAGGATTGAAATATGCGATCAAAGACGAACAAGGAAATGTCTTTACGTTTGACTTCGTTGATGGAGTAGGGAATGCCGAGCAGTTTATCAGTGGTTATGAATTAGTGTATAAAGATTTCAAAGACATTCAGCCACAAGTCGAAGCACTTCGTCGTCAGATTATTATTGACCCCAATTTTTCGCAAGAATTAGGCATTTCAAGTATCCTCGACAATCAATCCGATATTTTTAATTGGTTGAGTTTCCTCGACATCAACGTTTGGATTATTTTGGTCTTGATGATTTTTATCGGTATTATCAATATGAGCTCTGCACTGCTCGTGATGATTTTGGTTCGAACAAATTTTATCGGTATGATGAAAGCGATGGGCGCCGATAATTGGATGATTCAAAAAACATTCATTATTCAAGCAGCTGTACTCATAACGCGTGCTCTTGTTTGGGGAAACATCATTGGTGTTGGATTGGCGCTTTTACAAGATAAATTCCATATTATTCGTTTAAATCCAGAAGTTTACTTTTTAGATGCTGTTCCCGTACAGCTGAATGTGGTGCATATTATTCTTCTCAATGTGGCTACGTTGGTGATTTGTATTTCAGCGTTGTTGATTCCGTCTCGTTTTGTCGCGAAGATTTCACCGATAAAGAGTATAAGGTTTAATTGAGGGGGAGAATCTTGTGAAAACTCTAACGAATATTAATCCTTTAGTGCTTTTACTTATTAACGGAAGTTCTAGCTTCTTTTTTGTTTTATTTTTCAGTTTCTGCTCAGAGTTTAGGCTAATGTCACTCGAAAGTAATTCTTTTATTTTGAAAAAGTTGAGTAAGATTAATGAGTCTGGAATATTATTTTTTCTGATATGAGATTGGTCAAGTTCGGTGATTTTCTTGAATGTTTTAAATAATGAGTTTTCCTTGTATTCTTGCGCAAAAGATCCATTGACATTTAAAAGTAGTATGTATATTATCAGTACTATGGTTTTCATAACTTATAATGGTTTTCAACTATGAGATGCGGGCTTTTCACTTGTGATTGTTTAGCTTGTGGTTTTTTGTTGGTGTTATTTTTATTTAATATTTACAGAAGTTCAATACCTCGATTTTTATTTCCTTTTCCTAGATATTCTTTCTTAATACCTCTTCAGCTCTGCTACAAGGTAGTTTATTTCTATCACATTAAATATAATCAAAATGACACAAAAAAACTTCGAGAAGTTTACTTTTAAATGTCGTTCCTATTCCCCTAAATATCGTACCTCTTCTATTCCTAAATGTAGTTAAAGTTCGATTTGAATTTTCACTTTTCCGCCCAATCCTTTTTCCACAATATCGTATAAAGTTTTAAGCGTTAAGTTGCTACCATTATTTTCATTTCTTGAAATATATTCTTTTTTTGTCAATTAAATCTCCGAGTTCAGATTGAGTTAGTTGTTTTTCTTCACGCGCCTTTTTTAAAAGTATTCCAATTTTAAAGCCTTAGAATTCTCTTTCAAGTTCGTCACGTCGTTCGGTTCCTTTTTCACCGTAAACGTTATTTTTTATGTCTTTTCAACTTTTAAAAAAAATGGAGGATAATCGCTATCATCCTCCATTAATTGTTAAACGACTCTCCCTTAAAATCTTACACAAATCCTACCCATAAAATTAATCCCTGCTTGTACGAAGTAGAAATTCTCTTTCACCGTTTCTTGGTTGGCAATGTAGCTATACGTATAACCGTTATTGGCGTACATCGTGTTTAATACATTGTTCACCATCAAACCAAATTCGATTCCTTCGATTTTTGGGATTTTCAACAAGTAACTGATCGTAGTATTCATTGTGAAGTAACCGTCGATTGAACGTGCTTTATCGGAAGAATTGTCTAGGAATTGACGACCGACATATTTACCATTTATTCGGATATTGAAATCCTTAACTGGTTCAAAAATTAAACCGGCTGAATAAATCGCGTTGGGTGAAAGCGCAATGTCTGTGTTTTTGTGCTGAATGGCCAATTGTCCGCCGTTGTCGTAATCGTCCACGTATTCGGTGAAGTCGATAATTTTATTCAAACTGTAGGTTCCTCCAGCAATAACGGTCAACCATTTCAACGGTTTGTAACTCGCTTCTAACTCAATTCCAGTTCGATACGATTGTTTCACATTGGTTCTCGTATAACCACCGACATCGTTGATTTGCCCCGTCAAAATCAATTGATTGTGATAATACATCATGTAGTAATTGGCGTTGAAAGACCATTTTCCTTTCTGAAAACGATTTCCAATTTCTAAATTGTATAAGGTTTCTGGAAGTGGTCGATTGTCGCTAACATTTTCGGTAAAATCCTTGCGAATAGGTTCACGATTGGAAACTGCAATGGAAGCATAAGTATTGTTGTTGGGACTCCAGTTAAACATCCAACCAATTTTCGGATTGAAGAAGACATAATTGGCTTTCTGAGCAGTAGCAATCGCAGTAGCACTCAAGTCAGAAATACCTTCAAAGACATATTGAACAGTGCGCAGTTGAACGTCTCCAAAAAGTACATTGCGTTTCAATTTATAACTCACTTTGAAGTAGTTGTTGAAATCAATTTTGGAGGCATCGTCATTGTAATACACCTCTCCAATTTCGGAATTAGAAGCGTAACGCGCCCAAATAACATCACCGTAGTGTTTTCCCTGGTAACGGTTGATCCCTCCACCATAAATGAGCTCTAAATTATTTTTTGAATACGTCAAGTTATAAACGGCGCCATAGAAATGATTATCTAGCCATTTACGACGAATTAAATCAGATTTAGAAATAGTTGTCATACTATCGATAACAATTGGATCGATGTTATAATTGACTAACTTCTGATTATTTTTATATTCTTCGTAATAGCCTTTTCCTCTCGTATAATGCAATGAAACATTGAATTTCAAATAGTCATTAAAACGGTGATTAAAATGTAACTGATAATGTGTTTGGTTGTAATGGTCTACTTGATTGTTGTAGGTAAACGCATTATACGTTCGTCCACTTTTCAACAGATTCTCCGTTTCTTCTTGCGTAAGACCATTTCTGTCGGCATATGCGATCATTCCTTGTTCATCATTTTTCAAACGACTTTCTGGAATACCATTCCATGCTTGGTAAGTGGTTTCTTGTCCGCTGAAAATGTTAAATTTCACCATCGATTTTTTATTAAACCACGCACCCGAAGTGTAAAAAGATTTCAAGTTGGAACTACTTCTGTCCACATAGCCTTTTGAAGACACTCTGGATAAACGCATATCAAATGCAAAATGCCCGTTGATAATTCCTGTACCTGCTTTGATGGTATTTTTCCAAGTGTCAAACGAACCATAGCTGTTGTCTAATTCGCCGTATGCTTTATGACGGATATTATCCGATTTCACATTGATACTCGCACCAAAAGCAGCACCACCGTTAGCCGATGTTCCAACACCACGTTGAACTTGAATGGACTCAGAAGAAGAAGCAAAGTCGGGCATATTCACCCAAAACATTCCTTGTGATTCGCCGTCGTTAACCGGAATTCCGTTGATAGTGACATTCGTTCTGGTAGGATCAACACCTCGAATACGAATATTCGTGTATCCAACGCCAGCACCGGCATCCGAAGAAACGACCGTAGACAACGTTCCATCTAACAAATACGGCAAATCTTGTCCGTAGTTTTTATCGCGGATGTCTTTTCGATTCAAATCGGTGTAAGTCGTCGGTGTGTTTCCGCCAGCACGTGTCGCTCTGATTTGTATTTCTTCCAATTCTTGGTGCGAATAGAAAATCACAAATACTTTCTGCGGTTGGTTTGGATAAATGGTGTCGTGCAACAGCTCATAATCTGGTGCTTTTAAAGTAATGGGCGTTGTTTGTGAAACAGCCATTTCAAACTCACCACTAGTATTCGTAAAAACGGATTGCTGTGTTAGTTTATTGATAACAGTTACCTTACTAACAGGTTTACTTTCCTCATTGATAACTCTCCCTTTGTAAGTTTGTTGGGAGAATAGTATGTTAGAACAACATACGAGGATTACATTAAAAATTATTCTTGTTTTCATTTAAAAAATAAATACAAGAACAAGGGGCCAATTCTCTTGGTTAATACTAAATATTTGTCGGTCACCTCCCTTCGCAAGCATTATCTTGATCAGGTCAATGGGTATAATCTCAGCCTATTTTGCAATAAGCACCCCTTAGAGACGTGGCAAATGTAGTGGTTTTTTTCTATAGATAAAAAAAAAGAGTGAGAATGAGAGAACAAAGCGAAAACTAGAGTGAAAAAGAAAGACGAGAGATTCATGGCGCTCTCTACGCTTCCACTGCGAACTTTGCGGTTAAAAAAATTCTGATTCTCCGCAAACACACCTAATATTTTTAGTATATTAGCGCTCAAAAAG
>CAZDAR010000041.1:0-23386 GCA_964503665.1 uncultured Flavobacteriales bacterium
AATCTAAATTCCAAGAGCGTTTAGAAGCGATGCAGAAAGTACAAGCAGAGCAACAGAAACTAAAGAATAAAAAGAAATAAAAATATAAAACCCATTCAGCATCTGAATGGGTTTTTTGTTCATTTTCTAAATGCATTTCTACTTAGAACGATGCAATTCTATATGAATGTTTAATATTTTTAGGAATTCAGAATAGTGAAAAGGCGATTCAAATCCGTTTCCTTGAATGTAAAGCGTATTGAAACTACCATCTTTGGCTTTGATTTGAACGATCTCACCGTTGAATTTATTTCCTATTTCTTGTACAGAATCAATTGAACTATAGGCAACTTCAATTTTATTTGCTGCTCCTTCTGGAAAAACAGCCATTGTTTCAATTTCCTCATATAAGGGATACTGTAGTTAAATGAGTTATTCATAGTTTTTCGTGTTTAAATGGTTAATAGATTTAAAATTAATTTTTAGACAAAGTTCTGTGGTTTATTAAAAATGGTAATCACTCTTTCGGGTGAAATCGGAAGTATTTGATAATCACTCTTTCAGGTGAAATTAGGATAAATGGTAATGTTGAAATTTCCTTCATAGTAATCTAAAAATCATCAACTATGAAAAACTTTTTTAACACTCGGAATTTTATCTATCGTAGCGTCTTTGACTATGTATTATGTCGGAAATTCAAATTCGGCTTAACTGAATTGTGAGATCTATTCTTTATTCCACTTCCTTTCCTGATAAGAAGTAGAACTTGGCTACTTGAATGCACACAAGTCAGATGTTTTCAGAAATAAGTACTCGTATTTAAATGAACCAGAAGATTTTAAATTGGTGGAACCTGCCAAATTTACATGGTATAGTTTTTCTCGTGTAATGTTTGTTGCAAGTTCCAAATACAAATGGGTATAAATATCAATCAGCGAATTACATCCAGTTCAATGCCTCCTAAAGTACTTGTTAATAAGATGATTCCGGTAGAAATATCTAACCGCGAATATGAGGTTCTGACTGAATTGTGTCGCGGGAAGTCCAATCACGAAATAGGGGAAATTCTCTTCATTAGTATGAACACCGTAAAAACTCATATCAAAAATTTATTTATAAAATTTGATGTGAAATCACGCTCAGAATTAATCAATTTTATTCATACAATTCATTGATTGAATTTATGAATTTAAATCAATATTTTTTAGAGCAATAACTTCCTCCAATACCACTCAAGATTTTTGTATCTTTGTCTAAATTCATTTTTGCGTGGAAGACTCATTTGACTATAATAAAGAATTAGATAATCAGGAAAAGGACTACGATAAAGTACTTCGCCCCAAATATTTGGAGGATTTTGTGGGGCAACCACAGATTTCTGATAATCTATTAATTTTTGTCAAAGCAGCACTAAAACGCGGTGAACCTTTGGATCATGTTTTACTGCACGGACCTCCAGGACTGGGTAAAACAACACTCGCTAACATTATTGCGAATGAATTAGGCGTAAATATTAAAATCACTTCTGGTCCTGTTTTAGATAAAACGGGAGATTTAGCAGGTTTGTTGACGAATTTAGACAAAGGCGATGTGCTTTTTATTGATGAAATTCACCGTTTAAATCCCATCATTGAGGAGTTTTTATATTCTGCGATGGAAGATTATGTGATTGATCTCTTGATCGATACAGGTCCCAACGCACGTAGTGTTCAAATTGAATTGAGTCCATTTACTTTAATTGGCGCAACGACGCGCTCTGGTTTGTTGACTTCACCTTTGAGAGCAAGATTTGGGATTAATTTACGTCTTCAATATTATGATGCAAAAACACTTTCGTTGATTGTCGAACGTTCAGCTGATTTATTAGGAATTGAAATCGATGAATTAGCGGCACATCACATTGCCTCATGTAGTCGTGGAACGCCTCGTATTGCTAACGCTCTGTTGCGTCGGGTGCGCGATTTTGCTCAGATAAAAGGGGATGGTCGCATAACAGTTGCCATCACAGAAATAGCACTTAAAGCATTGAATGTCGATCGTTTTGGTTTAGACGAAATGGATAATCGAATTTTGACAACGATGATTGACAAATTTAACGGCGGACCTGTTGGTTTGACCACTATTGCTACGGCCATCGGAGAAAATGCAGGAACACTGGAAGAAGTCTATGAACCGTATCTAATTCAAGAAGGATTTCTAATGCGTACACAACGCGGACGAAAGGTAACCGAGAAAGCCTATAAGCATTTAGGTAGAAATCTAGGTTTAGCTCAAGGCGGATTATTTGATTAAATGTCACTTATAGAGGAACATACGAAAATTATTAAGGAAATTGCTTACGAATTAGGTTTCAATTTCTGTGGCATTTCCAAAGCAGCATTTTTAGAAGAAGAAGCTCCTCTATTAGAAGATTATCTGAACGAAGGGCGTCATGGCAACATGAGTTGGATAGAAAATTACTTTGATATGCGCTTAGATCCTACCAAATTTGTCGAAGGAGCAAAATCGGTAGTCAGCTTAATGCTCAATTATTACCCTTCTGAAAAGCAAACGGCGAATAGTTATAAGTTATCGAAATACGCTTATGGAGAAGATTACCATGAGGTGATAAAGAAGAAACTTCGGGTTTTTATGGAAAAAATTAGGTTGCGAATAGGAGAGGTCGATGGTCGTGCTTTTACCGATTCTGCACCAGTTCTTGAAAAAGCGTGGGCAACCAAAAGTGGTATGGGATGGCGCGGAAAAAACAATTTGATGATTCGCCCCATGCAAGGTTCTTTTTTCTTTGTAGCCGAATTGATTATTGACCTCGATTTGCTCCCTGACGGACCAATAAAAGATTATTGTGGTACGTGTACCAAATGTATTGATGCATGCCCCACAGGTGCTTTAGATACACCTTATCAAATCAACGCTTCTAAATGTATTAGCTATGCGACTATCGAATTGAGAGACGCTTTACTACCAGGAGAATTTAAAGATAAAATGGAAGATTGGATGTTCGGTTGTGATATTTGTCAGGATGTATGTCCTTGGAATCGTTTTGCAACGCCCCATTCTGTAGTTGAATTCGAGCCTCGCGCTGGTTTGCTAGATATGCAATACGCCGATTGGAACGAACTGACACAAGAAGTTTTTTCTCAATTTTTTTCTAAGTCAGCAGTAAAACGGACGAAATTCAGTGGATTGAAACGAAATATTGGATTCATTAAAAAGGAAGAATAATTTTTCTACCATTCTTCCTTATAAAGTCTATTTATGTCTTATCAAATGAAAGAATCCATGCCCTTCATAAACTGTATAACTACCCACAATCCTAAATTCACAGAGGATGATCTTGCAACAAATTTCAAAAAGGAGTTATTCTTTATTTTCGCACCAGTACCACCACCCTTATTACCTGAGACATTGGTAAAACCTCCTAGTAAACCTGTGCCAATTGAAAAAGCAGATGTCGTTTTGTTTCCCCACATATCGTTCGTATAAGTAGAGGATGTTGTACCACATTATCCATCTAAGTTACAGATAAGTGGAGCGTCTGCACATGTGTTTCAAACAGGTGGATTACGAACTTCACAAGGTGGTTGTTTCGCAAGAACAGTCGTCATCGATTGTATGACTAAAAAAATAGTAAGATAGTAAGGAAGAGGGATTTAGTATTAGAATATAGCTTTCCTCCAATGTTAATTGAATTCATGATACATACTTTACCCTTAAATATAAATCTAAATGGTTCATTTTTTTTGGTTCTTAAAAATAGATATAATATGGCAAATAGCTATTTTTTAAATCAAATTATCTTTTTGGTTGATAATTAATCGAGATTTATCGAGAGATAGTTGTATGATGAAGTTTTTGAACGGTATTATTCTTAAAGAGAAGAATAGATTAATCGTAAATATTAAACGTCGTCCTTTGGAAGATCTTCTTGATTTTCTTCTTCAAAAACATTCAATACTAAATGGAAAGTCGTTCCTTTGGAAGAAGTTTCAAAGTTAATTTTACCATTATGCATATCGATAATTTGCTGTACCATGGCTAATCCTAAGCCCGTTCCTTTTGATTTGGTGGTAAAGTACGGCGTGAACAACTTATCTTGATTTTCTTCTGGAATTCCAGCGCCATTATCGGAAATATCGATGAGCCATTCTTTTTCTTGCTTCTGAATGAAAATTCGAATCTTCGGCGTTCTATTTTCAGGAATTGATTGTAACGCATTTTGAATTAAATTATTGAAAACGCGTAATAGTAAGTCTTTATCCCCAAGTGTGATACATTCTCTTTTTGCATGGAAGAATTCAATTTCTGAATCGATCGAAGATTGGAAAATTTCTTTTACATTCTGAATGATTTTTACCAAATCCACTGGTTTAGCATTCGATTTTGGCATTTTGGCAAACGTAGAGAACTCATTGGCAATTTTTGCTAAGGCATCAATTTGTTCTACCATAGACTCCACAATATTGTTCACTTGATTTCTATCTACCGTTTGGTGCTCATCAAAAATTCGGTGGAAATGTTGCAAACGTAATTTCATCGGTGTCAATGGATTTTTAATCTCATGTGCCACTTGTTTTGCCATTTCTTTCCATGCATTCTCACGTTCACTCTGTGCTAGCTGCTGGGCAGTATATTCTAGTTCCTGAAGTTTTTCGTTGTATTTTGAAACCAACTCACCAATTTCATCTTTCCCCTGATATTCAATAGGTTGATTGTATTTACCAAACCGAATATTTTCAATAGAAGCCTGCAGTTTCTTAAGTGGTAAAGTAATCCAATTAGAAATAAACAAGGTAAACATGGTTGTAAAAGCCAGTAATAAAATAAAAATGTTCAAAATGGAAACTAAGAAGTTCTCAATCTGAAGTTCATATTGTTCTTGTTGACCAAATTGTTGCAAATTCACAAATGCCTTTTTGGAATCATCTACGTTGTAAAGCGGTGTATAACCAGAAGTGTACGAAAGATTTCCTATGTGTTCATTATGAATGTATTCACTGTTGTTATATTCATTCATGTGTTTCATTGCTCGGGCATTCATTTGCTCACCGATAAGTCCACTATTAAACACTTTTTGACGAGATGTAGCGAGTAAATATCCGTTGGGTGAAAAAATATTAATGTCCGTTGAGAAAACCCGCGCTAAATTTTGTAAGCGTACTTCTAGCAAATCGCTGGAATACGAATCAAAAGCGGTCGTATCAGTGACGTATAGATTATTTAAATCAATGGCGATAGATGAAAGTTTGTCTTTAATATGCTGATTGGTAATTTCGTTGTATTGTTTTTGAATAAACATACCCGATCCAATTCCGTAGGCAAATAACGTAATCAAAACAATCCCTAACAACAAGATTTGAATTCGAACCGCGAGTGTTGGGAGAATGCGCCATTTACGTTGAAAAATAAGCTTTTCGCTTAAAGGAAGTAAAAGTAATAAACCATAAAAGCAGAATAAGTATGAAAACGAAGTAAAAAAATGGAATGTTGAGTTACTTGGCTTTGAAATAACAATCATATCCATATCGGTACGCTTATAGATAAAATGGCTATAATCTCTTTTATTTACAAAACCTTCATGTCTTTCTGCAACGAGTTCCGATAAATTATCATTCACAGATGGGAAAATAAAGCTACCATAATTATAAACGAGTTTATGGTTGTAGTATTTCGCAATCGAATAACTTTCTAAGATGTCAAAAACTTTTGACTTTGAAGAAATTAATAGACGTGGATAACCAATGTTTTCAGGGATTTTCTTCGTTTTTAAAGTGACATATAGAAAACCGTAGAAAATATTGTCCTTTACAATTTTTTGCTTAATAATATACGCATATTGACTGGTGAAATTTTTGATGAAATAGATATTTTCGTCAATTTCGGAAGGAATCGAATTATTGGTAATAATGCGATCTAGACTTTTAACACTCGGCGTTTGTGCATTACTAAAGTTTAATAACGATTGTCCTTTTCCATTAAACAGATAAAATTCGACTTCGTATTGTTCCCAGAAATTATTAAAGAAACGCTTTTCTAAGTTTTGTTGTAATCCGCTAGGACTGACCGTTTTATTGTCACTTAATAATTTAATTAAGTAATCATCCGATTGGATTTTATTTTGAATACCGTTGTATTCTATCTCTGTCGAAATGTCTTGGTCTGAGGCCAATTGACTGGCTAATAATTGACGCTCTTGACGTTCTTTTTTATCCAGAAAATGCTGTAAAACATTGAAACTATGAATAGAAAATAAAAAGAGAATAATGATAATGGTGTAATTTGGCAATTCCTTTTTATTCTTCTCACAAATAATGACATAGACAATTAAGATAACAACAATTAATCCCCAAACTTTAAATGACGTCTGAAAATAGCTGTTATATCCAATGTAAAGTAAAATTAACCCCATTAAAGTGCCCCATTTTATAAGTGTCCCCGTTTCATGTTCATGGTTGAATTGAATTAATTTTCGAAAAACAACAAGTAATTCGAAGAATAGAAATCCGATTGCTGATAAAGCTAAAAAAGAATAAAAATTGAGACTAAATAACTTGTTGACTTCTAGATTTATAGATGAGTTTTCAATTAATCCTTTGAAAATAAAGTCGTTGAAGATTAGAAAACCAAATAGGATAAATACACCAATAACATTCCGAAGAATCGTCTTTGTACTTGATTCTTGGTCACTAGGAAGCAATATCAAAAATCCAATTTTGATGACACCAATAAAAACGAGAATGTTTAGCCACAAATCGGCAAATGAAGGGAATAATGCCGACGAAGCATATAAGGTTGGTTGGAAAGCTGAAATTTCACCAAAAATACTCAACCAATCTTCATGAATGGACTGATAACGTAACCAAACAATTAAAAAGGCCACTAAAATTTTAATGAAGTTACTGCGCTTTCGTAGAAATAATAGAAGTGTATTCAGAAAGAAAAATAGAGTAAGAATCAACAATCCGAAAATACTATCCGAATAGTACGATTTGATATTTTGAAAATCATACGGAACTACTCCGAATATGAACTTTCCTTCGTCATAAATAGGTAAAGAGCCCTTTTTATCTAACGAAATATACCCTTTAAAGGGAAATTCAAAAACAGGGTCAAAGTCATTGCGTAAGTATTTATTTTCATACGCATAATGTGAACGAATAGGGAATGAAGCAATAATTTTTACCGAATCTATTTCTATAACTTCCGAATAACACCAACCGTTTTGTAAATGAACGATTCCATTTTCTGGAAAATGATAATTGGCAAATTGAGGAACTGGAAGTTTATTGGTACTCCAATAAGCGAGTGAATCATTGATATAAATATGAGTAGCAAAAGGATGTTTTAAATATTGAATAGTATCCGTATTCGGTTGATTTTTAAGATACATTAAATATTTATCCAGTTCGCTTCTTTTCTTGGTAAACGTTTTTTGAAATTGTTTTCGTGCACTTTCATAATCTCGGTGTAAAGCAAGGTAAGACACACTCACTAAAGCAATCAATGAGAGCGCAAATAGTAGTGGAGAATAATATTTTTTAATAAATTTTAGCAAGTTCTTGGAATATATAAGTTCGTTCAAATTGAGCGATCAGTTTACTAAATTCTTCTTCGAGGTCTCTTTCGTTCATAAAAATAAAATCGGCACTTTCTTTATAGGGCAATAAATAGCGGTCAAAACACGGTAAAACGTGATTATTCCATTGATACAATATGGCTTCTTTAGAATATCCTCGGAATTCATGGTCACGAATCATTCTTCTATCTAATTGAACCGTTCGATCTACATCAATGAAAATGGAAAAGTCTAATTTACTCCGTATTTCCTGGTAGTGAAAGAGGAAAAGTCCTTCAATAATGACAATAGGAGAGGGTTCTAAATTGATGTACGTACTCTTGTCCGGAGGATTGTTAAAGTGGTATTCTTTGACTGAAATTGTTTTTCCAGAAATTAATGCATTGAAATCTTCAAACATCAGATCAGTATCCAAAGCGGCAGGCAAATCAAAATTTACCTGATTGTTTTCGTCTACTTCTTGAAGATGAATTGGTTTATAGTAATTATCCATTGTAAAAGAAGTAGGAGATACCTCTTCGAAGTGTTTTTCTAACCGTTTTAATAAGGTTGTTTTCCCTGAACCACTACCACCACAAATTCCAATAACCATCGTATTAATTTTCTTTAATTAAACCAAATTGCGTAAAATGATGTGTAAGATGCTTTTCATGTATTCTTACCCATAAGTCAAAATCTAGTGGACCGAAATTAGGATGCATCGTTTCAATACCTGGATGCGCATCAAACCATAATTCTAAATCAATCCATGCGTCACAATATGCATCAATTGCTAATTCAATTTCGTCATGTATCAACGGCGTATTTGGAAGCATGAAATCCACTCTAAAATCACGTGGTAAAGGTTGATCTGACAATATGAATTGACGCATTTTTTCGTAATTTTCTTCCTTTACTGTTGGTTCGTAGTGGTGTTTCTCCATCGCTATTTCGATCGTGTGTGTCAAATGTTCCACCATTTGTTGAGCGGACATATTTCCCCATTTTGGTCGTGCACCAGCAGGTAGCTTATCTAAGTAAGATAATACGTTTTCTAAATTGGAATCAATCAATTGCATGATAGTTTTTGCCTACTAATATATTTAAACTTTTTGGTTTTACTTCAATGTTTAACGTATTTCTCACTTCAAACGGTTCACCGTCAAAATGTGCTGTGTTTTCTTGTAAGTGAAGTGTGAGTTTATCCGTTGAAATAATATCGATATTTTTATTTTTATCCGCTCGACGCGTAAAGAAATCAAAGACTAATTTAGGCACAGAAAAGATAGAAGCGGGCTTTAATAAACAAAGCTCTATTTTTCCGTCGTTGAGTTTGGATTGTGGTGAAAGACAAAAACCATTTCCTAGCTCAGATGAATTGGCAATGCTACACAGAAAATAGTTGTCAGTAATTGTTTTGTCGGCTAATTCTATCGTTATGGGTTTTGCTTTGTACTTCAGAAATTCACTTAAAACAAGCTTAATATAACTAGAAAAACCACGTTTATGATACGCATCAAAACGTTTAGCAATAAGAGCGTCAAAACCAAAACCTCCAAAACCAATAAAGGATGATTCATTTGCTATGACAGTATCCATTTTAGAAGTATGACCATCATTGATGCATTCAATTGCTCCAATAATATCGAGTGGGATTTTCAGATGTCTCGCCAAACCGTTTCCCGAACCTGTCGGAATAATTGCTAGTCTTGTATTCGTGCCAATCAAACCCGTTCCCACTTCGTGAACTGAACCGTCTCCACCAACCGCACAAACTATATCAAATCCTTCACGACTCGATTCAATAGCGATTTTTCGCGCGTGTTTACGGTATTCTGTAAGTTGAATTTCGTATTCGTATTTGGTATGATTCAGGAATGTTTCAATCAAGTCAGGCAACTGATTCTTTTTTCCGATTCCAGAAATGGGGTTGATAATAAATCGAATGCGTTGCTTCCTTGACATTATGAATATTCGTAATCCTAAAACATAGCAAAAATCATGCCTCTAAGTGTTTTGCAAAAGTAATTTTTCTGGATTAAAAACGGTGTATATTATTACTTAATTTGAAACTAACTTCACTTAATGACTGATTTTTAAACTTTCACTAATGAAATAACGCGTTTATTTCTGTTGATAAAAAAGCTTGTTCTTCACTAAGTCAGTATTGTACGTTTGGATTCTAGCCCGAATTCTTTTTTCTATTTGATTTACTTTATTGGTGTAAAATGGAAGTGAATCATTCGGATATGGTTCTACATTTTTGATGTTGGTTAACATCCGCGCTTGATTGTTTTGAAAAAGTAATTGATAGTTCTCAAAACAATAGAAATAGGTTCCTTCAGAATAACTCATGGCTTCATTTTTATGCTTGAAATAGGAATTTCCAAAAGCGTAAAAAGGCGTTTGAATGTCAAGCAAATCAAGTAGTGTAGGGAAGAGGTCAATTTGTTGAAAGTACTCATCTGAACTTTGAGCTGGGAGTTGTTTACTAGGATCAAAAATCAAAATGGGGATATGGAAGATTTCTTTACTTGTCGCATATTTCGCATCAACAGGTGCGGGCGTATGGTCTGCAAGAAAGACGAAAATCGTATTCTGGTACCATGGTTGTTTTTGTGCTTCTTGGAAGAAAATACGGAGACTTTCATCCGTATAGTTCACCGTTTCACAGAAAGGATGTGCTCCTTTTTTTAGTTTTCCTTTCCATTTTTCTGGAATGAAATAAGGATGATGCGATGAAAGTGTGAAAATCGTAGAGAAGAAAGGTTGTTTGAATTCACTCATTTTCTTCGCTGACCATGGTAGAAACTTTTCATCTACAATACCCCAAGTACCGTCAAAATCTTTGTCATTATTGTATTCTCTTCTTCCAAGATAATGGGTTACACCTACTTGTCGCGTGAATGCATCAAAGCGCATAGAGCCATTCGTTGCACCGTGAAAAAAGGCCGTTTCATACTGGTTTTCATTTAGAATTTCTGCTAATGATTTCACCTGATTACTCGCATACGGAGACGTAATGTAAGCTTCGTCCATCCAGGTTGGGACAGAAAGGTAAATAGCAGGAATAGCCTCAATAGATCGCTTACCGTTAGCAATACCGTATTTGAAATTTAAGCTTTCTCCCGCGATAGAATCTAAAAATGGTGTGAAGGAATTTTCTGCTCCTGCACAACCTACGAACTCAGCGCCAAAACTCTCTAATAGTATGATGACCACATTCTGTTTTTCTTTAAACAAATGTTGCGGTTGACTACTTTGATTGGGATTGAAATGCGTAATTAATTCTTTTTCAGTATAATAATCAGGAATTTCTAAAAACTTTTTGCCATATGATTTAAGAATTGTAAAAGGAGTATTTAAGACCAATCCTGTTTTAGTAGCTGTCGTGAAATAGCTCACATTTAACGTAGAAATAGGACGTAATCCAAAACCGCCACGACCTAAAATAATACCAAACGCAATAGTGACGAAAAACAGAATGATTTCTCTTTTGTAGTTGGTAAATGACACTTTTCGAAAGGTCTTTTTATGAATCCAATAAATACCAATAACAAAAATAATAAAGGCCATAAAGAGAAACCAAAAATCACGGAAGAATGAACCCAGTTGTTGCTTAAAATCACTTCCAGCAGTGGCAATTGAGAATAAATCAATAGTAGAACGTTTATGAGAATGCTGATAATATTCCACATCCACTAAGTTAAACGCTAAACAGGAAAGAAATATTAAATAATAAAGTGAATTTAAGAAAATTCGATAGAGTCTAGTATCTCTAAATTTAAAAGGAAGACTATGAAAAAACACATATGGCAATCCAATTAGATTGAACGTAACGATGTCAAACCATAGTCCTCCAATAAAATCATTAAATGTGTAGGTGCCAAAAATAGCTTGATTGAAATAGAAAAATAACAGTCGCGTTACCTGCATGAATACCAAAAACCAACCAAATCGCTTTAGCAATTCCAAAGTATTGGAAGATGAAAGTTTATATTTCAAAGGCATCTTTTCATGGTTGATTAGCTACTTGGTTGCGCTCATTTTTCAATCACTATTGGAAGAACGAATTAGTCTATAATGGTAATTTTGTCAATCGTATCATTCTCTCTAATTTCGTCGATAACCTCTAATCCATCAATGACTTTACCGAAACATGTATGTTGACCATCTAAATGTGCCGTGTTATTTCTTGAATGGCAAACAAAAAATTGTGATCCACCTGTATTTCTTCCTGCGTGTGCCATTGATAAAACACCTCTATCGTGGTATTGATTATCGCCTTTTAACTCACAATCAATCGTGTAGCCAGGGCCACCTGTCCCAGGACGACCAGAAGCGCCATCACGTGAATTTGGACATCCACCTTGAATGACAAAGTCAGGAAGAACACGATGCCATCTTAAGCCATTGTAATAGCCGTCTTTTGCCAGTTTTGTAAAGTTTGCCACTGTCTTAGGAGCGTCTTTTTCGTAAAAAGTAACGCGCATTTCTCCTTTGTTTGTTTTTATAATTGCTTCCATAGAATAATTTTTAATAGTACAAAGATAGCTATTTAATTTAATGATTTTTATTAGGTTTTATGATTTCATTTCAGCTATATTTGTCCGAAAAAAAGCATGAAAAAATTTCCTGCATATCAACAAATAAGTGTTTTCATTTTAATGATTTCGTTATTTGCTTTGACCACTCAAAAGGAATTTATTCTTGCTGATTACCTCTTAAATACCAAAAATTACGCGGAGAAGTGCGTCAATAAAGAGGTGAAAGAAATGCACTGTAATGGAAAGTGTCAGATGGCAAAAAAGATGAAAGCCACTGAAAATGATAACCCCCAACAACCGAAAAGTCAAACGAAATTAGCTGACATCATTTTGTACTGCGAAAATGTAATGGAATTTAAAACGCAGCTCTTTTCAACAGAAGTTTTTATGAAAAACATTCGTCATGAGCAAATTGTTCAAAAGACAAATGGATATACAGGTTTTACTTTACATCCACCAATCATTTAATCCACTTTTTGTTTTTCAGAATTACTTCATTTGCACTGAAAGCCAAATGAAGTAATCGTTCATTTTTACTTTTCAGGAAAACAAAATACTTCTGTTTTGTAACAGAACGATAAATGTCTACTCTAATACTGTGTAGGACAATTATATAGGATTAAATAGTAATCATAAGAATATGTATTATAAATGATAAAAAGAATTTTAATTCTTTCTATACTGTTTTTTATTGGGGAGAATGCGTCGGCTCAAAAAATGCTCGTAAAAGGAAGAATATTTGATATGGAGGAACATGAGCCACTTAGTGGTGTAATTGTTCAAGAATCTCTAGCTGAAAGGCAAGTAGTTTCGAATGAAAATGGTGGTTTTGAAATAGTTGTATCGAAAGAAAAAGGAGAATTGACTCTTTCTTCAGTAGGCTATAAATCACAAACGATACAGTACGATGTCGCTATTCCGTTAACAATTTTATTGGAAGTAGATGCGCTTTTAATTAACGATGTAAAAATTTCCGCTTTTAGTGGTGATAAATCCAATAAAGAAACGGCGGGTGCAATTACTGTAATCAGTGGTAACGATATCCGAAGAGGAAGTGGTATTTCTATGCAATCGGCGTTGAATAGTGTTCCAGGAGTCAGAATGGATCAAAGTTCATTGTCCGACTCGCGTATTTCGATTCGAGGAAATGGCGTGCGTTCTCCCTGGGGAATTCGAAATGTCCGCATTTATCTCAATGACATTCCACTCACAGAAGTGGATGGAACTTCTCGAATCGAAGGAATAGATGTAAATGATTTAGGACAAGTGGAAATCATCCGTGGACCTGCTTCTAGTATTTACGGAAGTGGAACAGCGGGTGTTATGAAATTCAACTTAGAAAGAGCACCTTATCAAGAACAAAGTATTCAAGCTACTGGATTAGTGGGTTCATACGGTTTGGCACGAATGGCTTATACCTATCGTGGTGGTAGCAATAAGATGAATAGCTACGTGTCTTATGGAATGCAAGAATACCAAGGTTACAGAGATCATGGTGCGGATAAACGAAATTTTATCACGGCTAATTTTCAGTTTTTCCCAACGGAAAGGCAGATGATTACGATTTTAGTAAATCGAACTTCTCAAAAATCGCAAATTCCAGGTGCTTTGACGCAAGCACAAATGGAGACAAATCCGAGACTAGCTGCTTCAAGTAATTTGGATAAAAATGCGAGACGTAATCAAAATTGGACACGAATAGGATTGTCACAACGGTATAAATTGAACAATGAATTTTCAAATACAACCAGCATTTATACGTATTTCTATGATTTAGAACATCCATTACCGTATGCTTTTTTGCGTAACTTTTACCAAAGTTTTGGTGGTCGTACAAAATTTGAATATAATCCCAATTTCAATATTTTAAAGACAAAATTTATCGTTGGAGGTGAGTTTAATCAAGCGAATACGAAAGGAACACAGTATGTAAACAACAAAGGCGTGGAAGGAGCAATGATGAGTAATGTCGATTACAAGAACATATCGTATCTACTTTTTTTGCAGGCAGAAACACAGATTACAAAACGGTTATCATTTGTTGCAGGCATGAGTTATAATGGATTGAGTTACAATGTCAGTGATTATCTAAAAGCCTCCCAAAGTGGAATTAAGAAGTTCAAACCACAAGCGACTCCACGTTTAGCATTGAGTTATAATTTTGGTTCTTTTCTTTCGTTGCACGCATCTGTTAGTACGGGTTTTTCAGCACCAACAGGATCTGAAATTCAAAACATAGACGGTTCCATTAATTCTAATCTGCAATCGCAAACGGCTGTCAATTATGAAGTGAATGCCAAAGGGAATTTCTTGAAGGGACGTTTAGCCTATAGTTTGGCATTATTTAAAATGGACATGCGATATGAATTAATTGGTCAGACTAGTCAACAAGGAATAACGGTGTACCATAATTCTGGAAGATCCGATCATACGGGTGCGGAATTGACGTTATCATGGATTCCTATCAAAAAAGATGATAATAAAGCAATAACACTTCTTCAGGCAAACGTGGCTTTAAGCTATTCCTATTTCACCTTTGTCAATTATCGTATTAAAAATGCGAACGATATCGTCATTGCGGATTATAGAGGAAATCAATTAACAGGTATTTCACCATGGAATGCGAGTAGTAATGTCAGTATTCATTCACGTATTGGATTGTATGGAGAAGTGATTTATTATTTCAATGATAAACTACCGTTGGACGATAGGAATACCACTTTTAATAAAGCGTGGTCGACTTTAAATAGTAAAATAGGTTATCGTCAAGAATTTTGGAAATGTTTGACGCTTGATGTGTACGGAGGGATTGACAACATAACAAACACAAAATACAGTTCGTTAGTCGCATTGAATGCTGTCGGTTATGGTGGAAATCAGCCATCTTATTTCAATCCTTCACCAGCTCGGAATTTTTACCTTGGTATGAGTATGAAATATAACTTTAAAACAAAAACTTCAAAAAATGAAAAAGATAAATAGCATTTTCTATTGGTTTCTTTTAGTTGTGACACTTTTCGCTTGTAGTAATAGAAATGAAAAACAAATTATTAAAGAATCCCTTCATCCGAACTTGCTTTCGAATAGTAAAATGGATGCCTCATGCGTTTATTTGACGTCAGATGAAAAAAATAATCCCATCATTAGTTGGGTAGAAATGGACAGTTCTAAGAATAAATTCTTCTATTTTTCCAATTGGGATGAGGTCAATGAAAAATTTTCAGCACCAATCACGATTCCAATTGCGGATAATGCGTCTATTCACGAGGAAGGAATGCCTAAAATAGCCATAAAAGGCGACGGAACTATTTTTGCCGTGTACGAAGTTTCGACACCTTCACCTAGTAGTAAATGGGGAATTGGCAATGTACATTACATTCAATCGTTTGATAAAGGAAAAAGTTGGACGGCGCCAAAATCAGTTTCGACTATACGAACAGCCGAAACATCTTGTTCATTTTCAGGTATCACTCGTTTAAGTGATGGTGAAATTGGTATTGCTTGGTTGGATATGAACAAGGATTCCGAAAAGAAGGGTCGCCCTGTTTTATTTGCTAAGACAAATGGAAAAGATAAAATTTCAACACCCGTTGTGATTGAATCGGAAGCATGTCAATGTTGTCGTGTGGCGATTACCAGTACTAATAAAGGTCATATTAGTATTGCCTATCGCGATTTATTACCCGGTTCGATTCGCGATATTTCAATGAGTGTTTCAATGGATAATGGCAAAACGTTTCACCGAACAGCTGATTTCAGCAAAGATGGTTGGATGGTCGATGGTTGTCCTCACAACGGTCCTTCGATAGCGATGAATTACAATAAAAATTACACCACTTGGTTTTCTGGTGGTAGGAGAAAAGGCGTTCATTATGCGGAATTAAATACGAAAGGAGAAGTGCTTCATCAGAAATATTTAAGTCATGATGGACGGTTTATTCAGCTCGATTTGTTGAACGATGGTTCACGTTTGATTGCCTACAATGAAGAATATAAAGTAGGAGGTGAGGCATTTAGTAGGATTAAGGTCAATAGAATAACCGATACTTTATTTACGGAACGAGAAATAACTCCTAATTACATCAAAGCAAGTTACCCTGTTTTGGAAACGTATGGAGATAGAGGAATCGTTGTCGCATGGACAGAAAATGGAAAAATTATTTATCAAAATATCGATGCGGATAAAATTGTTCAAAACGCGAAGGAATTAGAACCGTCGACGATTTCACCTATGAATGATATAGAAAATAAAATGAACGGAAAATCAGAAAAGATAATTGATCCTGTTTGTGAAATGAAAGTGAATGCGGCTAATTCAACCGAAAGCTCTGCCTATAAAGGTGAAACAGTTCACTTTTGCAGTCATCGTTGCAAAGAACTCTTTGATGAAAATCCTGATAAGTACGTAAAAAAGTAAATAATACGAAACTAAAAAGTCCCCGTTTTACATTCAAAACGGGGACTTTTTATGGTTTAAATGTTTTTTAAACTTTCGCTAACGCTTGTTCCATATCAGCAATAATATCTGCATGATATTCCACACCAATAGACAAACGCACTAAATTTTCGGTGATAGAAACCTGATTCTTAATGTCATTTGGAACATCGGCATGTGTCATTGTGTAAGGGTGTTCTGCTAACGATTCCGTTCCACCTAAACTTACGGCTAACTTAATCAGTTTTAAATTGTCTAAGAACTTGAAAGCCGCAGCTTCACCACCTTTGATATCGAATGAAATCATCGCGCCAGCAGAAGAGTATTGACGCTTGTAAATGGCTGTTTGAACATCATTTCCATCTTCAGGAATAAACCCGAGGTAATAGACTTTACTCACTTTTGAATGCTGTCTTAGGAAATTTGCAACTTCTACCGCATTTCGAGCTTGTTGGTCTGTACGCACTTTTAACGTTTCCATACTTCTCATCAACATCCAACCCGTAAACGGAGCCGCCATATTTCCTAAGAATGTTCGTAATCCTTTCACTCTTGCTAATAGTCCTTTTGAACCAAGAACTGCTCCAGCGATTAAGTCAGAGTGGCCACCAATATATTTCGTTGCTGAATAAATAACAATATCAGCACCGTGTTGAAGTGGATGTTGCCACATTGGTCCCATGTAGGTATTATCAACAGAAAGTACCACTTGTTTTTCGGATGTAGAAAATTCCTTTCCTATGGCAGCACACATTTCGATATCAATCAGTGCGTTTGTTGGATTAGCTGGTGTTTCAATATGAATTAATGAAAGTTTATCTGCTCTATCGGATTGTTTGATTCGAGCTATAATTTCTTCTTTGGTATCGTTCGGAGAAAAACCAATCGATTCGATATTCATTCTTTTCAATACGTGATTGATAAAATGGTCTGTTCCACCATATACAGGACGTGAATAAAGTAATAAATCTCCTGGACTCAAAAACTCCAACATTACCGTTGATATAGCTGACATTCCACTTTCGAAAACAGCACAATCTTCTGCTTTGTCCCAAAGACAAAGACGATTTTCAAGTATTTCTAAATCAGGATTGTTTAAACGACTGTAAATGAGTCCAAGTTCTTCACCTGCAGCAGCTTCACTAATTCCGTAAGCTACTTCGAAGAAACGCTTTCCTTCCATTGCCGAATTAAATACAAAAGTTGACGTTTGGAAGATAGGGCACTTTAAGGCTCCTTCTGATAATTTAGGGTTGTAACCGTAGGTCATCATAAGACTTTCTGGTCGCATTTTTGAATAATCCATGTTTTTGGTTTTTTATTTTTTTATTTGACCGTTCTTTTTATACATAAAAATGGAGTCACTCAAAAGTAAGCATAATAAACCATCATTTTGAATAAAAGCAATACAAGTTTTGCTTTTTAAAATGGTTAAAAATAAGCGTTAGAATATGATTCTATCAAAAGTATTGTTCTACTTAGAAGTCACTTGATTTTCTTCAAACGTATCTCTTTCTTAGAAACACGTTTCAGATGCCAAAATCCAATTATACCAGCAAGCGTAGAAGTGATTAAAATAGAGAATTTAGCTTCATTGATGTGGTATGGGTCTTCGAATGAAAGGAGAGAGATAAAAATCGACATGGTAAACCCAATACCAGCTAAAAGACCAACACCAATCATATGTGACCATGTAGAGTGCTCAGGTAATGTTGCAATTTTTAATTTCGCAGCGATATAACAAACAATTGAAATGCCAATTGTTTTCCCGAATAAAAGACCTAGTAAAATACCTAATCCAAGTGGTGAAAACAATCCTTCCAACATTCCAGAAGCGTATGTAATGTTTGTATTTACTAATGCAAAAAGAGGTATGATGATAAAACTCACAGGTTTACTTAATAGATGTTCTAATCGTTCTAAAGGCGATTCAATATCGGTATCGTTGGTTGGTAATGTCAGTGCTACTGCTACGCCAGCAATAGTAGCATGAATCCCAGAGTGGTGGACGAAATACCACACGAAAACACCAGGGATAATGTACAGAAATATGTTCTTAACTCTAAAACGATTTAAAATCACTAACCCTGCGATAATTGCTGAGGCATAAAGCAAATAATTGAGGTGAAGATCTTCTGAATAAAAAACAGCAATAACAAGTATGGCAATAAGGTCATCGACAATCGCTAAAGCTGCTAGAAATATTTTTAAACTTGCAGGAACTGATTTTCCTAAAAGAGAAATAACTGCTAACGCAAAAGCAATATCTGTTGCCATTGGAATTCCCCAACCATGCACCGTGTCTTCATTCATGTTGATTATAAAATACATTACTGCCGGAACAATTGCACCACCAATAGCGGCTAAAATAGGTAATGCTGCTTGCTTGAAGGAAGATAATTCACCTTCGACTAATTCACGCTTAATTTCGAGTCCAACTAATAGGAAGAAGATCGCCATTAAGCCGTCATTAATCCAACTTTCCGTGCTAAACTTCAATTGAACAAAAGTATCTTCGTATCCAAAAGAATAATCAAGTAAAGCTTGAAAGTTATCAGCTAGTGAAGAGTTGGCAATGATTAAGGAGATGATAACGCACAAAAATAAGATAGAACTTCCAAGATACGTGCTTTTTGAGAAATCTTTAAATACTTGTAGATTGATTTTTTGTGCCATTTTTTTTATTATTTGAGTACAAATATACTTTTTTAAAGACGGAAATATGGCTTTATAACAGATTTATAACCGACGTTTTAACTGTATCTAGAAACTTGACTATGCAGTTATAAGATGTGTGAAAAGTCTAACTTCTAATAAAAAGATTTCT
This sequence comes from uncultured Flavobacteriales bacterium, assembly GCA_964503665.1. Lineage (GTDB taxonomy): Bacteria > Bacteroidota > Bacteroidia > Flavobacteriales_D > Crocinitomicaceae > 40-80. Next base: position 19,344 of record CAZDAR010000041.1, read on the forward strand.
TAAATTAATCCTCGGGCTTTAATTTCCAGATATTTATTAATGGAATTGACGGTTAAATTCTGTGGAGTGGTAAAAATAGTTTGGAGCCCGTTGGCTTGCAATTCTTGAATAATTAGTTGTTTCTCGTAATTGAATTTCTCGGCAATAATCTGATTGTAAATATCGAAACTCTTTTTTGCTTTTGTAGAAGCAAGCGCTGATAGTTCCGTGTTTTTAAATACGATAACGACTAAAATATGACTTTTATTGAGCAATTTTAAGTAAGGTAGTTGTCTGTAAAGTGCGTCTAATGTTTCAAAATTGGTATACAGAAAAATAAGTGCTCTCTGGTTTATTTTTCGCTTGGTATATGCGTATAATCGTCCAAATTCAGGTTCTTCAAACTTAGTAGTAACTTTGTAAAGAGACTCTGAAATGAGTTGCATTTGACTATTTCGTTTCTCTGCCACAATATGATTTCCGATATTTTTGGAGAACGTCAATATTCCCGCTTTATCGTCTTTGAGAATAGTAACATTTGATAAAACTAAGGTGGAATTGATGGCATAATCTAATAAGGTCAGACCTTCAAATGGCATTCGCATGGATCGCCCTAAATCAATGAACGAATAGATAGGCTGTGAACGTTCATCTTCGTATTGGTTGACCATTAATTGGTGTGACTTTGCTGTAGCCTTCCAATTGATAAAACGCGTTTCGTCGCCTCGGGTATATTCTCTAATGTGTTCAAATTCGAGTGTAGAACCGATTTTTCGAATACGTTTGACACCCATTTCATCCAAACGATTGGTAGTCGCCATCAGTAAGTATTTCCGTAGCTGAATAAAGGAAGGATAACACGGTAATTCTAACGGTTCGTCTAGTGTGATTCGTCGCTCAATAAAACCTAAATATTTCACTAAAGCGATACATTTTCCAAAGCTATAAACACCGCGTTTAACAGGTCTTAATTGATAGTCGATGACTTCGGGTTGAAAGGGAATTAACTTTTTGGAAGTTTCAAAATCACGTTTTTGAAATTGGATAGGAATCTCCTCTAAAACTCTAATGGATAGAGGAGTAGGGTAGAAACTCTCAATAGAAATACTGAAATCATTATAATCACCATTGGATAATTTATCGGGATAATTGCGAACGATTTTCAGTGCATTTTTTTTACCAAAAAGAAAAATAATATCCCATATGAAAGCGATAAAAAATAGAAGCAGTAAAATTTTCACCGGTATTAATAACCAATGCACAAAGAATGCTACTGTAAATAACGTGGCACATCCTATTAGAAAGTAGAAGAATAGGTTGGTAAAAAATATGTTTCTCAAAAGCCGCATTAACGAGGAATTTCTACGGTGTCAATTATTTGTTGAATAATTTGCTTAGTATTAAATCCTTCCATTTCTCTTTCTGGTGTCAAAATAACTCTATGCCCGATTACTTGATAGGCGATATATTTTACATCTTCTGGCGTAACAAAATCACGTCCGTTCATTGCTGCTAATGCCTTTGATGCGTCTAAAATTGCTAAGGATGCTCTTGGAGAAGCTCCTAAAGTTAAGTTGGAATTGTTTCGTGTTTGATTGACGAGTTGCGCGATGTATTGGATGATTTGCTCGTGAACAAACACTTCTTTGACCAATGCCTGAAAAAGAATTAATTCATCTTTATTGATAGCTGTGTTCACCTCATTTTCCTTATTATGATTTTTACGAGCATGTTGTTCTTTAAGAATTTCAATTTCGCTTTCCAAACTAGGATAGGAGACGTCTATTTTAAAGAGAAAACGGTCTAGTTGTGCTTCTGGTAATCGATAGGTCCCTTCGTGTTCAATAGGATTTTGAGTAGCGAAAACCAAGAAAGGTTGATCTAAAATATAGGTCACACCATCTGCAGTTACTTGCTTTTCAGACATACATTCAAACAATGAAGCTTGCGTTTTTGCTGGTGCACGATTGATTTCGTCGATAAGAACTATGTTTGCAAAAATAGGTCCTTTCACAAATTCAAATTCATTGGTTCGCATATCCAAAATAGAAGTTCCGGTAACATCCGAAGGCATCAAGTCAGGTGTGAATTGAATACGACTAAAGGACGCATCAATCGTTTTGGCGAGTAACTTTGCGGTCACCGTTTTTGCCACACCTGGAACACCTTCTATGAGTGAATGTCCACCAGAAAGTACCGATATGAAAAGAAAATCCAGTAATTTATCTTGCCCGACAATTACTTTTTTTATTTCAGCTTTTGCGGTATCAATCTTCTCTTGTAATTCCTTCATGTCTAGTCGACTTTCAAAGGGCATAAATCTTTCAAATTCACTCATATATTGTATTCATTAAAGTGGTTAAACACGTGTAAATTGTATTTTTCGTAGCGTATAAATCTACATAAAAAAACGATTCATTTTGGGGTTTGGCTAAATTAACTCGTCTTATTTTAGTTTATACGATTACTTAAAGTATCTCCTAGTGCATCAAAGTCAATTCCATCAAAATTCCCAGAACTCATCATTATCAGAACACTATTCTCCCAATTATTCTCTTTGATAAAAGACTGAACATCATTTGTTTCGGTCATTATTTGGACATTTTCACCAAAATATTTTTGAACATCATTTTTATCTAAAGGAGGTAATTTTTTATGCTCTACTACTTTTGGGTTGTAATATACGATTGCTACATCGGCTTTGTCCATAGAGTTTTTGTAAAGTGGTAAAAAGTCTTTATTTAGCGAAGAAAATGTGTGTAATTCCATACACGCAACTAATCTTCTGTTTGGATATTGTTCTTTCACAGCAGAAGTGGTCGCTTTTAGTTTAGAAGGAGAGTGCGCAAAATCTTTGTACATCACAAACGATTGATTTTCGGCTACCTTTTGTAATCGTTTCCCAGCACCCGTAAATGTTTCCATTGCTTTATAAAAAGCTGATGGTTTTATTCCCATAGAAGTGCATAAATACATTGCTCCAACGCAATTTTGAAGGTTGTGTTTTCCGAAAATTTTCAACTTGTAATCTGTTCCTTCCCAGTTGATGACCGTTCCTTCTTTTGTCGATTTATAATTGGGTGTAGAGTAGGGTATTGCCTTAATTATAGAAGCAACGTTTTCTCCGATAGTTTTAACGACTTCATCTTCCTCATTATAAATCAAAGTATCAGAAACTAAGTCAGCAAAAATTTTAAATTGTTTATTATAATCTTCAATTGTTTTAAAAACATTGATGTGATCCCAAGCAATTCCACTAATTAGTGCAATATTTGGATGGTATAAATGAAATTTAGGTCTTCGGTCAATCGGTGAACTGAGGTATTCATCTCCTTCCAGAATCATGTATTTAGCATCATGTGTCAATTTCACCATACAGTCGTAGCCATCTAATTGTGCTCCAACCATGTAATCAATATTGAGATTCAACACTTTAGCAACATGCAATACCATAGATGTGATTGTTGTTTTTCCATGACTTCCTCCAATAACGATGCGAATTTTATCTTTTGATTGTTCGTACAAGTACTCAGGATAGGAATAGACGGAAATATTTAATTCTTTAGCACGTATGAGCTCAGGATTATCCTCTCGTGCATGCATTCCTAGAATGACAGCATCTAAATCCTTGGTAATATTGCTAGTATTCCATCCAATTTCAGAAGGAAGTATATTCTCATTCTTTAATTTTGTCCGTGAAGGTTCAAATATTTCATCATCAGAACCAGTTACTTCAATTCCTTTTCTGTGTAAAGCGATAGCTAAGTTGTGCATGGCGCTACCGCCAATTGCTATAAAGTGTACTTTCATAAATACATCTAATTTAATGGATAATGTAAATATATAGTATTCTATTACTTTGTAAAATGATTGTGTGAAATGATTTGAACGAAAGAAAGTGAATTAAAATCCTTACTTTAAATCAAAATTCTCTAAAACAAAAAAAATCCCGCTGTAAAACAACGGGATTTTCATAAAAGAGGCATCGACTTACTCTCCCATCCATAATTGGACAGTACCATCAGCGCTGCTAGGCTTAACTTCTCTGTTCGGAATGGGAAGAG
>CAZDAR010000042.1:0-23302 GCA_964503665.1 uncultured Flavobacteriales bacterium
GCTTGAAAGTAAGCCAGAGAAGAATTTACCATATCTATGTTTAAGTTGTATATTGTCATGGCATTGTCTTGAGCAATTCAATTTGGAAGTTAATCATTATTTTTAAATCTTAACATTTTTTATATTCTCTTTTTCAACAACTTCGATGTATCGAAGGGATGTTTTTGGTTTTGGATTGGGAGTAGCCTGATTATTTTCGCTTTTTCTTCCCTTTGTTTCGGGAGTAGTCTCGGAAATTACACCCCGAAAAACAATATCCCATTTACTATTAAATCTAAATAAACTATCATTATAGAAAACATATGATATTGAAGAACAACTATTCTCTATACTTGTATTATCCTTTCTTGTTTCTAACTTAACAGAATTGAATTTTCTATTCTCTGATGTTAAATTCATTAGATTTTTATTTATTCCAATATTATCTTTTGACTTTACATAAAGAATAATGTAATCATATATTTTAAAGTAACCTAAATAATCTGTTTCGTCTGTAACATAGTCGTCTGTCTCATAAAAAATAAACATATCTTGATGCTTCATAAATTTCGTTGTTATAAGTAACAATCGCTTTTTTGACAAAGTTGATGTATCATTAATCCTAAATTCTCTTATGTCATTATATATTATTTTTTTAAAATTATCATTTATAATAATCTTATTTATCTTCTTAGTTTTCTGACACGATACAGCTATCAAAAAAACAATTAGTATCTTAACTATTAAAAACAAATTATTCCTCATAATAATCATCTTTGTCATAAATAATGTATCTCGACTTAAGATTTCTTTTAGAATCCGTAGGAATGAATATTTTAAATCGAATATCAAAAACAGTATCCCCGTATTTTTCATTATAGTCTTTTGTTATCTGTTTTAAAGCCCCCATATCGCCCCATTCTTTCGGTCCATGAAAAGAATCATCACTACCGTAATAACCCGATGGATAAGGTGTCCTACCAGGGTGAGAATGATAGGAATCATATATAACATAATTTTCCTTAAGTAACTTTTTATAGAATATTGCCTCAATATTCAACTTTCCTTCTCTTTTATCAGTAAAAAGGAATCCAGAATTAGAACTCCCATGTTTGGTCGTAAATAATCCCCATTCAACTTTTGTATGATTTGATAAAAATTCAAATATTTCTACTGCGTTTGAATTACCTTTTATTTGATATACATCAATTTTTTTTACTAAATCTTTACCTTTTGAATCTTTACTATAATTCCATTGATGCTCTAAAATGTTTTTATCATAAGACTGAGAATATTCCGTTTTTTTATCATCTCCCAATACACCAAACACCACATTCTCTGATTCTTTTGTCTCTTTCAATTCTCCTTTAGTGTTAAAAATTAATGTATCACTACCATTCGGGTCAATAAACCATATTGGATTATTTGCATACACCACATAAGGACTTTCATATTCTTTAAATACAGGATCAACATTCCACCTTCTACCTAAACGGCTATCATATTGCCAGAACTCTGCGGTGTAGTTGTTTCCTTTTCCACTTACCTGATCGTCGCTCTCTTGTCCTTGAAACCCATACAAGTAACTGCTATCACTATCAAAACTTCTACCACTTAGTATCACACCAAATGGACTATAATCTTGAGAGTTTTTAATATCCGCCATCCAGTAATCTACGCTTCCGTTGTTATCATGAGGTATCGGCTTGTCGCTTATCACAGAAAGTACATTACCCAAATGGTTGGTCAATTCATACCGTTTATTACCAAGCGTATGAATAAAATTGGATGTATCGGTATTTGTGTATGCCGATCCTAGCACGTTGACAGAATCCTTCAACATTCCTAAACGTGACGAACCATAAATATACTTATCCGCTTGAAAATAAGTAAGATAAGAATTTAATGTATCTATGTTTAGGTTGTATGTTGTCATGACATTTCCTTGAGCATCTAAAATATAATACGTCGAAGAAAGCAAGTTATCATTTGCATCGTAAACATGCTTTGCTGTTCTTCTTCCGAACGCATCATAATCGAAAGATAGGTTATTTTTTTGAGAATTGGCATCTCTTTTTATGAATTTAACTTTTCCGTCCACACGCCAAATAATCGTATCAATTTCTTCTTGCTTATCTTTCGTCAATCTGCCTTCACCATCATAACTGTAATTATTAGCGGTATTTATCGTATTGACATTGTTGTCAAACGTGCCCATATCGTCAATATCATCACTGTACAAGGAAGAACTCACATTATCATTGACCGTATAAAGGCGGTTGCGCAACAGCCTTCCAGCGTAGTTTTTCTCATAGCGATACGCCAAATCATCGATTTTTGTTCCAATGCTATCATGGCGGATTTGTGTTAAGATATTGCCATTGGCATCGTAGGTGAAGGCGTTGAAGTATTTGTTATCATACGTTCCGCTACTTCCCCAAGCGTTGGCACCTAAATCAACATTGATGAAACTCTTACTGTGTGCGAGACGGTTCAACTGATCGTATTGATAGGCGTTTCCAAGTGGTAGCACTTCACGGGTATCGGGTTTTGTGATGGTGGTGACCATGCGCCCGATGTTTCCGTTATAGAGTTGCGCCCCATTATTGCGCACATCACTTCCTGTTTGATCCGCAATAAAACTCGTTGAACCTGTTGCAATTGGCTTGTAGTCGTTGTCGTTGTAATGGAGTGAGAAGCCGAAGGCATCTTTGGCGGTGAGTTCGTTTGTACCTGCCGAAACGCCATCCTTTCCTGGATCTCGGTCGGCTTGTAGCGTGTTCGAATTTACCCCCTTCATCCAACCTTGAGCCGTATAGACATAATCTACTCCCTGCACTTTCTCATTACCGATTTCAACACGTGCCAGTGGACCGTGCTTGTAGTATTGATAGCTCGCATCTTTTTCCCAGAACGGCGAAACAAGTGGCTCGTTTTGAGCCGCCGCCATACCATGAGCAGGATTGGTCATCGGGGTTTGTTTGGTGGTATAAACCTCCGTAATACGGTTATCCGCATCGTAGCGGTAGGCGTGGTGCCATTCATCGACTTTGCCGCGGATAAAAAGTAAAAGAAAGATAAAATCAATGTTTCAATTTCCCTTCTCCTAATTTCTCACTATATTTGCGCTCTCATTTTATGATGAATTTAGCGAGTAAATTAACACATCCAGTTTTTAAAGTAGCACGACTTGTTGCTAGCGATCATAACTTTCAAGCATATGTGATTGGTGGTTTTGTACGCGACCTTTTTTTAGAGAGACCATCGAAAGATATTGATATTGTTGTAGTTGGAGATGGTTTAGAGTTTGCTCAATTAGTAGCAGACCGACTGAAAGTTCAAAAAGTGACGACGTTTAAGACCTTTGGAACAGCTCATTTTCGCTACAAAGATATTGATGTTGAATTTGTGGGCGCTCGGAAAGAATCCTACTCTGAAGATTCACGTAAGCCAGCTGTAGAAAATGGAACGATTAAAGATGATCAATTGCGCCGAGATTTTACGATTAATGCATTAGCATTGAGTTTAATGGATACTAATTTCGGAGAGTTGGTTGACCCATTTAATGGCATTAAAGATTTAGAAGATGGTATTATTCGCACGCCACTCGACCCTGATAGAACCTATTCAGATGACCCGTTACGAATGATGCGTGCGATTCGTTTTGCGACACAATTGAATTTCTCAATTGAGAAAAAGAGTTTAGAAGCGATTTTGAAAAATGCAGAACGCCTGAAAATTATTTCGCAAGAACGGATAACCGACGAATTAAATAAAATCATTTTGGCTAAAAAACCGTCGAAAGGATTCGATTATTTATTCAAAACGAAACTTCTGAAAGAGTTTTTTCCTGAAATGTGTAAACTTTATGGAGTGGAAACAATAGATGGCTATTCACATAAAGACAATTTTTATCATACCATAGAAGTGTTGGATAATATCTCAAAAGACACGGACGATTTATACTTGCGTTGGGCTGCTATTTTACACGATATTGGAAAACCAAAGACAAAACGTCTTTCGTCTAAAAGTGGTTGGACATTTCACAATCACGAAGAAGTAGGAGCGAAGATGGTGACGGGTATTTTCAAAAGGATGCGATTGCCTCTCGGTGATAAAATGAGATATGTTCAAAAACTAGTGCGACTTCATTTACGTCCGATTGCGTTGGTAAAAGGAGATGTGACAGATTCAGCCGTTCGCCGCTTATTGTTTGAAGCAGGTGAAGATGTAGATGATTTAATGACTTTGTGCTCTGCGGATATTACGTCCAAAAATGAGATGAAAGTGAAGCGTTTTAAGAATAATTTTGAGTTGGTAAAACAAAAATTAAAAGACGTAGAAGAAAAAGATCATGTTCGAAATTTTCAACCACCTATTTCAGGAAAAGTCATTATGGAAGTCTTTGATTTAAAGCCAGGAAATGAAATAGGTATTGTCAAAGCACGTATTAAAGAAGCTATTTTAGAAGGTGATATTGCCAATGAATACGATGCCGCCTTCGACTATATGATGAAAATTGCTGAAAGTATTGGTTTGAAACCAAAAAAAATGTAAATTCGACACCATAAAATTAAACGTAATGAGTGCCTATAAATTCCGAGTGTTACTAGACACAGAAAATAATGAAGAAATTTTTCGTGATATAACTATTAATAAAGCCGATACATTTGAGACGTTATATAACGCCGTAATTGCTTCTTTTAATTTTGAAGGAAATCAAATGGCATCGTTTTATATGTCGAATGATAATTGGGACAAAGGATTTGAAATTACGTTGTTAGACATGTCATTAGACGATGATATGTTAGAACCTGTTGCGATTATGTCGGAGCAGAAAATAGGCGACTTTGTTAAAGAATCGGGTCAGAAAGTCATTCTGGTACATGATTTTGTACGTATGTGGATTTTCCTTATTGAACTCATCGAAGTAGTTAAGGAAACAGTTGATAAACCGAAAGTGACATTGTCAGTTGGAATGGCACCTCCTGAGGATTCTAGAATGATGAATTTGGACGATATATTCGGTGAAGATTCTGACGATGAGTATGATAATGAGTACGATGAAGACTTTGAAGATGACAGCGATGATGATTATGGTAGTTACAACGACGAAGATTACTAACGTATGAAAGATCCATTAGGGGCGGCTATTGAGGCATATTGTCAAAAACCCTCTAAGAAATTGGAGATTATTGTTCATTCCAAATTATGTGATGATGATGTCATTCCGGTACATCATCTTTTTAGAACCTATACCGATTTTCCTACACTAGAAAAAATAGCTATTGACGCTTGTCGAGGTAAAATACTAGATGTTGGTGCAGGAGCAGGGGCGCATGCTATCTTTCTGAATTCAAAAGGATTCGACGTTAAAGCAATTGATATATCTATACCCGCAATTGACTATATTCAATCCAAAGGTGTAAAATCACAAGTCATTAATTTTTTTGATATTCAAGGCGAAACCTACGATACCATTTTGATGTTAATGAACGGTATCGGAATTGCTGGAACGCTTTCCAATTTGGAGAATACATTGCTGAAATCGTATCAATTACTGAATGACAATGGTCAACTTTTATTGGATTCTTCCGATATCAGTTATCTTTATGAAGAAGAAGATGGAAGTACTTGGATGGATTTAAATTCCGAATATTATGGTAACTTTGACTACCAAATGGAGTTTAAAGGTGTTGTTGGAGAGTGGTTTAAATGGCTTTTTGTAGATTTAGAAAACTTGAAGCAAGTTGCTGAAAAAGTAGGGTTTAAAGTTACGTTACTCACTCAAGAAGAGAGTCAGTTTTTAGTCAGACTCATAAAAGAAGAGAATACAGTTGTTGAATAATAAAATACAATTAAGATGAATAAAATAATGTTTAAATTAGGATTGCTTGCTGCATTTATTGGGTTAAGTTCTTTTTTATATGTCACCAATGAAACGATTCCAGAACAAAAATCACTGTTATGGAAAATTGAAGGAAATGGTTTGAAAAAAGCATCTTACTTGTTTGGAACGATGCACTTAATTGAAAAAGAATACTTCTATTTCCCTAAATCATTAGAGAAATTTATTACTAAGTCAGATGTTGTTGTTATGGAAATCGCCGATTTAAATCAAGCAGAAGCCATGAAATATTTTATCCTGAAAGAAGGAACCTTATTTGATTATTTTAATGAAGCGCAACAAGATTCTCTTTTAACGTGGGTGAAAACAAATGCAGGAATGGACGAAGCAATGTTTCGCTCCACTTTTGAAAAAATGAAACCCTTTGTGGTTTTACAAACCGTTACGCAATTGCAATTTATTGGTAAAACAGAATCGTATGAAAAAACCATTTCTGATATAGCAACGAACAAGAAAATCAAAACATTAGGATTAGAGACGATTGCCGATCAAATGGGGATTTTTGATGATATGACAAAGGAACAACAAACCGAAATGGTGATGGAAGGTATTCGTAATGGCGATAGCTCCAATGATGAAATGGTGATTATGCAAAAACTTTATCGTAAGCAATACTTAGATTCTTTGTATGCCTACGTGGCGAGTAAAGAAAGTGTGTTGATGGATAGCGATGCATTCTTGAAAAACAGAAACCACAATTGGATTCCTAAAATTAAAGATATCATCAAAGATCAAGCTGCTTTTATAGCAGTTGGAGCGGCGCATTTAGGCGGAATGGATGGCGTTATTGAATTACTGAAGAAAGAAGGATATACAGTAACACCCGTTAAATTTTAATCAAGATGAGAAGAATCAATCAGTTACTTTTGATCGCTTTAATGGGATTCGTTTTCGGTTGTAACACTTATTCTGATAAGGATTTACAAGAGTTCGATCAGCAAATTCAGAAATATGTCAAAAAACAACCTGTACCTTTTGAAAAATCGGAATCTGGATTGTATTATTATATTGAAAAGGAAGGCGAAGGTGAAGAGTACATTAAGTTCACTGATAAAGTGACCTTTGCCTACGAAGGAAGATTATTAAATGGTGAGTTATTCGATAGAAGAACACGAGACAACCCTGTTACATTCGAGACGCGTGTGTTAATCGAAGGTTGGAAAGAAGCATTTGCTTATTTGAAAAAAGGAGGGAAGGCGAAATTGGTGATTCCACCCAATTTAGGTTATGCAGACAAAAATCTAGACGATATTCCAAAGAATTCAGTACTTGTATTTGATGTAGAGATTTTAGACGTCGAATAAAGCGGATTATTTTGCTTTTTTATACGTAATCCGAGTGGTGTTAACGACACCAGAACTATTCATGTCGAGTACCATTCCATCACCATCAATGGAAACAACAGTTGCTTCTGCAACATTAATGTTGGTGCTATTTGCATAAACAAGGCGTTTATTGTCATGGTCGTAATTCCATTTTCCCTTAGAAGGAAGATCACTTTCAGTGCATTTTACATCTCCAGGAAAAAAATACCAGTCTCCCATATTTCGATACGATTCACTGTCGTCTTTATCACATTCTTCTGTAATGTCTATCCATATATTGTCTGCATTTAGCTGTTCTTTTTTAAGGATTTGCCATTCCCCAAAAAATTGCTTTTTTGAATTCATTTTATCACAAGAGAAAAGTGCTAATGCAAAAAATAAAAAAACTATCTTTTTCATATTTGGTTGCTTTCGATTGGTGAACGAACAAACATTCATAAATCTGTTGTATTTTTGTCGAATATAATTAGAAAAAGTGATTCAAGCAGAAATAATTAACGGTTTTATACAATTAGGAGAGATTATGTACTCAGCGTCCAATGAAGAGGCATATCAATCGAATTGGAAAATATCGGCACAAGAATATGAGCGTTTGTTGACCACTATCAATCGGCAATTTCATCTGAATGGCTGGTTTACAAAAGAATCGGTACAATTTAGCCTTCGTTCTCATAGTGAAATGCTTCAACGAAATGAACTAGAATCGTTTGTTGCCAATTATCCTTTTACTACTAATCCTAAAAAAGTAGCCGTTATCATGGCGGGAAATATACCGCTAGTGGGATTTCATGACTTTTTATGTGTTTTACTTTCAGGACATAAGTTAATTGCAAAACTTTCATCGGATGATCAAACATTGCTACCCGAACTAATCTCCATTTTAAACAAGATTGACGCTCGTTTTTCTGAACGGATTATTCTTTCCAGTGGTTTAGTGAAAGAGATGGACGCGGTTATTGCAACAGGAAGTGACAATTCCTTGAAATATTTTGAAGAATATTTCGGAAAGAAACCACATATTTTTAGGAGAAACCGCACCTCAGTAGCAGTTTTGGATGGGACAGAAACAAAAGAAGAAATTGAACAATTAGGAAAAGATGTTTTTTACTACTTTGGTTTAGGTTGCCGAAATGTATCTCATATTTTATTACCTAAGGGTTTTGATATTTCTCGTTTTTTCGAAGGTATTTTCTCCTATTCTGAGATTATCAATCACCACAAATACGTAAATAATTACGACTATAATCGAGCGGTGCATTTAATTAGTCAAATTCCGCTATTTGAAAATGGTTTTATTTTATTGAAAGAAACGACCGATTTGCACTCGTCTTTGGCGATGCTACATTATCATTATTATTCAACCACAGCGGAAATAGAAAGCTATTTGAACGAACATAAAGAGAATATACAAGTGGTGGTTGGAAAAAACTATACCCCATTTGGAAAAGCACAGACACCTAAAATTGATGATTTTTCCGACAATGTCGATACGATGCACTTTTTGACTGCTTTGTGAGTTTTTACGTTCATTAATCCATAAAAAATCCGTACTTTTGCAAAGATTTTAGGTAGAAACTATAATATTTAATCAATATGAAAAAAACCGCATTATATGATGTTCATGTTGCGCTAAGAGCAAAGATGGTTCCATTCGCTGGATATGAAATGCCTGTTCAATACGAAGGTGTAAATGCAGAACACGAAGCTGTACGAAATGCAGTAGGAGTTTTTGATGTTTCACACATGGGTGAATTTTTCTTGAAAGGAGAAAAAGCATTGGACTTGATACAAAGAGTTGGAACAAACGATGCAAGTAAAATTGAAATCGGTAAAGCACAATATACATGTATGCCTAATGGTAAAGGCGGAATCGTAGATGATTTAATCGTTTACCGAATGGCCGAACATGAGTATTTGTTGGTGGTGAACGCTTCTAATATTGAGAAAGATTGGAATTGGATAGCACAACACAATACAGAAGGTGTTGTAATGACTAATGAATCAGATGACTATTCGTTGTTTGCCGTTCAAGGTCCTAAAACGATTGCCGCCATTCAAAGTTTAACAGATATTGACTTAACAACCGTTAAACCCTTTTCTTTTGTCATTGGAGCGTTCGCAGGATGTGATGATGTAATTATTTCAGGAACAGGATATACTGGAAGTGGAGGATTTGAACTTTATTTTAAAAATGAACACGCTCAAACGATTTGGGACGCTCTTTTCGAGGCAGGAAAAAGTCAAGGCATTAAGCCAATTGGTTTAGCTGCTCGTGATACATTGCGTTTAGAAATGGGATTTTGTCTTTACGGAAACGATATTGACGACACAACTTCTCCAATTGAAGCAGGTTTGGGTTGGGTGACGAAATTCACAAAGGATTTTGTCGATGCTGATTTGTTGAAAAAACAAAAAGAAGAAGGTGTTACTAGAAAGCTAGTTGCCTTTGAATTAATTGACAGAGGAATTCCTCGTCACGAATACGATATTTTAGACGAAGGTGGAAAAGTAATCGGAGTAGTGACTTCAGGTACGATGTCTCCGAGTTTAAAGAAAGCAATTGGTCTGGGCTATGTTACAACGGATAAAGCGACAGTTGACGGTGAAATTTTCATTTCTATTAGAGACAAAGGCGTAAAAGCAAAAATTGTGAAATTGCCTTTCTATAAGAATTAATCAAAAGGGATTAAAACTTAAAAAGCCGATAGATATTAGTTCTATCGGCTTTTTTTTATGAAGTTAAATTTCGATTATTTACATTCTTTTTTCAAAGTAGTCGTAAACGAGATAGACACATCAGGCCATAATTTAGAAACCTTGTCACCGTTTGCTACATCTGTATGTAATTCTTTACATTCTTTGTTTAACGCTTCGATTCCTTTTTCTGCTTTCCAATCGTTGACATTGATTTCTGCATTAAAAGAGAAATTCGCATCTTCTAAGGTGTATTTTCCAATCACATCATTTGAAATACCATTCATGGTAATTGATAATGTCGCTTCGCCCTTAGCAGCATCTAATTTCACCACTTTACCTGTAATTTCATTCGTATTGATGGTACCAAAGAAGAAAGTACTTACTTTTTGGTCTCTTCCTGCGTCTTTAGTGTCAATACCTGAAATAGGAATTTCAAAACTTAAGCTTTCAATTACTTTTGCCGCATCTTCGCCAACTTGTCCTCCTGTTACATTTAAGTCGTTAAATACACCACCAACAGCTGCTTTTCTTAAGAATTTATACGCTGAGAATTCTACTTTTGATGACGTATTATCATAGCTGTATGTACAGATTTCTGTTTTTACATCATTCGCTTCTGTTGATTTGTTCTCACTTTTAGAACTACAACTCGTTATCGCCAACCCTAGAAGAGCTACGAATAGTAACCTTGAACTTTTTTTCATAACACTGAATTTATTTTCCATAAATGTAGGAAATGTTATTTCTTTTTGAAAGCGAATGAACGAAAATTAACAAAAAGTAAAAGTAGAATTTGTTGATTCTATTTGATGAAAGGCTATTTATTTCGGTTTAATCCGCTCTCATAGTTGTATTAGTGAGAGCTAAAATCGCTTTATTCTTTAACAATACGGAAACTACTTTGTTGATTTCCATTTACTTGGCTTTCCTCCATTGTTAGCAATACTTCCAACAGCAGGCATGACCGCTTTAGTAAAACCACCGTTGTCAGCCAAAGGCATTAAGTTAAGACTAGCGCTTGAAACATTGATAGAATCTAATAAAACGTCATAATCCGCAAGTGAATTACTAAAGATGTTATACCCATTATAAACAATTCCTAAGGTATTTGTTGTGATAATTAAAAGTATCACATGAGATATCACTAGAGTATCACAAATAAAGTGTTTCAAATCGTATCAAACAGTTTCAAAGTGTTTCATTCTTAGGTAATTTGGTACTGTTTGACTAGGTTTGATAATGAAAAAGTAGCCTCACCAGGAATCGAACCTGGATCTAAAGTTTAGGAAACTTTTGTTCTATCCGTTGAACTATGAAGCCATATAATAAGCACAAAATTAGCTATTTTTTAGCACCTCCTCTTTTTAAAAGACTTCTTTTTTGAATTTAAGAACGTATTTTAGTAATTATTTTAAACAAATACATTTAAATGAGTATTCTTTTCTCCCCTTTAACGATTAAATCTACCACCTTCAGAAATAGAACAGTCGTTTCTCCCATGTGTATGTACAGCAGTCTAGATGGATTTGCTACTGATTTTCATTTAGTCCATTTAGGTAGTAGAGCTAACGGTGGATTTGGATTAATTATCGCAGAAGCTACAGCAGTTTCGCCAGAAGGACGTATCACGTATGGTGATTTGGGTATTTGGAAAGATGAACATATGCTAAAACAAAAAGAAATCGTTGCATTTTGTCATTCTCAAGGTGCGAAAATGGGAATTCAATTAGCGCATGCTGGTCGAAAAGCGAGTCATGATTTACCCCAAAATGGAGCTGCTCAAATAGCCCCTAATTTACCCAACGGTTGGACAACAGTTTCTGCTTCTCCGATAGCATTTGATGAAGGTGAAATACCACCTGTCGAATTAGATGAATTAGGGATACAGAAAGTAAAAGACGACTTTGTTTCCGCAACGCGAAGAGTAAAGGAAATTGGATATGATGTATTGGAAATCCATGCGGCTCACGGTTATTTGTTTCATCAATTTTATTCACCATTAGGGAATAAACGAACCGACCAATATGGTGGCGATTTTGATAATAGAATACGACTCCTTTTAGAAGTGACGCAATTGATTAAAGAAGAATGGGGAAATGATAAACCATTGTTTGTGCGTCTTTCAGCAACCGATTGGTTAGAAGGTGGTTGGGAGGTAAACGACACTGTTGAATTATCGAAGCGATTGAAAGACCTTGGCGTTGATCTAATTGATGTTTCTTCTGGCGGAAATGTACCAAAAGCATCTATCTATACGTATGCAGGTTACCAAACTGATTTTGCAGCAACAGTCAAAAAGGAAGCTGGGATATTAACAGGGGCAGTTGGTAAAATAACGACAGCAACACTTTCAGAAGAAATCTTAAAAGATGACAGAGCCGATTTGATATTATATGGAAGAGAAGCGCTTAGACAGCCTTATTTCCCACTTCAAGCCGCCGCGAACTTGAACGAGGATATAGAATGGCCCATTCAGTATGAAAGAGCCAAGAAAAAATAAAGCAGAACCACTAATTTAACGTGTGTAAATCAGCTAGTTCTGCTTCAATTATACTATAAATTAATAATCGTCTTCGTCGTCTAAGAAAAAACGATTGGATTTTCCACTCTTTTTATATGCTGGCATTTTTCCTTTTTTAGGGCCATCATTTAAGCTTATTGGAGCTCCACCTTTCTTTCCGGCTATCTTCGATTTCAAACGGTCAGGTTTACCACTTAATTCAGTTGGATTGAATTCACTTTTACCAGAATCGTCTGAACTTCTAAACGGAGTCGCTGCATCCGCTTCAGGTCTACTCGGACGGTTGTCGGAATAAGGTCTGCGTTCCGAATTATCTGGGCGTTTGCTAGGTGGACGACTACCTCTGTCTTCGGCAATTTTTACTGAGATACTACGGTCTTTTAAATTGTAACCATCTAAATCATCGATGATTTTTTGCGCATCATCTCCGTCAACTTCAATAAAAGCAAATCCTTTGGATCGACCAGTTTCTCTATCCATTACGATAGATACTTTTTTCACAAAACCATATGGCTTAAACAAAGTAGTTAGATCTTCTTGGGTAACCCCGTAGTCTAATCTTGAAACAAATAAATTTATCATAGAGCCTCTAAAATTCTGACGATTACATTTTTTTTATGTCAGATTATGGTTCGAAAATAATACTTTTTTGAATTTGTCAAGCAAACTAATAAAAAAAAGTTTATATAGAAATAGGATTTTAGTATCTTCGTTCGTTCAAAACGTAAATATGAGCGCACTTTTAGTAGCAAGTTTATTAATAGGATATTTTGGAATATTAATTTTAATTTCCATCATAACTTCAAAAAATGCGACATCTGATACTTTTTTCACGGGTAATCGCTCGAGTAAATGGTATCTGGTTGCGTTTGGAATGATTGGAACATCACTTTCAGGGGTGACGTTTATTTCTGTCCCTGGAAAAGTGTACATGGACGGAATGGCGTATTTTCAAGTCGTCCTAGGATATATTTTAGGCTATATCGTGATTGCACAGGTATTGATGCCCCTTTATTACCGCATGAATTTGACCTCAATTTATGAATTTCTGTTGGATCGATTTGGGATTGTTTCTTATAAAACGGGTGCTAGTTTCTTTATTTTATCTCGAACACTTGGTTCTGCCATGCGGTTGTATTTAGCAACCTTCGTTTTACAGAAATTTCTCTTTGACGGTTTAGGCGTTCCTTATATTGTAACAGCCGTCATAACGGTCTTATTGATTTGGGTGTACACATTTAAAGGCGGTATCAAAACAATTATTTATACCGATACTTTCCAAACAGTTTTCTTAGTGGGAGCGGTTATTCTAAGTGTTTTTATCATTTCAAATTCATTGGACTTTAACATTTTTGAATTATACGATAACATTAAAGCGAAAAATAGTCAGTTAGGTACTTCAATGACTAAGATTTTCTATTTAGAAGATTACAAATCACCTATTTATTTTCCTAAATACTTCTTCGGAGGAATGTTTATCGCCATCGCTATGACCGGTTTAGACCAAGATATGATGCAAAAAAACCTATCTTGTAAAAATATTGGTGATGCGAAGAAAAATATGTATTCGTTTACAGTCATCATGGTGGTGGTCAACTTTTTCTTCTTGCTTTTAGGTGGAGCTTTGTATTTATACAGTGATGCGATGGGCATTTCTTTACCGACTAACGTTATTGGACATGTGGTAACTGACGATGTGTATCCAACTTTGGCATTTGAACATTTAGGATTAGCTGTAGGAATCTTATTCTTGTTAGGAATATTAGCTTCTTCGTATGCTTCTTCTGACAGTGCTTTAACTGCATTGACAACGGCTTTTTGTATTGACTTTTTGAACTTCCATAAACGAGAGGAAAAAGAGAAAAAACGGTTGAAATTCATCGTCCATATTGGATTCTCATTGGTGTTTTTAGTCATCGCATTAGCCACAAAATGGTACATGGATAGCGGCGGTAACGATTTGATTGACGTTATTCTAAAAGTCGCCTCATATACCTATGGACCGCTGTTGGGCTTGTTCTTCTTTGGAATTTTAACGAAGCGTAAAGTGAAAGAAATTTTGGTGCCATTCATTTGTATTTTAGCGCCGATAATCTGTTTCATTATTTCTGCTAATTCCTTCGAATGGTTGAATGGTTACTCTTTTAGTTATGAAATATTGATTTTAAACGGACTGATAACGTTTGGTTTGTTATTTTTAACCTCTAAGAAAACGGCACAAATTTAAAATACCATGAACTATATTCTTTCTGACAACGGATTACATTTGCGTTTTGCCCCTTTTACCTTGACACGCCCTTTGGGAACTATCCGTATGGGAATTATGACCAATGAAGAACGTATTCAGTTATTTGATAAGCAAGCGAATGTCTTTTTTGATACGGAAGAATATTTAACCACGAAATTTCCATCTGGCAAAGGATTGACGGATGCCGTTACGATTAATGCACAAGTCATTTTAACGGCTTCTCTGATGGAAAAGATCCAATCATTAAAGGAAGGTGAGCGATTACAGAAAGAAGATCAGTGGATTGCGCAAAGAGGCGAACAAGCAATGTCTCATCTAATGTTAGAAGAAGAGTTTGTCTTTTTGGAAGAACGTTGGGATATTTACCTAAAGAATGATGTGGTATTAAAAGTCGATTTTGAATGGATCACCAAAGGCAGAACAACGCAGCAGATCAGTGCGACGAATACGGTTATTGGAAATGTCAATCAAATTTTCTTAGAAGAAGGTGCCCAAATGGAAGCCTGCATTTTAAACACGACTTCAGGACCGATTTATTTAGCGAAAGAAGCAGAAATTATGGAAGGTTCTGTAGTTCGTGGTGGTTTAGCTTTAGGAGAAGGCGCCACCTTGAAATTAGCGACGAAAGTATATGGTGCAACGACTTTAGGACCACATTGCAAAGTAGGAGGTGAGGTGAATAATGTCGTTTTTCAAGCCTATTCTAACAAAGGACACGATGGATTTTTAGGGAATTCAGTGATAGGAGAATGGTGTAATTTAGGCGCAGATACGAATTCTTCCAACTTGAAAAATAATTACTCACCCGTTGCAACCTATTCTTACGAATCTCAAACCATTGAAACGACCAACATCCAGTTTATGGGTATCATGATGGGGGATCACAGTAAATGTGGCATCAATACTATGTTCAACACGGCGACTGTTTGTGGTGTTTCGTGTAATATTTTCGGTGGTGATTTTCCACCGAAGTTTATTCCTTCTTTTTCTTGGGGAGGCGCAAATGGCTTTGAACGATTTGATTTACAAAAAACGATGCAAGTAGCTCAAGCGATGATGTCACGTCGTCATGTAGGCTTTACAGAAGGCGATCAGGTTATTTTCGAAAAACTGTTTGAAGAAGTTTGAATTTATAATATCGAAGTGAAATATTTATCTGCTTTCGATTAACCCGAACTCAACGAGTGATTAGGACGTCGTAACCTGTTCCAATGTAGAATTGAAATTGATTTTTTCGCCGGGACACACAACGACTACCACGAAGCACCGAAGGTAAATGGCTGAAACAAAAATAACTGTCTGAGCGATAGTGAGTTATATTTTTGTAGACAATGAGGATGATTTGGGTGTGAAAAAGATTACTGTGACGAGATTTTTATCCTTAAAACAATGGCATTACCATTTGTCGTTTTTACGTTTTCAAAAGCAACGCTTTTTCTCTTTTTGACAGACAAAAAATAAAAGAAAGATAAGAATTGAAGTTTTAAACTACAGTGAAAATATCAGTCAGCATTAGAATTTGAATAATTCACTTTTTCAGCTGGCCTACTTAATCTTCATCTCCGCCATACAAAAAATAGATAAACGCATCCTTCTCCAGCGCACCAAAATAGTTGGTGATATCTACATGCTCAAGTGCCTTTTGAATAGATGATGTATCGTATGGAATACCAGTTAATCGTTCGTTTAATTCTTCGACTGATTCTTTTCCGAAGAAGTCTCCATAAATTTTAATACTGGTAATAAGACCTTTATCGACACAAATGCGTGCATCCAATTCCCCAATATCAAACCGCTTTGTCTTTTGGATATTAAACGAAGGTTCACGCCCATAATTCCACGCCCAAGTATCGTATTTTTCTGCTTTCAGTTGATAAACGCCTTTCCATTCTTCTTCTGTTAAATGATAGGTTTGGAAATTTTTATTGCCTTCAAATAAACCATTTAACAACATCGATTTAAAGTCTTCCATCTTTAATGGTTTTTCTAAAAAGTCATTAATATTCGCCACTCTACTGCGTACCGATTTATGTCCTTTCGATTCGATTTTACTCATTTTGACGTGTAACGCTTTCACTACTTCATCCAGATTGGCATCGAGTAACAGTGTGCCATGACTAATCATTCTTTTACCAGTGGAAAATTGAGCCGTTCCCGAAATTTTCTTTTCGTCTATTTGTATATCGTTACGCCCTTTTAGTTCAGCCGCCAAACCTAAATCGTTCAATACTTTAATGACAGGCTCGGTGAATTGCTTGAAATTATGCAGCTTTTTTATGTCATGATTGGTGATAAAACTAAAATTCAAATTTCCAAAATCGTGATAAACTGCACCGCCACCACTTACTCGTCGCACGACATGAATAGCGTTATTTTCGATGTATTCATGATTGACTTCTTCGACCGTTATTTGATTTTTTCCAATAATGATAGCTGGTTCGTTGATGTAAAATAAGAGATAATTATTTGCTGAATCGAAGTTTCGAACGATGTATTCTTCTAAGGCTAAATTGAGGTGTGGATTCGTATTTCCCTCATTATCAATAAAAATCATACTATTATTTTTTTTGACCTAAAATTAACCTTTATTAATGAAAGATAGCTATTTAAAGATATTTTTACCTTAAATAATTGACTAACGTCAGTTCGTCTAAAAACCTAAAATTGGCTAAAAAAACGAACTAATTTTGATAAATATGGCTACTTTGTATCTTAAGGGAAAATGGAATATCCACATCCGTTCGCTGAACACCGAATAGATCGACAAAAGCGGCGGTTATCGAAAAGTGACACAATAAAAAAGCGATGAGAGAATTTTGAACTTCATCGCATATTTTTTGAGTGCTTTTGTCGACTACTCGGATAAATGTTAGGCGATGTTTTTATTATTTTCGCCATTTTATTTGCATATATGATAATTATTATCGAATTGTTGCAAGTGTAAAGTTTTTGATTATGGTAAATTGGAATGACAAAGCAAAACGATTACTGAAGTCTGAATTAGTTAAACGAGGAGTTTCTAATTCTGATTTAGCTTTGATGTTGAATGAAATAGGAGTTGAAGAAACAAAAGCAAGTATTGATAGTAAAATCAGTCGAGGAAAATTTAGTGCTTGTTTTTTTGACAATTTTGGAAAAGAAGTAATTGAGTGCTTTAAACGGAACAAATTCATTAAATTTACCATTCATATCTCAATTAAAAATCATGGACGGAACAGAACGAAGAAACATAAAAGTAGGAGCAGAGGTCAAAATTGTTCTCAAAGCAGATCAACGAAGTGGGGTTCTAACGGAAGGTGTGGTAGCAACGATTCTAACCAAATCTCCAAATCATACGCATGGAATTAAAGTAAGACTGGAAACAGGAGAAGTGGGAAGGGTAAAGGAAGTAATTGAAGATACACTTTAAGACTTTACTTTGTCAGAAAAGATATTCACAATGAACGTATTCAATTTGCGTTGTTGTATATTTGTAGTTAACGAATGACTAATTATTAAATCAGATGAAACAACTAATTATAGGAATTATAATAGCGAGCTCAGCATTTTGGACATATTCACAAAAAGAATTAGATACAGTAAGAGTAAAGAAAAAATTATTTTATATGCCTCAACATGCAATTAAGGTGGACGTGTTGCGATTTATGTCAGGTGATGTGATCTTTAGTTACGAGAAAGCTTTTCATTATAATAACGGATTCGAGATTGAAGTAGGACCAACGATTTCTATGATTGGATTTAACCGTATGAATTTCTTAGGTATTGCAAGAAATATCCCTAATTATGATGGGCAAACAAATAATCTAAGAGACCAAGGATATGGTTTTCTTTTGTCTGCTGCGTATAAAAAGTATGTACTAAACGGGCGTCCTGCTATGAACGGGCTTTATATCTCTTCACGTTTGAAGTTTCGTAATTATAATAATTATTCTAATTTCTCCAATTTCAATCCACTATTGACAAAAAAATATAAAGATAATTTATATCAAGGATTGATGACATTTCAAATAGGAATGAATCATACTTTCAGAAGTAATTTTGGCTTGGAATATTATATGTTCATGGGATTGACCTTTAATAGTTTTAATTATCACTACTATACTGAAACTTACGATGGTAATACAGATTCGTGGACAGAATCAATCGATCGAAATAAAGTATCCTTTGTTAATCCTAACTTTGGATTTGGATTGAAGTTATATATCGGAATGTAATATGTTTGAGATAAATTACAAAAGAAGTATAATCAGTTTAATTGGCGTTTTATTATTTTCAACGGTACTATTTTCACAAACAAAAGATCAAACCATTAAAGAGCTTTCTCGTTATGTAGATTCACTTGAAAATGAGCTGATTCACTTAAAAAATGAGCTGTCTGATTTAAAGAGTTCTAATCCAAAGCTGTACGATTATCAAAACTTTATCGAAAAGCAAGAAAAACAAATTGAACAACTAACCGCTGAAAATACGAGTTTAAGAATTACGGTTGAACGTACTGAAAGTCAATTGAAATTTCGTTCTAGAGAATTACAAGAACTTAAACAAAAAGTTATGGCATTAGGTGCAGATAGTTTGTTGTCTGCCATTGAAGTATCCAATTTCAAAGTGTTACCTCAATATGCAAAAGGATGTGCTTGTTTTTATTCACAGGATCAAGCAGATTATAACAACCGTCAATTTCTGTATTTAGAAGATGAAAATAAAGATTGTTTAGTCATCATCAATGGTCGTCAGGAGCGCTTACTTTTTAAAAGTGCTGGAACTTTTTCAAATGCTGATTATACCTTAGTTTTTACGAATAAAAAACAGATTAATACGGTTGCCGCAAATAAAGTATTTGAAGCAACAATGGTTATTACAAATACCAAAGGGGATAAAACGATTCTCCCTGTGACTGGTGTTTGTGGTTGCGATTAATTCTATTGAACGATGCCGTCCATAAAAAATACCCATATTCGCTATCGTATTATTGATAGATTCATACGCAATAAATACAAGCCTTTTCCATCGAAAGAGGAATTAAGAAGTGCGTGTGAAGAAGCGCTTTTTGGTTCAGATAATGGTCAAAACATCAGTGATTCAACAATCGAGAAAGATTTGTTCGCCATGCGTGAAGAAATGGATGCTCCCATCAAATACAGCAAGCGAAATAAAGGCTATTATTATACGGAAGAAGATTTTTCCATCAACGATATTCCACTAAGTAGCGAAGAAATAGAATCACTCCATTTTGCTACGAAAACGTTGATGCAGTTTAAAGATACATCGATGTTTAAGCAATTTGGTCTGGCAATCGATAAGATTTTTGATAGAATCGCTGCTTTCGGTGAGGGAAATACACAAGATGATTCGGAGATTATTCAATTTGAAAGAGGATTTGCCTCCTTTGGAAATGAAAATTTACCACAACTTCTAGAAGCGATAAAGCATCAATTGATTGCCACATTTGAATATGAAAGCTTTATTTCTGGAGTTCGTAAACCACGGAGAGTTTTACCCATTCTCTTGAAAGAATATCGAAATCGTTGGTATTTGATCTCTTTTGACTTTGACAAAAATAGCACCATCACGTATGCTTTGGAGCGAATGGATGAATTAAAAATAACCGATGAAAAATACGAAGAAGCGATTGACTTTTCAGCTAAGGATTTCTTCAAATATTCGACAGGAATAACCGCAGGAAAAGAGGCGGTGAAGCAAATCGTATTTAAAGCGGATAAAATTGCCTCCAAATATATCCAATCACAACCTTTTCATTCGTCTCAGAAAATCAAAAAAGAAGAGGAGGAAGGCACTACTTTTAGTTTAGACGCACTTGTTTCGGAAGAGCTTATTCGCGACATGATGAGTTATGGTGGTGAGATTGTTGTGTTGGAACCTGTAATGCTTCGAGACGAATTAGCGAAACGATTTTCAAAGGCAAGTAAGAAGTACGATACTAATTGAAAAGTAATTAATATACTTTATTAATTTTCAAATTCCCGAATGATTGTATCTTTCTTCGTAATAATGTTTGACTATTCATATAAAAACCGCATTTTTTGAATGGATAATTACACGTTATGAATAATATTGTGATTGAATAGACCAAAGGCTATTGCGCAATTGTATCGCGTGATCTTACCAAACTCACTTTCAATATCTCTCCAGAATCAGCTTTCGCCACTGCATTTCGACCAATCTTAATTCCAACAATCCACAATATCGTTTCATCATCTGTTAAGACCAAAACCTTCCTTTTTTCATACGCCGAAAGATGCGCTTCGTTAATGATTTTTGAAACTAATTTTGAACCATTTACACCGATAGCTGCTAATTTATCGCCTTTTTGCCATTTTCGTAACTGTAATTCTCCGTTGATTTTTGAAGCGTCTAAATAAACAACATCTCTCGAAAACGAATTGGGTAGTTCGGAGACATTCTCCAATCGCAATGCTGGAAGAATATCCTCTTCTATTTTGTCGAAAGCCAAACTGTCTTTTTTCTTGGAAATAAACCAATGGTCGATTTCGATGTATTTGCCAATGTCGGAATGTATTAACTTTTCCAATTCCTCAAAAGTACTTGATCGCAGCTTTAGCAAATGAAGAAAAATATGCTTTTTGTCCACATTCCATGATTGATAGAGTAGCGTGTCCAATTCAAAATGATCGGAAAGAATGACTTTTGATTGAAGTTCATTAATTAGCGTCGTTTTCGTCGTTTGAAAAGCGTTAATCATTGTTAAAATCGATTCTTTTAGTGTTGGCATGTTTTCTTCTAAAAACGGAATAAAAACATTTCTCAATTTGTTTCGAGTAAAATCATTTTCAGCGTTAGTATCATCTTCTCTCCATGGAATTTGATGGTTTTTAGCAAATGCATAAATCGCTTGTTTGGAAAAATCCAGTAACGGTCGAAGTGTTCTTCCATTCACAACGTTCATCGACGAAAGTCCAACAATCCCTGCTTTTCTCGCCAACTGTAAATAGAAGGTTTCGATTTGATCGTCTAAATGATGTCCAACGACTAATTTTGAATATGGATTTTCCGTTAAAAAACGATCAAACCACGAATAACGCAAGTCACGACAGAGGTTTTCTAAATTACCACCTTGTTCTCGATGCATTTTTAGTGTGTCAAAATGTTGAACATGCACTTTTACACCAAGTCGTTTGCCATATTCAACTACTAACGCTTCATCTCTATTGGAAGCTTCATCTCTAAGATGAAAGTTAACATGCAGTATTTCAAATGGCAGCTTAGCGTGATGCATCAAATAGCATAAAACCATTGAATCAACACCGCCAGAACACGCTAAATAATAGTATTCTTTTTCTACGCGTGGAAATATAGTGTGCCAATTCAACTGCATTTAGCAATAATACAAATTAAAGTGAAATGATGAAAATGCGATAGATAATATTTTGACGGACAAAAAGTAAAGAAGATAAAAGTTCATATTTCAAGAACGGTATAAATTGTAACTCAGCATATCAAAAGAAAATAATCCCGACAAAATATGAATACTCCTAAAACGCTAAAATTTCTTACTTTTACTATTTCCAAAGATAAACATGACTAAATGGATATCTTTAGAAAAATTTCATTATATTGAATCTATGGAAATTGCGTGGACTGAAGTATTAATTCGTTTGTCGTTAGCCTCACTTTTAGGGGCGTTAATCGGTTTAGAACGTGAACGAAAGGATTGGGCAGCTGGTCTAAGAACGCACATGATGGTGTGTGTCGGTTCTTGTTTGATTATGATTGTTTCTGCCTATGGTTTTTCAGATATCTTAGGTAAAGAAGGAATAGGATTAGATCCTTCTCGTATTGCTGCACAAGTGGTGAGTGGTATCGGTTTTATCGGTGCTGGAACGATTATGTTTCTAAAGCAAGGCGTTATACGTGGATTGACAACTGCTTCTGGCTTATGGACAGTTGCAGCGATTGGTTTAGCAACGGGTGGCGGACTTTACTTCGCAGCTGTAGCGACGACAATTATCGCATTAATTATCTTGTGGTTACTGAAGCCTATCGAAGAATCTATGTTTAAGAAAGTAAAACAATCTTCTTTGTTTTTACGTGTTTCACTTGAAAAGGAGGCGGTAATACCTCAAGTATTGGTAGAATTACTAGAAAGAGATAAAGCAAAAATTTACTCTTATACACATGAAAAGAAAGAAAAAAACAATATCATAAAAGTACGATTACATAACATTGATTCTCTTAAAATAGACACTATACTGGAAGCACTTAAAGATGATTCCAAAGTAACAGAATTTCATTTAGAGCATTAAAGACATGAAAGAACAGACACCTTTAGATCAAACATTTTGGAATAGCAGATGGTTGGAAAGTAAAACAGGTTGGGATATTGGTTACGCTTCTCCAGCGATAACGAAATTCATGGAAAACTATACGCCGAAAGATGTCGCTATTTTAATTCCTGGATGTGGAAATGCGTATGAAGCCGAGTGGTTAGTAGAAAATGGATTTACTGATATAACACTGGTAGATATTGCGCCTCAATTAGTCGAAATTCTACAAGAAAAATTCCGTCATCATCCACAGATAAAAGTAATTTGTACAGATTTCTTTACAAATCAAGGAACATATGATTTAATTATTGAGCAAACATT
>CAZDAR010000043.1:0-15269 GCA_964503665.1 uncultured Flavobacteriales bacterium
AGTAGTGTTGACGAACGGATAACGAAATCTGGGCACGTGACGCTCATTAGATAATTGAAATACAAAAGGTCGAGTAATTTACTCGACCTTTTTGTTTTATAGACTATAAATTATAAGGATTTTTATACTAAGATATTAGTTGTTACTTTATTTAGAGTATCTCTTCAATTACTTTCCAAACTTTTTGAGCAGTATCATCCCAATTGAAAAGCGTAGAACGTTGTAATCCTTTTTGACTTAGCTCTTTTCTTAAATCATCGTTTTCAGCGAGTAGTTTCATATTGTGAGCTATTTCTTTTTCATCAAATGGGTCAACTAAAATCCCTGCATCACCAACAACTTCTGGCAATGAAGTTAAGTTACCAGCGATGATTGGCGTCCCGCAACGCATTGCTTCTACCAATGGTATTCCAAAACCCTCAAAATAAGGGACAAAAACTAATGCTAAAGCACTAGCAGTTACTTTCGCTAACTCTTCAATTTTAAGATGTCCAGCAAAATGAATGTCTTCTTTAAATTCTTCTTGAATTAGGTTATTATAAGCATGATTTTTTTTAAAAAGTGCTGTTCCTACAATTAATAATTTACCTTTATTACCTTGTTTTTTATATAACTGGAACGCCTTAAATAAAGTCTTTATATTTTTCCGTGGATGTAAAGCGCCGACAAATAAAAAATAAGGTACTCCATGAGTGTATTTTTGTCGAGTGGCTTCTTTTTCCTCTTGAGTGATAGGTTGAAATATTTCCGCAGCACCATTCCACGCAACAGTAATTTTTGAGGAAGAGATGCCGTATGACTGAATAATATCTTCTTTAGAGAAATTTGAAACGGTTAAAAGATGATTCGCTTTCTTTGCGAATCTTGGAAAGAAAAAATTATAATACTTGTTATAGCGCCACGGCAAATCTTTCGGATGATGAAGGAAATTCAAATCGTGTATTACACCAATCTGTTTACATTTGCTTCGTAAGGAAAGAAAACCGTCTGGTGAAAAGAAAACATCAATCTTCTCCTTTTTTAAAGCAGTAGGAAGTGCATACTCAAACCATGAAACAATGAGAATCACCGATCTCGTTGGAGGAAATAAAACAATAGGTTTAACATTTGGGCCAAAAATAAATTTTTTATCATATGGACGATCGAAGAAGAAAACAAATTCATGCTCAGGATGTTTTTCAACCAAACGCTTCACAACTTCAAATGCATACCATCCGAAGCCTTCCATTTTAGAAGAAAGTAATAAGCGTGTATTGACTCCTATTCGCATTTTTAAGCTTTTGTTTTAGACGAAGTGTTGCGATATTACGAAATTATTGACAATTGTTTGTAATATTGCGTGAATTAACGTTATGCAACGAAAGTTTATTTTTAATTTATTACTGTTAGTTGCCATCAATTTGTTGGTAAAACCATTGGCGATTTTTGGTATTGATGCCGAGGTTCAAAACCGTATTGGTTACGAAGACTATGGCGTTTATTTTTCATTATTTAACTTCACTTATATTTTTAATATTTTATTGGATCTAGGAATTACCAATTTTAACATTAAAAATGTTGCGCAATATCCCAAGCTGTCAAGAAGATATATCGGTAAGTTATTGTCTTTAAGATTAGTTCTTTTTGTTGTATATACTGTGGTTATTCTAGTAATTGGATTTTTAATAGGTTTTAAAGGTGATCGAATTAACATCTTGATTTTCTTAATTATCAATCAATTTCTATTGAGTACCATTCAATTCTTTCGAAGTTATTTTTCAGGAATGTTACTGTTTGCACTTGATGCTTTTCTCTCGGTCTTTGATAAAGTATTACTGATATTTATCTGTGGCTATTTTCTGTACATTAATAAAACGACTGACTTTACTATTTATCATTTTATCTTTTCACAAACCTTTGCTTACATAGTTTCTATAAGTATTGCCATTGTTATTTTAGCACGAAAGGTTGGCTTTCAAGACTTTAAAATCCAACCTAATTTTTCGATTGCTATTTTTAAGAAGGCATTTCCTTTTGCATTACTAATTCTTTTGATGACGATCTACACACGTATCGATGCTGTTATGTTAGAGAGGTTACACCCGAATGGCGAATTTGAGACTGGATTGTACGCACAAGCGTATCGAATTTTAGATGCCTTTGTGATGTTGACAATGCTCTTTAACACCTTGTTATTTCCAATTTTCTCTACACAGATTGCTAAAAAAGAGAATATACAACCCTTGTTAAAGACATCGAGTAAATTACTTTTTTCACTATCGTTGGCCATTGTAATAGGTTGTATCTACTTTTCCAACGATATTCTACATTTGTTTTATAGAGATATACAACCCACTTCAGTGATTACTTTTCAAATTTTAATTGTCGCTTTTTTGCCAATTTCAGCGATACAAATTTTTGGGACATTACATACCGCGAATGGAAATCTCCGATTTTTAAATATTATTTCATTTATTGGAATTTTCATTAGTGTTGGTCTAAATTTAACGTTAATTCATCGTTTTGGTGCGATTGCAACGGCTATTACATGCGTTGTGACACATTCTGTCATTTCATTCGTTCAAATCATTTATACGAAGAAGTATTTTCATTTAAAAATCGATTGGAAAGCTATTTCTGCTTTAATGGTGTATGGAATACTATTAGTAGTATTAGTGGATTTCGTGTTTCAATTTGAAGCGGTCTTTTTCGTGAAATTCGCTTTGTTTGCCGTAATTGCACTATTGTTATCTATTCTATTGAAACTGATCAATATAAAAGATATACGCCAGTTTATAAAGGCTAAAGAATAACGAAGTACCTTATTGAAGTTGGAAATTAATTGGAAGAACATAATATGAAGATACGAATTGACCATTCTGTATCGCTGGATTCCATTTAGGCATTAATCTCACTACACGAATTGCTTCTTGCTCACATTCAGGGCAATTTGCCATTCCTCTTGCAATACCAATTTTTGTTATTTGTCCATCTTTCTCCACATTAAATTTTAGATAAACTCTTCCCGAGATGTTATTTTCGATTGCTTTTTGGGGATATTTTATTTCCTTTCCTAGAAATTTTACTAATTCACTTCTTCCTCCAGGGAATTCTGCCAACTCATCTACTACCACAGCAATGGAATCTTCTTCTAAAACAGTAGTATTTTGTGTAAAGGCTATGTTACAAGCTATGATTGAAAATACAATTAATATCGTTTTCATAGTTTTATTTTATAAGCTAAATGTAGTAAAAAATCAACTTATCTAGAAATCTTTTTCTCTTTCGGAGAAGGTTGTTTATTGAACAGTAAAAAATGGAAAATACCTTTCAAATATCCTAAACCATAAGAAACATGTAAAATGGGAAACGTTTTGAATACATCCCATACATCTAATTTGGGATTTTCTTTGACAAGATTATTGGCCATAAATAAACCTAGAAATATATAAGTAAGAAGTGGAAAACCACCTATAATTCCAACAAATACGCCAAAAAAGGAAGTCCAAAGAAATAAGAATAAATAAATAACGAAAATAGGTGGTGCAAGTTGTCGTAAAGTAGTCACAGTATTATGTTTTTTATTTACGTAAACCTTCCAATAACCGTATTGAAAGAACTGCTGATATAATTTTTTATAATCACCTCTGACGTAATATTTTAAAGATATGTCGTGTTCGTAGTATATTTTCCCACCGGCTTTCGTCACTCTATAATTAAAATCATCATCTTGATTGCGGACTAAATTTTCATCAAAATAACCAATCTTTTTAAAGACCCATGCTGGATACATGGGACTTGTTACTGTATCGGTGAATCCAGATCTTGAAAGTGTCCTAAAGTTACCTAATCCCATTCCAAAAGAGGTAGACATTGCACTCGCAATCACTTCCCCTCTGTGATTAACATATTGATTTATAATGCGACCACCAACACACCAAATAGAATTGTCATCTTTTAGAATTGAAACTGCTTTTTGTAGGTAATTATCCGATAATATATGTCTAGCTCCAACAATTTGGTAATAATCTGCTTCTTGGCTAGAAATACCAATGTTAAAAGCAAAAGGAGTGTAACGAATAGGATTATCTAATAACTTAAGACTTGGATAAAGAGGAATTAAACGTAATACAACTTCTCTCGTTCCATCATTACTCATACCATCTACAATAGCGACAGAAAGTTCAACATCATCCGTAAATTTATTCGCATAAATAGCATGAATACATTCTTCGATGTACATTTTCTCATTCAAACAAGGGACAGCAATGGCAATTTTCATTCGTTTAGGGGGCTTGTTAATGTTGTTTTATCTTGATTTGATTTTTTCAAAAGTAAAAAGAATACCATTAGTGCAAAGAATACAATGCCACTTTGCCGTTGAAACAAAGATTCAAAGAGGGAATTAAAAGTAAAGGCGGCAACGAAAATCAATAATAAGTTGTTTTTTCGTTGCCATGCAAAACGAAAAACAGAAATGAATAACCCAATTAAAATTAAAAAGCCAATAATTCCTATTTCGATACATGTTTGTAAGTATTGATTATGGGGATTAAAATTCTTATCCGCAAGATCGTTGAGTTCGTAAGAGCGCAATTTATTTCCTATTACAATATCAATATTTCCTGTTCCATAACCTAAAGGACGCTCCATAATTGCCTCTGTTGCAACAGTCCATAATATAAGACGCTCTTCATTTCCGACGAGATAACGATTGCCATTTTTGACAAAGTTTTTTGGAGAATGTAAATAATCTTTCAGCGAATTGCACGTATATTTAATATCTGAAATGGTGTCTTTACTTTGATCGACAATAATGATTAATCCCGTGAAGAGAAGTACGACCAATCCAATACTTTTTAAAGTTCCAAAACGCTTCCTAAACCAAATGAATCCAGCCACAATAATAATTAATGCTAAAAATAATATAGCAGATAAAGACATACAAAGTATGTATCCAACGGTAAAAGTGATCATTAAAAGGAAGGTGAAATTTTTACCTAATGAACTTAATGGAGTTGTTCTTAATTTCCAAACTAAAAAGAAACCTATCAAGAAGTAAACAGCCATATACGTTGGATGGTGAGTAGGAGAGAAAGGTGTTGAGAGAAAACAGGAGTATGAATGGGAAATATTAAAACATTGATAGCTACTAAAAAGTCCAATAAAAAATTGAATCAGTAATGCAATCGAAAAAAACCAAATTGGGAGATTGAAATTCAATTTCTTTTTAGGAATGAATAAAAATAAAAGTGGAAAAATCACAAATGATAATTTACTTTCCAAAACGTGAGATGCTTCTTTTGGAGCTTCTGTAAAAAAGTATCCAACGACATACGCAAAGTAAAAAAGTAGAAAGAAAAGATGAATAAATGTTTTGTTGATAATGAGCTCTTTTTTTATCGCTAAAACGATAGTAGACAATACGATTAGAATAATGCCAATTGGTATAAGTTTCGGAAATAGCACTTGAAGAAACAATGCTATTCCTATGGAGATTTCGTAATATCTATTTTGTAAAAAAGTCATTTTAAAACTTATCTATCAAGCGTTTGTAAATTGACAAAAGCTTTTGTTCTTCCACACCCCAATTGTATTTCTCCAAGATGATACGTCGTCCATTTTTACCCATTTCCTCTGATTTTTTTTCATCAGAAATTAGTTCTGTAATTGCTTTGGCGATTTCATCAGCATTTTCAGGATCGATACAAACACCACAGTTGTTTTTAATAAGAATATCTCTCCAAAGTGGAAAATCAGAACCAATCACTGGAATTCCTGCACTCATGTATTCGAACATCTTGTTGGGCTGTGCGTCCACGTGATTTGGTAAGGGTAAAAAAGTAACAATTCCTATTTTGGAATCAGCCATAATTTGCGTCGTTTCTTTTCTACTAACAAAACCATAAGCATTTATCTTGTCTTTCCAGGCTGGTTTTCCCTTGATGAGCTTTTCAAAAGACTCCTGATTAAATTTTCCCGCAAGATTCAATTTGATTCCCTCAAGTTTATCCATCGCATCGACTAATTCTTCAATTCCACGAATTTGTGTCATTCCACCGATGTAACAGATTTCGTTCTTTTTTAAATTCCAATCAGACTTCTCTTGTAGTTCACTCAACATTGGGAAATTATTGATATCCATGGAGTTTGGATTGACTTTTAAAAATCGATCACGTATGAAAGGAGTTGCTGTCAATATATAATCTAATCGTTTAACAATATAGTTTTCAAAGGTGCAAAAACTGATCGAAGCACTTTTACGAAGGTATTTGTTGATCCAGAATTTTCCCATAATCTGTTTGGAAACATCTTCATGAGCATCATAAATAACTATTTTTCCTTTGCGTTTCAGTTTTAAGCCATAAGGCAATAACTCAGGGTCGTGAAAATGGTATATATCAGCGTCTAAGCTCAACGCCTTTTTGTATACGGCACGTGAAGTTTTTAGCATTCTCGAAAATCTTCCTACCGGAGGAACTTCAGTACTGATGATTTGTACTCCGTTTACCATTTCTTCCTTTGCATTGGCAACAACTAAATAAACATTGAATCCAGCTTGAGCTAATGACACACATTCTTTGTGAAAAATTCGGACATCATCTGAGGGATGTGCTGAAGTAAAGTGACAAATTTTAATTTTTTCTGGAATCATAGATTATGTATTAAAAATGCTTTTTAAATCCATTTGATCCGGATAACTGATGAGTACAGCTCGATGCTTGCCATGAAAAACGAACATGCTTCCTGCAGCTACGGCAGAGGCTCCACCTTCATTTACTGCTTGCGCAAAGTCATCTATTGTACCAGCTCCACCACATGCAATCACAGGCATTCCAACTTCACTAGTTATTTTTTTGATCAAATCACAATCGTATCCTTTCATTGTACCATCACGATCTATGGAGTTAATCATCAATTCTCCCACACCTATCTGATCCATCTCTACGGCAAATTTTACAGGGTCGAGCTTGGTGTTGATTCTTCCACCATGTGTGTGAACCTCATATTTTCCCCAAAAGTTTTTACGAACATCAATGGAGACACCAATCGTTGAACTTCCATGTCGGGCTACTGCTTCACGAATAAAATCTTTATTTTCGACTGCCTGCGTATTGATAATAACTTTCTCTACACCGACTTTCAGAATTTCTCGA
This sequence comes from uncultured Flavobacteriales bacterium, assembly GCA_964503665.1. Lineage (GTDB taxonomy): Bacteria > Bacteroidota > Bacteroidia > Flavobacteriales_D > Crocinitomicaceae > 40-80. The sequence goes on from CAZDAR010000043.1 coordinate 7,137, forward strand.
ATTTCATCTACAGTTTTAATTCCACCGCCATAAGCGAGTGGCATAAAGCATTCCTGAGCGACTTGTTCCAAGAACTCTAGTGGAATTTTTTTCTTTTCTGGTGTCGCAAGAATATCTAAAAAGATTAATTCATCGACTTCTTTTTCATTGAAAATCTTCACAGCATTCAATGGGTCGCCGATATATTTTGGATCTTTGAACTGCGTGGTTTTTACCAAGCCGACATTTTTTAGTAGTAAAACGGGAATAACTCGAGTAATAGACATCAGTAATTTTCTACAAAGTTTTTTAACATTTTCATGCCGTATTTATGGCTTTTTTCTGGATGGAATTGAACGCCTAAAATATTTCCTTTTTCAAATCCAGAAACGTAATCGTGTGAATAATGGGTTCTTAACAATTCATCTTCTGGTTGATTACATGTGATATAATAGGAATGAACAAAATAGTATCTAGGTTCCTCAAACATTCCTTCTAACAATTTACTTTCTTTTTGTTGTTGAACATATTCCCAACCCATGTGAGGAATGGAGAATTTACGTTCATTCGTATTTACTTTAAATTTTAAGGTATTTGCATCTACCCAACCAAAGCCAGGTTCAATACCTTCTTCGCTTCCGTTGGTTATCAATTGCATCCCCAAACAAATTCCCAAAACGGGTGTTTTATCTTCGAGGACTTTTTTATTTAATATTTCAAAAAGACCTAATTCTTTTAAGTTTTTCATACCGTTGTCGAACGCACCAACACCAGGTAGAATTAATTTTGTAGCTTGACTGATAACATTGACGTCCGAAGTAATTTCTGAATCAGCTCCGATCTTTTTCAACATGTTTTTGATAGAACCTAAATTCCCCAACCCGTAATCTACAATGGTAATCATGACCTTCCTCTCAATTTATTGTAAACAGAATAGATAAATTTAAGTTTTTTCTCGTCGTTTGGATAATCTTTATAACTTTTAGGTGCTGCACGTAGTATTTCTTCAAATTCTCCATGTGTCATCCCCAATTTTTTAATGACATATTCTTTGTCTTCTTCTAACATATTTGGAGGATAAGCATCCTTCTTCATTTCCTCTAACGCTTCTTCCCGTGTAATTTGACCAGAGCAGATTAAAGTAGATAAATGTGCCAGTCTTTTATCAAAACCAAATTTTTCAGGTAACAAATAGGCTTGAAAAAATCGAGTAAAAACGGATTCATAATGTTTTCCGCCGTAATAAACCCAACCTAGTTCATCCTGAATGATTTTCATAGCGTCTTCTTTGACATAAGGAACATGATTGAGAAGACGTATCATTTTAATTCCTTTCATATAGGTATAGAAGAATTCGCGATTGAAGCCTAGCAAAGGATAAGTCTTGAATGGAATTTTGCCAAATTGAGCGTGAATTCCCTTCAATTGTTTGACGTCTTTGGCATTATAACCCCAGCTTTTAGGAAGAATTCCTTCCGTCGCAAAATTACTTCCACTAAAGAAATATTTAATATTGTATTTAGCACAAAGTCGATAAGTTGCAGCTAAAAAGGCATGATCTGATGGTGTTTCCGCATTGGCAACAGAAGACTTTAGAAATGAAATCTGTAAATCTCTGAATTCTTCCCAATCTACCACCCAAGTCTGGTAATCAACACCTAATTTCTTAACGATATTCTCGACGTTTTTAACGGCAAGTTCCGAATTCCAACCATTGTCAAAATGAAAAGCCAATACACGCAATCCTAATTTTTTAGCAAGATAAGCGACGTATGAACTGTCTACGCCACCACTTACACCAACCATACAGTCGTAATCACTGTTTTTCCCATCTGCCTTAATCTTAGCGACTATGGCTTCCAGTTCTCTGTCCGACTTTTCTCCTTGGTAAGTATACATAGGAGCGAGGTGGAAATATTCCGTGCAATGGTTACACTGTCCTTTCTCGTCAAAAGTTATTTCAGCATCGGTAGTATCCATGATACATCTCGTACATTGTTGGTATGGCCTATTATTCAAATTTTCCATTTTTTATTCCTTTACTAAATTTATACGACAACAACAATTCGACTATATACTTTGAAGTATAGACTAAACTATATAACATCAGTGTAGCTCTTGCAGTACCGTAAAAATAATATCCTCCGTAAATGGCTGATAAGATGCCCAAAAATAAGCAAATTTGAAGGAAAAAATCTGTTTTCTGTTTTTCAGCTACTAAAAACATATTACTAAGTGGACTTCCAATAAATTGCATTAAAAACATAGGCATTAATATCTGTGCATAAACTCCTGCTTCTCTCCATTCTTCTCCAAAAGCAAATGCAAAAACATGCTCGACGACAAAAAATAGAAGAACAAATGGAGGAACGGATAAAAGAGCAAGCTTTTTGAACGTTTGTTTGAAAAGTACTTCGCAATTTTGTGTTTTTATATACAGTTCTGTCGCGCTTTGTCGAAAGACATCTCCAAATGCTCTTGCAACAATACTTCCAGGTAAACTAATCATCCTCTGGGATAAGGCAAATAATCCAACGACTGAAATTCCATAAAAAGGCGTCAATAAAAGAGCTGGTATATTTCCTGACATTTTTTCTAATAACCCAGAAGGTACATTAAATAGCGGGAAATGCTTATATCTACGCGCCATTTCCTTCATTTTCTGTTTGCTTATATTTCTAAAAAGCCCAGGTTCGTCTTTCATGATTCGCCAACCAAGAAAAATAGCCGAAGATGCTTGACCAATACTGTCTCCAATAATTAATCCCGTTTTTTTAAATAGTGGGAAGAAACCAAATATAACACTCATCAAAGAACTATTCGTAGATCTGGCCACTCTACTGAATGACAGTCTTTTGTATTGTTTAAGTCGATTGCTCCAATAATTGAAACTTTGGTAAATCCCAATAACGAGTAGCGTGAAAGGTAAAATGAATAATCCTTGTTCAAGAGATGGCTGTTTAAGGAGAGCTGCAAAATTATGTCTGAAAAGTAAAACTGTTAAAAATACTATTGTTGAGAACAAGAAAGAAATAAGACAAGAAAGAATCAGTACATGGCGTGCATCTTCTTGTTTCTCTGGAAGCATAATTGCCATTTCATACCTAAATGTAACGGCAACGCTAAGCACCATTGAAATACTAAAATATACTTGAAACAAACCAAAATCAAAAGGACTGTATAATCGTGTCAGAATAAATGAAGCTATAATAGGAATTGCCTGAGAAATAATAGTTCCTATCATCAGGATTAAGACATCTTTATTTGTCTCTTTCAGCTTATTAATGATTTTCTTCAGCACTCTGGAGATTTGTTTTTTGACTTTTAAAATAGGGTTTAAACAATAGGTATAGTAAAATGGTTAGAATCCATCCACCCGAAAATAAAGTAGTTGTAATTGCCGCTGAACTTAACCAAATAATAAATAGACCGTTTAAAGCAAACATATTTACAGGGTCATCTTTGAAAATCCAGCGAATGAATAACAGGAAAAATGCTAGAAATAATCCAGCTAACACCAATCCCCAATTTCCAAAATTGGAGTAGTCATACATAAAGAAAGCTGTAGTTGCTGTTCCCGTGAAACCCATGGCAGCTTCTTTTTGATATACTTTGTTGTAAATTTCTCTTGAATAATCGTGGTAAGGTTCTGCCAACACTGGAGCCAAAAAGCGATAGCCACTTCCATGAAGATACGGTAAGCTATCAGGCACGTAATAAAACCAGTGGCCTACCATTTTTCCAGTTGTAATGAAAACCCTGTCATAAAGAGCGTCAGAAACTTCGTAGGCAGCATTTTGTTTTTCTTGCTCTACTTCAGTGTTAGTAGGAGTATTAAAAGGTCTTAATCCAGGATTTGTAACCAGCACTAAAAAGACCACGCCTGACATGAAAACACCCGTCAAAAAACAAGCTCGCCACCATCTCTTAGTTAACAGAAAGTTGAGGGTCAAAGGAATGAATATTGTTACAATATATGCTTTTTGCATCAATGCCAGCGAATAGAAAACAGAAAGTGCAAAAAGTATCCAAAAACGTTTTTTATCCTTGTCATATAATATATACAACAATACTGGAATTAATGATTTAATAATGAACGATGCCGTATAATTGATGAAGACACTATTTACTCCTTTGATGTCTTGACGAATATGAGTAATGTAATAGTAATCAGTGGTCATCATTGCCTTAATAACGGGGATGTTTCCTATACTTAGATAATGGATAACCTGAAAAATCAGTACGAAAAAGATAAGAATATCAATCAGTCGTTTAAAGTTATACTCATCTATAAGACTGAAAGGAATTTTTTCATTCTTTTTATTCGAAAAACGACTCATCACTATATATCCACCAACAAAAGCAGCTAGATAAATAAAAACTTGTCCAAGGTAGCTACCCCCGTAAGACATTAACAAACCATATGTCAAGAAAATAAGAATGAAAATGTTTAGAAAAAATAACGAATTATTCCTAAAAATGCTCTTAATATAGGTTTGCATGGGTGGCAAAATAAGCGTAAAAACTAGTCATTAAAATTAAGTATACAATTTATCATCCATTTAGGACGAATAAAAATTCAGCCAAAGATACTAATTCTGATCTAAAATGTAGACTTGAGACTTAAGAAATCTCCCACCCTCGCTCACGATAAACACGATACTTGGCAATTAACTCTTCAGCTTTAGTAATCGTTTGTAGCCATTCTTTAAAATCTGGTGTGTCAAAATGAGATGCTTCGTACATTTGTTCCAAGGAAATAAAATAGTTTTTGAGTAACTGTACGGCTTCATTATCGCTCACTGGAAAATCTGATGCGGCCACTGAACTCACGAAAATAAGCTGTTGTTTTGCTCTGGAGAACAATACATTTAAACGCTTTTCTCCTCCTTGTTTTATAATCGGTCCAAGGTGTAACTTGAAATTTCCTTCTTTGTCCTTTCCATGTCCAAAGCTGATAATCAATACGTCACATTCATCGCCTTGCACTTTATCTAAAGATTTGAAAAATGCGGTTTCGTCATCAATTCGTTCTTGTAAAATGTTTTTCGAAGACGCATCTAATGATTTCCAGATAGCTTCTAGTTGGTTTTCTGAAAATGCGACAATGCCTATAATTTTATCTTTTTTTAAGTGCTCTTTTATGTGTTCTGCAACGACTTTCGCTTCTTCTAAATTCGTACCTTCTTCGTAAATTCCATTTTCTACCAATTCCCATTTGATCGGACTTTCAGAATGATTTTTCGTTGAAAAAACGGTCAATTCATTGTCGTAAAAGAAGCGATTCGAAAAACGAATTAATGCTGGATGTTGACTGCGGTAATGATAGCGTAAATGATGATTTTTCAAATAATACTGTGACAAGCTTAAAATATCCAATTGACTGACAGTATGAAAGAAACTCGAAGGCGCCATTTGCTGACTATCACCTGCTATAATAACTTGTTGTGAGCGTTGTAAAGTGCCAATAATATGAGATGCTGGGATTTGACTAGCTTCATCAATGAGTGTTAGTTGAAAGAGCTGCTTAGTCGTTGGAAAGTGCTTCGCCATTTGTGTCGGTGTCATCAACCAAATAGGACAGAGGCATTGAATCCACTCTTTGGCTTCACTATTCCACAAATCCCGAAGGGATAAATGCTGTTTGGATTTTGTCATTTCTTTCACCAAAATGGCTTTTCCTTTTTTCAATCGTTGACGAAATTCTTTTTCACTCGTCGATAATTTGGTGGTTTTGGTTAAAAGTAATTGATGAAAACTGTCAAATTGTTGTTTTCTGTATTGATGAATATCTGTTAAAAAGTGATTTCGATCGTTTTCTTCTGAATTAATAATGCTTTCAACTAATTTTTGCATATTAGACAACGACGTATTGGCTAATTCTGGAAATAACTGTTCAAACTGCCGCCATTCATTACAATTAATTTGTTGCTCGATGTCTTGCCAAGAATTTTTTCGGCACATCCAGTAATAAATGTTCGCAGGAATCTTCTCCAAAACAGGAATTTTGTTCTCTAAAAGCGTTAAATGTTGATTGAAAATAGAAATGACAGCATTAATTTCTATTTCTTCCATCGTTTCTCTCAGCCATTTAAAACTCGAAAATGCAATCAATTCAGAACTATTTTTAACGATAAATTGGATTTGACTTTCGGATAGTTTATCAAAGCTTTTCCATTGATTTTCATGAATAGCGCTATACCGTTTTTGCAATACTTCTAATTCGGTAAAATCACGTTCTGGATCGAAAATAGAAAGATGAATCAATTGTTGTTGAACAGTCGTTAATTCCTGTTGAAATTGTTCGTGAATTTGAGTTGTTTTATAAAGTTCGTCTAATCCTATTGATGGAAAAACGAATTTATCCAGTTGTTGACGTACTTTTCGTTTTCCAAATAATTTCTGTTCAGCCTTCTGCCATGCTTCTACTTGCTGCACCGAAGGAATTGTTTGCCAGCTTTTTGTTTTCTCAGCTAGTTGCTCGATTTCTAATTGAAGACTGAAATACTTCTTTTTTAGTTTCTGTATTTCTTTGGTTTTCGTTTTTGACTGAGCGATGTCTATTAATTCCGAAAAACGAGGAATGGATTTCAATTGACTAATGACACACCATTGATTTAATCGCGCTAAATCGGATGGTGTTTTCAAATCAAAAATGGATACATATTGTTGAAATTGTTCCGCCCAAATTAAAAAGTCATGAATCGCTTCTTTTTTCCAGAAAGCTTGAGGAAATGCCTGCCATAATTCAAATGGCAATGTATTTAATTCATTCAGAAGTGGTTTCAGTTCTCGCCATTCCCGAATGGAAACACTGTGATACGTATCCGCTTCTAAATTGGTTGGATTATTTTGGTGTAATTCGACTAATTCCCAGTAGGAAATACCACTCGATAATTCGTTTGTTTGTAAACGATTCAGTAGTAGTTGTAATTGTTGTTTTTTTAATGATGTCACCGAATAATCAGTGGACTTATCAGCGGTAGATCGCTCTAATAACGACCACGTTTTATGAAATTGTCCATATACTTCTTTCAGTGTCGTTTGGTCATCTAAAAAGATGGAATAATCGGCTAAATGAAGTGCGTTTAGTTTCTTTCGGATAACTTCTAACGCCGCTCTTTTTTCTGAAACAACACTGTACAGTTTATCAGAAAGTAGACATTTTCCAATTATATTAATTAAAACTTGCGATTTTCCTGTTCCTGGAGGTCCTTGAATGATAAATGAAGATTGACCGACATTGTTGAGCACTTCTTGTTGTGTTGGATCGCTTGGAAGAATTGTCTGTGTTGCATATTCTTGAATGATTTCTTCGACTTCAGGATGGCCAAAAAGTTTTTCGAGGAGAATACTTTTATCGCCTTTTTCAATTTCCTCTAATTCCTTTAGAAAGAGAAAACGGTAATAATGAAACTGTCCAATTATAGCACATTCGGTAATCGATTCTACCAAAGGATTCTGCAGTAAAATAGGGAGTTGTGCGTCTAGTTTATCTAATTCAAGTGAAACATCAAACTGCTCTCGAAATTGCTTTTCTACAAAAGGATTGAGAAAGGTTTGTTCGGTATCTAAATGAAATGTAAGTTGTTGTTTGTTTTTATCTCTTTGTACTTCTAGTGGTATCAAAACGAGTGGACTTTCGACGAATTGGTCTTTGTATTTCCAAGTAATTGTCTTTGAAACGTAACACGCTGTTTGAATACCAGTTGATTTATAGAAATCGTTAAACCGCTTGTAGAGCTTTTCCCATTTCCCTTCAAAAGGAACGATTATTTCGATTGCATCTTCTGGACGTGAAATTTCCTCCCAAAGTTGAGACTTGGCGTGAATATGAACCAATACATCATTGCTCTGAAAATGAATTAACTCATTTTTCAGTTCTTCGAACGAGTGTATTTTGGGTTCCGTATTCATTTAGAAACGTACGACTAATTTACCACTGGATTTACCGCTTTCTAAATAACGATGTGCTTCCGCTAATTGTTCCGGTGAATAAACGCCATCGACGAAGGTTTTTAATTTTCCTTGATGAAAAAGATGTTGTACTTCTTCCATACAATGTTTCAAAACTAATGGATGTTCCAACGCAATTTTCAACATGTTAACGCCTAAGAGACTTCTCGATTTCATCATTAAAAATGCAGGAATGAT
>CAZDAR010000043.1:15369-23260 GCA_964503665.1 uncultured Flavobacteriales bacterium
AATTGTGAAAAAGCTAAAACCCGCTTTCCGAGCCATTTTTCATCTACTTCTTTTCCAACAGCCGTTATTTTTCCGACGACTTCATAACCGATGGTTGTTGGCAAAGGTGGTGTTTCAGCGTACTTTCCTTTGCGCGCCATGATATCGGCATAGTTGATTCCGAAGGCACTGACTTCCACCAACACTTGTTGATCGTTCATTTGGAGGTCAATATTCTGCCAATGAAAAGCTACTTCGGGCGAACCGAATTTCGTTAAAACAAAGCCTTGAGATGGAAAAGTGTGCATGTGATAAAAATGCTAAAATACTAAAATATATTGGGATTGAAATCGATGAGATTCACCATGTTAGCAACAATTTTCGTCGCATTCTACCGCACCAACGTCACAAAACCCTGTTCTTTGAACGAACAATACGCATTTTTGCAAGCAGGTGATGATTCATTCACGTGAAAAGCATCCTTTGTAAAAATATTGTTAATAACTTTTGTTTTAAAAGTATAGTTTATTTCGTTTTTTTTAATAAATTTGTTTAAGACTGAATAGTTATTAATCTAAAAACAGATGACATTCAAAAGTATCCTGTTTTATTAAAAGGCATGCAAACCTTTTACAGCTTTTATCTGTTACTATAAAAAAAGACAGGAATGAACAAGCGAACGTTATATTACATAGGATTGATATTGTTACAACTTTACTATTGTACTAACAACATTGTTTTTGCTCAAAAACTGTTTCATCAAGATATTTTTTATGGAGGAGCAACTGCTGGTGGTGTTTCAGGAGGATATGGTACAGGATCATTTGACTTAAAACTGTATATTGAACCCGGAAGTACCATAAAACATGCTTATTTATTTGCTTACACAATTCAAAATCCTCAATATGTTGCCTACACAATAAATGGGGAAGAATATTTCATGGATACCAATAATGTTATTATGAACTCCGAATTTCCTAATGTTAATTTTAATCCAGTTAAAGTTTATTATAATGACGTAACTAAAGAATTTAATGAAAATATCACAACTGATTATATAATTACCATTCCTGAACAACATAATATAGGTTTAAACGAGGGTTGGTGGGCAATATATGTTTTTATAGAATATGATAATCCAAATTTATCCAAAATAGCAACTTCACTGTGGGTTAATGATAAGGATTATAAAGGAAATGAAATGTATAGTATGAACAGTATGAATACAATTGACCAAAATTATCCTATAGGATTATCATTAATGACTGACAGAAGCTGCGATACAATATCTGATGGTGTGAAAATATTTTTAAATAATAATTATATTGGAATAATCGGGGGCAGCGATGCTGTAAATAGTTTAGCATCTTGTGCTGGAGCAAAAGGACATTTTTATTATCAAAACAATCAACTTTATGGCTTAGATGATGATGTTCCTAATGTCGTGATGAGTGGTGTAGATGCATTAGCCGATATCTCATCCTATTTGAATGACAACACATCTTATAATTTGCAACTTGAATATCAAAATCAATCGAACATCTCTAATGCTGCTGACCCTCATCTTCTTTTTATAAACGCTTACACTACTCCTTGTGACACTTTTACTACATCTATTATTAATGACACATCTATTTGTGAGGGAGGACAGTTAATGTTATATGCTAGTGGCGGTACGAAATATGATTGGTCTCCTTCTAACGGATTAAGTGATACAGTAAGTTCCAGTCCAATTGTAAGCCCTGAAAAAACGACCTTGTATCAAGTGAGAATAGAAAACACACCTGGTTGTTCCAAAACAGAAAATGTTTTAGTTAAAGTACATCAAAACCCAAAGATAGAATCGTTAAATATAGAAGAATCTGTTTGTGGATCAACTTCAGGACATCTTTTCGTAAACGTAATAGGTGGAAGTACATCCTTAAAATATTCGATTAGTGAAACTTTTCAAACCAACAAGTTCTTTTATAATTTAGGTGGTGGAGATTATACCTTGGTTATAAAAGATACGAATGGTTGCAAAATAGATACAGCAGTAAATATACCCATAAAAAACAATGTTAAGGCCTTGTTTACAGCCACTCCTGAATTAGGAGCAAAACCTTTATCGGTACATTTTATTAATCAATCGTCTAATGCATCAAATTATCAATGGCTAGTGAATGATACGTTGCTTTCTAACAGTACGAATGAAGATTACATATTTGATAGTTCTGGTGTTTACATGGTTACGCTTGTAGCATGGAATAACAATGTTTCTTGTAACGACACATTCAAAATTCAAATAATAGTATATGATTCATTAATCATTCAAGTTCCGAATGTATTTACACCAAATAATGATGGTGTAAATGATTTTTTCACAGTACAAATTGAAGGTGCTAATCAAGTAAAAGGAGTGATTTTAAATCGATGGGGCGAGATATTTTTGCAATTTGAAAAAAGTATTACTAAAAATAGCGGAACGATTATTTTATGGGATGGGAGAACAAAAGACGGTACAAATGCGACAGAAGGTGTTTATTTCTATTCGATAGAAGCGCTGAATTTAAAAGAAAAAAGTAAACAAATAAATGGATTTTTCCATTTAGTACGATAATATAGAAAATAAATGAAAATTAAAAATAAAGGAGATGAAGTAAAATAATCTTTTACAAACACCTCCTTACAGCTTAAAAAAAATTCGAGACTTTTTAAACGCTGTAAAGGTAGTGGTTTTAGTGGAAAGATTATGTTAATTAAAAATAGGCACTTGTTAATTGATTGTCAGAGATAATTTATCAACACGTTTTGATTCATGCGAAAAAGAATCTTTTTTAGAACTTATTTTTCATTAAAATCGAATATTATGAAGTTAATTTATCAAAATATAAAAAAAACACTATTTAAAAGATTATTGATAACTCTAATGATATGTTTCAGTATGAGTGAATTCAATATTTTCTTTGCTCAAAATACAGCATGGATTTTAGCACCAAAATATAAAACTGTTGGTGGAGTGACATCCCTCCCAACAGCTCCACCTAACGACGGATACGATGGTTCATCTGCCGTGCATACTCAAAATATGCAATTAGACGCACAAGGAAATGTCTTATTTTTTGTGGTGGATGGAGTGGTGTATGATAAGGCAGGATATCAGTTAGGTGACTTAAAAGGTGAAGGACCTGCGTATGACACATACTATCTCAGAGGGAATGCAGAGGTGTGTATTGTTCCAGACCCATCTAATTGCAGTAGGTACTATATAATAGCATCAGCTGACTTTAATACAGCAAGTCTTAGTAATCGTCTTCCTTTTTACGCACTATTAGATATGTCTCAACTGAATGAATATTATACAACAAGATATGGTCAGTTGATAGATATTAATAATGACGGATATTCAGCAAAATCGATACCGAGTATCACTTCGGATTATTTTACTGGAGATCCATATACAGATCAAAAGATGGGAGGTATAACTATAGCGGCATCAAAATTGAGAAGCGATAATAGTCGTTTGGTTTTCCTCACCAATGGTAGAAAGATATATCGTTATAAAATTGACGGTAATGGTTTTCAATATATGGGTTCATTTTCGTTTTACTCGGGTAGTACAGTGTTTAACAATTTAAACATACGTAGTGAAATGGAGCTGGTAGAGTTGTCTGGAGGAAATTATAGAATTGCCGTACCTTTTTTGTATGAACCACAATCTGGTAATAAGAGTGTGTCTATATTTACAGCAGATTTAGATGGGAATGGAAACCTTATTTCTAGTTCTGGCAATCAATTAGATTTTACTTTTTCAGCAAGCGATACATATAATCCTTATGTTCATGGTTTAGAATTTTCACCCAATGGAGATATTCTATATATTACGCATGATAATTCTTATCTCCATCCCAATCCGATAGAGTATTTTGATTTTTCCAATCCTACTTTAGGTGTTCAGCCTTTAAGCGTTACAAACGCTATAGATTTTAAATCATCTCAAATTGAAATTGGAGTTGATGGCAAATTATATTTTGCAACAAGCAACAGATTAGCAACTCTTTCCAATCCTAATTCTCCTTTATCATCCAATTGGACAAACAATGCATTGGCAATAACTTTAAGTCCTAATTACGGCGGAGGAACTTTTTCTGAATATTATCTAAAAACTTACACTCTTCCCGACCAAATCGACGGTATGGATTACGAAGCTCACTTCTATGCTAATACGCAATGCTGTATTGCTAATCAATGGTACAGCGCAGAAACTTTTACAGCAAACATAAGTGAAACATGGGAACCAGGACACAACCCATTTGGAAATACAACAGATCCCGTCTATATTAAAGATGCGCTAATTATTGCTGCAAATAAAAATATTACGATTAAGAATATGACATTTAAATTCGCGCCTGATGCCAAAGTTGTAGTTGAACGGGCAGCTGGAGGTATCGTAAATATTAAAAAAGGAGGTGGTAAGCTAACGTTGGATCACAGTTTTTTTCCATAGACGATCGTTGTACTTCTGCAATGTGGCTCGGAGTGCAGGTTCACGGCTATAGCACCACCCCTCAGACAGCAAGCCAATTTTTCCCATGTAAACAAGCAAAGTTGGTTATAAACAATAACTCTGTAATAGAGCACGCACTTTTTGGTGTAGATGCAGTAAAGTTAAACCCTGGAATATTGTGGGGAATGCCTGTTTATTTTCCTGATTTAAATTACACAGGAGGTATTATTCAGGCGAATAATTCTAGTTTTAAAAACAATGTGATCGATGCCCGATTTTGGGATTATATTGCTTCGGGAAATCCCGATAATTTAAGTTACTTTACCAATTGTATTTTTGTCACAACAGGAACTTTAAAAGACCCTACGTTAACACCACTGTATCACGTTTATTTACAAAATGTGACAGGAGTTAAATTTAATGGAAATGATTTTAAAAATACTGCTCCGACAGCATTTACATATACTAAACGTGGGTATGGAATTTACAGCAGTAATTCTAAATTTTATGTGGATGCTAGATGTGCCGGAACAACTTACCCATGTAACAGTTTTGATCCGAATGTATTTCAAGATTTGTACTACGGTATTCATGCAACATCATCCGTTGCTTCACGAACAATACGTTCAGACAGAAATACGTTTATTAATAACATATATGGGATGTACTTAAACGGACAGAATTTCTCGACTATAATTCGGAATGATTTTGAAGTATTCCGCTCCAAAACACCTAATCCTACCATTGATACTTACGGGCTTTACCTAAATAATAGTACGGGCTATACAGTAGAAGAAAATACGTTTAAAGAATATAACGACCCAAATGTGTCAGGAACTGGTAATTCTATCGGTGTTATTGTTAATAATTCGGGTGAAGTAGATAATGCCATTTATAAAAATACGTTTTCGAATCTGAATGTTGGAGGTCAATCTCAAAATATCAACGCTCCTGTCCTTCCATCTGGTGGATGGAACTCATCGCTTCATGGCTTAAAATGGAAGTGTAATACGTTTACAGGAAATATGCAAACTGCCGACTTATTAGTTACATCAGGTAGAATTGACTATCAGCAAGGTTATTTGTTCAGCCCTGTTTCAGACCCTATTCAAGCCACACAAGCGCCAGCTGGAAATAAATTTAGCCATTCAACTAATAATAGTGAAAACGATATAAAAGTTAATAGTGGCGCACAGCAATTTCAATATATTCATCATTCAGATTACATTACTAAGCCAGTTAGTTATTCAACCAGTAAAGTTTCTCCCTATATGAACTTTAACTTATTTTATCCTGTAGCTTTTAACAGTAATTCCTGTCCATCTCATTTAAGCAATGGTGGTGTTTTTGAAAGACAATTTATAACTTCTAAATCAGACTCTTTAGAAACTTTGATTGCGGATAAAGAAATACTTCTACAAAAAGATAATACTACAGAAGAATTAGACAACTCAACTGATAATATTTCTTCGTATACTGCTTTAAACAATGAGATTGGATTTTTAAAATCAAAACGTTCTTATTGGGTGTATGAGAATATTCGTTCAATCATTGCGGATACAACGCTTGAAAATTCAGACGGAATAGTTCAAGAAATAATCTTATCCGAAAATATTACATTACCAAATACAGAATTATCAGTTGCTAAATTATCTGAAGAGGAAATGTTAGAAATAGGTGTTTTACAATATTATCTCGCTCCAATAACAGAAGGATTTGAATTACCTATTATTGAGAAAGCAGAAGCTTCATCTAGCCAAACGCAAGCAGAAGCTTCTCAAACAGAAGTAATAAGTAATTTATCAATTTATCCTAATCCAACAAATATAGGAACAAGTGTAAGTATAACATTACAAAATACAGACAATCAAGAATCAGCTTCATTTTATGTTGAAGTTTACGATTTAACACTGTATGGCAAATTATGGTTTCAACAGAATTTCAATGTCGACCAAACACAAATTACTCTTCCAAGTAATTTGCTTAAAGCTGGTTTTTATGTTGTGAAACTTTATAAGAACGATGTGATGATAGAAACGAAGATGTTGAGAATAGATTAATAATCAAAATATTAAGTAATTAACAAAAGCAACTGAATCTCAGTTGCTTTTGTTTACTATTCAACTTCATTATCATTATCAAACTGAATTTAAAAAGGTATTATACTTCTTCTTTCAGATTTTAATCCTATTTTTGCAGTTCGCATAAAAAAGAGCTGAGGTGATACAAGTACTGGATAAAAAATTTAGCTCATTCTTAACGGCTGACGAAATTCAGCAGAGAATAGCTGAAATAGCGACAAAAATCAATGCAGATTACAGAGGAGAAAAAATAACTTTTGTAGTTATATTGAACGGCGCTTTTATGTTTGCCAGTGACTTGTTGAAACAAATCGACGTGGCGTGCGAAATTCACTTCGTAAAGGTAAAATCGTACGAAGGGATGAAAAGTACAGGTCAGACGAAAGAAGTCATTGGATTGACGACGGACGTTTCTGGAAAAGATGTGATTGTGGTGGAAGACATAGTCGACACGGGAATTACAATAGATGGTATTGTAAGTACTTTGCGGAATAACCACTGTAATTCAATTAAAATCGCTTCTTTACTATTTAAACCTGATGCTTTTAAAGGAGTTAATAATCCACATTATGTTGGGTTCAGTATAGAGAATAAGTTTGTAGTGGGATATGGTTTAGATTATGATGATCACGGCCGAAATCTCGATGCTATTTTTCAATTAAATGAATAAAAAAATTAGTTATGTTTAATATCGTACTTTTTGGACCTCCGGGAGCAGGCAAAGGAACACAGTCTGAGAGATTGATTGAGAAATACAAACTTCACCATATTTCTACAGGCGACATATTTCGTATGCACATTTCACAAAATACGCCGCTAGGACTAGAAGTAAAAAAGATTATTGCTGACGGAATGTTGGTGCCGGATTCCATTACCATTCGTATGCTGGAAGAAGAAGTTGCAAGTCATCCAGAAGCAAACGGATTTATTTTTGATGGTTTCCCAAGAACTGTTGCGCAAGCAGAATCATTGGATCGATTAATGGTGTCAAAAGGACAGAAAATTGATTTAGTACTGAAGTTAGATGTAACGGAGCAAGCAATAAAAGAACGTATTGCAGAAAGAAGTAAAATCAGCGGTCGTGCAGATGATAGTGCTGAAAAATTAATCAAACGTATTGACGAATACTTTACAAAAACCGTTCATGTTTTACCGTATTACGAAAAGCAAGGAAAAGTGGTTGTTGTAGATGGAATTGGTGCGATTGATGAGGTTTCAAATAGACTATTCGTTTCTATCGACGCTGTTCATTAATAATAGAAATGAAACCCAATGGCATCAGATAACTTCGTTGATTATGTGAAAATTCACTGTAATTCTGGAAACGGAGGCGGCGGTTCTACCC
>CAZDAR010000044.1:0-21992 GCA_964503665.1 uncultured Flavobacteriales bacterium
AATTATAACACATCAACGCTTATTCTGAAATAAATCAAAGGTATTCTAACACTTATATTCAAGAAAAATCAACTGTTTAAAGTATTCAAAAACAGTTGCATATCATCAAACTGATAGTCAGCGATGATTAAACGACTATCGGGCTCGTGAGTTTTTTCAGGAATTGCAATAACATCCATTCGGGCAGCTTTTCCTGCTAAAATACCCGAAAAACTATCTTCAATCACTAAACATTCTAAAGGAGAAACGCTTAATTTTTGTGCACACGTTAAATAAACGGCTGGATGTGGTTTTCCATGCGATTCATCTTCAGCAGAATGAGTAAAATCAAAATAGTGCCCTATTTGAAGATGGTTCAAATTATAATGAATCAAACGGTTGTAGGAAGATGTCGCCAAACCTATTTTCAATCCTTTGGCTTTTAGAAAATCAAGTGTGTCGATGACGCCAACAAGTGGTGCACCATTCTCGGTAATTAATTGTTCTAACCCAGAAATGATAAATTCTTCCACTTCTTCGTTACTATAATCTGTCCAAGGAAAACGTGCTCGCCAATACCGAATAACCTCATCTATTCGTAAACCAACCGTCTGTGCGAACTGTTTGCGCTCTAAATTAATCCCTACTTGCTGAAACGCATTTTCCATCGCAATTTTCCACAAGGGTTCCGAGTCGATTAACACACCGTCCATGTCAAATATAACGGCTTTGTAATTGGATAATTCTAAAGGTCTAGTCATTTTTCTTTTAAGATATATAGTTTCCCTCCTCCTAAAACAGGATGTCTTTCTGTTGAAATAAAAATCTCATTTTTACTGCTTATAGCTATTGCTTCTTTCTGAGTAATCCGCCCTAAACGAATACACTTCTCCAACTGAAAATCAGCATCTAAAACATAAAGATATTTATACGCTAGCAGATAAAACTTCCCTTGGTGAAAACAAGCATCAGTAATACTGCTCTTCAACCAACAGTTAGCATTAAACTGTAATTCACGAATAAGTTGTAATTCGTTTGTTTGAAGGTCAAGTGCATATACTAAACCCTTTCCATTATAAGGTTTTGTTCTTCCTTTTGTAAAGATAAATAGCGAATCATTTTTGTAAATCATCGCTTCTGCATCGAAATACAAACTGTCTTTGGAAGGAGGAAATAAAGTCTGCTCAGGATAGTGAATAGCAATAATATTAATTATTTTACGCTTAACTAAATCAAAAATTGCGATTTTTAAGTCTTCTCTCCTATTTAAATTGTTTCCTATATCTCCCAGATACAAGATGTTTTCATTATTAGCAATCGCTTCAAAGTCATAAAGTCTTAAAGGAATTTCAGCAGAATCTATCAATTCTCCTTTTACACTGATAGAATACAAACGATTGGGGTTTTCACTATCGTTGTGCATTAAAAGTGTGGAATCATTGAGGAAAATCATCCCTGAACACTCCTGAATAGCTTCAGGTAAACGACTGACTTTTTTTAATTGGGAATTCGCATTATTAAAGATCATTAAAAATAAAAGACCAGTCAACAGCTTCATGGTTTATCTTGAATTTCGTTGTCTCTAAAAGCGGTTGGTAATAAATCGGGAACTATTTTTAAAAGTAATGGCAACAAGAGAGCGCCTCCAGGCAACAAAAAAACGGCTAAAGAAGGCATACTTTTCAAAAAGATATCTTTGAATAATATGGTGATTTTTTTCTTTTCCTCAGGTGATAGTTCGGTTGTTGTTCCTTTCTTTACCAAAGCAAGAAAATCTTTACTATCCAGTAATTCAGTCACTAACTTATCCTTATTTCTTGATATTATTTTCATCCAGCGCTTTGAAAGACTATTAAGCATCTTTTCATAAGTGGAATCAGTAGATAAAAAGGAAATAAGATTTGTTGAGCTGATGACAAACTGCTGAACGGAAATTTTTGCCTTAAGCAATTGTTCTTCTTCAATTTTTAAAAAGGAAGCAAAATGCTCTAAAAACAATTCGTCTTTCTCGTTTGTAACACTTTTCGAATGGATAATGAGTAAAGCAATATCTAGTAAGAAAAAACGAAATAATGGAGAAGATAAATGCGCTGGTATATAATCGTCAAAAAAGGCACATTCCTTGAACTTTAATTTGAGTGTCTGTTTATCTTCTGAAGTTAAACTTGAAGCTTTTAAAAACGTTTGAAAAATTTTAATTTCCTCTTTTGAAATTACATTATCCGCTTGTGAAGTCTGAATGACAGCTAACAAGGTATTGAATTTTAGAATGTCAAGATCTTTCTTATATAAGTTTTTACTGTGATTTAAATAATGGTCAAAAAGCATAACATCTAAGAATACAAATGAATTCTCAATGTAATTAATCCATTTATTCGTAGAAATAAAGCTGCTCTTTATCTCCACTCTATTTGATAAAATCTTTTCTAATGTAAAGGATGGAGACTTATCGTTTAAAAAATCAAAACTTAGAAAAGAGAAAGAACTTTCTTCTTTAAATAGCGAGTAAAAAACAATCAATTCTTTTATGAATTCAGATTTGTCAAATTGTTTATGCTTAAACAGGTAGACATAAAGCAAACTCTCTAGCAAGAGAAACTTAATCTTTTCATTGCTTGTCCATTTACTAGAATTTACATCTTTCAAGAAAATAGGAGAGCCATAAGAACCGAAAAGAATTCCATGGTCAATAAAAAACAAATGTATATCATTCGATAAACAACCACATTTTACAGATTGATGAAAGTTTATTTCGTTCTCATTAATGACATGAAAATATTTTTGAATCCAGTCTTTTGAACCAGGAAATAAAGCTATACCTTTTTCGCGCACTTTTCTAATGGTTAATAATCAGGAAGAAATTACTTAAATACCACCTCAGCGATAAAAGGCCAATATTTTCCTGTTAAATAAAATGCTTTACTCTCGACGTTATAGGCAATTCCGTTTAATACATCGCCATTTCCTTTAGCCTTTCTTGAAAATTCAGTACAATCGATGTTTTTTAATACTTTCCCAGAGGAAGGCTCAATCACCACAATTTTATTAGTCATCCAGACATTCGCATATATCAAGCCGTCCACATATTCTAACTCATTCAAATTTTTAATTTTTCCTGCGTTGTCATATACGTAAATCACTTTTTTCACTGCAAATGTAACTGGGTCTCTAAAATAAATCCGTTCGGAACCGTCACTCATGATAATCTGATTGCCATCGTTCGTTAGTCCCCAGCCTTCACCAGTATATGAAAAAGCAGTTTCTGTTTTAAATAGTGATGGAAAATCATAGACAAAACACTTTTGAGAAGTCCACGTCAACTGATATAACTTGTTATTTAAGACAGTGATACCTTCTCCAAAATAATTTCCCTCTAAAACCACTTCGTTTAACACGTTCCCTGTTTTTATATCCTTCTGAATCACTTTCGTTGCGCCGATATGGTCTGGATCGCCCGTCGATTCATATAAAGAGCCGTTAACTATTTCAAGTCCTTGTGTAAAGTCTTTTGGGTTATGTGGGTACATCGTAACAATGACTGCTTTTAACTCTTCAGGGGCAACATCCGATAATATATGAATCGTTTGGTAATCTTCGTATATTCTACCTTGTATATCTTTTACTTTTAAGGTAAAGCTTTTTGCTCCCATTCCAAAACTAGAAACGTCTAAACTATCATCTACTGTTCCAGCAACATCTTTCCATTCTTTTAATAAATCTCCATCGACGAATAAAGCAACATAATTGATGTCTTTATTCTCTTCGAAACTGATCTTTAGTGCTTGACCATAAACTAACTGATAAGAAGTCGTATATGGCAATGGAAAACCGGATTCTTCAACAGGTGTTTCAAGTGTTTCTTTACAACTAAAAACTGAAAAAAGAAGCAATAAAATGTAGACAGTGGGTAAAGTACGAATGACTTGTTTCATTTATGAGGAAATTATAAACCTAATATTAGATTTTAAAAGAAAAGTATCAACAAATGATCACACTTATTTCTTAAAAAATCATTTTTAACTCGACACAAATGTACTATTAATTTCTCATAATTCAGAAAGTCATTCTATTAAATGGGCCTCTTGAAAAGCATGATTTACTTAAGGATATCAAATAATCAACACTTAAAATAAGTTTCTACTCTATTCAAATATTACTGAGAAATTATTTAAAGATCTTTCTTTTTGAATTTTTTTGCTGAGAAGAATAATGGAATCACAATCCAGATAACGAGTGTCATCAATGAAATCAGAATCCCTAAAGCACCTTCAAAGCTTTGCTTGAAAACAGCACTTGTAGCACCCATTAAAGCAGAAATATCCATTTTTAATAGGGTCACGATTCTCGCTAGGTCAATCGGATTTAAAATACTCAAAACAATGATTAGTTTTTCCAATGGATAATCCATCAATTGAAATAAGATGAATAAAACGATACCATCAAATAGTAAAGAAAAATAAAACCAGACAAGTAAAGAAACACCAATTCCTCGTGCTTTATCCTTATTATAAACAGTCACTAGCATCGCTAGTGAAACGAAAATAATAGAAATCAAAACACCCGTAATAATCATTGTCAATCCTGTCGCTGTGGCTGCAAAAAGGAGAATTGGCAACCCGCAACCTACAACAAATGCTAATGAAAGTGATAGTGAGAGTCCAAAAAAGAGGCTTAACCAAAGCGTTGTTCGTTTGATAGGTTGAGCCGACAAAAGTTCGATAAATTCGTTCGAATTATAGAGATATATAGTCGAAAAAATAATACTAATTAAAGGGACAATGATTAAATTGAGTGTCAACAAACTCGTTAAACTCTTCTCTGGATTCTCTTCCATGAAAAATAACCCAAAGGAAAAAAGCAGTAAGAATAAAGTATAAGCAATAATAATTTTACTACTTAGAATATCTAGTATGACGTATTTTACAATTTTTCTCATGCGTGTTGTTTTTCAGATTCCATAATAGATGCAATCGCTTCAGCCAATTTATTTTTTGACGTATCCATTTTTAATTGCTCTATTGATTTTTTGAAGATAATCTCTCCTTCTTGCATATAGATAATTTGATTCACCATATCATCCAACTCACTAAGAACATGAGAGGTAATCATGATTAATTTACCTTTTTCTTTCTCAGCAATAATTTTTTCTTTCAAATGCATCGATGATACTGGGTCTAAACCTGCAGTTGGTTCGTCCAAAATCAAAATTTCTGGATTGAATAAAAAGGCAAGATATGCACTTACTTTCTGGCGTGTTCCTCCTGATAAGGTACCTGTCTTCTGATTTAAGGTGCTTTTTAGATTAAAACGATCGTACAATTCGGTGTCTAAAGCCTGATTGGATGATTTTCTCAAATCGTGAATCATATCTATTACCTGCCCTACTTTCATGTTTTCAGGATATTTACCAATCTGCGGCATATAGCCGATATGTTCCCGGTATTTCCAGTCGTTTGAAATGGATTTTTCATTCATGGTAATTAGACCAGCGTCCGGAACAACCATGCCTAAAATTGATTTTATTAAAGTGGTTTTACCACAAGCATTCGGTCCAAGAAGTGCAAAAATATTTCCATCTTCTAAATCGATATTGATATTTTTCAGCACTTTAAACTTGCCAAATTTTTTGTTTACTCCTTTAATTCTAATCATTTCACGTACGTTATTGAATTTTCAATTTCTTAATCTTAGGCTTATTATCCTTTAGATTTTCGGGTGTTAAATTGGGAAAAGCATTTTCAGCTTTATCCATTAGTTTCACAAAAAAACTTCTAAAAAGCATCAATGCTCCAGGATTCTGCTCAATGATGACTGAATAAAATGTCACTGGTCTGTGAGGAATATCACCCACGCCGTCTCGGTCTAAATCATATCCTTCGTATTTATCCCAATAATTACCATCAAACATATTCAGCGCTAGATTACCATTCGTCGCAACATCAAAAGTATTTCCGATAAAATTGTTGTTATGAACAGCTATATCACTGCAGTTAGACTGAATTTTCAAAGCCCATCCATTTTTTAAAAACTCATTATTGACCATCGTTACACGATTACTACCTTCAGCGAAGATAGCAATGGTATTTTGTTCAAAATGATTATGGTCAATATGGCTATCATATATTTCTTTCAGTAAAATTCCATACGCTGCATTTCCCCAGTTATCAGAAAAGGTATTATTGTACATTTTGACTCTTTTCGAATACATTACCGCTACACCAGCACCATTTCCTTGAATCGTATTGTGTCGATACGTATCATCGTGAGAAAACATAAAATGTAAGCCGTAGCGCTTATTTTTAATGCTCTTGTTGTTCTCGATGAATGAGTGAGTGACAAATTCGAAATAGATTCCGTCTCTATGTCCAGTTATGGTATTGTTCTTAACGACCAAGTTATTGCTTTTCCAACAGTGAATTCCGTTTGCGGCAGGTTTCTCTTTCATCTCTCCAGAGATTAACTCATTGTTTTCAAACCTTGCATAACTAGAGTTCATACAATGAATACCAAAGAAATTATTTTGGAATTTATTTCCAATAATACGAACGTTCTTACAATTCTGAACTTTCACCGCGGCAATGTCCATATAACTAGAACTTCCTGAATTCTTAAAAAGAACTCCTTTTATCGTCACGTTGTCGTGCTCGATTAATAAATTTTCATATTTGTTTTCTCCATCAATAACTGGAAAGCCTTTTCCAATGACCGTGAGTGACTTTTCAATCTTCAATGCACCTTCTCGGTATACACCTGACAAAATCAAAATGGTATCCTTGTTTTGTGCTTTCTGAATGGCTTTTTTAATTGAAGTATTTGCACCAGATTTAGAAACCGTTATGGTTCTAGCAATACTTTCATGGCTAATTATAGCACAAAGAAAGAATAGATTTATTTTCCAGTTTCTAAATAATTTTCCCATTTAATTTCTGTTCCCGAATAATTAGTTTGAAAAGCTTTAGCACTATCAGCATGTGAAAAGGCTGCAATATTAGATCCCATTGGACTTTTAAATTGCTCATTTTGGACAAAAAAGCTTTCAGTAATAGCTATCAAAACACTTGGTTGTGCAAAATCAACAACCCAATTTGAAGCAACGTCTTCTGCTTTTACCTCTTTTTCATTCAGAAATCCTTTCAGGCAATGAAGATCATCAAATTTATAAATTCTTCCTTTTTTAGTCACCAATTCAGCACCAAATCGTTGATCGCTGATGGTCATTTGACAAAAATCACAATTATCTACATCGAAATCAATCGGTTTGGGACTTGTGGAACAAGATGAAAGAAAGGTTAAAAAAATAAATATAAAACCTAATCGGTACTTCAAAAATTGGTCAAACATGCTTTTTTCTTTTAATTTCATAAAGTCCTAAAGTAGTTAAAATTCCTCCAACAGTAATCATAATCCACCCTCCAATATCAGGAATCGAAAAGGCGCCAAAATTTAAAAGTTGTTTAAATCCAATTAAAGGAGGGGTATACGTCATTCCTGGTACTTGTATTGGTGCAGTAGGGTCTAAGTTATGTCCATAATTGTATTCCCAAACATAAAAATCTATCATTGTTAAGACGGCGAAAACTAAGAAGATAGTGACCCATGTAAAAAAGAACCATCTTTTTCTAATAATTCCTGCTATCACTCCGAAAAGTCCAATGATTCCGATAACATAAGGTAAAACCGTGAATTCAATGAAATCATCTGCATGCAAGGTTCTCATACCAATATAGTGGTTCAATCCGTTAATGATTTCAACGTCACCAGATAGTTTGTTGGAGAAAATTTGCATAGATAATCCTTCAGGATATTGAGGGGCGTCTAATTCGATTCTCCAAATAGGAAGGAAAACGACAGCAATAACGCTGATTCCACAAAGAATAGATAAAATGCGCGATAGCGTAGATATCGAGCTACTTTTTATTAAATTTTGCATCGCATTTATATTTTATTAAATCCAGCTACCTCGGTAGCTGGATTTAGGTTCGAGCTATTTTTTATTCTCGAAATTTATTTTTTTGGTCCTGGAGCATTTTCTCCTGTTCCGAATTGAATTGGGGTATTGCTTCCTGCTGGAGATACGCGAATATATCCAGACATTTCTTGGTGCAAAGCACTACAGAAGTCGGTACAATAGAAAGGTGTAATTCCTGCTAGTTTTGGATACCATTTCAAAGTCTGTGTTTCACCAGGCATTATTAATAATTCAGCCGTTTGAGCACCTTTAATAGCAAATCCATGAGGAACGTCCCAATCTTGTTCTAAGTTTGTTAAGTGGAAATACACCTCATCTCCTACCTTAATTCCCTCGATGTTATCTGGTGACAAGTGACTTCTAATCATAGACATGTAAACATGTACTTTGTTTCCATCGCGTACCACTCTTGTTTCACTCTCTTTTTTAACAGCGTATGGATGTTTGTTATCCTCAATTTTATAGAACTTTTTAGAATTCTCAGCAATCTTACTTGCAGGAATAATCTGACTATAGTGAGGCTCTCCAATCGTTGGGAAATCTAATAATAATTGCATCTTTTCTCCTGAGATATCATATAATTGAGCACTTTGAGTTAATTCAGGTCCTGTTGGTAGATATCTATCTTTCGTAATCTTGTTATACGCAACAACATACTTTCCAGTTGGCTTTCTTGTATCTCCACCAGGAACTGTTAAGTGACCGATTGAGTAATAAGTAGGAACACGATCAATAATTTGAAGCGTTTTCACATTCCATTTTACGATTTCAGAAGAAACGAAGAATGATGTATAAGCATTTCCTTTATCATCAAACTCTGTATGTAACGGTCCTAATCCTGGCTTTTCAACTACACCATGAAGAACAGATTCGTACTTCAATACTCGGAAACCATCATATTCTCCGTCAAAATCTTTATTTTCAATTGCTTTTTTAATTTTTGCAAATGAAAACACTGGCAAAAGTGCGGCTAATTTCCCACTACCAACAATGTATTCACCAGATGGGTCAACGTCTGTTCCGTGAGGTGATTTAGGACAAGGTATAAAATAACAAACTTCTCTTAATTGATCAGCTGTTAATGTCAACACCTCTGTTTTGATTGTTGAAGAGGCAGAGTGCGTTTCTTCATTCCATTGGTTATGAGCATATCGAACAGACTTCTTTTTCCCTTTTCCAGCTTTAATCATTGCCTCTGCTTTTTTCCAGTTGACAGCCATGATAAAGTCTTTATCTCTTTGAGAAGCATTCACTTCTAGAAGCGTATATGCTTTTTCAGTATTATAAGTAGAGAAGAAGAACCATCCACTACTTGGTCCTTTACCACTGTGGCTAAGGTCAAAGTTCAAAGGAGGTAACTCTAGTTGGAAAGAAATATCCATTTCTCCACTTTTCGAATCAACGCCAATGAAACTAATTGTTCCTTTGAAGTTGTCTTTATACGTATGAATAGGGTATTCAACCCCGTCATCAGGCACACTAAAACGTGTTCCAGCTACCACATACTCTGTGTTTTCAGTAATGAAAGGAGAAGAGTGATTTCCGGCACTGTTTGGTAATTCAATGATTTCA
The DNA here is from genome assembly GCA_964503665.1 of uncultured Flavobacteriales bacterium. Taxonomy (GTDB): domain Bacteria; phylum Bacteroidota; class Bacteroidia; order Flavobacteriales_D; family Crocinitomicaceae; genus 40-80. The sequence continues at coordinate 9,521 of CAZDAR010000044.1, forward strand.
ACTGTTTTGAACGTTTTTAAATCAATTCGAGCAACTCTAGGTGTGTTATTTCCATTCACAAACACCCATCTACCATCCATTACTCCATCTGTTTGAGAAACTTGAACGTGGTGTAAGTCATCATAAGGAACAAAACCATGAGATGTATTTAACAAGGGTAATGTTTCTTCGCTATAACCGTATCCACTCTCAGGATTCTGTGAAAAAACAGGAAGTACTTTTAACAAACGTGCAGATGGTAAACCATATACCGCTAGTTGACCGCTAAATCCACCAGATACGAATGCATATAAATCGTCATATTTACCTGGTGCAACATATACTTTTTCTGCTGCTCCAGCAGTAACAGCAGAACCTGCTGTTTTAGGTTTACAACCCGTGACACTTGTGATTAGTGCCAGACCGAAACTCAGCAATAAAGCTTGTTTGGTTTTGTTTTTAATTTTTATCATCTTTTTAATTTTAAGTATTAATTGAATCTTAGTTATGGATTAGATTCTTAAAAATTAATTTTGAATTTTATTATTTTTCATCATTTTGCCTCATAAATTCTAAAAGGGCAAAAGCAGCATCTTCACTTATATCTTGATTTGGCATACGCACTAAACATATTTCAAGTTGTGCTTGTAATTTTGGGTCCTTATCTATCATCCCATCAGGATTCGTTACAAAATTGAGTATCCATGCTGCCGAATGCCTTTTAGTAACGTCCTTCCAACCTGGACCAACTAAACGCTCGTCGGTCAACTTATGACACGTCTGACATTTAACTTCCGAAATGTTCTTCCCCTTTTTTGCTAAAGCAGGATTTAAGGCTTCTAATTCTATATTTTCAAACTTACCCTCGCCACGATTTGGATCGTACTCTTCTGTTGTTGGAAGCGGTTGAGCGGAAAGGTTCTCTTTTACTTTATTGTTTTTACAAGCGACAAGTGTAAAGCCTAAGAAACATATATAAATGAAATTCTTCATACTTCTTCATTTAAATTCTTAAAACAAATTTAGATGTTGTTAACTTCTTACGAAATGACTTGGATCATATTTCAAATTATACCATTTTTTTCTACCTTCTAAAAATAGATTATCATTAATCAATCACTAAAGATAAGAACATATCTTATCTTTTAACAACTTTTTATGTTTTATAGACGTTTAAGCTGTTTTGTAAAGATATTCATATGGTGAAAAATGAGAAAATAGGTATGAAAGCAGAGCGTTTATCTGATTAAAAAAGTAGTATTCTGTACAACTAAGAAAGAAGTGATAAAAGAGATAAAATATGGAATGTATGAAAATTACAATCCTAAAAATGATTTTATTTTAGTAACATCGATCCCGTTATGAGAAAACGAAGTGTGATTTCCGTTGGTATCTTGAATAAGTGCTTGCGGCGATTGATGAACAACGTTCCACTTTTCGGCGATATAATTCGATAATTCACGATTTTCTCTTACTTCAATAAAAGCGAGTCTTACGTCTTCAAGGTTAAATTCATTTTCGAATTGTTTTAAAGCCATTCTTGATACAGGACAACGTTCACTGTGTTTGAAGATTAACAAAGGAGTTGCGGTATCATTTATCATGACATCTAATTCCTCCACAAAAGAAGGAATAGACCAATTAAGTGTTTTTGAGGAAAAAGAGAACATTATAATACGGGTGTAAATTGTTTTAAAAATCGTAAATCATTTTCAGAGTATAAACGCAAGTCGTTCACTTTATATTTCAACTGAGTGATACGTTCCACTCCCATTCCAAAAGCAAAGCCGGAATATACTTTAGAATCAATACCAGAAGCTTCTAAAACATTCGGGTCCACCATACCACAGCCAAGAATTTCCAGCCAGCCAGTATTCTTGCAAACGTTACATCCCTTTGAGTTACAAATAGAACAAGAAACATCCACTTCCGCGCTTGGTTCTGTAAATGGAAAATACGAAGGGCGCATTCTGATTTTAGATTGTTCACCAAACATTTCTTTGGCAAAGTATTCGAGTGTTTGTTTTAAATCAGCAAACGATACATTTTTATCGATGTACAAACCTTCAACCTGATGGAAAAAACAATGGGCGCGAGCTGAAATTGCTTCATTACGGTACACTCTTCCTGGAGAAATGGTGCGAATAGGCGGTTTTGTGTTTTCCATTACACGTACTTGAACAGAAGAAGTATGTGTTCTCAAAGCCATTTCCGTTTCCCCTTTTTCAATAAAAAAAGTATCTTGCATATCTCGAGCAGGATGTTCAGGTGGAAAATTTAAAGCCGAGAAATTATGCCAATCATCTTCTATTTCGGGTCCTTCAGAAATATTAAAACCAATACGATTGAACAATTCAATGATTTCATTTTTCACTAACGAAATTGGGTGGTGTGATCCTACCGAAAATTCTTCCCCCGAACGCGAAAAATCAATTGATTTAGAAGCTATATTAGTTGTTTCGAATTTTTCTTTTAGTGCAGCATGTTTTGTCTCTGCAAAATCACGTAATTCATTAATTAGTTGACCTATTTCTCTTTTTTGTTCATTCGGAACTTGTTTTAATTGACCAAATAAATCTTTAATTAATCCTTTTGAACCTATAAATTCAATACGGTATGCTTCTAAATCTGTCAGGTTTAAGATAGTGTATGACTCAATTTTAGACTTGATGGATTGTATTAATTCTCTCATGGTGTAACTTAATCAATAAATAACCGTTTAATATTTCGGTATTACAAATTAACATTTGATATTGCAATTATCAAAGCTTTTTCATTAATTTGTGATACTTTTGTAAACCTTTTGGTTGTTAATTACGTTATTACAGTATATTTGAATTATGAAAAACTTAATCAAGACATCCGTTTTGCTATTTATCGCCATTTCTTTTATGACATTTACGTCGTGTAAGAAAGAGCCTTCTATTTTGAAGGTTTATGTGAAATCAGCAGCAAATCAACTTGTTCCTGGAGCAAGGGTAACAATAGCAGGAGATATTTACTCTAACCCTGCAACAAGAGAATACCAAGATACCGCTATTACAAATTCGACAGGATATGCTACTTTCGATATGGATAAATATTTTGGTTCAAAACCTGAAAAAGGTGAAGTAGGATACTTTGATGTATATATCAAGAGTGATAATAAGAACGGGAAAATTGATGGTGCCCGCGTGAGAGTCCACATTACAAATGTAGAAACGGTTAAACTCGAAAACTAATGAATAGAAAATATATATTATTTAGTCTTGCACTATTTACTGTTATTCTTTTTGGTTGTAACAAAAAGTTAGACACAGTCGCGAAAATCACTATTTATAATAGTTTAGATAATAAGTTAGTTCCTGAATGTAGAGTCGTTCTATGGGGAAAAGCTAGTGTTGGTCCTGGTAGTCAAGATCAAGGGGATGTCGTTTTATATGATACTGCCTATACTAATTCAGTAGGTGAAGCCGTTTTTTATTACAACGAACTATATCAAAAAGGAATGGCTGGAGTCGCTATTTTACAAATTGAAGCGAAGAAAGCAAATTACAACGGTAGTGGCATAATAAAAGTGGCCGAAGAGGAAACAAACGAAGCTATTGTTTATATCCAACCGTAATAAAAAAGTAATATTTTAAAAAAGTCCGATAACTCGGACTTTTTTTTATGCAACATACATGGACAAAAGATGATAATTTTTCGTATTTTTGCAAACTTGTTATTAACACATACATTCTATTAAAAAATGAGTAAAATGAAGCTTTCGGACTTCAACTTTAACTTGCCAGAAGAGTTAATTTCTGAATATCCAAGTACCAATAGAGATGAAGCTCGCCTAATGGTTGTCCATAGAGACACAGGGAAAATCGAACATAAATTATTTAAAGACCTCATCAATTACTTTAGTGAAGGTGATGTGATGATTATGAATAATACTAAAGTTTTTCCTGCTAGAATGTATGGAAACAAAGAGAAAACGGGTGCGAAAATTGAAGTTTTTCTTTTAAGAGAATTGAATCGTGAGAGTTTACTTTGGGACGTTTTAGTAGATCCTGCAAGAAAAATTAGAATTGGAAATAAATTATATTTCGGTGAAGATGAGTCATTAGTAGCTGAAGTAATAGACAATACCACTTCGAGAGGGCGAACATTGCGTTTCTTATTTGACGGAACCTACGAAGAGTTTAAAAATAAAATTACAGAATTAGGTGAAACGCCTCTTCCTAAGTACATTAAGCGTGAAGTAGAGTCAACAGATGAAGATCGTTACCAAACTGTTTATGCTTCAATCGAAGGAGCTGTAGCTGCCCCAACGGCAGGATTACACTTCTCAAAGGGTTTACTTAAACGATTAGAGTTAAAGGGAGTCAACTTTGCCGAATTGACTTTACATATTGGGTTAGGGACATTTCGTTCTGTGGAAGTAGAGGACTTGACGAAGCACAAAATGGACTCAGAGCAAGTTATTATAACTGAAAAGGCGTCTAAAATAGTGAACGAAGGTATTCTTAACAAAAAGAAGGTTTGTGCAGTAGGAACAACTTCTATGCGTTCTATTGAATCTTCTGTGACTTCCGAAGGATTGTTAAAACCATTCGATGGATGGACCAATAAGTTTATCTTTCCGCCGTACGAATTTAGTATCGCAAATTGTATGATTACTAATTTCCATACACCTCACTCCACATTATTAATGATGATTTCAGCATTCTGTGGACATGAATTAATGAAAGAAGTTTACACGATTGCTGTGAAAGAAAAGTATAAATTCTATTCTTACGGTGACGCGATGTTGATTTTATAAATCAACGATGTACACATTGAAAGCGGAGCCTTTAGCTCCGCTTTTTTATTTTTAGCTAATATTTAATCTTGTAATAAAAACTTATATTGCTGGATGGTATTTTCTAATCCAAAATACAACGCATCAGAAATGAGTGCATGCCCAATAGAAACTTCTTCTAAATGTGGCATATTTTGCTTAAAAAATTGAAGGTTTTCTAACGATAAATCATGGCCTGCATTAATCCCTAACCCAAGTTTATATGCTAATTCTGCTGCTATTGTGAATTCCTCAATTGCTTTTTCCCTATTAATAGGATAATGATCAGCAAAAGGTCCCGTATAAAACTCAATTCGATCTGTTCCTGTATCCAACGCATATTTAATTAATTCCAAGTCTGTTCCGATAAAAATTGAAGTACGCACCCCCCAACTTTTTAGCCTAGAAACAATCGCCTTTAATTCTTCCAACCGTGCTCTTGTATCCCAACCTGCATTAGATGTTAATACATGTGGTGGATCAGGAACTAAAGTTGCTTGTGCAGGGCGAATATCTTCTATTATCTTCATAAAACGTTCATCTGGATAGCCTTCAATATTGAATTCTGTTTTGACGACTTTTTGTAAACCGTAAACATCTTCCGTTGTAATATGTCGTTCATCAGGACGAGGGTGTACCGTAATTCCCTCCGCACCAAAACGTTCACAATCAGCAGCGACTTGAAGTACATTGGGCGTATTTCCACCACGAGCATTTCGAATGGTAGCTATCTTATTGATATTGACACTTAACTTTGTTGACATTGTTAATTCGTATTTTATTCAGTTGATAATTAGAGGGCGTATTTCGATTTTCTTTGAATGTAATTAAACGGTATTGTTAAGTTTAAATACATTTCTTTCTGTGATGTCGAATCTATCTTAAATTCAAAATTAGTATTATCATACAAAATTCTACCTTCGCTGTGAACATCTATTGAGTCGGTTTTTGGGACTCTACCCGTATAAACATAGAAGACATCCGATTTCGTGATTAACTTCACAGACGAAAACATTAAAAAGAAATAATCGTTATTATTTTTCCGAAGAAAGCCTTTCGCAAAAAGTCGATCCAGAAACACTCTATAACTTGGTGTAGTTGACATCACAAAGCTGAACATATCCCTTTCCACAAAACGTGTTTTAGTTACTTCAATTGAGTTAAAATCATCATCAAATTCTGTTTCAACAAATGATTCAGCTACTTTTTTCTTTCCATTTACATTGATCGATAAATCACCATTCCAACCTTGAATAAAGTCTTCCAAAGGAAAGTTTACTTTGTTAGTGTAGGGCTTAATAAAACTATATATAAAGTGTTTCTTTACCGTTTTTAAACTATCAATGTTCACATGAAGATTAACGAAATGCTTTGCCGTAGAAAGATCACTCACAAAATTAAGACCTCCCTTTTTAAGTTGTATTGGAAAATACTGATTATCCGCAATTACAGTCTTCAAATGCACGTTATTAGAATCAACGTTTATAGATGTTGCAAAGTAGTCTAATCGTTCCTTTAAAAGCTTCTTAGGGCGTATATACAGAGAAAGGTTTTCATTCATAAATCGTTCATCGTTAAGAAAATTCTTCCAACATTGTTTCATAGAAGTGTGATCGGCATATTTTACTTGAAAATAATTTTTAATGAATTGATTCCCTTTGTAGATAAATAACCAATTACGTTCAAAGCAGAGATAAGTGTTATAATCGCTAATTTTATAAATAATACTTCCGTTCACAATGGTATCTTGAACATCAAAAAAGGATTTAATTCGCATAATGGCTTTAGGCACCTTAGAACTATCATTAACACTAATTAATGCTCCAAAATCATCTTGTTCCGTAATATAAAAATATACCGGTTTTTGGAGGTTTATACCTAAGTTTTTTGTTTGTGATAAGATAAAATCAGAAGCTATAAAATCGCGATATTTTATCTTATTTTTAAACAATAAAGGCTTTAGTTCGTCTGAGAATTCAGTGATATTAATCTTACCTAAAATCTCTGCATCAGGTAATCTATCCTCTATTTTGGGGAAAGGCTTTTCCTCCTGCAAATAGTATCTATAAACGAAAAAACCTGTGATAAAAGATACTAATACAACTATAACGGTAAGCCTATTCTTCATACCGCACTATTATTTCTTAATAAACGTATAAAGCGAATTTACTAAGTCTAAAAGATATTTACCATTATTTTCGATATCCTCGTTAAAGGTGTAGTTAATCTGAAATTGTGCTTCCTTTTTATCAATTTTCACGGTTTGAAAGTCAATCACTCCCGATCTATTAATGAGTGTATTGATGATATTATTTTGTCGATCCGTTAATGTTTCACGTGGTAATTTCTTAAGAGCATTATCTAAATCAAGATGAACATATGTAAATTTACTTTTTTTCGCATTTTTGATATTGATACGCTCGCTCTTCGCATACCCATTTAGGTGCGTCGTAAACAAGTTCTCATCCACAGATAAAAGAACAATATCGTCGACAATAGCAAAATACAAAGGAATAGTGCCGAGTACTGCATTGTTTACCTCATAATAATCTCCACGTTGCGTAATATCTGATTGTGTGCGAGAGAGTAAGCTTGCCATCCTTGCTAAAAAGTCATGATTGTTTGTTTTGAACCCTATTGTAAAGTTGGGAATGTCTTGATCTTCTTCCACCTCCGTTTCTGAGTACTCAAATGTTTCTTCATCGTATTGATAATCAATGTGTGTTACCTTAATTTTCTTATATCCATTCAAAGAAGCAAACATACTTCCTTGATAGATATCAAAAATATTGTCGATGTCCACAAACTCATTAATTACCTCTGCCAACAAGATATTTGACACCACTTTTTCATCGGTATCGTGCTCGACTAAATCCATGATAATGTCAAACGAAGTATGATACGCCCTTTTCAAATCAACGTTATATGATAAATAAGCTAATGCGTCTTTGTGAATATATTTTTGGAAATTTTTATTGAATTTAGTTTTCGAAATATCAGTGTAAATTTTCCCTAAAGCATCATCGTATTTTGCATGAATGTCCATGATAATTTCATTCTTCACAATGTTTAGCTCTCCCGTCAAGACATTGTTATTGTAAAGACGTTGTGCGTCATTAAATAAAGATGGAAAAACATTTTGAAATTGCCAAATACCTTTATTACTCGTCAGATTTCGTGAATTATCTAAATAGAAAACACCATCAACAGATTTCGTTAATTGATTTCTAAAGTCTTCATAATCAGAATACAGAGAGCTATTTTCAACAAATATTTCGGTGGATATTTTACGTATAAATAATAGTTGATATTCATAAAGGACACTGTCTCTCAACTCCCAATAATTCTTATTCAACAAGTCCATATCGTCTATCTCATCAGATAAAAGGAGTGTACTATCGTTTGCTTCAATTTCGAAATCACTTTCTACTGTTATATTATCACCATCTCCTTCAAATTCATATTCTTCATCAGAAATACCATTAAAGTTCCAATCATCATCAGGAATATAGTATCCATAGCCGCTCTCTAGCCAAATAGAATCAGCCACCTTCTTTACCAATTTAGTATCTGGTTCTACTCGAATAACCAAGGCTGATGTCCCTCTTATGAATAAATAATTCAGTTGATTACGATAAATTTTAACACCTGGAATATGAGAATTTATTTCATCAAAATTGTCAAATACTTTCAAAATACCTGAAGCATCAGACACTCCAAACGTAAATCCAGAGACGTCATATTCTTGAGATAGTCCAAAGAAGGCGTTGATACGTTGATCAAAATCAAAACCCGCATCCTTAATCGTCTTACCCGTTGTTGAACCATTAAACAGCTCACTTTGAACCTCTTCCATGAATTCATACTGAACTAAATCATCCATCGGAATCTTTTTCAACAAGCTTGTATTGTTGATACTAAAGACAGTAACGGCATCTCTAGGAATTAGCTCTTCGGAGTTTTGAGCGAAAAAAATTGATGGTAAAAGAAAAAGCGTTGAAAAAGATATGAAATACCGCATCATTTATAAGTTATAATATATTCGAAGATACAAATATTACGCTTTATTTCGGGAAATATCACTATTTTAAAAAAAGTTTAAAACAATCAAAGGTTAAAACGAAAAAGAAGTAGCGTCAGGTTAACACTTATAAAAAAGGGAATCGTTGTTAATCAAAAAAAGTCTTAAAATTCAACTTATTTTGATTCTATCCATACTTTTCCGATATTTAGCTCGTAAACAAGATAAAATTAACATTATGGCAACAGAAGTATGGTTAAAGAGTTTGATAACAGAAACTCCACATGAAGGAAGAGAATTAGCAATTTTAATGGCTCGGAAAACAATAGGTGCAATACAGTCCAATCCTGAAATAAAGAAACATTTGCGTGAAAAATATGCAACTGATTCTGCTCAATTAATTGCTTCTGCTGAAGTGGTAGCAATAGAGTTTCAAACAGTAGCCGCTGCGAATAATTACTGGAGAAAATAATACGTTTTAGTCTTTTTTTAGTTGCTTCAAAAGAATAAGTCTATTTATAATGATGTCCTCTTTTGGAGCACCTATTTGGAAAACATAACGTCACCTATCTTCAAATCCCAAACGGTTTTTCTTGTTTTCCCAAAAGTTTTTGACTGTGGTTTTAAATAGACTTTGACGTTCATTTTCTTTTCGGCTCACAGATGTTATTTCTCACAGAAAACACAGAAGAATTCATAACTTCTTAATTAGTTTGACAGGTGATATCCAAACAATTAGTGATTTTCCTACGGTTTTTGATGACCAATTATTTTGATGCACATTTCACTATCATTTGCGTTTCTACCCTTTCATTTGTTGTTTTCGCTATGGAATATATTCCATTTGCAAGCTCAGACATATTAATCAAAAAACCAGAGTCAAAATGAGTCTGAATTTCAGGAGTAACTACTTGTCCTAATTCATTGAAAATGGAAATCTGTGTGTTCTTAACATCTGTAACATCTACAATTAGCCATTTGTTAGTAGGGTTTGGATACACTTTAAAAATAGACGAATTCTCAAATTTCACTGAAACAATGTCAGAATATGTAAAGTCATCATTAAAATCGACTTGTTTTAATCTGTAATAGGAGATACCAGGAAATGGATTTGTGTCTAAAAATTCATAATTAATCACAGTTGATGAATTTCCCGCAGCAGCTATGGTTCCAATTTTGTTGAATGAAGTTGCGTCTCTGGAACGTTCAATGTCAAAATGAGAAGAATTGGATTCGGAAGCCGTTGTCCACCTTGTTAAAATGTTATTCGTATTCGCTTTTGAAGCTGTAAAACTAAGTAATTCAACAGGTAAAACACTAGTTGTGAAAACAGTTATTCGTACGTTATCTACAAATATTTTTCCGTTAAAAATTTCAGCAACTAATCTAGTACCAAAATTGGCATTATTTATATCGGAGTAGGACCATGTCGTTCCCCATAAATCTAACGGTCCACCGTATGATACGTAACTTTGAGTTAATTCCCACGGATCCGTGTTAGCATGATTCGTTCCAACTATAACACCATTTTTCAATAAGTACAATTCAGAATCAACAGACGTAAATTTTCTCAAACCTATACCGATAAGAAGCCTTCGATTTGGAGTTCCTTTGAAAGTGAAAATTGGGTTTTCACTTCCGGCTATTGTAGCTATTTTATATGCCGTTTGCATACATCCGCCGCTAGTCGTAGCACTTGCATTACTTCTGTATACATCAGTACCTTCAGTAAATCCTGAATTTATAGTAAACGTATTACCTCCTCCCTCAGTACTTGCAGGACTCGTATTTTGTCCACAAAAAACCCCTGTCAAATACATGCCTCCCGCTGAAGCTGTAATTGGATTGTCAAATTGACATGTTGCATCACCAGCATTGATTCCTTTATTTTGAATAGAATAAAAAGGATCTATTTGGTCAACATTTTCAAAAATTGCGGCTGAAATAATATCAAAAAATTCTGTTACAGTAAATGTGTTGTATGTTACAACAATATCATAATTACCTGTTGACAAGGTGCCTAGGTCGGACTCCATCAGGTACCAGAATTCATATCTTGCCCAAAACCCTCCTGCTTCAAATGAAAAACCTGTTTCTTTAATCATTGATTTCCCTCCGTATGTAACAGTGTTAATCACGGGTTCTGTTTTGTTTTCATTCGATACAAAGCAAATCAACATTCTACTTTTTCCAGTGGCTAATGGTAACGCGGTTAGTGTAGAATTATATCCGTCTTTCCACGACCCCATAATCGCAACATCATCACCTGTTTCTGCTTTTCGCTGAACATCAACTTGAATACCCGTTATAATATCTGTACTAACTAAATTAAAACCATATCCTGTTGATTCCAGCCCTTGGGTTTGTCCAGAAGTACTTACATCTGCATACGAATCATCTGAAGTTTTAACATTATTTGGATTTGTCCAAACATTACCAGAACCAGAACTTATAACTGTATTTGGACTATTTGGACCAAAAGTTTGGCTTAAGGAATTTAGGGAAATGAGTAGTAGTAGAATTGGAATTGAGCGTTTCATGCTTATTATTATTATTCGTTAAATATAAAAATAATTCCGTAATAAAGACCTAATTGCTAATAACGCTTCTTTATTTAATGGGAAAATCGAGTAATATACAGAAAATAGCGAAGATTGGTTTTAATTAGAATTCATTTTTTCTCTCTCACAAATGACAGAGAAAGCACAGAAAAATTCCTGTTTTTATATCGTTTTAGAGATTGGAAAAAAGGGGAATAGTTGCGATTAGTTCAGAAATAGTATACTTCCTATCTTCAAATCCCAAACGGTTCTTCTCGTTTTTCCAAAAGCTTTTGACTGTGGTTTAAAATAGACTTGAACGGTCATTTTCTTTTCTTTTTGTTTGCCGTTTATTTGATAAACCAATCGATACTTATATATCCAATACGAACTTTTTAATTCTGAATCAATTCGTTCCATAGACACAATTTTCACATTAGTCTTTTTCCAATCATCTATCCAATTGGTAGCTGTAGTGTAATTCGTTTTACTTTCAATTCCAGTTAGTTGAATCTCGTCTTCTTGGATGAAAAGCTGCGTCATGTTACTTTTCAATTGTTCATTTAAGTCGATTGGATTGTCCGGATTTTGTGCCAGTTTTAAATATTCTATCAACTCTTCCACTTTCAATTCTGCTTGACCGGCGTATGTTTGTATCGTCAATTTATCAAACGAATTTTGAATCGTTACTTCCTCGACATGCCCAATCGATTGCGACCATGCAAACGGAATGAAAAAAGTAAAGAATAATAATAGGATGAAACTTTTCATGTCAATTTTGTTTTATTCGAATCTTCGTGATTTTATGCAGCGAATCTTGTTCCAACGATAGTATTTGCCAACGTTTGATAGTTTTAGTCGGAATAATCAATTTTTTAGAAAATTCCTCTTTATTCAGAAATTCAATTCCCAAGTTATTCTGCAAGTGAATCAATACTTCCAAATCATCTGAAAGAATGGTGTTTAATTGTACTTTTCGCGTTTCCCAATCTTTAATATCCGCCTCAATAAATGCTTTCAACATCATGGCATAATCGTCTGACTTCAAAACAATGGTCGTTGCTTTTTCACTCTTCTCCACTTTTGCTTCCGAATAAAACGGACTTTCAATGACTATTTCCGTCT
>CAZDAR010000045.1:0-20966 GCA_964503665.1 uncultured Flavobacteriales bacterium
GATTTTGTCGATCAATCGATAACTGTTGACCCACGATTAAAAATTAATTAAAATGAAAAATGCTTTTGTAATTTTATGTTTCATTCTACCTCTTTTAAGTGTATATGGACAGGAGAATTTCACCACGAAACATGTAATTGTCGTTGTGATGGATGGTGCTCGATACCAAGAGACATTTGGAGATTCTACACGCCAATACATTCCAAACTTGAATCGATTAAAGTCAGATGGAGTAGTGTATACTAATTTCTCTAATAATGGAGCAACATTAACAAATTCAGGTCATGCTGCTATTCTAACGGGACATTATAAGAAAATTAAAAATAATGGAACGCAATTACCATCGTACCCAAATTTATTTCAATATTTCTTAAAAGAAAAAAATAAAGAGAAAACCAACGCTTGGATTGTTTCTAGTAAAAGTAAATTAGAAATGCTAGCAAATACAACAGATAAAAAATGGTGGAATCGCTATATGCCGATGACCTATTGTGGTGTGAAGGGACATGCTGTTGAGTATGAGGGGGATAATAAGAATTTTGAAAAAGTAAAAGAAGTGATTTTAAATGACCATCCAACGTTAATGCTCGTCAATTATTTAGAAGCAGATGCGAAAGGTCATAATAATAACTGGGAAGGTTATTTAGGTGGAATTATAAATATTGATTTTTTAGTAGGCGAACTATGGGATTTTGTTCAGAATGATTCTATTATGAGAAATACTACCACTATTTTAGTGACAAATGATCACGGAAGACACAATGACGGTCACAAGGAAGGTTTTAAGGAGCATGGCGATAACTGTAGCGGTTGTAGACATATTTTTCTGTTTGGAATTGGTCCTGACTTTAAACAGAATGTTTATATAGATCAACCTGCTGAATTGATTGATATTTCGTCAACGATTGCCTATTTGTTAAATTTCAATATGCCCACTTCCAAAGGTCGTATTTTAACGGAAATGTTTAAATAATGAAAAATCAAGTGTTCACCTATATTGATGAAATTGAAAAGGAGGTAATTGCTATTCGAAGACATCTTCATCAACATCCAGAGCTTTCTTTTCAAGAACATGAAACGAGTCGTTTTATTGCTAATCAATTGCAAGAGTTGGGTTTAACACCTGAATTTATTGGTGAGACGGGTGTTATTACTATTATTCAAAATGACAATCACGATTTGTCTAAAGGATGTATTGGTTTACGAGCGGATATGGATGCCTTGCCGATAACAGAACAAACGGGATTGTCCTATGCTTCAGAAAATACGGGCGTTATGCATGCTTGTGGACATGATGTGCATACAGCTGTAATGCTTGGTGTTGCAAAGGTTTTAGTACGCTTTAAAGAACAATTAGAACAGCCGATAAAACTTATCTTTCAACCAGGAGAAGAAGTACTGCCTGGTGGAGCATCTATTTTAATTGCAAATGGTGTACTAGAGAATCCTAACGTAAATGTTATTTACGGTCTCCATGTTGCTCCTGAATTAAGAGTAGGAGAGATTGGCTGGCGAAAAGGGATGTATATGGCGTCTTGTGATGAAATTTATATAGATATTCATGGAAAAGGAGGTCATGGTGCTTTACCGCAAAACTGTGTAGATCCAATAGCGATTGGTGCATCTTTGATTTTAGAATTGCAACAAGTTATCTCTAGAAAAGGGGATCCTCGAATTCCAAGCGTATTGAGCTTTGGCTATTTTGAAGGATTAGGAGCGACAAATATCATTCCTTCTGACGTAAAGATTAAAGGTACTTTTAGAACGTTTAATGAAGAATGGCGGACAAAAGCTCACCAGTGGATAACAGATTATGTTCATTCGATTTGTGAAGCTGCCGGAGCGACAGTTGATTTGAGAATTGAAAAAGGATATCCTTTCTTAAAGAATGACGAAAATACAGTCAATTTATTTGTGCAAAAAATGGCATTATTGACGAATGAAATTCAATTAAAAGAATTAGATATTCGTATGACGTCAGAGGACTTTTCTTATTATTCTCAGGAGATTCCTAGCTGCTTTTTTAGGCTTGGAGTGTCCAATAATGACGTAAAAACACATTTTAGTGTACATCATCCTCAGTTTTTAGTAGATGAAAATTCACTTTGTTTAGGGGTTAAGTCTTTCTGCATTAACGTATTGCCTATTTAATACCAAAACATATTTTATAATTAACGAATATTTTAATTGTAAATAGCAATTGATTATTACATTTGTAGGGAGATATAAGTCGAACGACTTAGAGTCTTTTCAGTGAATAGTGGTTAGGTTAGGTTAACAAAAATGTCCCCTCGGGGACATTTTTGATTATTACGGTTTGATTCGTATATTCCTAGGACTAGTATTTGTATTCCTCGGCTGTGTATTAATTCTAATATTACCATTTGTTTTTGCCGGTTCACTAGTGGATTTATTTTCTATTTTTATTTTTGGAGGCGTTACTTTAGTCGTTTTTGGTGTAGTAATTATTGGTGAATTCATTCCGCCACTACTTGTTGTAGGATAATTAATGATACAAGTTTTTGTTTCTATCTTTGCGCTGTTTTGTGCAGTTATTTTTAACGTCTGACTAGCACTATTAGCTCTTGCCGTCACTGTATAAGAGAAAACTATTTTATTACCTGAAATACTTGTCGTCACATTGCTTAAAGCAACATTGTTGATGTAAAATTTCACATTGGACGTTGATTCGACATTTGTTATGTACCCTGAAATAGTATTAACTCCTAAAGATAATTGAATAGGACAGGTATGGGAGGTTAATACAATAGTTGGAGCAGCAACAGTTATTAGTTTCTTGTAGTTTACAACTGCTGTTTTTTCATCCGATCCATACGGTGTGACAGCGTACACCTGAGCTGTGTTGCTTCCTTCCTTCAGAGATCCAGTGAATGTAATTACTTTTGAACTTTCATTAAAGTTGAAGTTGACCGTTTGTCCGTTTACCTTAACAGCTAGTTGACCTTTGGAAGTGATATATTTTGTTGTAAGAGAAAAATTATATGTTGGTTTATCTACAGATATTTGAGAAGAAGGATTTACAAATGTTAAAACAGGTGGTTTTGCATTTGGATCTTCTTGACAAGTGTATGTATGTGTATAACTTATTGAACCGCAATTATTGGATAATTTAATAACAACAGTATTTACTCCTGTTTGACTACTCACGTCTAGCGCTAAGGTATTAGACGAGTTGTTATACACAAAATTGATAGGACGACCATTGTTTGTGACACTTACTTGATTGTTGTTGTTTATGTAACTTACTTTCGCATTTAAGCTAAAATATTGATTCGTCGTCGTACCACTATTAGCAACAGAAGAATTTACAATCGTAATTTCGGGTTTCTTACATTCATTTCGAACAATTGTAACTTCGCTCTTAACACTACCGCAATCATTTTGAGCAATCAATTCTATTTTGTTGTTTCCATTCATTAAACTGATATTTGCATTCACTCTACTGTTAATCGCGTCAAAGGTAAATGCTTGAACTTTGCCGTTAACTTTCATTGAAAGTTGTCCCTTTGATGTAACGTTAACAGCTCCAAACTCAACTTTCATACTTCCCGCATCTGTATTAGGGTTTCTTTGTGATGGTGAAATAAGAACCAATTCTGGAGGGTAACAAACTGCAACATTTAGGGTGGTAAAAGCAGAGGTTAAACCACATTTATTAGTTGCCTTCACTTCCACCACATTACTTCCACTTGAAAGGTTCAGGTTTGCCGAAAAGGTGTGGTTTGTTGAATTAAACGTAATAGGGGTGTTATCTTTTGTTCCATTTACGAAAAGTTGAATTTCTTGTGCACTTGTAATATTAGAAATACTTCCTTTTAGTGTATAATTGGATGGAACTGTTTTCGTTAGTTCATTTACATCTAATTTAATAACAGGTTTCAAACAATTCAAGATAATTTTTCTAGAAGTGATAGATGTCGCATCACTTGCATTTCCTGATTCGTTGGAGACTTGAATAATGGCAGTGTTATTTCCAGTAACAAGGTTCCCATTAAAAGTAACGGTTCCTGTTGTTGCATTAAAGTTGAAATCTGTTATACTCTTATTATTCAGCGTGATTGATATAGCGTTTTTAGCATTGACAGTAGTTGTTTTTGCACTAAAATCATAGGATTCTGCTAGAACGGTGGTGCCAGAACTTGCTGGAGAAGTCCATTTTACCGTTGGATTTGGTGTGAAAACTTCTTTGTTATAAGTAATAGTCACTTCATCCTGAGCACTTCCATTATCTGTCGAAACGTTTACTTTGAAAGTGTTTTTCCCTTCGGATAAAAGAGAGGAAAAACGTATTTGTTGCGTAGAAGCATCGAAAGAGAAGAATTGTATTGCATCTCCATTTTTAGAGATAGAAATTTGTTCTGCTCTATCAACGTTTGCTGTTTGTGCAATTAAATTATACGAGTTGTTTTTCACTTCAATATTTGTCATTGGAGAAGTGAAATTAACGGTTGGCGGTACTATTACGCTTCTCTTTTTATAAATCAGTGTAGTTTGGTCACTTGCGGAGCCACCATTTGTTAGAACAGTAATTTTAAAATCATTACTTCCTTCCTGTAGAACAGCATTGTAACTTACTTCGCTAGATGCAGCATTAAAATTAAATAACGTTGTTTTATTACCATTTACAAATAGTGAAATCTGATTCTTAGCAGTCACATTAATTGTTTTTGCAATGACGTTATAATTATTCCCATTAACAGTTGTAGGAGAAATTCCTGGATTTGTAAATTGAACGGCTGGAGCAACAGTTCGCGCTCTATAAAGAACAGTAGTGATAGTTGATGCACTACCATCATTATTGGTAACATTGATGGTAGCTGAATTGTTCCCATCGATTAATGTTGTGGCAAATGAAATCTGTTGATTTTTAACATCAAAAGAGAACCCTGAAACGGTATTTCCATTAAAATTGATTTTAATTTGATTTGGGCTTGAAATATAAGATGTCGTTGCTACAAATGTATAATTACTCGTATTGACAGTTGTGTTAGATTGATAAGGTGTAATAAAAGTAACAGTAGGTGGAGAAGTCGATACTTCTTGTGATGGTGAATAAACTAAAGTTACGGATTGATTAGTGGTTCCACAGTTGTTTGTGGCAGTAATTGTAACGATATTTGTCCCTTCTCTAAGACTAACGCCAGTACTAAACGTTTTATCTTTTAAATTAAAAGTAAAATACGGAACTTTTTGATTGTTGACAGAAATTACGAGTTGATTTTGATTATCCACGTTAAAGGCACTTCCAATTACGGTATAATTGCTTTCACTCGTATAAATTTTCTTTCTATTTGGTTGTTTTAGAGAAATTATAGGGTTTTGACAATTGACAGTTCTTCCATAAATGATAATGGTGGTAGCACTAGCCGTTCCATCTTTATTCGTTCCTGTAATTTCGAAAATGTTGTTTCCATTTTGTAATACGACATAAGAAGTAAAATCTTTTGTTGTAGTATTGAAGGAGAAGTTATTATTCAAACTCCCATTTTGGCGAAAGACGATATTTTCTTTTCTATCAACATTTAGTGCTTTAGCCACTAAATTAAATCGATCTGAATTGGAGGTATATGGATTTGCTGATGGGTTAGTGAAATAAACAACAGGAGGCTCTAAATTACGTTGCTCATATATAACAGAAGTTGTAACAATGTCATTTCCACAAGCATTTCTGGCACTTATTGTAATAGTGTTTGTTCCATAGTTTAATGACTGTAAGGAGGAAACTCTACCATTATTGGTGTTAAAATTAAAGTCATTAATCTGTCTATCGTTAACAGTTAAGGTAATGTCATTTTTATTTGTTACTCCAGAGACAGTCGATGCTATTTCGTAACGTCCATCTTCAACTGTTTCTCCTTGCGTACTAGGTCTTAGCATACGTATAGATGGAGTAGTACATGGATTTGACGGGGTATTATTAGTCGTTGGATTAGTCGTTGGAGGTGTAGGCTTTGGATCATTTTGCTTTTGCTTTTTCCCTCTGAGATAGAATTGGATATAAAATGAAGTGAAATGATAGACATCATTTTTTATAAATGCCTTATCCACTTCGTAGCCGTCAAAATTATCTTTTTTGGTGAAAGACATTGTATGCTCTAGACCAATACGAACACCATCGCTAACATTTAAACTGAATCCAATACCGACGTTACCAGTCAATGAAGTAATATATCGACTTCCATAAATAGGTGTTTCATATGTTTTATCTTGAATTTTAACGTATTCTGATTTAAAAAGTGGAATGTGACCTGCCTCATATTGATATATAAGACCATCAGCATCGAGTAAGTTCGTATTCACATTATAGATAGAAGAAGCGACTCCTCCAAAAATATAAGGTGCGAATACACGTTTAGTGTCCACATTAAAACGAAGTAGTCCTTCGAAAGCTACATTATGATTTTCGGTTTTAAAGTTTCGAACCGTATAACCTAAAGTATTTTTGTAATCTGTTCCTGGATTACTATAGATTCCAGTAGTATAATCTGTTAAATCGGAATTGCGTTTGTTTTGACCTAACCATTGCCCACCGTAATATCGCGCTCTGATATCAAATTCCACAATGCGATATTTCGCAAAAGTATAGCCGAATTTCAACCCAAATCCAATAGACGTGCGAGTAGAGACATCTGCATCTGTGAATGTTGCTCCAATTTCTGGAGTTAGGAAATAGTTACTGTGTGTTCGTGTCGTAAATTGCCCAAATGTATAATTTGTCGAAATTAATAAACAGAATAAGAATAGTTTAAATAAATGTTTCATCATCACTTTTTTTTGTTTTACTCAAAAGTTGTTCCAAAGTTAACTATTTTTCAAAAGAGACTATTCTTTGTAAGATATATGACACAGTTTTCCAAACATCAGTGGAATAAAATAGTTTTAATTACTTTTGATGATTGTTCTCAAATAAAAGAAAAATACTTTTTTATCGTTATAGAAATTAAAAGCTGTTCGAATTATTGCGAATAGTGTGTTTTATTCGTTTTACATAGACTAATGAAATTAAAATTATTTTTAGTTAGTATTCTCTCATTCATTGGAATAACATCTTTGTTGGCACAGCCAGCTTACGATATTTGTTCTAATGCCTTAGTGTTGTGTCCTCAAAATACATTTTCTGTTACAAATATAGGAGCGACTCAAACAGCTTACATGAATGGTGAAGATGATTTTAATTTTTGTTTTATACCCCAAAAAACGGTTTGGTTTAAATTTGAAACAAACGCAACTGGAGGAAAGGTATCCATTGATTTAGCCTCTATATCGTTTATTACACCAACTGGTAGTGGGATTAATTTTGCATTACTTCAACAAATCTATCCTTGTGATGGTTCCACGTATATAAATGACACTTGTATTCCCAATATTCAGACTTCTACCACTATACAGTTAGATAGTTTGGGTTCTATGTCAACGTATTATATCTGTCTATCGGGAGTAGATGTTGGTGGAGTTATATCGGCGTTCAATACAGATATTAGTGTAAGTGGTGTTGGTGTGAAAAGAACCGACCCGAGCCTTTCAATTACTCCTTCAAAAATATCTTTTTGTGAGAATGAAGAGATAGTAATTACAGCTTACTTAGAAGATTGTCCTAATTCCGGAAAGTTTAAATGGTATCGCAATGGGCATCTTTTTGCCATTTCTGATAGTTCTTTTATATTTAGTTCAACTTTACAAAACGGCGACGTAGTGTCTGTCGAAAATACATGTTTTCAATATTGTGTTGATTCTTTACAAGCTGTCACCATGCCTTTAACGGTGAAGAATGTCGACCTTCAAGTTTCCAACGATACCACTATTAGCAATGGAGATCGGGCGCTTTTACAATGTTTATCATCAGTTGATAGTCTATGGTGGGAACCAAGTTATCTAGTTCAAAATACACATTCTGTAAATACCTATGCAGCACCTTCTGAAACAACTACTTTTTATGCGAATGCAGTTATAAATAGCTGTTTAGTTTCAAAGCCAATAACAGTTACGGTACTTAGGTCGATTGTGATATTTAATACTTTTTCTCCAAATGGTGATGATATCAATGAAAAGTGGATAATTGAAGGAATTGAAAATTATCCTAATGCGGAGGTTTCTGTCTTTACAAGATGGGGACAACGTGTTTTCTTTATAATGGGGTATACCAAACAGAAAGCGTGGGATGGCACATCTAATGGTAAAAAATTAGAAGCTGGAACATATTTCTATACTATTGATTTAAAGGATAATGCTGATTCGAAAATTATTAAAGGTGCAATTAATTTAATCCGATGAAGAAAGCGATTTTAACGTTCGTGTTTTTTTTTAGTGTCGGAATTATTTTGGGACAACAATTACCACAATATTCTCAATGGTATTGGAACCAATATGCTTTAAATCCTGCTCATGCTGGTATTCGCGAATGCTTTGAAATGAAAGCTCAATATCGTTTTCAATATACTGGAATTGAAGGGATGCCTCATCATGGTAATTTCACATTGACCATGCCGATTAATACATCTCGTAAAAATTTCCTTTCACCGAGACATGGAGTTGGACTAAAGTTGGAAACAGAGAGAATAGGAATTTTTCTAGTGAACCGATTGAATCTTTCGTACGCAGCGCACCTTAACTTTAATCAATATAATCGTCTTTCCGTCGGTATTGACGCTGGTGTAAAACAATTGTCAGTGGATGTTGGAAAAATAACAACCCAAGAATTTGATCCGACAGTACATCAGTATGTCTCGAATTGGATGCCAGACGCTAATTTAGGTTTTTGGTGGAATTCCAAGAACTATTATGTTGGACTTGTTTTCAAAGAGCTGATTAATTCTAAATGGCGAAATATTGGATTGGAGTCCAAATTTAAATTGCACACATTCATCAATGGAGGATATCGTTTTTCTGGAAAAAATGGTTTTAGTTTCTTTCCTTCTATGCTGTTTAAATTACCTGTAAATGGTAAGGCTTCAGCAGATTTAGTTTTTCTTTTTGATCATAACAATCAATTTAGCTACGCCGTTGGATACCGAGCCAACGAAGCGGTGATGTTTTCGCTTAATTTTAAGATAAAAGAGATGGTGGCAATAGGCTACTCTGTCGATTATAATTTCAAACCATTAGGAGGTTTCCCTACTTCTTCGCATGAGTTAACACTAGCTTTCAGTGGGTGTCGTTCGTATAAAAAAACAAGAACTGGTTGTGACTTGTTTTAATAGTTTGCTGTTTATAACTATTTCCTTTTTCCCTTTGTGTTGTTAGTTGAATCGACATCTTTGTATAGATAAATATTTAAAAAAAGATAGCCATGAATTGGAATAGAACAATTGTTTTTTTGAGTTTAGTAGTACTATTAACTTCTTGTGTTTCTTCTAAAAAGTACAATGAGATTTTAGATAAGGAAAAAGCATGTAATGAGGAATTAGATCAGTATAAATCAGCTGCAATTGATTTTGAATCTAAATACAAGGATTGTGATGCATATTTGAGTTTGTTAAGAAATGATGCCGATCAAATGCGAAAAGACACCACGAGATTGGGAGAAGAGTTAAGAATGGCGAATTCTCAATACAATAAGGCAATGAACCAGTTAGTGGCGTACGAAAACCAATTAGAAAATACTAAGAAGAGTGGGAAAGAAGTGACGAGCCTACTTCAAAGCCAATTAGAGGCGAAGAGTGAAGAACTGAGAAGAAAGCAAGAATTATTACAAGATTTAGAAAACGAATTAAAGCAAAAGCAACAACTTTTAGCCACTCGTGAAGCAAGGGTTAATGAGTTGGAGGAAATGATTAATCGAAAAGATAGAGCATTAAGTGATTTAAAGGATAGAGTGTTAAGTGCTTTGAAGCCATATGAAGACAGAGGACTAACTGTTGAAGAAAAGGACGGGAAGTTATATGTTCGTTTAGAAGCCAAGCTACTATTTGAATCAGGAAGTACAAAAGTCGACGGAAGTGGAAAACAAGCTTTAGTTGATTTAGCTAAATTGTTAGAAAATGAAAAAGATATCGATATTATTGTAGAAGGTCATACTGATACGGATAAATTAGTTTCACCAGTTTCACCTAAAAATAATTGGGAACTTTCTGTTTTGAGAGCAACAGCTGTGGTTGAAATAATGCTTTCTAATTCAAAAATGAGTCCTTTAATGATAGAAGCAGCTGGACGTTCTGAATACTTTCCTGTAGATGTAAATGACAAGTCGAAAAACAGAAGAATAGAAATTATTGTTGCACCTGATTTAAAGGCATTGTTTGACTTGATTTCAAAGTAAGGGCTCTACTATGAGAACTTTATTCCTTTATAATTTTGTAAATATTGGAGGCTTGATTCTTGATTAGCTTCAGCAAGTAAGTGCCAGAGGCATAGCTCTCCAAATCCAATTGAACTTTAGAAGTGTTCATATTTGATGTGAAGAGTAAACGACCTTGTAAATCGGTAATCTCTAATTCAACTCCAATGAAGTCATTTGTTTCGATGTACAATAGCCCCTTGTTAGGATTAGGAAATACTTTTACATTTTCAAAAACTATTGCACTACTGATGTTTAGATTATAGACGTTGAAACAATCACTTGTAGCTGAAACATCCGGACAAAGTATAGAAGTTAAGCGTACTGCATATTGGCCGTTTTTAGTCAGATGTAATTGATTAGAAGTAGCATTTGGTATTGGATTCATTCCATCCTCACAATCCAGCCACTGATAGGTGACATCTGTCGCTTGAGCAATCAGGATACTATCGGTGAATATGATTTGGGTATTAATAAGTGGGTCACCGATAGATAAATGTGTCGTAACAATACTGTCGCAACCTTTAGCAGTCGTTAATGTGTCGATATAGGTTCCATTTCCATAATAAGTGTTGTTTCCGATAGTATATGACTGACCAGTACACCTTTGCACTACTTGATTGTAGGTGTTTTTAGGTAACACGTTTAATGAGGTAGTTATAATACTATCACAACCATTGATAGAGGTTAGATAAGTGGTGTAAAATCCGGATTGTGTATATTTTTTAGTGCCAATATAAAGTGTGTCTCCATAACATATTGAGACTTGCTGATAAGGATTGTAACTTGGATTAACGTTGATATTTACGGAAATTGAGTTAGTGTCACAATGATAGCCTCCTTCGCTGACGACATTAAAAGTATAGGTGCCTGACATTGCTGGTGTGGCATTATTTCTAACGAGAATCATACTTTGTAAGAAATAATTATTTGGACCTGTCCAGAAAAAAGAACTAATATCATTGACGGGAATTCCTGTAACTTTAATTTGCTGTCCTTGGCAATAAGTAGTACTTCCGGTAAAGCTAGGGTTATCGATAAGGTCTCCACAAACGTAAAAAGGTCTTGTTTCGTAATGTGACCATTTCCCTGTTTCATCCATTAGACGAATATGTATGGTGTGATTGCCGTCAGTAGCACTTGAAATATTGATAGGTATGGAAAAGTTTGTTAATGTTGATTGGTTGGGTAGTGTAAAAGAAAAACCATTATCTATGCCTGGATCAGTATCAATAAAGTATTCTCCTCGGATAAAGTTAGTTGTCGTAGTTGCATTAGCATTTTGAAGGATATAAAACGAAGTGCTTTCATAATGGCTCCATCGTTCTACGTTGTCTTTAACCCTAATGAATAGTGTGTGAAATCCAGCGCTAAGGCTTGTGGTTGGTATGTTGATGACATCTGAAATAGTTGGCGAACCACTTAATGTAAACGGGAATCCATTACCGATTCCGGGATCAATATCTAAGAAGTATTCCCCTGCGACAACATTTGTAACCGAAGAACTGCTTGCGCTCTCTAAGATATAAAACGAAGAGCTTTCATAATGGCTCCATCGACCTAAATCATCCTTTACACGAAAGAAAAGAGTATGAAAACCAGCACTAAGAGCTGTTGTGGGGAAATTAACGATATCTGAAACGGTTGGAGTGCCGCTCAATGAAAAGGGTGTGCCATTTCCTACACCAGGATCATTATTATAGAAATACTCGCCACTAACTATGTTTTGACCACTTACGAAAGTAGTTAGAATGAGAAAAAAGAAGAGTATAAAGTAGTTTTTCACTTACGTTTAATATTACGATGAAGTAAAGATAGCTGATTTTCAAATGTCGTCAAAGAAAATAATATAAGCTGTTGATATTTTAATATTTACAAATGGACTCAATTGAATCGGGATGTAAATAAAAAATCCCCGATTTAATCGGGGATTTTAAACTCTTATATAAGGAAACTATTATTTAGCAATAAATGTTACACGACGCGTCTTTGCATCTCTTAACTCATCATTATCAGCTTCAGAAACTTCTTCACTCGGAACAGTATTCGTTTTATCTACAATAGCAATAATACGAGTTGGATTAACACCTGCTTCAATTAAGTATTGCTTTACTTCATCGGCACGTGCTTCACCTAAACCTTGGAAAGTTGGATTTGTCTCCATCTTAGCCACCTCGGCATCGTCCATGTGTCCTTCAATTGTTAAAGTCATAGTAGATGCTTTCATAATTTTAGCAACCTCGTCTAAAGAAGCTTTTCCAGCATTCGTTAAAGCATATTTTCCAAATGCAAAATAAGCTGTTTGACTTTCCACTTTTTGTTGGATGGTCATTTTATCATTTAGCGTAATTACTTTTTGGTAAACTAATTTAGAGTATGTGTCTTCTTCTTTCATTGATGAACAATCACACTGTGTAACATCTTCGATAAGTTTGACAGAAACATCATCTAAATAGTAATATGCAGAGATGATTTGAGTTCCTTTAAAGTATTTAGGTTTTCTTATTTTCTCATACGCCACTTGATTGTTGTTTAAGAAATTTCCAATAGTAATGTATTTCTCACCACCAGTAGCAGTATAAACACCACAAATCTTATCCCAACCATACATGCCACTTAATACTTTTTTATCGCCTTGTTGGATATGCATGTCGTCAATTAAACTTGATTTGGCAGCTGTTTCATATAACTTCTTGGTGAAATTAGCACCAATTGCATCGGTAGCATATTTAGACGCTTCAGATAAGGAAACATAGAATGATACACAATATTTTGAACCTTTTTTAAGTGGTTGTACTAATTTAGTCATCGCGTAAGAACGTGGCATCTTGTCGTTATATGAGTAAGCGACAATTCCTGCATAATTACTTCCTTCATAAGGTTCTTCAGTTCCATAGATATTGTCTGGAGTTGAAATGTCGGGGATTTTAACCGCTGGAACATAAATATCAGCCGGTTGACCAGTTGGTGTTAACCAACCAGTTGCTGAAGTTATCGCTCCTAATTTCTTAATCTTTCCATTAATGGTTTCAAAGCTACCATTTCCGACTAAGTTTTCATCTTGTGAAAAGGAGAATGATGTTATTGCTAAAATAGCAACAAGTAGAGTGGGTTTGTAAAAATTAATTCGTTTCATAGGTTTTTATTTTGAATCGTCATTATCTATTCATCAGCGAATTTAACAAAATTCTTCTAACTAATTTATTAAAATATAAAATCAATTTTAGATTTATTCGATAGACGAAGGTTTCATATGTGACATAGCTCACTTCAAGTAACGTGCCATTCTATTCTTTAAACGGTCAAATCTGCTTGTGTTTTCGATAGTCTTCATAAACAGTCAGCAACCAATAAAGGCTAGAAATGGAAGAAACGAAGGCAACTGATGTGATGAAAGTTGTAGATTTTAACGGATTACTTTCTATGCTGATATAAAAGAATATAGTTAAGATGGCAATTATTGCATACATCAGACCAAAAATAAACAATAGATTATCGAAGGTAGTCGATGAGTGCGCTGATTTCATAGGTGATAAACTCTTTTCAGTATGTATTTGATGAAGAATTCTGTGTTTTAAATTCTCATCGGCCATCAATTGGGTACGCGAAAGAATTTCTTTCAAATGTTTATCTTCCATAATCGTATGATTTTAATGATTCCTGCATTTTTTGACGTGCTCGGTGAAGTTTAACTTTAATATTGCTTTCGGTTAAACTCATGATTTTCGCTACTTCTTTGATGGAGTGCTCTTCTAAGTAGTATAGCGTTAAGATAACTGCTTCGTCTTTGGGAAGCCGGTCAATGGCTAGAGTAATTATGTCACTTTGTTCTTGTTGTTCAATTGGTAAAGAAGGAATTGATTCTAATGAGCTTAGTTCATTCTCTACTTTTCCCAAGGTATCTTGTTCTACTTTCGATTGGAATTTTGTTATCTGAGAAATAGCGGTATTGTAAACGATACGATAAAACCAAGTGGAAAACTTACTCTTGGAACGATATGAATTTAAACTATTATAGGCGCGTACAAAAGCATTTTGAACAATATCCTCTGCGTCTTGTCTATTGCGACAAATTCGGAAAGCGATGGTCATTGCCATATCTTGATAAGTATCCACAAAAAAGCCGAAGGAAGCAGTGTCTCCCTTCAGTATTTTAGTAATCAATTCCTGTTCGCTCATTATTCGTCATTTCCTGTTTCTTTCATTTTGTTAGATATATTGAAATATATTAGGTAAGACAAGCCAAAGAAAAATAAAACACTTGGAGCGACTGCCCAAAAAGCGTTGTCTTCATTCAGATTTAATGATTTAGAGATGATTAACCCAGTAATCAAGCCAAGAGCAATTCCTACTAAAACAATACCACTACGAAGTGTTTTGAGCTTATTAGGAACTCCTTTATCATTTTCTGGCGGAATCATTCCTTGCTTAATCATTTCCATTCGCTCAATGTGTTTTAGCTTATTGGTACGAAGACCAAAATAGACTCCTAAAGTAATGGGCAGTGCCACTGCAGACAGAATTGCGATAATTGGGATAAATTGTTCTAACATATCGTTCATTTTTTAAGTTAATAATTGTTTTTAGGATATGACTAGGTGAACTTACAATCGGTTACAGATTTTCTAAAATTTTTTTCTTCAGTTCTCTGTAAGTCATTATTCCTGCTTGTTTCCAAACAATGTCTTTATTCTTCAGAAGAATAAAAGTAGGGACATTTTGAATCTTAAATAGCTGTGCAAGTTTCCTGTTTTCATCTACATCTACTTTTAATAACTGAATAGTATCTGTAAAGTCATTTTCAATACGTTCGATAATAGGATCCATCGTTTGACAAGGACTACACCAAGTGGTGTAGAAATCGATAAGGGTGACATGACTTTCTTTTGAATTCATTTCTACTCAAAATTACTATTTTAGAATGATATTTAGAACTGTTGTTTGTAGATGATTTATTTTTCACCGCTATTTTCTAGTATTCCACCGTAAAAACGTTAATTTAGTGACACCTTTTCAAAATAGGATAGCGCTATGAATCAAGAGTTATATCAATTTTTCACCCGTGACCATCATCGAATAGAACAGATTCTTAAGAATGCAACAGCTAATCTTGATGAAATCGATATGGAATTGTACAATGATTTTAGAATTCATTTGTTGACCCATATAAAAATGGAAGAAAAGGTGTTTTTTCCTGCTGCGCAACTGGCGAATGATGGAATTCCATTACCATTGGCAGCGAAATTGCGTTTGGATCATGGTGCATTAACATCACTTGTAGTCATTCCACCTACTGCCGAAGTCATTAAAGTGATAGTACATATTTTAGAAAAGCACGATTTATTAGAAGAAGCTCCTGATGGTATGTATGATGTCTGTGAACAACTAACGAAAAATCAAACAGCTGAACTTATAGAGCGATTGAAAAGTACGACACTAGTTCCTGTTCATCCGTGTAACCCACATCCATTGGTTTTAGGAGCAGCAAAACGAGCTGTGGAAAGAGCTGGTTTTGACTATGATGAAATTGTTCGAGCTTAAAAATACTGATCTAGACTACTTTTAGGGATGCCTCCATATTGAAAGTCGCTACTAATTCCTTGCTTGTATTGAATACCTCAATGGTACAAGTGTGATTATAACGTTCACCTGTTTCAATGCTTTTCATTACTAAAGCTTCTATCTCTTTACCACTATTGAAAATAAAAGTAGCATCAGTTTCTGCTCTTTTTAAGAATTGAGCACTCATACTTTTGAAGGCAAAAGAAATCTTTTTGTGATATTTTTCTGCAAAATAAAAAGCGTGTAATCCGCCACAACAATCCGCTCCAACCGCTAATGCGCCAAAATACATGGAGTTAAGATGGTTTTTCGAACGACGTTTCAGTTTAATTTTTACTTGCACCATTTCATCGTTGATACATTCTATTTTAGGGTGAAGTCGACCTAGCATTGGTATTTTAAAAAAACCGAGTAAGAATAGTTTCCAACGAAGATTTTTAGCAAGTGATAGATTTTCAACGGAATTTGCCATTTATGAGATATAAAATTTTATAATGAAAAATGAAAACAGAATGATATTTTCCATTTCTAATTCAAAGGCTAAGGTATAAATAAATCTTTGAAAAAGAAGTTGAAATCCCTGCTAATTGTATTAATATAATTACGTTTGTTGTTCATTTAAATATTACGTCATTTCATTTATGAAAGTTGCTGGTTTTACATTTGTTCGAAATGCACTAAAATATGATTATCCTATTGTGGAAGCAATCCGATCGATTCTTCCCATTTGTGATGTTGTTATTGTGGCTATTGGCGATTCAGAAGATGATACATTGGGGCTAATCCAGTCCATTAACAGTGATAAAATTCAAGTCATTCATACTGAATGGGATGATTCACTTCGCGAGGGTGGGAAAGTTTTAGCACTAGAAACGAACAAAGCATTTCACGCTATTTCAGAAGAATACGATTGGGCTTTTTATATTCAAGGAGATGAGGTTGTTCATGAAGATTACTTACCGATAATTAAAAAGGCAATGGAAGAAAATCTACATCGAGAAGAAGTGGATGGACTGTTATTTAACTATCGTCATTTTTTCGGATCGTATGATTATGTAGGGAGTTCAATGCGTTGGTATCCAAATGAAATTAGAGTGGTGAGAAATAATAAAAGCATCTATTCTTATGGTGATGCTCAAGGTTTTCGAAAAGGGAATGATCTGATGTTAAGTGTTATTGCTATTCCTGCCTATATCAATCATTATGGTTGGGTAAAGGAGCCTAAGAAAATGCAGGCAAAACAAGAAAATTTCCACAAACTTTGGCATAATGATAATTGGATGGATACAAATGTCCCAAAAGTAGAAGAATTTGATTATTTCAAAAATATTGATTCATTAGAGCGATTTTCTGGAATACATCCACAAGTTATGCAAGAAAGAATTGATAGAGTAAATTGGACATTTGATTACGATATTAGCTTTAATAAAATGCCCTTGAAGCAGAAAATAAAAAGAGTTTTAAAAAATCTAGGTTGGGATACTTCTTACCGAAATTATCGCTTAGTAAAAAAATAAATATATTTTTATTAAGCACTGTTTGCTCAATAAATAGGAGGTTTTATTCATTGAAACTAAAAAAAATAGAGGTCTAATACTAAAGAATGTTATCTTAGTAGATATAAACCTATTTATGAGATTTTTTACTTTTTTTATTTTCTTGTTCTTTTCGACTGGAATCTTATATTCCCAAACTTTAAATGCAGATTTTACTGCTTCAAAAACAAGTGTTTGTGTAGGTGAGTCCATAACATTTACGAGTACATCCACAGGAAGTGGCATAACGACCTACACTTGGAATTTTGGAAATGGAGAAACAAGTAATACTCAAAATCCAGTATATACGTATCCAAGTGCTGGAACATATACTGTTACATTAGCTATCCAAAATGGTTTAGGGCAAGCAGATGCAGAAGTTAAATCTGGGTTCATAACTGTTAATGCAGCTCCAGATCCTAAATTTACCGTGTCGGGTAGTAGTTGTACTATTCCAATTGATATTACTTATACAAACACCACATCTCCTCTAGCAGGAAATACCTATGCATGGAACTTTGGAAATGGAACAAATGCTACTTCTGCACAGCCCTCTCCAGTCAATTATACATCAGCAGGTGCTTACACTGTTACTTTAAAAGCAACTAATACTGCGACTGGTTGTTCAAAAACGTATACACATACAATCAATATTTCTAATTTTCAAGCAGATTTCACCACTCCGACTACGGTTTGTGCAGGTAGTGCTGTTCAGTTTACAGATAATTCTTCTGCTGGTGCAAATGTTTGGTTATGGAATGCTGGAGCCTCCGGTACTTCATCTTTACAAAATCCAACATTTGTTTTTCAAACACCAGGAACATACACCGTTTCATTATCTTCCATGAATAGTATTTCGGGATGTAATGCCACTGTTTCGAAGACTGTTCAAGTAATAGCTGCTACTAAACCGAGTTTTACAGCTACCGATAGCTCAGGATGTAGTCCAGTGAAGATTAACTTCCAGAATACTACAGGTGCTTCTGGTACGTATACATGGATTTTTGGTGATGGACAAACGTTTAACGGTTTAACTCCACCAGCTCATACATATACCGGTAATGGTGCCTATGATGTTAGTTTAGCAATAACAGATGCAAATGGTTGTGTTGATACACTCACAAAAATAGGCTATGTAAATGTCGCCGACATAAATGCTGATTTCTCAGCTACTCCATTGGATGGCTGTGACCCTATTGATGTTGTTTTTACAGATGCTTCAACAACACCAAGCTCGAATACTAGTCCAATTATTTCATGGAACTGGAATTTAGGAAATGGGCAAACCTCTACGAGTGCTACTCCTCCAACTCAGACATATAACGAAGGGAAATACGACATTACCTTAATTGTTAAAACAGCGAATGGCTGTATAGATACAGTTAAGAGAGATGAATATATAAAAGTAGGTACAAAACAACAAGCTGCATTTACGTATATTCCTGTAACATCTTGTGTGAAAACAGATATTGAATTTACCAATAATTCAATTATTAATCCTGGAGTTGACACGACCGAAATTATATGGGAATGGGATTTTGGCGATGATGATAATTCTTCGGATAAAAATCCAACTCATCAATATTCCAAGGATACTGGTTATTTTGATGTACAATTAGTTGTAAACTATCGAGGTTGTAGAGACACTATGAAAATTGACAGTGCTGTTTATATAAAAGCTCCACTATCTCAATATTATTTACAACAAGATTTATTTTGTAATCCTACTTTTCCAATAACAGTAGAGACGGTTGATACATCGAAATTGGGAATCGCCTCTGATTTAATTGATGTTTATTGGAAGTGGGGAGATGGAACTCAAACCCACATTTCGAATGGTGATTTGCACGATTCAGATAAAAGTTCAACTACACATCAATTTAACGCCTATGGAACGTATACTATTTGGCATATTATCGAAAATCACACAACAGGCTGTGTGGATAGTTTAGATAAAACAGTCTCTATTTCTAACATTACGGCTGGCATGTCATTTAATGATTCGGTGTGTAAACTTTCTGACTTGTCTATTAATGGAAGTAGCGCCACTTCTTCACATCCAATAACTGATTGGACATATGACATGGGAGATGGAGGAGTTAGCAACGGAAATCCAGCGACATATGCTTATAGTACGGCAGGAAATTATTCAATTAAACAAACGGTAACGAATAGTGTCGGTTGTACAGCATCAAAAACACAAGGTCCTGTGACTGTTTTAGAGTTGCCACTCGCGAGTTTCACTGTAACGCCGATTAGTAATTGTGTTCCTTCTGGGGTGACTATTGTCAATAATTCTTCAAAGCAAGGAAATGGAGTGAGTTTATCTTCTTATGATTGGGAAAACACTAGTAATAACACGCATGATGTAACTAATAATTTAGCAAGTTCACCGAATCTTTATTTTACAGATGATGGTACAAATACTATATCATTAGTGGCGATTGATGCTTTTGGATGTAAATCAGATCCAGTGACAGAAAGCTTTGAATTGACAAAACCTACAGCAGATTTTACCGTCAATCCGGTCGTGTGTAATGATACTGAAATCGAAATTATTAATAATTCATTAGGTGCGCCAGTACTAACATACCAGTGGTTGGTCGATAATACTTCCGTTGGTCTAGGCCCTGATTTTACACATCAGTTTAGTGATAATTCTACGGCGTTATCTGTTAATCATACTATTGGTTTAGAAGTTACAGATGGTAATGGTTGTAAAGATACACTGACAGTACCTGTGAAAGTTTCGCTCCCAAAACCTAATTTTGGTTATGCGGGAAGTGCAGCGAGTGTCAATCAAGATGGTTCTTTTACGTGTCCACCCGTATTTATGGAATATACTGATTCATCAACCTCAATTGGGTCGATAGCAACTTGGCAATGGGATTTCCACGACAATGGAAATAGCTCAGTAAAACAGAATCCGGACAATACATTTGTTTTTCCAGGAACATACAATACTACACTTACCGTTACGGATGAATATGGTTGTGAAGGAACGGTTACAATAAATGATATTTTAACTATTCATGGCCCTCAAGCAGCTCCTTTTTATGTGCAGTCTATTGATAAATGTGGACAAGTAGTAACATTTGATTTAGGACCTAATTCGGATATTGCTACAGTTGATTGGACCTTAGGAAATGGTGAACATGTATATGATTCTTCCACTTTCACCTATAGTTATGTCGAACCAGGTGATTATAATCCAAGTGTGACTATTAAAGACGCTTCCAACTGTGAAGTTGTATTTCCATTAGATCCAATCACTATTATTCCTAATACAATTACGGCTTACTTTACGTATAGTCCGAGTGATATAGAAATGGGGAATACAGTTACTTTTACGGACGCTTCCACGTCAACAGTCTCACCTATTGTTCACTGGGAATGGAATGTCTATGATGATGTTTTTTCCAATACAGCAAGTTCAAGTTTTTCAAATTCTATGGATATTCCTGGATTTACTACTGTAACGGTAATTGTAACAGATCAATATGGCTGTATGGCAAAATACTCAGAAGAAATATTTGTCAAACCAAGAATTCAATTGCCAAATGTTTTTACACCTA
>CAZDAR010000046.1:0-20688 GCA_964503665.1 uncultured Flavobacteriales bacterium
ATCAAACGTTGACTGTTTCAACTGCAGGTACGTATGATGTAACTGTAACAGATGCAAATGGATGTGAAGGTTCAGATACAGTTGTTATTACGTCTGGTGTAGTATTAACTGCAGGAGACTTAACTTCTTCACCAAACGGTAACTGTGAGTTTGACTTTGGTATAACTGGCGTTGCAAATGTAGATTCTTACGCTTGGGACTTCGGTGACGGATCTACAACAACAACGACTACACCATTCACTACACATCCTTTCACAAATGAAGGAAGTTATACAGTAACTGTTGTTCTGTCAAATGAATGTGGAACTGAAACAAAACAAATTGACGTTACTTGTGATAAAACAGGTGTGAATGATTTTGCTTCAGACAAACGATTAACGTTGTATCCAAATCCAACTTCAACAAATATTACAATTGTAAATTCAGGGAATTTAAATATGGAAGTCATTACAATAATAGACAACTTAGGTAAAGTTGTTTATCATGCGACTCCATTAATCTCAGTGAACTTTCAATTAAATGTTTCTTACTTGTCAAATGGACTTTATACTATTAAAGTGAAAACTGACAGAGGAGTTATTACGAAGAAATTTGAAGTCTCAAAATAAGCTTCAGATATAATTAATCAATGGAAGGCTACCCAAATTTGGGTAGCCTTTCTCGTTTGTATAAAATAATTGCATATTTTTGAGCCTTATTTGTAATAGGTGCTATTTTAAACTTATTATTTTATTTAAATACTTTTTTATTCTAATATGAAAATTTACTCAACTCATTTCAGGTCCAATAACGGTAAACGAAAGTTAACTTCATTACAGATACTCTTATTACTTTCATCAGTAATGATTTTTAATACAAATAGTTACGCACAGACCTACTGTACACCCACTTTTACAACAGGGTGTGCGGATGATATGATTAATGACTTCAGTATCGATGGTGATAACGGAACGTTTATTCACGACTTAGCGACGGGTTGTTCGGCCATCGCTTATGACGACAAAACAAGTCTTGCAGCTGTTGATTTAACACCTAGTGTAAGTTATATTACTACCATTTCTTCTGGAACCTCTGGAGATAATTGTGCTATTTGGATCGACTTTGATGATGATGGCATTTTTCAAACTTCAGAATTAGTTGGAACATCTTCTACTGGAATTACAACATTCGGAAGCTCGGTGGTTATTAGCATTCCAAATACAGCAACACCAGGACTACACAGAATGAGAGTCATGTTAGGATTTGATACCGATGGAGACCCTACTTCTTTTGACCCTTGTAACACTTCTTATACTTTAGCATTAGGTGAAGTTCATGATTATATGGTAGATATTCAGGCACTTGCAGATTGCTCAGGCACACCAACTGCTGGAACGGTAACAAGTTCACTGAAAGTTTGTCCAGATACTGATTTCTCTGTTATTGTTGAAAATGCTTCTTTTCCTGCAAATGGTTTGGATAGACACTGGGAATCGTCTACTGACGGTGTGAGTGGTTGGACGATATTGACTGATTCTTACGATACCGAATATAGTGTTAGTGGTGGAATTTCAGACACGCTTTATTATCGTTTCATTGTGACGTGTACAAATAGTAGTGAATCAGATACATCAGGTGTTATTGCGGTAACATTTAACCCTCCTAGTGATTGTTATTGTATTCCATCTTATGATATTAACTGTATTGATCGGGATCGAATTGCCATTGTTGCATTAGCTGGAGAAACAATTGTATTGAATAATAAAACACAATGTAGTAATAGTGGATATGGAGATTATACGAATTTACCAAAGCCAGATTTAATTCAGGGAAATTCCTATTCATTAAGTGTTACAAGTGACGCCACCATACTAACGGACGTTGAACTTAGAGTTTGGATAGACTACAATCAAAATGGTATTTTTGAAGACACAGAAGAAATCGGAAATACGGCTGGATTAGGAATGGGAACTGGAACTAGAGTGACAAACTTTACTGTTCCAGCAAGTATTCCAGATGGAACGTATAGATTACGTGCTCGCTTAGTTAACTCACCTGCAGCTGCTATTGATCCATGTGATAATGAATATGCTGGTGAAACAGAAGATTATTTACTGTATATCGCTACTCCTTGTACAAATCCAATCGTTGATTTAGGAACAGATGAAATTATTTGCAATAGTGATTCAGTAGTTTTAGATGCAGGAAACCCAGGATTAACATATATATGGAATGACGGATCTACTTCTCAAACGATTACAGTTAACTTTGCTGGAACTTATAATGTGAAAGTAATGGTTGATGAATGTGCTACATCGGATACCGTTGTTGTCTCTTTCTTCCCATTCCCACAAGCAGATAGTATAACGGTAACTAAAACAGATGATTGTACATTTGATTTTGGATTGGCGAATGTGACTAATACGGATAGCCTTAAATGGTATTTTGGGGATAACACTGCTTATGTAACTACGCAAACGACACCTCATGTATTTGTAGAAGAAGGACAGTATCAAGTTACCGTCACCTTGTATAATGAATGTGATAGTGTTACTATTTCCAGAGTTGTAAAATGTGGTACAATCGGTGTGAATAATACTGAATTGAACCCATTGAAACTGTATCCAAACCCAACAACTGATAAGTTTATCATTGAAAGTAATAATGAATCGCTGAAGATGAATGCGATTAAAATAATCAACGCATTGGGTCAAACAGTTTTAGTGGCAACTCCTAAAAACACACTTTCATATCAGCTAGATATTTCTAATCTTTCTAATGGACTTTATACCGTTATCGTTACAACTGATAAGAAGAATTATACGCATAAATTAGAAGTTTTGAAGTAATTCGATACTATAAAATTGAAAGGGCTATTCAATTGAATAGCCCTTTTTTATTTGGAAATTTTAAAACGTATAGCCATCGTTTTTCAGCACTTTTATCGAAACCTAAAATAACACTTGTTTAAAATTTTTCTTTAGGAAAGGTATTGTTATCTTTACACTCAAATTTTCAATAACATGTTAAACGAATTAACGGCAATTACCTCTATTGATGGTAGATATAGACGGAAAGTAGAAGAAATAGCAAAATACTATTCCGAGTTCGGACTGATGAAATATAGAGTTAGAGTCGAAATTGAATATTTTATTGCATTGGTTGATTTAGGCTTGCCTAATCTGGCTGATTTTCCCAAAACGACTTTTGATGCTCTTCGTAAAATATACTTAGAATTTACAGAGGAAGATGCGTTGTCTATCAAGGCGATTGAAAAAACAACTAATCATGATGTCAAAGCCGTTGAATACTTCATCAAAGATAAGTTTAAAGCATTAGGATTAGAACATCATATGGAGTTCATTCACTTTGGTTTGACCTCTCAAGATATAAATAACACCAGTATTCCGCTTTCCTTGAAAGAAGGATTACAAGAAGTCGTATATCCATTGGTCAATCAGTTGATTGATAAATTGAAAGCTTTGAAAACAGAATGGAAAGATATTCCGATGTTAGCGAGAACACATGGTCAACCTGCTTCACCCACTAATTTAGGAAAAGAAATACAAGTTTTTAGTGAACGACTTTCCATTCAATTGGAACAAGCTTTTAATATTCCTTTCTCTGCAAAATTTGGTGGGGCAACAGGAAATTTCAATGCCCATTTTGTGGCCTATCCTTCTATAGACTGGGTTGGTTTCGCGAATGATTTTGTGAATAACCGTTTAGGGTTGTCCAGAAGTCAAACAACGACTCAAGTTGAACATTATGATAATTTAGCAGCAACCTTTGATGCGTTAAAAAGAATCAATACCATCATTCTTGATTTAGACCGAGATATGTGGACTTATATTTCAATGGAATACTTTAAACAACGTCTAAAAGAAGGTGAAATAGGTTCTTCAGCGATGCCACATAAAGTGAATCCAATTGATTTTGAAAATTCAGAAGGAAATATTGGAATTGCAAACGCACTATTTGAACACTTAGCAGCTAAGTTGCCAGTTTCACGATTACAGCGTGATTTGACCGATTCAACTGTTCTTAGAACGATTGGAACACCCTTCGCTCACATGATTGTAGCGCTCAAATCAACACTTGCAGGATTAGATAAACTTTTATTAAACGAAGGAGCTATTCATGCTGATTTAGAAAATAATTGGGCAGTTGTTGCCGAAGCTATTCAAACAGTCTTAAGACGAGAAGCATATCCATCGCCTTATGAAGCACTCAAAACATTGACGCGTAAAAATGAAAAAATGACACTACAACGTGTACATGAATTTATCGATACATTGGATGTAAGTGATGATTTAAAAGTTGAATTAAAAAGAATAACTCCTCAGAATTATACGGGAATCAATTTAGTTTCGTAAATTAGAATCTCATATCTTAAACTTCGTATATGCGATTTTTAACTTTTATTCTATTTATAGCCTATCTCCCGAGTTTTTCCGCTCAGGTTGAAACATCATGGAGCGAAGAGATTAAATACAATTCAAACGTCCTTAAAACAATTCCTAAGGATCAAAATTCGTATTATGTTATCACAGCTGCAAATAGTTCACTAAAAGATTTACGAATTCACCATTTTTCCTATGGTAAATTGCTCTATGAAAACTTACTTGCACCTAGAGTAAACAATGTCATTAGTCGAATTGAGGATGTGTTTATTATTGACCAGCATTTGTACTTGTTCTTTTCTGAAGAAAGTAATACTGGAAATAAACTTTACGCACAGTTGATAAATGAACAATGTCAATTGGAGGGTGCACCGATTTTCATGAGCGAACAAGAGATAAGAGGCGGTTTAACATCTAAAGAAATTCGTTACGCTATTAACATTTCACCTAATCGGCAATTCTTATCCATTTCCTATTTGTTTAATAATAACAATGTTTTTGAGTTTCCAGAGCTGATGACAGCCATTTATGATCGTCAACTTACGTTACTTAAATCAGACAAGATTAAAACAGATTATTATCTATCAAGAACTTCTTTAGAAGCGATTTCAGTGACAAATAAAGGCACGGTAATAACCTTAATACAAGGGTATAAAGCCCCCTCTTCCTCGAAATTAAAGTTTAACACGTTGGATTTGTATAAGACGACAATTGACAAAATCACCGATCATATAGTGTTAGAGTCTGGTGAGTTTTCGTTTTTTAATCCTATCATTTCTTCTACAATTGATAGCTTATATATGATAGCTTATCAATACAATACAATAGGTAAATGGGATGTGAATGATGGAGCGATAGGTGTAATGGTCTACAAATATAACGTAGCGAATGATTCTTTGTCAGAGCGAAATGAAGTCG
Organism: uncultured Flavobacteriales bacterium; assembly: GCA_964503665.1. Taxonomy (GTDB): domain Bacteria; phylum Bacteroidota; class Bacteroidia; order Flavobacteriales_D; family Crocinitomicaceae; genus 40-80. The sequence goes on from CAZDAR010000046.1 coordinate 5,301, forward strand.
AGTTTAGTAAAAAGGAAATGCCGAATCGCTTATCTGAAAAAGAAAGGAAGAAATACAACAAGGCTATTGCGAAAGGAAAGGCTTATAATTTAGCATTATTTCGGTGCAAACTTCGAGACCTAATACCTCTATCAGATGGAGGAATTTTGATAACGATGGAAGAAAGTTGGGATGAAATTCGGTATTACTATTCTGGTCGTTTTCAAACAAGCTATACCGTCTACAATTACAATAGCATTCTCGTGATGAAATACGATGCGCAATTGGTGAGTGATTACGAGCTATCTATCCCCAAATTCCAAATATCAAGAGATGACAATGGCTATTATAGTTCTTTCTTTCAACATCTTTCTTCAAGTGGACACTTATACTTAATGTTTAATGACAACTTGAATAACTATTCGAGTACAGGTGAGTATCTAACGAATCAACAACCGTATAACTTTTCCCTAAATGCAAATAAATTCTGTTCGGCTTTAGTAGAAATAGATATTGCCACGGGACAGTTTCATCGAAATGCACTTTTTAGTAAAGACGATATCGATAATATACTAGTACCTCGATTGTTTGAAAAAGATCATTTCTTTCACACGAATATCTTGACATTCAACAAGCGAAATAGATTCCGTTTTGCCAAAATGGAATTTAAATGAAAATAACACCAAATTATTCTGGCATTATTTTCATTTTCTCAGCGAAATGCAGACAATAATCTCTTAAGTCTTCGCTCATATTTTTTTCACCAGTTGCCTTTTCGAAGTTATCTGCCAATGTCAAAAGTGTTTGATGCACAAACTGCTTCATTTCTTCTACAGACATTTCATCTACCCATAAATCCATTTTAAGAGTATTCTGATCTTTTGCATCCCAGAAGGATAAAAACATCGCTTTTGCCTCTTGATTTTCAATACCAGAATCATCCGCAGACCACATCATGCGTGTTGGGATATTATTTTCGTTTAGTCCAACATTTATTGTAATTGCGGACGTCTTTTTAATTTTTGAATCTTTCATTTTATGTTGTATTCTTTGATTATTTCAATAGCAGGAAGCTTCATTAATTCTTCCACTTTCATTTTTGGGTGCTCTTTCATAAAGTTTAAAACCATCTGATAACCAGTGAACTGACCAAGTCTGTCAGGCCCTTGTTCTGGTAATCCTGTCGTATATGGACCGTCATTTAATAAATTGGACTGATCTCTCTCATTGGTCGTATAAAGTAATTTTTGCTTCACTAAATAGTCCCAAAAATTAATTTCATTTTCGCGGGCCCATTTAAATTGCTCTTCGTCATATCGCATGATTAAGGCGTCTTTTTCATCCGGTAACGCTGCTTTTGTTAAATAAAGTGCTTTTCCATATTGAATCATTTTCTCTGCTAAATTGCCATTCTCAATCGGTACAATGTGAGTGGTTATCCAACCCAATATCACGTCTCTTACTAAAAAACGCTGATTAAATTTTTTAGTCACCCAATCATAAAATGGCTCTGAAGGTAGTTCTTGAATCACTTTTGTGGTGTCTGAAAGGTAGCGTTCCAGACTGACTCCAATTTCATGTTCGGTAGAAAAAATACTACTTGAAAAAGCGGAATTCATATAAATAATTCGAGTTGGTAAATGAATGTCTTTTTGGTGGAATTTTAATCGCTTTAAACCATCTGTTATTTCACGATTAAAAGTATTTAATAATGGATATAACTGTTGCTTTACCGATTGATTTACCCGCTTAAAATAAGGGTCTTCAGTAAACATCTTCAAACGAATATAAGAAGAGTCGTCTGAGATATTGCCAATACCTAAGCAATAATTGAATTGATAGTTAATGATTTCATCATGATTATAGTCGCCCTTTAATAAGTCATTTTTCAACTCTGAAATAGTAGTTGTTTGAAACTCAATACTATCCAGATTATAGAAATGAATAGGAACATGAATAGTGCTAATATCTACTTTTAAATTGTTTGTAGAACATCCATAAAAGATAGTAAGACAAATAATTAGATAAAATTGTAAAATGGGTTTCATAGAATTCATTACATTTGTTCAAAATTAGTGTAATAAATTTAATAGTATGAAAAAAATAGTTTATTCTTTTCTCCTTTGCGGGTTCGTCTTTGGGGTATATGCTCAAGATGCTGCAGACCGTAAAGTTCAAGCGGGACTTGTTTTTGGAACCGGTGTTAACTTCCAGAAAATGAATACACGTAACTTTGAAAAAGAGGGTGTTACTGCTAATATGATGGTAGGAGCGATAGTCAATATAGGATTCACGAACTCTATTGGTCTTTCATTAGGTGCTGAATTTGATTTCGATAATATGAAATATACACCGAAATCACCTACATACTATGATTTTAACGATACAAAGATATTGAGAAGTAGTGAAAGTACTGTTACTAGTAAAACATATAGTCTAGCGGAAAGAAAGCAACAAGCGATCTATTTGACTGTTCCAACAATGCTTTTGTTTAGAACGAATTACATCGGATATTTTAGATATTTTGGAAAGTTTGGTCTAAGAAGTAGTTTTCTATTATCTGCAAAATCAAACGATAAAGGTTTCACAATTGACCCACTTTCTGTTCCACCTATTGTAGAAGAAGACAATCCTAATATGAAATTAGAATCAGGGAATGATATGGTTTTTTACCGTGGTTCTGTTGGTCTTTCAGCTGGTGCAGAATGGAACTTTATTAGTTCTACTTGTATCGCACTTGAGGTTGGTTATTACTATGGATTTACACCTTTATATTACAATCCAAAAGAAGATAAACGTACGCTTTATCAAATTAACGACGGAAAAAGAGATTACATTAACAACGCAGTAAACCAATCTCAATTATTGTTTAAGATTTCTATCCTATTTTAATTGTGCATACAGAAAGGGTTAATTTTCATATTGTTAGATGGTTAGATGAATATTGTGATAACGCCAACGCAAAAGGATATGTTGTGGGTGTTTCGGGAGGAGTTGATTCGGCATTAGTGGCACATCTTTGTGCGCAAACTGGAAAAACGGTTATTCTATTAAATTTACCTATTCGGCAACATTTGGAAGAATATGAAAGAGCTGAAAAGCAAATTCGCTCCTTGAAGAACCATTTTCCCAATGTTGTTTCGGAGGAAGTAAATTTAACGAATGCTTTTGAAACGATTGAAAAAACGTTTAATCCAATAGTTGCAAATCATACCTTAGCAATGGCAAATACACGTTCACGATTACGAATGTTGACTTTGTATGCGTATGCTCAACCTTACGGTTTATTGGTCGCTGGAACAGGAAATAAAATAGAAGATTTCGGTATTGGTTTTTTCACTAAATACGGAGACGGTGGCGTTGATGTAAATCCTATTGCCGATTTAACCAAAAGCGAGGTGTTTGAACTAGCCGAAGAAGTAGGTGTTTTAAAGTCTATCTTAAAAGCACAGCCTACCGATGGTTTATGGGACGAAAAATCGACTGATGAAGATCGAATTGGAGCAACCTATAAAGAATTAGAATGGGCCATGGAATTTGAGGGCGATGAAGTTCAACTTTCTGAACGAGAAAAAACTGTGTTGGAAATATACAGACAACTTCATCGACAAAATCAGCATAAGTTCCAGCCAATTCCTTTCTGTAAAATACCACAATCAATTCGGAGTTAATCCCAAATAGCATTAAAAAATAAGGATATTACTTGTCTTTATAGACTTGGATTTGCTTTTGAAAGTACTTTCCGATAATGTCAAATTCTAAATTCACGGTACTTCCAACTTGTATGTTTTTAAAAGTAGTATGTTCTAACGTATAAGGAATGATACAAACCGAAAACGTATTCAGAGTACTATCCACTACGGTTAAACTAACGCCATTAATAGTAATCGATCCTTTTTCAACGGTTAAATGAGGTGCTTCGTATTCAAAATGAAACGCAATACTACCGTCTAAATTCTCTGTTTTAATACATTTTCCTGTCGTATCCACATGACCTTGTACAATGTGACCATCTAATCGATCTCCGAGCTTCATGCCGCGCTCTAGATTGATGGGGTCATTTACTTTCCAAGAAGAAAGTGTGGTTCGAAGTAAAGTTTCTTGAATGGCTGTTACTTTGTAGGTTTTACCTACGATGTCTACAACTGTTAGACATACACCATTGTGTGAGACACTTTGGTCAATTTTCAATTCATTTGTAAAGTCTGATTCAATCGTATAATGAAGGTTAGATCCTTCTTTTTCGATTGATTTTACAGTTCCTAATGTTTCTATAATTCCGGTAAACATAGCATTAATCTTTTTTAGTATCGGTACATTCCATTAAAAGTAAGTCTCCGTTGGAATACTCGATTTCTACTATCCCTGTTTCAAGTACTTCATTGCTGCTTCCCGTCCGATATCCTAATATGAGTTCATCATTGTTTAGTGCATACTTTAGATTTTTTGATGAAATACCGCTTGCTTTACCTATAGGAATAATTGAAATAGGTGTTTCTTTCTCGTACCATTTGATGAATTTCTTAGGGAGAAGTGGAAGTAGGGTAATGATGGAATAATCGTCTAAAATACAAATGGTTATCTGAGAACGAAAACGACAAATGTTGGTAATGTTTGTCATTGTATGATCGGCTCTTCTTCCTGTTGCCCATACTACATTGACCGCATCAAATCCTTCGTTAATTAGATAATCAATTCCTTTTTCAAGGTCTGTCTTATCTTGGTTCTCGGCATGAACGATTTTGATATTGCTGTATTTACTGGTGATGGATGAGAGTTTGCCACCAATTCTATCAAAATCACCTAACAAGACGTCGAATTTAATACCTAATTCCATGACTCTATGAACGGCGCCATCTAAAACAATGATAAATGGATTCCATTCCAAAAGACTATTTAATAACGAAGGGGAGCAACTCTCCCCATTCGCGATTATTAAAGCCGGTTCTTGTTTGTCTCTTACAAAATGATGTGAAGACATTTCCAATGATTAGTTAGAGAACAAGATACTTCTTCCGTATTGTGTTTCAATTGGATTCACAATTAATGTTGGAATCTCAGCATCGTTTGTGATGATGTATTGTTCGTAATTTGCAGTCAGTAAACCAAATAAATTTTGCTGATTTAAATTCATGATAGCAATCAAATCTGCTTCCACTCGAACAGCATGTTTTACTGTTTCTTTGTCAAATCCAGCTTCCTTGATAAGTTGAGTAGTAAATTCAATACCTCTATCTCTTAAGAAATTTTCAGCAATATAAATATTGTCACTTATTCTCTTTGCTATTGTAGGATCTGTTTCTTCGATAGTTACAATATGAATTTTAGAATTAAAATACTTCGCTAAACTAGCAACGTGTACTAATTTTTGTTGTGTTTCTTTGGATAAATCTAAAGGAACAACGATATTTTTATATCCTTCTGGTCGAATGTCTTTACTTTGAACAACCACAAATGGAACAGAAGATTTTGTGATAACACGTAATGCGTAACTACCTGTAATATGTTGCCAACCATGAGCTCCATGAGTTCCCATGAAGATTAATTGAGCATTGTGCTCTGAAGCGACATAGCCAATATCTTCAAAAATATTTCCAATTCTTACAATGGGTGTGACCTCAGCCGAAGTCTTAAGCTTAGAAATAACGTCGTTTAATTGCGCGGTTTTTGCAGCTATTTCTTTTTCTCCATTTACAACATGTAATAAATAGATGTTTGCGTTAGCTGTCTGAGCTGTTACTAATGCATGATTTAATGCAATATCAGCTACTGCTGTAAAATCGTAAGGAACGATAAAATTTTTCTTATTCATATTTGAACATTTGATGAGCACTACAAATATAACAATTTCATCAATTTTAATTTTAAAAAATGAAATATTCATCTGCATATTTTTTAAAAAGACTTTATTCCTTAAATAATTATAATTTTAATCTACCCTTTTCTGTTCAAATAATTTACTATTTTCGCATAATCGAAAGAAAGATGATTATGATGCACGAACTAATTAAGGATTTTCCTAACAACTTATTACAAGGTTTAGCAATCGCTGAATCAACTTTTTACACAAAACCTTTGCAACGGATTTCAAATGTGGTAATTGTTGGGATGGGGGGCTCAGGAATTGGTGGGTTAATCGTTTCAGAATGGCTATTTGATAGTTTAACAGTTCCTGTTGTATTAGTGAAAGATTATGATCTTCCCGCATTTGTTGATGAACATACTCTAGTCATCGGATCTTCGTACTCTGGAAACACGGAAGAAACGCTTTTAGCAATGCAAGAAGCAAAACACCACAAAAGTTTTATAATCGGGATTTGTTCTGGAGGTAAAATTCATGATTTTTGCTTAGAAAATCATTACGATTGTACGCTTGTACCTGGTGGGAATCCACCAAGAACAGCTTTAGGATATTCTATTGTTCAGTTACTCAATATTTTTACCCAACTTGAATTAGCTGACATTAGCTGGAAGAATACTATTAAAGATTCAAAAGAATTATTAGAAGTCGACAAAGAGTTAATTCATGCCGAAGCTAAAAAATTGAGCTCTTTCTTAGGTTCATGTATTCCTGTTTTTTATTCTACTTCTAGATATGAGGGTATTGCTATTAGAGCAAGACAACAACTAAACGAAAATTGTAAAATACTTTGTTGGCATCATGTTATTCCAGAAATGAATCATAACGAACTTGTCGGATGGGGCGGAGGCTCGAATGATTATGGTGTCGTTATTTTTGACTCAGGAGATTGGGGAGAACGAAATACTATTCGTAGAGACTATACGCTATCTGTTTTGAAAAAGAAAACGGATAAAATATACCTCCTTAAGACAAAGGGAAAGAACAGTATAGAAAAATCCTTGTACTACATTAATATAGTAGATTGGGCTTCTTTTTACCTTTCAGAAGAGAAAAAAGTGGATCCCATCGAGATTGATGTTATCATTAATTTAAAGAATACTCTTTCTTCCCTCTAATTAGCAAGATAAGTTCAAGTCTATAATTCTTATTGCTTTATAATAGCGCTACCTCGAGTGTTCTTTCGCAAAGCTCTCTCTTAACTTGGTGGCTTCTATTTCTATGGTCATACGCCTTATATAGGTTATTGTATCCAATTACTCTCCCAGAGAAGATGTAACACCTAAGGAACGATTATCCTGCTAGTTAGGAGTCGTATTTATTTTTATCGAGCTTATCCATTATCATGACTTCAAGATAATACGTTGCTTCAAGACAAATAGTTTATATAATAAAAAAGGGCACTTTTAAAGTGCCCTTTTCTAGATAAATTATTAACTTTTATTTAGATGTTATCGTAATGAAACCATAGCAAATTGGTTTAAATGGATCTGTTCCACAATCAAAGTCGTTAGATACCACTTTGTAGAAATAAACACCATCTGTCAATTTTGTACCTGATTTATCTGTACCAGCAAATATTGGCATATCACGAGAACACTCAAAGACTAAATTACCCCATCTATTTAAGATTAGGACTCTATACTCAACACATTCATTATCCATTAATGGCATTACCATGTAGTCATTTACACCGTCACCATTTGGAGTAATAATATTAGGAATGACAAACATTTCAGCACTCACACCTTTGTTAATAGAATCAGTAGATGAATAGTGTGCAGTACAGCCGTGATTATCTGTCGCTAATAAGTAGAATGTTCGTTCTCCATATTGTTCCATTTGACCATTAAATGATTTTCCTGTTCCAAGTATTGTAGAATCTTCATCGTACCAAACATAATTTACATAGTTTCCGACAATTGGTCTAGCTGTTAAAGTAATAGTTTGGAAACATGCTTGTTCAAAGTTATACGCAACTTCTAAGTCTGGTCCTACAGTAATAGTATCCGAAAAATTACCGGTACATCCTTCTGGACTCGTATAAACATAAGAGAAAGTATAATCACCTGCTGGAGCTGTTGAAATATTCAATAAGCTATCGTTATTTAATGCTCCAGAGAATGTTCCTCCAGTTGGATTGATAGAGATGATATAATCTTCAGCTCCATAACAGAAGTAATCTGGAACGTCAGCTGAGATAGGGAAACCATCTGTTACATAGATTGAATCAATATGTGTTGAAAAACACTGTGGATAGTTTACGTCTGCTACCGTGTAAGCAATAGCGTATCCACCTAATCCATTTGTTTCAGGGTCAAATTCTGTTACTGTTTGCCCGTTCATTGTAAAGGTTCCTCCTGAAGGAGTTGCCGATAAAACAATAGGTGCACCTTTCAGACAAACTTGATCTGGTATATTAAAGGTAATCGTTGGAATTGGAACTACATCGATATCGTGGGTTTCACTTCTATCACAAGTAGCATCACTCACATTATAGGTAATCGTTTGTGTACCAACAGATGGGTCAAACATATTTCCACTAACTCCTGTTCCGCTCCAAGTTCCACCCAAGGTTCCTGTTACTAACGTATTTAAATCTAATAACGGAGCATCATTACACATTGGTGCTGGTGGTGCCCAATCGGCATCTGGTCCTTGATTAACAAATACGGCTATTGTTTTTGAATCAGTACATCCGTTATTGGTAATGGTTAATTTGACATTATAATTTCCAGCCGAGTCATATTGTATAACTCCTGGACTTATCGCAGTGGTATCAATGATATCGTCGCCATCTAAATCCCACTCCCATTTGTCAATAGCAGATGTTCCAACAACATATGATGAGTCGGTTATCGTTACTTCTCCACCAATACAAATTGCTTGAGGAACAATAGAGAAATTAGCTATAGGATAATCAAGAGAACCATCAACTGTGATGTCAACTGTTGCAGAACAACCAGCACCAGTTACCGGTGTTATAGTAACACTATAATCGCCTGGTGTAGATGTTGTCATTGAAGCGGTAGTTGCGCCGCCTGGCGTCCATAAATAAGCTGCTGCTCCTGGAGGTGCTGATAAAGTTACAGATTCACCGTTACAAATAAAATCACTAGACTTCGTAACATCAAGTGGTGAACATGCTGCATCAATATAGGCGTATCCAAAGTGACCACTTTGAGAACAGTCTCCTACAATAAATTCAATTGTTACGTTTTGTCCAACATAGTCTCCTAATGGAATAAAGGTTGTTCTCCAAGGTAAGTAGTATCCAGAAACTTGCCCAAAAAGACCAATTCCATATGGTAAGAATCCTGGGTCTCCACTAGGTCCTGCAATTACTGAGTAATCTGCACAAACAAGTGAATTTCCAAACTCATCGTACATGTTTACTTTAAAGAATGGCTGTTCTCCTAAACTGTGACCTGGGTCTTCCATTACTAATGCGTAACTGTAGGTATAAGAAGCACTGTTAGCATCTACTAAAAAAGTTTGCTTCATACTTGCTGCTTTTCCACCAGTACCATAATCTCCTAAATGAACAGAATAAGTTCCTCCACCTGGAAAAACCTTAGGTAATGATGATACATTTTGGTCAAATCCTGAGGACATCATAGAATGCTGTGCTCCTGGAGTTGTAGGATTCATATTGGTGGTTCCATAAGGTTGATTCGTTACGTTTCCAGCAAATAATTCCCATCCTGTAAAATCTCCTGTTTCAAAATCGGCGTTATTACAAGGCTCTCCTAATGCTTTTGCATTAAAGGCATTGTCTTCATTGCTTTTCTTTCCTGCTTCAATAGCTTTTACCTTTTTAGCCGTATAAGATGTGACGTCTTTATCATAATCAACAACAAGTTTAGTTCTTGTCTGATCAATCGCAAGCTGCACATCTTCTTCGGAAGGATTTTCTTTATTGCTTAAAAAACTGAATGCAAAATCCTTGTAGCGATCATAGTTATCGATGTAGTAATCCCTAATCCATTTATATTTTGATTGAGACTCTGCTAAAGTTTGTGCTTTTGCATAAACGTGTTCTTTTATTTCTATTTCATCACTATGTTCTTGTGATTGAGCGATAGCACTAAAATTAAGTGCTAAACTAAGAAATGCTATAATTATGGTAGTAGTCTTTTTCATAATTCTGTTTATTAAATTCTCCTAAATCGTAAATATATAAATTTTTATTCTTTTTTCGACGCAATTGTAATAAAACCATAACACATTGGCTTAAATTCAGTTGAATCGCAGTCAATGTCATTCGATACTATTTTATAAAAATAAACACCATCTGTTAATTTATGTCCTTTCATATCTTTTCCTCCAAATGTTGGGTTTGCTTTAGTGGCTTCGTAAACCAAGTTCCCCCATCTATTAAGTATCAATACTTTGTATTCAATACAGTCATTGTCCATTAATGGCATTAAGATGAAATCATTAACATTATCATCATTAGGCGTCAAAACGTTTGGTATTTGAAACATACTAGCATTAATTCCTTCTTCAATATAATCAACTGATGAGTAGAATGCTTTACATCCATGGTTATCTGTTGCCTCTAATGCGAAAGTATGTTCTCCAGCTGTTTCAACATGCCCAACGTATGGATTTGACGTGCCTAAAAGAGTCATATTTTCATCATACCATTTAAAAGACGTAAAAGAACCAACAATTGGTTGCACGGATAGCGTAATATTTTGAAAACAATCTTGTCCAACGTTATAGGAAACTTGTAATTCTGGACCTACCGTAAAGTTTTTTGTATAACTACTTTGACAGCCTTCTGGAGTGGTATATTCATAAGCTACTGAATAATTTCCTGGAGTTGCTGTAGCAATTGTCAAATTATCTCCCGCTAATAAGTCTCCTGTTAATTGACCACCTGCAGGAGTCATCACAACTGGAAAGTCATTATCTCCAAAACAATAATAATCCAAAATGTTAGAAGTGACAACTGGGCCATCTATTACGGTGATTGAGTCAATGGCTTGTGCCATACATGCTGGATTAATAGGGTCTTCAATAGTGTAAGCAATGATGTGCTTCCCTATTCCATGTGTAATCGGATTAAATTCAGTAATAGTTTGACCGCCTGTTGTAAAAATACCACCTGTCGGCGTACCTACTAATGGAATTGGATTTGCATTTAAGCAAATCTCATCTTGTATGGTAAAAATAGGAGGCGTACTTCCCGTTACTGTAACGGTGACTTGCGCTGAATCGGCACAACCATATTGTGTGGTCACCACATATTTAAGTGTATGTGTTCCAACACCTGCGTTAAGTATATTAAAAGTATTATTAGAAACGCCTGGACCGTATAATGTTCCACCTGCTGGTGAAAGCGTTGGTGTAATAGTTTGCGTTGATAAACAGTAATTAGCATCTACTCCTGAGATTGCCGCTACTGGTTGCGGATGAACGTTGATAGTGCTTGAAGCATTATTAGTACAACCATTTTCATCTGTAAATGTATAGGTTAATGGAAAAGTTCCATCTCCTGAAGTGGCAGCGCTAAAATTAGCACCACTCACACCTGTTCCCGCAAATACGCCTGTTTGACCAGTTGTTGCAGCAGGTGACCCTGTTAAACCAAGCGTTTGTCCTTTGTTACAAATATCTTCAATTACTGTTAATGATACAGTTGGTACAAAATCTACAATCGTTACTGAGAATGTTTGTTCTACGTTGTTATTGTCTTTTACTTTTACTTGATAGGTTCCAGCACACAATCCATTTGCTGTCTGAGTTAATTGTGCTTCTGAATCATTCCAAACATAGGTGTAAGGAGTTGCTCCTCCGGTTACGTTTACGGTTGCCGTTCCATCACAAGAAGAAGAACCTGGAGTAGCACAAGCTGCGTTACATGTTCCTGGCGTAGGGTTTGGTTCTCCTTGATTTGCTAACCAAGGTCCGCCGTCTGGACTTCGACGTATGCTATTTCCTGTTATATCTCCTACACTAGTATTAAATATTTTTTGTTTTCTATCAGGAGGAAATGAATCATAACTTCCTAATTGTGTAACTGAATTAGAACAACCAGTTGTTGTAGGAATACATGTAAGTGCGTTATTTGTACCACTTACACTCCCCCAACTAACGGCATCTTGAGGCGTACCATTATTATCATAAAATCCAAACCATCCACCAGTATCAGGAAACCAAAATCTTGTGTCATCTATGACGCATAATCCATTACCTGTAATGGCTCCAGGTATTACAATTTCAATTACATTTCCACCGTTTTGAACCAATAGATTACTAGGTACAGCAGCCGCATTTTCTCCTCTGATTAAACAAAAGCCACCAGGAGGGATAATTGTTCCAGAAGGAATAATAAATACACCCTGAGCGTTTTTATCTGGTACAAGCGGAGGAAAACCTGCTGTAAATATATTGCTGCCTAAGTAATAACAAGAAATATCTATTGATTCACACAGATTAGGATTATAGAGTTCTATCCACTCTCCTTTACAGTCACCACCAGAAAAAGTACCTGATAAACAACCATTAAATGTTGTTGGAGACATCATCATCTCATTAATCAAAATACTAGGTCCTATATAATTACAATCACTACCGTTACACTTGGTATTAATTGTCTGTGTGAACGTGGCTTGCATCTGAGCATAGGAAGAAACTGCTCCAATCGTTAGTAAAAGGGGTAGTAGTAAGTACTTCATATTAGATTTGTTCGTTTAGTTTTAAGGTTTTGGGGCTAAAATAAAAAATCCGCCTTAATCATGAGACGGATTTCTGTAAATAAAAGTTGCATTATGCGAACACTTCGTTTAAAATTTGCGGGTAATTACTACCGAATTGAAGTGTGCACCATTCTTTTAATTTCTTAATATCTTCTTTGCTGTCTAACCAGCTAATTGCTTTAAGCAATTCTTTTTTAAATAAAATAGGGTCAAAACTTACCTTTTGCAAGATGTCTTTTGATAGTTCATACATAGGCAATTCATTTTTCGTTTCTGAGTGAAAAGTAATCATAAGTTTTCAAAAAGAAAAATATTTTTGAGTTATTTTCTAAATAAATAGACATATATTTTCTAATGATAAGTATTTCAATAAGTTATATTTTGTCCGCAGTTGAAATATGATTTTGGGTACTTTTTTAATAAAAACTGAATTGAGGGGGCAGCCCCTCTATATTTCTTTAAAAGACTTCGTTACTTTGCATCAGAATCATAAAGTACATCATTTTCATCATTCAATTTATGATTCTGAAGATATTATTTTAGTTAGGAGTTTTTAGACATAATATATAGAACTCATAATTTCAATATGAACCCCAAAAAAAGTAAAAAAGGTTTCTGTTCGAGGAAACCTTTTTTATTTTGTCTAGTTTTTTAGCTATAAACATTCCCGCTTATAGAGAAGTATTTTTCTAATAGCTTTCTACTAAAAAAGCCATTCATCTAGAAGACAAATGGCTTTTCAATAAGCTATTTTAAAAGGATTATCCTTTAAATTTCTTAACTGCTTCTGTTAATCTTGGAACAACTTCGAATGCATCTCCAACAATACCATAGTCAGCTGCCTTAAAGAAAGGTGCTTCTGGGTCTGTATTGATGACAACGATGACTTTAGAACCATTCACTCCAGCTAAATGCTGAATTGCACCAGAAATACCCACTGCAATATATAAGTTCGGACGAATAGCTAAACCAGTTTGTCCTACGTGTTCGTGATGAGGTCTCCAACCAATATCAGAAACTGGGCGAGAACAAGCGGTAGCTGCTCCTAATGCTTTCGCTAAATCTTCAATCATTCCCCAATTTTCAGGACCTTTTAATCCACGTCCAGCAGAAACCACTAATTCTGCATCTGGTAATGGAATCTCTCCTTCTGGGAATTTTTGATCAATTACTTTAACAGCTGCTGCTCCAGCACCAGCGTCGAAGTCCTCAACTGGACAAGCACTTCCTGTTGCCTCAAGTGGAATAGAGTTCGGTAATAATGAAATGATTTTCTTGCTTGTTTTTGCAGAAACATATCCGAATGCTTTTCCAGAAAATACGTTTACTTTTACTTTGTCACCTTCCGGTAATGCTACTGCGCCAGAAATCAATGCTGCTTTCATGCGAACAGATAGGCGAGGAGCGACTGCTTTTGAAATTAAATCGTGTGAGAAAAGAACGGTATCCGCTCCTGTAGTTTCAACAGCTTTTGCTATTAAAGCAGTAAGTTGACGCGTATCTACTTCGGATACATTTGCATCCACTAAAACCTTAGAAGCACCGTATGTTCCTAAGTCAGCTAAATCAGCTGATTTTCCAGAAGCCACAACAATGACTTCACTACCTAACTTCTTTGCATAGGTAACTAATTCATGAGAAGCTTTTGCTCCTGCATGTTCCCCATTTATATATACTAATGTTGCCATTTTAAAATCGTTTTTTTTAATTAAATAACTTTTGCTTCACTGTGTAGCAAACTTACTAATTCGTCCATGTTGCTAGGATCGATCATCTTACACTGTTTTTTCGCTTCAGGTAATACAAACGATTCAAATGCAGTGTACTTTTCACTTGGGAAAGCAGGTACTACTTGTAAGGGTTTTGTACGTGCCGCCATAATTCCTCTCATATTCGGAATACGTTGCTCTGCCATTCCTTTCGCTGCAGATATAACCGCAGGTAAACTTACTTCCAATACTTGAACTCCTCCAGAAACTTCTTGTTCTAAAGATGCTACTTGTCCATTCAAATCTAATTTAGAAGCCAATGCAACATATGGTAAATCCAATCCTTCTGCTATCATTGCTCCAACTTGAGAACCATTAAAATCTAAGGTCTCTTTTCCTGTTAGAATCAAATCAAAATTTTTGTCTTTCGCATATTGCGTGATTTGAGAAGCTACGTCGAAAGCATCTGTAGGTTGTTGATCAATACGAACTGCTTCGTCTGCTCCAATTGCTAAAGCTTTACGAATAATTGCATCATCAGCAGCTACTCCAACAGTTATGATTGTTACTTTTCCACCGTTCGCTTCTTTCAACTCCAGCGCTCTTACAAGTGCATACCATTCGTCGTACGGATTCACAATATACTGAACGCCGTTTTCATCAAACTTTGTGTTGCCATCTGTAAAAGCAATCTTTGAAGTGGTGTCTGGTGACTTACTTATACATACTAATATATTCATGTTATTTTGTTTTTTAATACTTATGTCTACAAAAATAAGAAACTTAATTAAAATAAAGAGGTTTTTGCAGGAAAACTAAGCGTGCATAGTATTTTTAACGATATTTTTGACATTAATCTTCTTCTTTATTTTTATGGTAGTCTGATAATCAGTCGTTCATGCCTTTTTTTGTACTATCTTCTTTTAGATGTTCAATTTTTCAACCTTCTCAGTTTTACTTTTTGAAAAAATAGTCGCTTTTTCACTTTTGAATTTAAAATAATTTGTAACTTGGATAAAAAAAAGACATGTTAGAACGAATCAACCTCCACAAAATACTGTTTTTAGATATTGAGACGGTACCTATTTATCCTAAATACAAAGATGTCGATGATGAATTGAAGAAATTTATCA
>CAZDAR010000047.1:0-20456 GCA_964503665.1 uncultured Flavobacteriales bacterium
ACCCAGGGCCCATACATTAAAAGTGTATTGCTCTACCAGCTGAGCTACGGAATCATCGTCTTCGTATTCGACCCAACGTTATTGAGTTATAGACGGGGGCAAAGATAACTACTTTTTTTATTTACACAAGTAATTATTTTAAAAAATTGCATTCTTTTATGCATTTCAGGGAAATTAACTCTTAGAGCGCATCATTTTCATCGATTCACTCCATCTAAATAATTCCTTTAGTAGCACTTTTGCCGTGTTATCTATCTTTTCATCGGATTGAAAAACACCATCGACAATATTCTTTGAAAAAAATGGAAGATTCACTTGCTCTTGAATGGGCATCATATTCAAGGTCGTTACCACTTGCTTGAGCATTTGTGTGGAACGAAGTCCTGCCGATATACCGCCGTAACTCACAAATCCAACTGGTTTATACTGCCATTCTTGGAATAAATAATCAATCGCATTTTTGATAGGTGCTGGATAACCATAATTATATTCTGCAAGTACTATGATAAACGCATCAGCGGCATCAATAGTAGCACTCCACTGCTTTGTATGTTCGTATGTGTATTTTCTTAAACGCGGATGATTCGGTTCATCTATAAACGGCAATGCAATCTCTTTTAAATCGAGTAATTCCACCTCAAATTCGCCCGTACTATTTGCTAACGCCGTTATCCAATTCGCTACTGCAATCCCACTACGACCTTCACGTGTGGTTGATGTTATAATCTTTAAACGATTCATTTTATCTATTTTAAATTAAATTGGAACTACTAATTGTTCCAAATGTTCCCAAAATCGGGGATAACTCTTAGCGACACTTTCAGCTCCTTCAATGATGACAGGTTCCGTAGCAAACATTCCTGCGATGGCTAAACACATGGCAATTCGATGATCGTTGTGTGCATTGACCGTTCCTCCAGAAATTTGCTCTTTTCCTTCTACAACTAAAGTGTCATTTTCTATCCAAAGTTCAACGCCTAATTTAGTAAATTCAGCAATCAATGCTTTTACACGATTGCTTTCTTTATTGAAAAGACGATGCACTCCTGATAATCGTGAAATTCCGGGTGTCAATGCAGCATACGTTGTTAACGCAGGGAATAAGTCAGGACTATTAATCAAATCGCAATCGATTGGTGTTCGCACTTCTCCATCTATCATTAGAAACTGACTGCGTACTTCAGAACAATTAGCTTCTAGTAAGATAATAAGCAAGTACTTATCTGCCTGTAAACTATTCAATTGCAATCCTTCGACACCAATATTTTTCCCTAAAGCAGATGCTATTAGCCAAAAGCTAGCCGAACTCCAATCACCTTCTATCGTATAGTTAGTTGCTTGAAGACCATTATTTGCAGGAATAGAAAAATATTCAAAATCTTGGTGTGTGATGTCAATTCCAAACTTTGATAAAACATTTAAAGTCATTTGCAAATATGGACGACTTTTTAAATGTAAAACGTGTAAATCGATTGGTTTTCTCAACGTGCAAAGTCCATAAAGTAAACCTGAAATATCTTGTGAACTTTCACCTCCGTTTACAATAATGTCACTCGTTTGTATCGCATTCTCAAACGATAACGGTAGCGTACACTCTTCATTACAAATTACGGTGCTTTTTAAAACATCCTTATGTTTGGGATAAAAAGACATCTTACGTTTCAGTACCGACCCCTCTCCTACTACACGTTGTTTTCCTACGTTACAAGCAAATATACCACTTAACAAACGAGCTCCTAAACCGCTTTCACCTATGTTTACTTCAACTTCCAAAGGAATAGCTGAAGTACCCGTAATGTGAAGTTCGTCTTCAATTGATGTAACGGTTGCACCCAGTTTTTGAACTAACGACAACATGGCAAGCTCGTCTTTACAAGCACCTATGTTTTTAATAATGGAAGTTCCTTTGGCAAGTGACGCCGCCAATATAACGCGTTGACTATCACTTTTTGACGGTGGAACTTGAATAATTCCTTCGTAGTTCTGAAGTGGTTTGATTTCGTAATTCATAAATATCTGACTATAAGCGAATATACTAAAAAAAAGAATTATTCCTCTTCTTTTCTATTCATTACGCTATTTTGATGTTGAATTGATTCTTGATGAATAGCATCCATGAGCGTGCGTATAAATTTCGGACTCAACCCAGTCGTTTCAGAAGATTCTAAGCGTTCTTGCAAGATTTTCATCCATTGGCTAACATCTAAAATAGTCAGGTTCTTTTCGCGTTTAAAATCACCTAATTTATCGCTTAATTGCATGCGTTTAGAAAGTAATTCAAAAACACCATCGTCTAAATTCTTTAATTGTTCACGGTAGTTTTTCAACTGTACTTCGTAATTCTTGTCCGTTGGATTTCGTTTGATTAATTGAGATAAAATATCTTTCAATCTCTCAGGCGTAATCTGCTGTGAAGCATCCGATAGTGCTTTATCAGGATCGGGACTGGCTTCTATCATCAATCCGTTAAAATTCAAATCGAGTGCGTTTTGAGAAACCTCAAAGATCAACTCTCTATTGCCTGTGATGTGGCTTGGATCACAAATTATAGGCATCATCGGAAAATGTTCTTTCAAAGCGATGGGAATTTCCCAATTCGGTACATTTCGATATTTAGGATGATTGTAGCTTGAAAAACCACGATGAATAGCCGTTAAATCGGTTATTCCACCTTTTTGAAAACGTTCAAAAGCACCAATCCATAAATTCACATCGGGATTGATTGGATTTTTTATCAAAATAGGAATTTCCACTCCTTTCAATGCATCGACAATGTCTTGTACTGCAAATGGATTCACCGTCGTCCTAGCACCCATCCAAAGCACATCCACGCCAGCTTTTAATGCTAATTCAACATGTTTCGGCGTGGCTACTTCAATACAAAACGGTTTCGAGAATTCTTTTTTCACTTCTTGTATCCATGAAAGGCCAATTTCTCCAATGCCTTCAAAAGAATTGGGACGCGTTCGTGGCTTCCAAACACCGGCACGAATTAAGCTAACATCCGCATTTTCATTCAATGCTTTTGTTATCGTATACAATTGTGATTCGCTCTCAATACTACAAGGACCAGCAATGATATATGGTTTTTCGCTTTGTTGAATAATTGCTTTTAACTGCATGAAGTCTGTTTCGGTTTATTAACGACAAAATCTTTGAGATAGAAAGGTTCAAAGTACGCTAAATCTACAAAATCTTTTGCGAGGAACTTGTTATAAGCTTCCATTATTTGACCTTTAGCAGAAGAAAAATTGGTGGTATCCAATGTCACGTTTCGGTTTTTCCAAAGTTCGGCTACTTTAGCAGCAGCATCACCAATAACAACCAGAGGTTCGAACGCTTGAAATGTCGTTTCTTCCAGAATAGTTGCTGCAATTTCTGTAAGTGGATGTAAATTTTGATCATACACTTGCGTAAATGCTTCCATTCTGCGTGCATCAATTATCGATAAGATGTTCGTATCTGGATATTTTTCGTGAGCGGCTAAAGCAATGCATCGCAAAGAATCAATCGCTATGAACGGGATGTTTAATGCAAAACAAATTCCTTTCGCCGTAGAAGTACCGATGCGCAAACCCGTATATGAACCGGGACCTGAACTAATCGAAACAGCACTCAAGTCAGACGGTTCGATGTTCGCATTCTTCAATGCTTCTTCGATATACAACGTCAGCTTTTCACCGTGTGAATATCCTTCATCTAGCGATTCAACTAATTGTACCAATTGCCCATTAACAGAAACTGCCACCGAACAAGATTTGGTAGCAGTTTCTAAATGTAATAAATACGTTTTCATTATTTAGTCCTTCAATTCAAGTTTGAATCCAATACCGTGAATATTAGTAACTTGAATACTTTCGTCTTCTTTCAAATACTTTCTCAACTTAGTGATGAAAACATCTAAACTTCTTCCTACGAAGTAGTCATCTTGTCCCCAAACAGCATTTAGAATTACTTCACGAGGAGCAACTTGATTCTTGAACTTACAAAGCATTCTCAAAATCTGCGCTTCTTTCTTCGTTAATGTTTTTTCAAATTTAGGGTGAACTAATCTATAATTCTCCACATCAAATATATAAGAACCTAATTTAATTTCCTTTTCTTCGACATCACCCACTACAATATTGACACGTTTTAACAACGCCTTAATACGCATGTGTAATTCTTCAAAACTGAAAGGCTTCGTCAAATAGTCGTCTCCGCCTACTTCAAATCCTTTTGCTTTATCTTCCATCATAGATTTAGCCGTCAAAAAGATAATTGGAATTTCACTATTTAACTTACGAATATCATCCGCTAATGTAAAGCCATCTTTTTTTGGCATCATAACATCTAAGATACAGATATTAAATTTATCTTCATTAAATCTCTGATATGCTTCTACCCCATTTGAACATAATGTAAC
This sequence comes from uncultured Flavobacteriales bacterium, assembly GCA_964503665.1. Lineage (GTDB taxonomy): Bacteria > Bacteroidota > Bacteroidia > Flavobacteriales_D > Crocinitomicaceae > 40-80. The sequence continues at coordinate 4,406 of CAZDAR010000047.1, forward strand.
TTGGTATCCCTCCGATCTTAATTGGTCAGCAATAACAAATCCTAAACTTGTATCGTCTTCAGCTAATAAAATCTTTGCTTTCATATCAACTTATTTAATTTTAATTTATATAATTATAGTAATGGTAACGTAAAGTTACACTATATATTTACTTTTTAGAAAAAAATTTATTTAAATTTAACATTTGACACTTCCAAATCGTATTTAAAAACGTGTAAATTACGAAATTATTGTATATATTTCCCTCTTTATTATGAGTGCATAGCATTGTTTGCACAAAAAAGTAATTCAAAAAAGAGTCAAAAATTATTATTTAAGAATAAAAGTCTGCAAATGGAACAATTTCCTTCATTTGAACTAAATCTTTGGCATTTTCTTTCATTGTTTTTAAAACTATCTCTTCTTTCTTTTTTGTGTCAATAGAGTGTTCTATTTTTTCTTTTTTACTGAAGAAGGTATCTTTTAATTTTAGCATAATACCACTTTCTAGAATCAATACATAAAAGTTTGTCAACTTACGGTGCATAAATTTCGGAAAAACGCGAATAATTCGATAAACCAATTTGGAACATTTCAAGTAAAAATTAATATGCTTTGGTGATAGCGACTTATTGACTTCTTTTGATATGAAAACGTGATGAGGAATTTCAAATTTTTTTTCAATCAATCGAAGAAAAGCATCTTTGTCAGTTTTCAATAATTCAAAAGGTAACACGACAATTTTAGCTTTATCAAAATACCTTAAATAAGTTTCATAGATAAAATCGTAATTGTATATTTGAGTAACTTCTTGCTGATAATTTTCTAAAAACTCAAGGTAAGTCTCTGTTCCTCCAGACGCTACATGCTGTGCATGTAAAGACGCAACAACTGTGTTAAATCCTCTGGTAATGAAAAGAATATGAGCATCTGGAGCCCATTCTGACAACTGTTTTGCAGTTTCTTCTTGGTATTTTCGAATATCGTTTTCGTGGCTGTAAGCACCATTTTGAAAGTTCACATAAAACGAAGGGCATGTTAACTTTTCTGCGCTGAACATATTAATCGCATTGTCTACTTTTATGTTGCGGAGCGTTTTGTCTAATTCGCCATGAATATTGAACTCACCAAAATCATCATAACTAAAAGCTATGGAAGGATGCTGTTTAAAATAGGCTTGTAGAAATTTTGAACCTGCTTTTGGAGAACCAATATGAATGATTGTTTTGGACATTTGAATTACTTTAATATTTCTCGGAAACTATCGATAAATAAATCCGTTGAAAATTCCCCTGTCACTCTTGGGGCATTATAATCATTTGTCAATCTTTGAGCGACTTTATTCAGTTTCATCGTATTTTCAAAATAATCCGACTTGGTTAATTCCAGAAAACAATTTTCAGTAGTCGATAATTGCTCATTTACTTTATAGCCTAAAACAGTATTATAATAAATAGCTTTAGGATTGTCTCGTCGGACTTGAATAATCGACTTTTCCATAAAATCAATCACTTTAAAAATGACATTTAATGAAGCTAAACTGGAGAATGCAGGAATTAAATCGTATTTCTCACTATTTTCCCAAATGAAAATACCTCCTTCACTCGTGCGTTTTTCTTCGGAAATATTTTTCGCATTTAGAACACCTAATGTTATACCATCGTAAATAATTAGAAAATAATAATTGAATTTATTATTAATCGAATGAAACCATTTTAATTGTTGTTCTTTAGTAATATGTACTTGATAAATCATGGTCTTTTGAATCACGGGATGATTTCTCCAATACCTAACCAACTCAATATCTTCAAGCGTTAATCGCTTTAAAGTGACACCATACTGCTCAATTATCATAAGATTTCAGATTCAAAATAGGAAGGTTTACTGTATATCATTTTCAATATCTTACCGATGTATTCCGCAACTATTCCAATACAAAATATAATCGCTCCAGAAGAAAAGAGTATAGCCACCACAATAGAAGTAAATCCTTTCACTTCTATTATAAAAAATAGCTTTGTGATAATCAGAATAACGCCTAATAAAAAATTAATCGACATCATCAGAAAGCCAAATATGGTGACCATCTTTATAGGTGCGTTAGAAGATAAAAAGATAACACTTTTGGTCATTCCTATTAAATCTAGAATCTTATAACGCGATTTAAGTGACGTTTTTACGGTTTTTATTTTAACGACCGTAATACGAGAAGTGTACCATGGTAAAAACTCATCTATATAGGAAAAATCCCGAGCGTTTGAGATGATAGCTTGCGCAATTTCATTTTTAATTAATCTAAAACTCGACCCTATAATTGGCTCTTTATGAAAAAAGGTTTGCATTTTGCGAAATAAAGCCGTCAGAAAATCCCTGTTTTTATTGGTTCTTTTCGTTACATCTACGCCGTAAACCAAATCTGAATCGCCTTTTTGATACACTTCGACCAAACGTTCTATATCTTCAGGTGAAAATTCCAAATCATCATCAATTGTAATAACTACTGCTGCTTTAGAATGCTTTATACCACACAAAGTAGCATTATGTTGTCCATAATTACGAGAGAGACGCACCCCTTTTACAACTTGCGGATAGGATTCCTTCAACTTCTTAATCACTTGCCAAGAATAGTCTTTACTAAAATCATCGACAAATATCACCTGCCATTTTTGAGAAAAGCGGTTGAGCGTTTTTTCAATACGTTGGAACAACTCCTCTAATAATTCCTCACTATTGTGCACAGGAACTACGACTGCAAATTCTTTCTCAGTATCCAAGTAATAATCCTCCATCTAGTGTAATTGTTGAGCCTGTCATCCATTTGGACGCATCAGACAATAGATAAATAGCTGCATTTGCGACATCTTCCGTCTCTCCCATTCCTAAAGGATAATGACTAATATGTTCTGCCATTGATTCCGTACTAGCTAATTCTCTAGCTTGCTCGTATAAAGGCGTTTTCACCATTCCAGGGCTGATCGAGTTCGCACGAATCCCACGATGTGCATATTCTAGCGCGAGTACTTTCATGAATGTATCTAAGGCTGCTTTTGAAGCACTGTAACTCGTTCCGCCCTTGTGAGGATGAAGTGAAGAAACCGAGGAAATAAAGACAAAAGATGCTTTTTTGTTTAACTTTTTAGCACGATCTAATTCACTCACTAACGCAACAGGTGAGAAAAAATTAATACCAAATGTCTCCTCTAATTTCTCTCTTGACAAATACCTAATTGGTTGTGACTTCACCATTCCAGCACTGTGAACAAATCCATCCAATGAAGGACAGAAAGCAACTAATGCTGATAGCTCTTCTGTATGTGTTAAATCAGCCACAGTGATGGTCACTCTTTTATCAGAAAATTGTGTTTGTATTTTCTCTAATGCTTCTTTAGTTCTACCAGTCGCTACTACATTTCCACCCGCTTCAATGATTGCTTCAACAATGCGTCGACCGATACCTGATGTGGCACCAGTAACTAAAATCGTTTTATTTTGTAGAGAGAAGGCTTGCATTTATAGTTCTATCAGTTTGGAAACTTTTACATTTGAAGTTTGAAGATACACACTTCCCCATGATAATCCAACTCCAAACCCCGAAAATAACATTTTTAGGCTTCTTGTTGACAATTCTTCGCTTAATTGAGTCACTAAAGTCATTGGTATAGAGGCAGAACTGGTATTGCCAAATTGCTGAATGGAATAGGGTACTTTATCGGCATCAATTTTTATCTTTTTGCGAACAGTTTCATTCAAAAAGCGATTGGCTTGGTGCATCACAAAGTGATCTAACTCGTCTTTGTCAACGGCTATTTCGTCTAGTAAAGCCATCACATTTTTCTTTACTTCACGCAAGGAAAAATTGAATACTTCCATACCATCCATTTCCAAATTCAAATCATTCCTCCAAATCCCCTTTTCAATCTCTTTATCTTCCGTTGAACAGTGTTTATAAGGATATCGTGTTCCACCACCTCTGATAATGATTGATTCAAATCCCGAACCATCGGACTGTAAATTGAAAAAGAAGGGTTTTGCAGGTTTGTCTTTTGACAAAATAGTCGCCGAACCTGCATCCCCAAACAAAGGACTGGTGCTTTTATCTTTTACATTTACCGAAAAAGTGGACTTTTCACCTGCTAGTAATAAAGCATAGCCCGATTCCATACTTTGTAATAAACTTCCAGCAATCGACAATCCATACACATATCCGGAACACCCTAAACCTACGTCAAAGGCTAAGCATTTCTTAGACAATCCCAATCGATCTTGCAAAATAACAGCCGTAGCTGGCAGAAAATAATCCGATGATTGCGAAACGAATACCAATATTTTTATTTGATTACGTTCGATTCCTAAATCTTTTATCAATTGGTCCGCAGCTTCGAAGCACATATCTGACGCACATAATTCCTCTGGGCCTACTCTTCGTTCTTCTATTCCCGTTCCTTTAATAAACCCATCGCGTTCTTGTTCCGAAGGAAAAGGATAGTCAACGGTTTTCTCACGGTGTTTTGGCACACAACAAGCAATTCCTAAAAGAGCGGTATTTTCAATTTTGAGTAGCGCCATTGAACCTTATTCTTTTGCTTTGATTAAATCGTATAAATCACGAACAGTGTTTGCCTTGCGCAATTCTTCACCTGTCAACAAAACGTCAAATTCACTATCGATAAAGGCAATAATAATCAATGCATACATCGAGCTAAATTGTGGTATATCACGGTAATTTGTTTCTGGTGTAATCGTTCCTGGCTCCACATCTTCAAACTCTCCTTCTAATTGGCGTGTAAATTCATCAATATTCATCATAAATTAGCAGTATTTAGAACGGTTGCTGACCACGAAAAACCAATTCCAAAGCCAACAATCATAATGTTCATATTCTTTTTAATCTTACCACATTCTAAAGCTTGAGAAAGCGCAATTGGAATACTCGCAGACACGGTGTTCCCCACTTTTTCAATGTTATTAAAAATGCGGTTATCGTCTATCTTTAACTTCCGTTGCAAAGATTTTAAAATTATTTGACTTGCTTGATGAAAAATGAATAAATCAATGTTCTCCATTTTTAATTGATTCTTAGCAAGCGTTTCTTCAATGACTTGAGGCACTACTTTTAATGAAAACCGAAATACCGCAGTTCCATCCATCGTCATTCTACCTACAGGGAGATCTTTTGTCGCTGCATTAGTAAACCAATCGGCATTTCTTGGATTATTAAAACCGCTATTTTCAACACGCAAAGCTTCTTCTCCATTTCCGTCGGTGCCTTTTATAAATTGACCTAATTGATAGCCTTTTTTTTCTGATGTTATCAACGAAAGTGAAACAGCATCACTAAATAAAAAGCGAAGTGCTTTATCCTTTTTTGAAACAACTTGAGAAGGAATATCAGCGGTGATAAATAAGACAGTAGAAGCTGCACCACTTTCTATTAACGATTTAGCAAGAAGCAATCCGTAAGTGTAGCCAGAACATCCAAATTGGACATCAAACGTACCACACTGACTTTTTAATCCTAATTTTCGATGTAGAATAGTAGAAGATGCAGGAGCAATGTAATCAGGTGCTTCTGTACAATAAATTAAAAAATCAATCGTGCTTTTATCGATACCTAGTTTCTCAATTATAGCATTTGATTTCTCCGCTGCAAAATCAGAGCAAACAGTACCATGATCTACAACATATCGCGTTGCAACACCCGAATTCTTCAAAATTACTTCAGCTGGGTAATCTGGATATTCAACCGCTAATTGGCTGTTATGAATCGGATTATTTGCTAATGCATAATCAATATTATTTATGTAAGCTGTCTGCAAAATTTCAAAATCAGTTTATATGGTGCAAAGTAAGTAAAAAAAAAGGATTTTTTGATATATTGAATCGTTTTTGATAAAGTTTCGATAATTTGGACTTTTTATAATGATACATTATCAGTTATGACATTTAGCAAGCATAAGAAAAAGATTATTCTGACAATAGAAATCATTTTCTTGACGGTGTTTATTTTGTACTTAATTTATTACGTCGACTGGAAATCAATTTCAGCATATTTACAAAGTGCTATCAAGCTTTATTTTTTGGCAGCCATATTCTTTTATTTCCTAAAAATTTATGCTGAAAGTGTCCGTTGGAAATATGTACTGCAGCTTTTCAATACGGCTGTTCCTGTTCTGGAAATTGTTAAAACGGTTTGTGTAGCACCATTCTTCAGCATTATCACTATAATTCCAAAAGCAGAAGAAATCTATTATTTCTATTTCTTAAAAAATGAAGTCAACGAAAGTAGTACGGCGCTATCTATTCTGCTCACCAATCGTGTCATTGCATTGACGAGCTTACTTGTCCTCCTACCCTTCACTCTTTTATACTTATACCTTTATAAATTTCCAATCGTTTTAGATAGCTATAAAATAATGAGAATTCTCTTTATAGGAGTTAGTATTTTAGTAATTATTACCCTCATCTTTTTATTTATTTACCGAAAAAAAAATGTACAGGTCTTCATCCAAAAGTTGATGACTTCCTTAAAAGCAACATTTACTCTCCTGAAAAAACGGCCTCGACTACTGATAAATTTATACTTTATCACGTTTCTTAGCCACCTGATGTATGCTTTGTCAGTTTACTTTTTATGTGCATCACTTGGAATACAGCTCCCAATCATAGCCATCTTTTTAAGTGCTCCAACGGTTTATTTATTATCGTCGGTCATAGTAGGTACCAAAGGTATTGGCGTTAAAGAAGCTATTTGGGCGTTTATCGTTCTTCTATTCTCTATTTCAGAATCAAAAGCAATTGCTTTATCGTCATTGCACTTTATTTTAAGTTTAATATTTATCTTTATCGGACTTTTACTATACTTAACGAATAAACAACGCTATGGCGCAAAAGCCTCTTAAAAAAACTGCGAAAACAAAACAAAAGGCACCTTCTTCAGGATGGTTTGAACAAGTCCTTTCAGGAGAGAAATATAGTTTTTCAAAGCTATCCTATTTCTTTTTTATTTTGGGTGCTTTGTTGTATTTCAATACAACAAGCAACGACTTCTCTATGGATGACTCGCTTGTTACTAGAAACCATCCGTATGTTATAAAGGGAATTAGTGGTATCCCTGATATTTTGACGTCGCCTTATATGAATGAAGAGCGAATTAAAGGAGAATTTAGACCCATATCTCAGATTACTTTTGCCATTGAATATGAATTTTTTGGAGAAAACCCACATGTAAATCACTTCTTTAATATTATTCTCTATGGATTAGTCTGCATGCTTATTTATAAGTTATTCACCCGTGTTTTTGACGAAACGTATCACAAATATATCTTTCTAGGTGTTTTAATTTTTGTCATTCATCCCATACATACAGAAGTCGTCGCAAGTATAAAAAATAGAGAAAATCTTCTAGGTGCTATATTGGGTTTACTCGCCTGCTTGCAGGCTCTGAAACAGATTAATAGTAGTAAAATAAAACATTTCTTTTTAGCGGTACTTTTTCTACTCCTTGCTATTATCACGAAAGTAGACAGTATATCTTTTGCTTTTGTTATTGTATTAATGGCTATATACAAACAAAAATACAAATACATTCTTCCATACTTCATTGCGGCTACTGTCTTATTGGCCATGTATTTACTTTACAAATCCTCTATTACTCCAGGGAATTTTCGTAATACCGAATACCATGAAACACCTTTAATCGGAGACTATAATACGTTCTTGAATCGATTTAAATTGTCCATGATAACCTTGTGGTATTACTTAAAATTAAACATTTTTCCCTATCCTCTCCGTTTTTATTATGGAACAGGTTTAATCAACCTGCCCAATTGGTCAAACCCTATTTTATGGATTTCTTTTTCGATTCATTGTGCATTGCTGTTCTTAGGAATTAAAGGAACTATAAAACGAACTTTTTACGGCTTTAACATCATGTGGTATTTAGGTGCTATCTTTCTTTTCTCTCAGTTTCCAGAACCCGTAATGGGAATTGTCGCTGAACGTCATGCATTTATTGCATCCATTGGTTTTGCTATGTTAACAAGCTATGTACTCTTTTTACTATACGACAAGTTAAAAGTTTACAAAAAAGAATATGCTTCGACCATGGTGATGATTAGCTCCACTGTGTTGGTGCTGTTCTTGGTAATGACGCTTCAGCGAAATAGAGATTGGTACGATGCTACAACACTTTATGGCGTCGATAAAAAACACTTGGAGAAGTCTATTTTTGCTCACTTTGAAATGGGAAATCAATATGCCCGAGATACTGGAGTCGACCCGAATGATCCTATATACATGAAAAACTTAATGTTGTCAGTGGAGGAATATAAAAAAGTTGCCAAAGCGATGCCAGATCATACATCAACTTGGTATAACATGGGGGTTTCGTATGTTAGAGCAGGTAAGTATAAAGAGGCAAAGCCCATTTTTTTAAAAGCACGAAGTATTGACTCTACTTTTAGAAGTGTAAATCATCTAGTCGCCGTGAGTTCTATGCTTTCGGGAGACACCACTACTGCCATCACCTATTTTGGAAAAGAATTGGAGATAAAACCGAATAACGGAAGTTCGGTCGAGTTACTGTATAAATTACTTGCTAAAGATAAGCAGTATCAAAAAGTACTCGACATTTGTCTTCCTATTGAACAAAAAGGAACGGTCAACGAACGTTTGCTGAAAGCAATTGCTAATTCGTATTATTTTACTGGGAACATTGATAAGGCAATGGAATATCGTAAGCGATTGGAACTTAAAAATTACAAAGAAGACGATAATAGCGAATGGTAAAGGTCGGAGTGAGAGCGGGAAACAGAGTGAGAATAAGTGAACAGAATGAAAACACTTTGCGACCACTTCGATAAACTCAGTTCATCGCATTGCGCCTTCTTGGCGAACTTGGCGGTTAAAAAACTACATTCAATTCCGAACTTCCCACGAAAAACGTCGTGCGCCGTCTTCTTCTAGTGTAATACTCAAATCGATAACCTCATCGGGCAACAATGCTGCCGCCCGTGAAGCCCATTCTATAAATACAAAATGATTGCTGTAGAGAATTTCCTCTAGACCTATATCGTACAATTCTTCTTCTGTTTCTGTACGGTATAAATCCAAGTGATAAACTTTTCCATATATCGGTGAAACATATTCATTGACAATAGAATACGTCGGTGAACCTTTTACATCTTCGATTCCCATGGCAAGCAAAACATACTGAATAAAGGTCGTTTTTCCCATACCCATTTCAGCATCCATACAGACGATAGAATTTACCGGAACAGATTCCAAAAATTCAACGGCCAAACCTCTTAGTTCTTCTACCGAATGAATCAAATAGTCATGCTTCATCGTTCCTTTTATTTTGGCTGTAAAATTACAAAAGGTATGAGTAATTCTTCCAACGAAATACCACCATGTTGGAAAGTATTCGTGTAATAATTGACAAAATGATTGTAATTGTTGGGATAAACGAAAAAGTCATTATCCCGACAGAAAATAAACTCATCAGAAACAGATGTCTTCGGTAAAAGGGCGTCTTCTGGATGTTTCAACGTAAAGACTTCTTTCTCCTTATAACTCAAATTTCGCCCTACTTTGTAACGCAAGTTTGAATTGGTGCTTTTCTCTCCGACCACTTTCACTGGATTATTAACATTCACAGTTCCGTGATCGGTCGTGATAATCAATTTCGCTTTTGAAGTCGCTATCAATTTACAGAAATCGTACAATGGTGAGTGCTCAAACCACGATTCAGATATCGAACGATACGCCGATTCATCACTTGCTAACTCACGAATCATTTCCATTTCGGTACGAGAATGAGACAACATATCAACGAAATTATACACCACTGCATTGAAATCATTCACCAACAACTGATTGAAATTATCGACCAATTTTTTACCCGCATCGTTATTCGTGATTTTGGTGTACGACCATTTATTTTTCTTTCCTAAACGTTGTAAATTCGCTTCTAAGAAATCTTTTTCATGCATATTTTTCCCACCTTCATCGTTTTCGTTCAACCATAATTTCGGAAAACGTTTGGCTATCTCAGAAGGTAACAATCCTGCGAAAAGAGCATTTCTAGCATAATGTGTCGCCGTTGGTAAAATACTCATAATTAATTCCTCTTTTTCGACATTGAAAAACTTGGTCAACATCGATTTAATCGCCAACCATTGGTCGTAACGAAGGTTGTCAATCACTAAGAAAAATATTTTTTCGCCGTCCATCAATGGCGCTACTTTATCTTTCAGCACCGTGTGAATCATGGTTACCTCATCTTGATCACCGTTGATCCAATCCAAATAGTTGCGTTCTACGTATTTCGAGAAAACGGTATTCGCTTCTTTTTTCTGCATCGTCAAAATAGAAGACATTCCTTGATCTTCGATTTTATCGAGTTCCAATTCCCAGAAGACCAACTTTTTATAAACATCCAACCATTCTTCTAAATCCAAACGCCCATTCAGTAAAGCACCTAATTGTCTGAAATCTTGTTGATACGAGAAATTCGTCTTTTGAGAAATCAATTTACTTTGGTCTAAGTTTTTCTTTAGACTCAATAAAATCTGGTTGGGATTTACTGGTTTAATTAAATAATCGGCGATTTTACTACCTATCGCATCTTCCATGATGGATTCCTCTTCGCTTTTGGTAATCATCACAATCGGTAAGTGTGGATGACTTTCTTTGATAGTTGAAAGTGCTTCCAATCCCGAAATTCCGGGCATATTTTCGTCCAAAAAGACAATGTCAAAAAATTCGCTATTGCAAACATCTATCGCATCAGATCCGTTGTTGGTGGTTTTTACAGAGTAGCCTTTTGATTCTAAAAAAAGAATGTGTGGTTTTAATAAATCGATTTCGTCATCTACCCAGAGTATTTTCGTTTGCATTTGCTTGATTTTTAATTACATTTGAATACTAATATTTAAAGATACTGTTTTGCGTCCAAATTTAAAACGAAATAACAAGAATAAAATTGTAAACGATCCTGTTTATGGATTTATTTCCATTCCGAACGAGTTGATTTACGATTTAATTCAACATCCTTACTTTCAACGATTACGAAGAATCGAACAATTAGGATTGTCTAACTTGGTATATCCTGGTGCAAAACACACGCGATTTCACCATGTTTTAGGAGCAACCCATTTAATGTCATTAGCACTTCAAACGTTGAAGAGAAAAGGTGTAGAAATCACCGACGAAGAAGAGGAAGCCGTTTTAGCCGCTATCTTATTACACGACATTGGTCACGGGCCATTTAGTCACGCATTAGAATATGACATTGTCAGCAAAGTAAGTCACGAAAGTATTTCCACTTTTTTCATCGAAGAAATCAACCGAGAAATGCACGGGAAATTAGATTTAACGTTGGCCATTTTTCAAAACAAATACACCCAAAAACCCTTTCTATTCCAACTCGTTTCGTCACAATTAGACATGGACCGAATGGATTACCTCAACCGCGACAGCTTTTACACGGGCGTAACCGAAGGACAAATTGGTGCCGACCGAATCATTAGCATGTTGAATGTGTTCGAAGGAAATTTGGTCATCGAGGAAAAAGGTATTTATTCCGTCGAGAAATTCTTAGTCGCACGTCGATTCATGTACTGGCAAGTGTATTTGCACAAAACAGTCGTTTCCGCTGAGCAAATGGTGATTCATATTTTACGCAGAGCCAAAGAATTAGCTCGTGCTGGTAAAGAAGTTTTCGCTTCGCCTTCCCTCCAATTTTTCTTGCAAAACAATATTACCGAACAGGACTTTAGGACAGATCCAAACGTATTAAATCATTTTGCCAACTTGGATGATGCCGATATTATTTCAGCCTTCAAAGTCTGGCAAGATCACGAAGACAACGTGTTATCGACCTTATCCAAACGCTTGATAAATCGTAAATTATTAAAAATTGAAATCAGTAAAAAACCCTTCACCCAAGAACGTATCGACTACGAACGTGAACTGGTCAAAAGCGATTTACAGCTCACCGATGACGAAGCCAATTACTTTGTATATTCAGATGATTTATCGAACAGCGCTTATAACTTAACCAAGCAAAATATCAAAATTCTGATGAAATCAGGCGAAGTGGTCGATGCTTCCGTCGCCTCCGATAATTACAATTTAGAGGCACTTTCAACGACGGTAACGAAGTACTTTTTGTGTTATCCATATTTGAGGGAGTGATTTTTATTAACAAATATTTATATATTCATACCGACAAAAGAGAAACGACATGAATTATTCTACTTTTGAAATATCAAATACGAATGTTAAACGATTAAAAACGGATTTGTTGTTGATAATTAGTGAATTAAATAAATATAATGAATATATATGCACCACGAAGTAGCAGCGCCAGCTAATTGCGTTTAGCCACTCGTTAGCGGTCATAAAAAAGAAAATGAAACAATGAATATTGAATTTAACGAAAAAAGCTTTTGCTTTACAGGAAAGTTAGCAGAACTCAAACGAACTCAAGCGGAAAGGGAAGTTCGAGCAAGAAACGGGTATAGTCAAAATGTAATTAATAGAGAATTAAATTACTTAGTTATAGGCTCAATACCTTCTACTGGATGGAAGCACGGTAACTATGGTAACAAAATTGAGAAAGCAAGACAATTAATAAAGGAGGGAGCTGGTTTGATTTTAATCTCGGAAAAAGACTTTATGCAATCATTAGAAAATATTGTTGTAACGGACAGTGGAGAAATTGATGAAAAATTTTTAATAATTAGATATTCTGCTCTTTTCAAAAATGGTGATATTGATATTACAGGACTCGAAACCTACTTAGATATCCTAAAGGACACTTCAAACTCTCACATTTCTGCCACGATTGAAGAACCTTATATCTATAAAGACCTCTATGACAAATATAGTGAACAGGATATTGAAGATTTGTTGATTTTTCAGTGCAGAATTGTAAAACATTTTAATTTATACGCTGAGACTCAAGAGTTCATTGATAATGTTGCAAAAGGATTTGAGTCAATAGAAGGACTGGACGGAACAATGACTTGGAGTGAAAAGAAAGAAGGAACTGCCAGTTTTGCGAAATTACTTCAAGACATCCCTATAAAAACTAAATTAACTTAATAAGTTTATGGACAAAGAAACTATCAATTATATCCAAAGAAATTTTGATATTTTAAATTCTATTGAAAAGGAAAAATCAGAAAGTTTTACAAAATGGATTCGTCACATTATTACCATTTTAATAGGGATGTTAACTATTTTGATTGCATTTAAAACCGAGAAGTCAACAACTACCCTTCAACATATTCTTTTCTCTACAATCTTGTCCTCGATAGGAGTCGGTGTTATATCTGGTACAATATTTTTATTTCACGAAATTGATGAATTTAAACAAGAATTGAAATTTCAAAAAGACAGCTTAGTCAAAAGATTAAGAGGTGACTCAACGACAATATTCCATAAAGAAATTAAAAGAAAAATGATTTATAAAATATGTGAATATATTTTTTATATCTCTTCTATCCTGTCAGTAATGCTCTTAATAGTTTATGGAATATTTCTTGACAAATAAACGAGTGCTAACAAGCCATCTGAACGCCAGCCCGAAGAAATCTCTTCGTGCTTGGCATTTATGTAAAAAGAAAATTGTAGCTTCGTGTTTATGTTTTACTTAAAAATCGGGCCAGCGTCAGGTGGCTAAACCGTTGTGTGCAATTTACCAAAACAGTAAGTCGACTAAAAATTAGAAACTGAAATAAAATGTTTACATTAAAACAAATTGAAAAAGCACATAGCAAAGTAAAATCCGGAGCAGATTTTCCGAATTATATCCAGGAAATAAAGACACTTGGTGTAAATGAATTTGAAACTTGGGTAAACGATAGCCATACAGAATATTATGGTCAAAATGGATATAAAACATCTTCAAGCCCAATGTATGAAAATCTTGAAATTGAAAACTCAAGTGACCCATCAAAGTTCAAACACTATCTTTCTATACATCAGCAAGGAGAAACAGATTATCTTACCTTTTGTAGACATTGTGCAGAAACAGGAATCGAAAAATGGATTGCTTCACTTAACAAAATGACTTGTATTTACTATGATAAAGCAGGAACTGAAATCTTAGTTGAAACGATTCCCCAATTATAAAAATTGTGGAAATTGCTCTTCGTATATTATTAGGAATTGTCGCATTAATCTGTTTTTTAGGTGGAATCAATTTATTACTCAAAGGAGCAATGAGATTTTTGCCAGAAGAAATGCCACCTCAACTTGTTTTGGATAACTTGGTTCGCTTTTTGGCAGGAATATACTTTGCATCAGGATTTCTGTTCACTTATGCGGTATTTTATACTTCAGCGCTTGAATCAATGATTTATATTTTTGGTATTACAGTCATATTTTCGGGATTGGGACGTGCTTATTCAAGATTTAAACTAGGCTCTGCTGGAAAATACTTTGACTTTATTATGGCTTTTGAAGTCGTTTTAGGTTTATCAATTATAGCTTTAAAATACTTTGAATAAAATAAAACACAGACTGAAAAATTAAAACAGCCTATAATCGAGTAGACGGGTGACGGCTTAAAAGCCGTAACTGTGCCTCTCACACCACCGTACGTACGGGTCTCGTATACGGCGGTTCACTAATCATCTCTACAGCCGCTCTTTACACCAACTGTAGCTTTTTCTTACTTTAGAAATGAGCTAAGTCGAAACTTTCTCATTTTAATTTCAGAAAAACTAGCGTTCAGTCCTTCCTTTGCTTGTGAGACCTCCGCTTTATTCATCGGCTCGTTTCTACAAAGTACTATGACCTCTGCTGACTTCTCCGTTTTGCCAACTCGTGACTTCGGAGACCTCCCTCGGTAAGGCAAATGTCCTTCCGTCTAATCCTACGGAATCTACATAACTGTACTTTTGTATTCGTTGGACTTCGCAATGATGTGCTTACTCATCCATACAACTATGCCTCTTATCCCGTTCCTGTTTTCAGAATAAAATCGGAACAGGCTGTCAGTTCAGACTTTTGTAGTCTCGCTTACTTCACTGTATGAATCGCTCCAAACCAGCTTGCGACTTACTAATGCTTCCAAGAGTTACCTTAGTGCATAAGAGACTTTCACTCTCTGGACTTTCTTTCAATTAAATTGAAAAAATTTATATATATTTACCATTCAAGGCACACACATGGTATAGTGCATACGGGTTTCAGTGGTTTGCGAGTGTTTGTGGCTCGTAAAAAAGTCGGTATAAACTGATAGGAAATCGCTTCGTAATCCCGCACGACACCATACCATCAACGTTAATTCGAACTCACCATTTTCAATCCGATAATCGACGCTATCAATGTCACAATAAAAAACATCCGGTAAAATGTCGCTGGTTCTTTAAAGAAAATGATGCCCAATAAGACTGTTCCCACTGCTCCAATTCCTGTCCAAACGGCGTATGCTGTTCCTAATGGAAGTGTTTGTGTGGCTTTTAGTAATAATCCCATGCTTAAAATGAGACAGATCACAAATCCAGCATACCAAAGATAGGACGTTGCTCCAACAGTTTCTTTCCCTTTTCCTAGACAGAAAGTAAAGCCAACTTCAAAAAGACCACCAATAATTAAAAGTATCCAATTCATACCGATTGTGGTTTTAAAAGTCGTTCAGACTGTAAATGTCTGAACTCGTTAAAATCTACATCTGCATTATACCATAAGATGATGTCTTTAACGACATTAAATAAGTTAATTGGTGTCATACTTTCCTAAAGTTAATGAAGACTTCTGAATCTGCTCTCGGAGGTATGCTATTGTAACATTTCTCCATTTTCACAATTTCGTAATGCGATTCAAATAATATTTTATATTCCGAAGTTAATCCGCCAAATGGTGGCCCTTGTTTCTCAAACTCTCTGTCGAATAAAACACCTATAATTCTACCGTCTTCCTTTAATAATTCACTCGTTTTCAACACATAATCATTTCTTCTTTCAGGAGAAAGTGCGCAAAAAAATGTTTGCTCAATAATTAAATCATATGTTCCTTGATATGTAAAGAAATCTGTACAAATTACTTTTATCTGTGG
>CAZDAR010000048.1:0-18812 GCA_964503665.1 uncultured Flavobacteriales bacterium
CGCCCAGCTACGTATCATCTACATTTCCTGATACATCGAGGTACATTCGTCTTGTATATTCGCCCAATCAAAATATGAAAAAACGGCAAAACAAAAAATGAACTGTTTTGCCGTTTTTTTTCATGTCATTATGACATCTGTTCAAACTGCTTATATGCTATAATTTGCCGTCAAATTCTCTATTTTTCTTTTGCCCTTTATATTACTCGCTGATAACGACATTTCTTTGTCTGAAGTAAACCAATTATATTTTTCTCTATACTTTTTTAATTCATCATTTGGATAACTTGAAAGAAGAAATTTACCCTTTATCCCTACAAGCGAATCAAGTAAAATATTAAAATGTTCTTGTGTATAACCGCCATAATGACCTTGATTAGAATTAACATAAGGTGGATCAAGATAAAAGAAAGTATCTTCTGAATCAAATTGTTGAATTAACTTAATAGCATCTTTATTTTCTATTTGAACAATATTTAATCTGTCAGATAAAGATTCGGTAAAATTTAATTTTTTATTAGATACACACTTTACTTCTTTATTAGTTACCGTAGAAGAACGCCAAGAACCTATTTTATTACTGAATCCTTGAATTGTACCAACCCAAAATGCCCATGCTCTAACAATCGGGCGGAAGATAAAGGGATTGTCATACACAACCATTGCACGCTTATAGATGTCACGACTGTAAGCTGTTGCATCAATCATCATTTTCAGCTCTTTGAAATTGGTTTTTAATTGGTAATAAAAATTTACAACATTAGCGTTGTAATCATTAATAATTTCAACCTCTGAAGGTTCTTTTCCAAAAAACACAGCACCACCTCCAAAAAATGGTTCTACATAAATCCGATGGTGTGGTATAATTGGCAATATATGCTTCAGCATCGATTGCTTTCCTCCATAATAACTAATAGGTGTTTTAATTGTAACTTTTTTCTCACTCATTTCATTTAATTTTAACTTTATTATTAACTTTGTCATTCCCCAACAAAGTCAAAAATATACACTCTAGGCATTATGCCCTTAGAGCGATTTTGGCTTGTTTGTTGGGGAATAAATAAGTGAGTGTATTCGTTACTAGGTGCGTTTTTTTTAAAACGTTTCTAAATAGAAAGTTTTACCAGCAAGTTTAAAATGGTATATGGTCGATTCGAGGAGATTAATTGTGTCGCTAGATATTATATCAGTAGGAATATAAACTATGAAATCATATCCTGAACTTTGTTCAAGTTCCATTCCAACCCATAATCCTTGGTTTTCATACTCCAAACCAATAGTTAGAAACATATTAATTTCTTCTTCAAGGGCAACCCATAAACCGTTGTAAATCACATTGGATGTGACAATATAAATACGGCGTTGATTAGCATCAAATTTGTCATTCAAATAACCAGTCAAGCTAATTACTTGACCTGTTATATTTATCAAATAGAACCGTTCTTTCCGCCAATGAGTATAATTATTAATAGTTGTCTCTAAGGGAGACAATAAGGACATTAACCAATCATATTGTCTCGGACGAAAAAACTTACGTCCCAAATAATCTTTTACAAAATTTCCGATGTTTAAATTCCAAAATATCATACGTGTTTAGGTATAAAAGTCCAATCGTTCATAAAGTCAGGGGCAAAAACGAAGTAACCTGAAAGCGTGTCATAACTCCTTGTTATATTCTGCGGAGAACTAACAGATGTTTTACCAGTTAAATCCGTAAAATAGACATCATAAACGCCATTTTCAGGACTTAGAATTACTCTAATTAAATCATTTCGCAATACTACACCATTAAACACCGCATCATTTCTAAAATTCATTAGCGCATCTAATATAAAAGACTTAACATCATCTAATATCAAGTTGCCATCATAATATACCTCAGCAGTGATGTTGATTTCGTCAGCAGGAAGTGAAAATAATTCTACATTCGTGCCTGCAACTTTAATCAACTCCAAATAGCTATTCAACGCTACTAATTGTAATGATGTGAGCGGTGCAAGGTCATCATTTACTAATTGTGCTACCTTTACTGTCAACATTCCAGAACTTGAATCCTCTGACACAGCAGATTGGACAACAATACGTGCGTCAGGTTCGTCTATTTCGTAATAAAACATACCTGTTTGACTATTGAAAACCAGTTGATGGCCATATTGAAACTTCTTTATTTCAGAAGCATACCATGCTGTTGTTCCATAACGACGGCGTTCTGTCAAGTCGATTAAAGCCGCTTTATCTTTTTCAAAGATCTGTTCAAATGTAAAAATAGCAAGTGCAACAACGTTTATCCACATCAACCAAATACCTGTTGAAGATGTAGTTGTTAGTTGCGGTATTTTTGCTTCTTTTTCCGCTATCATTTGGGCTTTGATGTCTTCAAATGTTCGTGCCATATCTTACTCCTCAATGTATTTTGATGCGTCATATCCCATCGCTGAATACACTTCTATTAACTTGTTTTCTGTAAAATCAATGCTTGGTTCAGTTTCGGTTGGTATATCTATACGTAAACCTGCTGGAATATCTGTGTAAATATTCGTTGCTCCTTTGCCTTGTTGTTGCAAGGTTAAATGTTCTAACCATTTTGCCTTGTCTTTAAAAAATAAAATACGACATACCACCTTTTTACCCTCCATGTCTGGATGCCAGTCATAACGTGCATATACTTCTGTAATTTCAACGCCTGCATTTAGTAGCGTTATTTTCTTATCTTCTTTTTGCTTGATTAAAATCGCCATCTTTTTTTATTTTATTGTGTTAATATTCTCATTGATTGAAGAACTAAAATAAGGTCATCAACTGTGTGTGACTGCCCTGTTTGGAATTGTTGTCCGAATGGTGAATATCCAGCTATTTGAAGGTTATTCACCATTAAATGGCTGTCGAAAGTTGCTGTTTTATTTAACAAATCGAAGCCGAAAACAACCGACCAACCGTTGCTATTGTTCCCTAACCTAAAGTGTTCATCTTCCAATTTAAAAAAGTACTCTTCTAATTGACCATTCTTAAATGTTTTGCCAGTAAATGAAATATTTGTGTTTGTTGAATTTTCATCACCAGCACCTACCCATATGTCATTTAAAGCGCTGATGCTGACCTCACTATCAGAGTTGATGCTGACCTCACTATCAGAGTTGATGCTGACCTCACTATCAGAGTTGATGCTGACTTGACTATCAGCGTTGATTCTGACTCTTCCGTCGGCGGTAATTTGCACAGAAGTGTTCGATTCACCACCGGCATCTACCCAGCCATTAATACTCATAAGTGGTTGCCCTATTTCAAAACCATCCATGACGCCATTTATATACGGAATACCTGTTGTATTTGGATAGCCAGTCAACCCGACAAGTGGAAGTGATATACTTGGCAATAATTCTACTAATCCAGTAAAAAAACCACCATCCACACCATCGCTGGAAAGGACTTCATAACCATTTTTAGTCTCGTAAGTTAGGCTTGTTTCTGAAAATACGCCGTTGTCATTATAAAATACGGAGTTGTTTGTGCCATTATTAACGGTGGTTAAATCAACTTCGATACCTAAATCCACCACGGCTTTCAGTAATGGATTAAAATCTACTGCTTTTAGTTTTCCATTGGTTCTTACGAATATATCAATCTGTTCCTTTAGTTCTTCCTTTGTCATGTTGCTCAATTAAAATCGTTTATATCAAAATCGTTATGGTTAAAGTCTGTAAATTCAATACCTGTAGCCGCCTTAAATGTCTCATTCTTCAACACTTTCATCTGCCCTATGATGTAGATTTCAGCACTATTGTCAATCACTAAATCAGAACCAACTGCAAACGGTATAGGGAATTGCATTTCACTGTAAGGTAGATCAATTGTAGGCTGATATTTCACATTATCATTGCCAATCTTGAAAAATGCAGCTTGATTACCATAACCGATAACTGTCAAATCTAAATGCGTCTGTCCGTGTTCTGTTTTCATCTTAATTTACATTTATATTCATCACTCCATGCTCACGATTGATGTCAATATTAGCATCTTCGTAACCATCTTTATTCAATTCCACTCGCAATAGACGTTTTACTTCTATATCCGTAATATTTGACTTCAACAGGTGCATTGCAGCAAAACCAAGAGACGGATTTTCACGAATTTCACCCTTAACACAATCAAAAATGATAGCAACGTGCTGGTCGTTACTGTCATCGACGAAGAAATCACCATTTGAAATCATCAAATCGTCGTTGTCGTCAAGCATTATGTCAAGCCTTTCCATATCAATTGAATAAAAGGTTTAACCGTGGCTGTATTGCTTGAAATTGTGCCACATTTGCAGGAACTCCTGTGCCTGAAGGGGCTAACGGAATAGTAATTGCCATACATGCCGAAATCAGATCATTGATAAGTGCCTTTAAATCTTCAGAACTGTTTTTAACGGTAAATTTACCTGTTTGCAACTCCATAGTAATACCTTGGTTATCAATCGTTATTTTATTGTTGGATAAATCTATTTCCACTTTTTCAATTTCGGAATGTCCTATAATTACACCATCAGTTGTTACACCATCAGGCAATGCCACTGTAACTATTGAGTTATTCTTAGGCGTTATTTTAACAAAATCTGACTGTGTTTTGTCTTTGGCTGTTAAAGATACATCATACAATGTAGGCATACCATCGCGAAAAACATCGCACTTATCCGTCTGAATATTTTTTGCCACGCCAGTAACAACGTTAATGCTAGAGGATTTTTTAGAAGCCGTTTTAATAGCTTTTATAAATGTATCTTCAACGCCCATTATTTCTTTTCATTTAGTGCGGTTAATGTATCTACGTTTGATGTTTTTAAATAAACAGAGCCATTATACACAGGTGAAAATGTAAACCCGCCCTTAATTTTTAGCTTTTTCAAATCGTCCAACGATAGCGTGTTGACCGTTACATTTGGCGGACACTTTATATTAGGGCATGGTGGACATTCTAATTTAATAGGACGTTGCATCTTGCTGTTGGTAAGCATTCCTCCACCAAATAATAAAATGGCAGATATGACATAAATAATGATTTGTACTGTTTTCATTTTATTGTAATTTTTTACGTTCGTTATTTACCTTCTTTATTATCTCCATTACTTTTTTCCAGTAATATCTTAATCCTTTACCGTTCAGTTGTATCAACTTTTCATCAATACTAATTAACTCCACCATTAGTACGCCAAATACAACTGCCTTTGTCGCTGTTAATTCAACAGATGAAAACAACCCAACAAAAGATCCTATTAAATAAATATCCAACGAATAAGCAGATATAATAATGATGTTGTACATCAACAATTTATAGAGTACCCTGGCAAACTTACGGCTACTTACTTTGTGTTGTTTCCTACTTAGTTTAAACCCAAAGTAAGTGTCCATTGTAATAGCTAATCCCGTTAATATGAAGAAAGGATAAAGTGGCGTTAACCATCCTGCCACAGCTAATAAAAATAGTGTCATCTTGCTCATTTCATTAAAATTCCAAAACCAAGCAATAGCTTACTTTTGATTGTTTCCCTATTAAATCCAAAATATGATAATAATCAGTCGGGTTATTACATACTTGACAGCCGTATGACCATCCGCCAATAAACCAACTAATTATTCCTTGTAACTTGTTATAAGAATTGCAATGAAAGTTGATTCCATACCATCCGCTTCGTTGCAACCCCACTTCTTCGCTTTTATCATTGTTGTTATTATCACGATAGCCAACAGCAACATTACCTGTTTGTACTAAGGCTTTAATTTTACCATTATGTTTACCTGGCCGCCATAAGTTATAATGCCAGTAATCAGACTTGAGTATAAATGCACCGTCTTTGTTTACTTTTTGCCAACCTTTTACAAGAGCATCTGTGCCCGGGTTTGTTGTTCCAGTTGTCACCATGATAAAATGTTCACCCTTGAAAAGGTAAAATTTATCATCGTAAATGTTTCCACTATCCGCATGGGAGCGAACACCTAAAATCCAATAATCTTGCGGAATGGCTTTGAAATTAGATAGTGATTTTACACGATCTAATAACGTTTTATCTGTATATGACTTGACCTTTGTATATCTCATAACTTCATGCTTAAATGAATGGTTTGTTTATATCCTGTTCCCGATTCAAAATCACGTTCTACTGCTTCTACTAAGTATTTACCTTCACGCTCGGAACTAGGATAGTTATTATCTTTAATTGTGACAGCATCACCTACCACGACATACGGCTCACCCGTAGCTTCGAATGAACCTTGGTAACCGTCAAATACAAGTGTCGTTAGCTGTTTTTTTGCCAAGCCCTCCAACTCCGTTTTGGTCTTATTTGCAAAATTCAGTGTTCTTGTTGAACCTCCTGTTTCGCCTACTGTTACGACTTCTTTTGTACCATCGGAGTTGTTGGAGATGGCTTTAATTTGTAATTTTAAATCTTCTTTGGTCACGAATTTTAAACTGTCAGCTGAACGCATATAATCTATATTGAATATATGGTTTGCTTGTGGTTTTAAATCCGTTGGAAAGCCTACTATTAACTTTTTATCGGCAAAACGAGATTGTAGTAGGTAATCTTTATGTATCGCCTCCAATACTTCAAAGGCGGTGGAATTTTCGATAATGAATTTACCAAGGTCAATGTTATCGATGACTTCATACTGATAACCGGGTGCGATCTTTTGTAATAGATCCAGTAATTTAGTGTGCTTGAAAGATTCTGTAAAACTACCACTTCGGCGCATTTTAAACATCTCATCTTCACATTCAATTGTCAGCGGAATATCTGCCGAAATACGCTTTACATAGCCTTTAAAAACCGTTTTTAATCGGTCTTCATAACCAATTTGAACGCTAACTTCATCGCCCACTTTGATTAGATCTTTGATATTTTTGCGTTCTAAAGAATTGGTTTTACCGTTTATTTTTGCGGAACGATAATCTCGCGGCAATACAACTGTAGCCGTGTCCGCCATCTCTTTAAAAGACGACTTACACGAAAATGAGGTCAAATATTCAGTTTCGATTTGACCAATCCTTATTTTGCTATTGAGATTGTAATATAAAAACATTATTCATTCATTTTAAAGCCAATATCTCTAATGGACCGTGCGGACAGTGAAAATTTCACCGTATCAGGAAAACCTTCCACGCCCTCAATATTGATTGATTTAACATACATAAAGTCGATGCCTTTTTCATAAAATTGTTGACCGCTGACTTCAAGCACATTATTGTAATCAAACAATTTGCGCAGTCTTTCAATCTTCTCAGTTGGATAATGATGTTCGTTTGCATCAATGAGAATTCCTTGTATGTTTATATCCCAAGGAGCATTATTCCAACGTTCCACGACTTCCATTCCGTCACCATTGAGAGGTGTGATGATCAAATTCTTTTCGCGCGAAAAACCGCAAATTAAAGGTGGAGCAAAGATGACTTTTTCCGATGGCGATACTTTGATGTTGTTTCTTAAAGTTCCACCATTGTACAGAATTTCGTAACCAAATTTCAATACTTTGTCATCATACTTAATAGTCACATCTTCAAAATCAGAAGCATCAGGCATATATGTTTCAAACCCATAAATTTGGGTAT
The DNA here is from genome assembly GCA_964503665.1 of uncultured Flavobacteriales bacterium. Lineage (GTDB taxonomy): Bacteria > Bacteroidota > Bacteroidia > Flavobacteriales_D > Crocinitomicaceae > 40-80. The sequence goes on from CAZDAR010000048.1 coordinate 7,588, forward strand.
TTGCACTGGAATATTTTCGTAAGTTACCACTCACAACATTGTTACCAAATGCAGATACATACCTTTCTGTTATATCTATGATCATTGTATTTGTTTAAAGTGATGATATTAGTTTCTGTTCTGCGAGCCACTGTAGCTGATGCCACTTCTCCGACCAAACCTCGTCCGTTAATTCTTCCGGAAAGGGTATCTTGAAGTAAAAGGATAAAAGTGCGTTGATTTTGCGTTCTGCATCCAAATCATCACGCACTTTTAAACCGGTTTCCGCGCTTAGAAGTTTTTTACACGACCTTGTCTAATTGGAAATAACTCAGCGATTAAGCCCGCACAGGTGAAAAATAAATAGTCATCTGCCATCACCTCCTCCAAATTGGTCAACAAACATTGATTAACCAACATCTCTTGAGCTTTCTTTGGTTGTGATTCCACAAAACGCATGAACTGTGTTACCGTATTTCTATCAGGCACACAAGCTACAACTTCCATTTTCTCTGTACCTGTATCGTTCATTGGCAACTCCAAACGGCGTAGTTCATTTTTAGCTACCTTTTCAGGAAACTTTGATTTAATCGCCTCAATTGTAGCTAAAGGCACTTCGTGTAATTCAACTCTGTCGTTCAGCTGGATGTCGTTCAATTTGATTTCTTTCTTCTCCATTTTTAAAATGTATTTAAGTTTTGAGTACTTTAGTAGCCGACGGTTTTACTCATAATTAAACCGCCGACAACCGTTTTTTTTTGTTTATGCGTTATTAAATTCGATGCCCAGGACAAACAAATCATATTGCTTGCTCAATCCCATATCTCCCGACACTTCACGTCCTTGTTTTTGGAACTTAGCAACAATGGTATCATTTACCAATTTGTTGTATTCGTTCACAAATGTTACGTTAATAGGAAATGGCTTGATGGATAATAAATCACCCTTGCCTGCCTCTTCTAGTGGCAACACATCCTCCATAAATAAAGTTACGGATGCCGAATAAGACTTCTTACCTCGAGACCACGATGTCGGTTCATCCTTCAGTGTATAGTTTAATTGATGTTCCTGTTCAGTTTCGTAACTGATTTCCGAAATATTGATCGGTACACCATTGATGAATACAGATACATCGCCACTGTCGTATGCCTTTTTGTTTTTAATGATAGTTGCCATTATATTTTGTTTTTAAGGTTTAAAACGCCCCTGATTTCACCAATACTTCCATAAGGAACAAGTGACCATTCAATGTTCAACACCTTAGCCACTAGCAAATCCGAATCAGGGTCTGTAAATGTTTTACCAGCTGAAATGTGTTGACGATTAACCATATCCGCAAATACGCCATCGCCCAAGTTGTCGAATGTCTTAACAACACCAACTGGAAGTTTTCCAGTTTTTGGATCAACAGGTTGACGGGTTTTTACTTTTGGAATGAGTACGGTACGCAACATTCGTGAAGCCTCGTTCATTGTGCGTGTATAAGCAATTGTATGTTCGTTCATATTGCCCGAAGCATCAATTATAATCGGTGTACAGTTGTGGTCGCCATTAAATCGCCAACCTGTCAATCCCGAATACTTAATTGCGAAAATGTAACCTTTATCTTCCCAATCTTGAATATAAATATTACTCATAATTGGATTACCTTGTAAAAATACAGCCTCCTCCCATGCACCTTTCACAACATCGGTCAAATTGAAAACCTCGTTATCGCCAATATTTTGGTTTATTTCTGCACGTGCCATTACTCCGAGTACTGTTCCTGTGTCAGCGAAAACGGTATTAGTTGCTCCAATTGTTGCGTTTGCCGAAAAGTCGTCATAATACTTTTTTTCCCGACACACCATAACAGAGAGTCCTGGACAATTCAAACTTTCTTCATCACGCATATCATACACTGTTGCCGATGTTGGTTCAAAGTTTCCACCACCCAACATGACGCTGAAAGGTATGTCCTTTTCGGAAGACCAGTCATATAAGTCTGCAACGGCAGTCATACACGCTTTAGTTTCCGTTGTGATATTGTCAACGAGTCCCCACTCAGGCGCTACATTTTCATTGTGTAGATTATCAACTAATCCAACTTGTCGGACATCACCTTTCGTATAGTCCAATATTGCAGCCTTAAGAGCAGACAATCCTGTTGTGAGATTCGTCTTTAATGAATCCTTTAATAAGAAAACGTACAACTTAGTACCATTACCAGCCATTCTGAAAAATTCGCTGATATGACGATGGACGTGCAATCCAAAGATAAAATCATTCTCTTGTGTAATTCCGATTGCCTGTGCTTGCGTAATACTCGTAAACGTGTATCTACGACTACTATCTGTCATTGCATCTAAGTATTCTGCTGTTTGCGTGTCGGATTGCTCCCACATACCTGCAATAACCAATAGCGATACACTTGTGTCGGAAGGTAGAACACTCAGTCCGACAGCTCCTTTATTTATTATAACACCTTTTAAGTTTGCCATTATTTTAGGTTTTAATAAAGGGAGGATTACCTCCCTTTATATTAGTTATTTTTTTACCTTTTTTTAGTTCTTTTTGCAGGTATCTTTTCTACCATATTAACAGCTTTAACAACATCTTCAGTTGTCTGTGTTACTTTTTCTTCTATAACATCGACACTTGTGATTGTAATAACTGCATTCCTGTCATTTGAAGATTGGGTTGCATAATTCTCTCGAGTGAAAAACTCACCTTTATCGTTCACATAAAGAACGTTTACCTTAAGAGAAGAAAACAACCTTTTCGCTCTGTCTCTAATTTGCTTTTCCATATTACAATACTTTTTAGTTGCCTGTTACTGTGTATATTTCAGCTACAGAAGTACCAACAGGAGTAGTCACCTTTACATCGTATGCAGCGGCAGAAATTCCAGAAGGAACAGTTGCAGTAATCAAATTGTCATTTACGACAACAAAAGATGCTTCATCTACGCCGAACTTAACGGATGTCGTTCCTGTGAAATCTGTTCCAATAATTGCCAATGAGCTATCTACTTCACCAGTATTAGGAATCAACGAAGTGATTTCAGGTTCACTTGCAGGTGTAGGTGTAGCAGAATTACCACTAACAATTGCACCAATTGCACGTTGTTTTCTAGGCAACACAATGTAATAATGGCGAAGGTTGAACAATCTACGTTGGTTTAACGGTTCGGGATCAGACGTGTACGGTTTAGTACTTCCATTCGCTCTAAACATATCAGGAGCATAGAACGCTATGGATGCTTGTCTGTCTGTTTCTGATGGTATTGCACCAAAAGACACTTTAGTCTTTGTTGTTGGTGCAAAGTAAGGTGTCTCCACATACCAATATACCTTAAAACCATATAACCGTTGAGAAAGCAGTCCGCCTTCAGAATCCGCTAATGAACCGTTTGTGAATAATGGTTTATCGCCTGCTTCTTCCAATAGGTCATTGTAATGATCAGAACCTAAAACCAATACACGCCCTGCTAATGGTATTTTTTGATCGTCGAATTTACGTTTTAACGCCAATAAATCTTTCAAAATCATTTTATTCCTTCCTGTACCGTCATCTGTTCCTGTGGTAACAAGTACAGGTGTGTTATCGGTATTTGATGCTGGCGCAAGTGCGTGAATAGCTTTGTTGTGCTTTGTGCGCTCAGTTGCCGCAGTATGTTTTTCCACGACCTTACCAATCTTATCATAAGCGATATACTTGATTTCATCATCTGTGATGCTCGTTGCTTTCGTTTGGTATTTATCCAAGTTAATGGTTATGTTCGAATCCGTTTGCGACTGGATACCAATTGGATAAGAAGTATTATTGATCAACACTTCAGGATCTGCACCGATATCGGTCAAATTGATCACTTCGTTTTCGCCTCTTGTTGCTGTCACCCAATGTGATTCATCAGGGATTTCATTCAAGAAACTCGCTTCTTCAGTAGTACGAAATTGTTCCACCAAAACGTCTGACCAAATCTCTTGATTTAACCCTGACATGGCAGAACCCTGTGCTGGATTAATCATGGAGGCAATGGAAACTCCTGTTGCAGCAACCAATAATGGAATTCCTGACATGGATAAGGGTACTGCAAAAGCTAATGTAGCGAGTGTAATAAATGCTAATTTTACTATTTTTTTCATTTTACTATTTGTTATTTAGGTGATTACTGTTTGAATTCTGTTCCGAATTTTGCTTTAAATAAAGCTTTAAACGTTTCTAAATCGTCGGCTTGCAATTTTTCCAACACTCCTGGTTTCTTTTTCAATTCATCCCATGTTTCTGTTGTACTAGTTTGCCCTACAGAGTAGTTGATTCTATCAATCACGCTAGCAGGTTTACCTGTCATGTCTTCAAGGATAGAATTTAAGGTTTCAACACCAGCGTTCTTTCCGATGTTTTCATACTTCTCACGTTGTGATCCTGAAATCTTTCCTGCTTGAATAGCTGATGCTACTGTACTTGAAATCGCATTATCTTTGAATGCTTTGATTTCGTTAGTTAGGCGTTGGATGGTTTCATCCTTGCTGACGCTTTCTTTTTGGCTATTGGATAATTGTGACTGAATCGCTTCAATTATTGCTGTGTCGGAGCTTGATTCTGAAACATTAGCCAAGCTTAAAGCATTGATTAACTGTTTTTTCATATTATTTATTATTTGCTTGTTGATATGCTGTTGGGAGGGATCTTGTGTCGAGGCTTCAAACTTTGATTTGAATGATTTTTGCAAGGCCACTAAGTCCATTTTTTTAAGACTTTCAGCTTGTAATACCTCATTTTCTTCCGTGAATACTGGCTCAATAATTTCATCTATCAAACCTGCTTCGAGTGCTTCTTCAGCTGAGAACCAATTATCGCCAATCATCCATTGTTTAAGTTCGTCAACTGTTTTACCAGTGCGTTTGGAGTATTGATTGACAAATAACTTTTCCATGGACTGCAACAGCTTGGCGGCCGATGTCATTTCGATGTGTGTGCCGAAAGCAGAACCCCACGGCGCATGGACCATTACAAAGGCATTGGAAGCCATGCTTATCTTCTTACCTGCAAGCATGATAATAGAACCCATAGATGCCGATAATCCGTCAACCACAATGTTTACATTTGTCTTAGTGTTGGCTAATGTGTTGTAAATTAAGTTGCCTTCAAATACATCCCCTCCAGGAGTGTGCAAATGAACAGTTACATCATCGTATTTAGAAAAGACACGGTTTAGTTCGTAAACTATATACCTCCCATCACCGTCGTAAATCGTTCCGTATAGAAGTATTACGTTTTCATTAACTGTTGCAATCATTGACGTTTAATTTTTAAAATTATGCAACAAATATTTTGACAAAAAAAAGCTAGTTCCAACTTTCTGTGCAACTAGCGTAAATAATTTACGCTAGTTGCACAGTTTTTAGAAAATGAGGCTCTAAAAACCAATTTTTGTAAGAAATATCATAGGTATGAAAAAGAATGACCGCAAAAGAGCTATTGCTGAGGACTTATATATCACGAATGGAGAAACATTAAAAACCATCGCTGAAATGGTCGGTGTTTCCGAAAACACTGTTGGTTCGTGGGCGAAAAAGTTCAATTGGAAAGAACGAAGGATGAATCTTGCCACAGCGCCACACAAAATTAAGGAAGCACTTTTGGAACAGCTAGAGTCTGTCGTGAAGGGCGAAAAACCTATTTTCAATTCTGACGATATCGCCAAAATTACACGAGCACTGGAACGTGTCGATAAGAAGATTTCAAACCAAATGATAATAAGCGTTATGAAAGATTTTGACAGCTATCTGTTATCGATTGATATTGATCACGAACTACTTGACAAGTGCTTGGATTTACACAAAAAATTTATTCATCACCGCATTTCAAACAACGATTAAACATGATGAGTAAAGGGATTGAGAAAATATATCGTGATTACGAAGAACATTGCAAACGGCTTCTAAAGCTATCAAAAAGAGCAATTACGGATGAGTCACCGATGGATAAATCAAAGCGTATTAATCGTTTGGAAAAAGATTACACCGCTTGGTTTGAGTATTATTTAGCGCATTATGCACGTTCAAAATGTTCTTGGTATCAAAAGAAGATGGCGAAACTGATGATTGAAAACAAAATCGTTTATCTGCTTTTGAGAATTTTCCGTGGCGGTGCAAAATCGGTTCATGCCAACATCGGCATTCCTCTTTACTTATACTTAGTAAAAAAGGATCTGTCGTTTATGCTTTTGATTGGCGAAAACGAAATCAAGGCAAAAAAGTTACTTTCAGATATTCAAGCCGAATTAACTTCCAACGCAAAATTAGAAGCCGACTATGGAAGACGTTTTAAGTTTGGTGACTGGGCGGATGGAAATTTCACAACATTGGACGATGTACATTTTTATGCTCTTGGTATAGGTCAATCACCTAGAGGTATTCGTGATATGGAACGCCGACCAGATTACATATCTGTGGACGATGTCGATACAAAGAAGAGAAGTAAAAACGCCAAGCTCGTGCGTGAGCTATTTGACTATTTAAAAGAAGATGTTTGGGGAACGTATGGTGACGGCAATAGAAGATATATTCAATGCAATAATCGTTTTTCAAAAACATCGGTCATTCAATTGATGTCCGACCATTTTGAAGCGGTTATTGAAGATTATAAGAGCAGAAATGTAGAACCCAAACACCATATTATGGTAGTGAAAGCCATTCAAGATAGTGGCGTAAGTGGCTGGGGAGAGAACTATTCCTTAGATTTCTGGGAGGATTTGCGCAAAGATATTGGTGAACGTGCTTTCCAACGGGAATATCAAGATAACCCTATCGAGGAGGGAACGGTTTTTAAAAACGAATGGATACAGTACAAAAAGATGTTACCGTTGTACCAATACGATGCAATGGTCATCTACGGCGACTTGTCTTATAAAGATACAGGCGACTTTAAAGCGTTGTTGATGGTTGGTAAAGTAGGCAAAGAATTTCACGTTATACGTGCTCACGTTAAACGAACTACTCGTGCAATGGTCGCATCGTGGCTTTATGATACGTATGAAGAAATGAAGCTTCAGAAGTTTAACATCAAGTACAAGGTAGAAGGAAGCTTTGCACAGGATATGTTTGTCGACGACTTTGACAAAGAGGGCGAAAAACGAGGTTATTACATACCTGTTGTAGCCGATAAAAAGAGCAAAGCAAACAAAGAAGAGCGGATTGAATCTATGTCCGGGTACTTCGAACGAGGCGATGTATATTTCAATAACGCACTTAAAGGCACAGGCGACTTCATCCAATTGGAAGAACAGATATTGGCATTTGAAAAAGGAAGTAAAGTCAATGACGATGCGCCCGACTCTTTACAAAGTGCCATTCAAGAACTCAATAGTGCTGTCATTCGATTTGAGGTAAGAACTACCAGCCGAAAGGACATGATAGCCCGTAATAAAAATAGATTTTAATTAAAAAATATGGAAAGATTTATCTTAGAAAATGATTATCCAACACTCATACGAAGTGAAGTGCGCAACCTGTTGGCTACATCATACACCGATAACAAATTGGCAATGGCCGAACAAATGGCTATTTCTCAAATCAAAAACTACATCAAGGGTAATTATGATGTGGAGTTGATTTTTACGACCATTACACCACCTGCGTCCGATACACGGAACGCTTTCATTGTGATGATAACCATTGATTGCGCATTGTATCATCTTTATTCAAACACTGCGCCTGATCGTATTCCCGAACATCGTTCACAACGATATCAAGATGCACTCGAATGGCTTAGGTCGGTAGCCAAAGGCGAAACCATTGCTGATTTACCCACTATCAAAGATTTCAGTAGTGGTTCTGTGAATAGCATTAGAATCAAATCAAAATATCCACGCACACAATACAGATATTAATATGACACAATTATTGAATCAATTCGGACATCCGATACAACGAACCGCAAAAATGGAGGGGAAACAACGCAAAAACCCTAGTCCTATAGTGGCTCAAATTGCTCAATCTTTTCGAGACCGTTCCAGAAAGGATATCGGTAAATGGCGCAATGCCATTAAAATGGCAGAACATCCCAAAACACCCAACTGGCAACCCTTGATGGATTTGTACCGTGATTTACTCACAGATGGACACTTGCAGTCACAAATGGAAATACGTCGTTCCAGTGTGCTGAATACGTCGTTTCATATCATCAACCGAAAAACAAAACAAATAGACGAACAGGCAACGGAGTTTATTAATACCGAGTGGTTTTACCGTTTGATTACATGGGCAATAGATGCGTTCTTCTTCGGGCAATCGGTTATTCAGATTGAAGAAATGGGCGACAAACCCGTTTTAAAGCTGATTCCCAGACGAAACGTTGTACCACAGCAGCATAAGATTGTTTTGGACTTTCAGAAACAAAATGCCGTGGTTTTTTACGACAATCCGGTTTATCAAAATTGGGTAATCGACATCCACGAAGAGGACGACTTGGGACTGTTGAACAACATTGTTCCCAACTTGATTTGGAAACGAAACATCATGCAGTCGTGGGCTGAATTCTGTGAACGATTCGGTATCCCGATGTTGACAGCTACAACGGTACGCTCTACTCCTGAAGCCTTGCAAGAAATTGAAGACATGCTCTTCCAATTGGGCGAAGCGGCCGTTGGCGTTTTCCCTGAAGGAACTAACATTGACTTTAAAGAAGCCAATAGAACAGATGCTTTTCAAACATTTGACCGAATGATCGAACGCAACAATACGGAAATCAGTAAACTGCTCGTTGGTGGTTCGATGGTAAGCGATGACGGTAGTTCACGAAGTCAATCTGAAGTTCACGAACGTAACTTAGACGATCGTATCAGCGCCACAGACAGAAGAAATATCACATTCTTTATCAACGATGTTGTCATGCCGTTGTTGGTATTCCATGGTGTCGGAATCAAACCTGAACATCAGTTTACCTTTGATACTACGCAAGAATTAGACTTGATGGAACACTGGCAAATCGTGCAAAGCTTAATGTATGTTGCCGATGTGGACATGGATTGGGTATCTAAAACATTTAACGTACCACTCAAAGAACGCAAGCCACAAAAATTAAACATCAGTGACACGCAAGCAAAGCAAGTGGACAGCAAGGTTAATTCCATTTTCAACGCCCATTATGCGAATCGTTACCGTGATATTCCTACTTGCGGACAAAATAACTTCTTTGCCTTGGATGATGTCGATGTGAGACGATTGAATGAAATACAGGCACAGTTAATTCAATTGATGTTTAACGATAAGGATGCACTCGGTGAAACAGGTAAACTCATTGTCGAAGAATCCAAGATATTGACAACAGGGCTTTTTGGAGGTTATGGTAAACGTCTAAGCGAAGCCTCATTTGATGCTCCCGATCATTTGATGTTGGCTATGATGGAGCAAAATCTGTTTGACTTCTCAGCAGGAAAAACAGAAGCACGCCTGGCATCGCTCAAAGATTTGCTAATTGATTACAAAGAAGGTCGTTTACGTTCCTTTGACGAATTTAAGGAGGAGGCGGAAAAGATGGTGGATAAATTTAACAGCAAGTATCTACGCACGGAGTACAATCTAAGCGTTGCAGTGGGTCAAAATTCGGCTTCCTTTATGCGGATGTGGGCAGACAAAGACGACAACCCATATATGCAATATATCACGGCAGGCGATAACAATGTAAGAAACTCACATGCTGTACTCAATAATAAGATCTTCAATATTAACGATTCAGAAGCCCGAAATTTAGTACCACCGAATGGCTTTGGTTGTCGTTGTGAAATGATTGCCTATCCATTCACACCACATGATAGCGGTGTTTCAAAAGGTGATTGGGCTACACAACAACTTGGCGAATCGTTTAAAAAGGGGCAATTTGCTGTGAACCGTGCCGATTTGAAACAAGTGTTTTTAAAGGATCAACAATATGCCAAAAGTAAAGGTGTACTAAAGAATTTAAACGATGCTAAATATACTATTTGGGGATTGGCCGATATTAAAAACATGAAAAATCTACACGAACTTGTTTTGGATAAATCTATCACAGCTGATAACGTCAAAGAATTATTCAAGGGGCAAAAAGGAAAAGATGGTCGAAACGTAATGCCATTCCGAGATTATTTTAAACGCAGTATCGTTTTAAACGAAAAGGACTTTGACAAACATACGACAGGCAAGTATTTAGAGAAAAATGAAAACAGACATCAACTCTTTGCTTACCTAAAAGAAGTCTTGAAATCACCAAGTGAAGTGTGGTTACAGAATGTAGAATCGGGTAACACCGTCTCCAATAAAAGGCTACAAATAAGATATATCAAGCATTACAACGGTCAAAGTATTGTTGTTGATGCAGAAGTGAATGAGTATGGTTATGAAATTAGAACTTGGTATCTGATGAAAGCGAATGAAAAGGAAATAAGAAAAGGCTTACTGGTTCACAATAAGCCTTAATGTCTTGCCTTGTTTGTACTAACTGGGACTTTCGGTCACTCGTTTGGCAATAATGGCAAGTTTTACAGATCCACTTGTTCAGTCGTACAACCAATTATTAACGCAAATATAAAACAATGAAAGAAATTTACCAAAAAATAATTGAAAAACTTTTCTCGCAAGAAGCCATCGACCTGTTTAGTGAATACAACGTGCTTCCTGTGCGCTATGTCGATTTATACCGTGGTCAATACTTGAATTATGAGAACTTCGATGTCGTGGCATTGCCTGCCGTTCTGATAGACTGGTCGGCAGATTTGACGGATGTAACAAGAAATGAAAGCATCATTACTATCTCGCTTCATTTGATTTACGAACAGGTGTATGATACTTCCAACTTAACGACTAATCAAGAGAATGCCTTAAAATTCTTTGATTTCATTGATATCGTTCACACATTGGTTTCCAATATTCAAGGTAACGGAATTGGCAAATTGAAGCTTCGCCGTCAAGAACCTGCGGAATTAGATCATCCCGGCATTGTTCACATTATGCACTACGAAGCATCTTATTATGCGATGGAAGAAGATGTAAAAGAAACATTCGAGTATTCCAATGAGGGTGAAGGGGATTTGAATATGCACGGTAAGTTGGTGAAACAAAAAAACTGGGGTGATAATGATTATGGTTTAGATATATAAATCAATACGCCTTTAGAAGCCCTTTAGAAGAAACGATAACGGACTTTTGTTTGAAAATGGAATAAGTATATATTAAAACAGAAAACAACGCTAAAAACGCAATATATGGCACACGATTTTATAAATA
>CAZDAR010000049.1:0-17347 GCA_964503665.1 uncultured Flavobacteriales bacterium
AAATATTTTTTTAAATGATGATGTGTTCATGAATATTGCAAAAATATAAAAATCCCACGATAGCTCGTTTTAGATTTTAGCTTATTCCGATTGAAAACAGTTAGTATTTTTTTTGCAAGGTATTATTCAATTTGTATTACCACTGGTAATTCAATTATATTTACTTGATTTTCATTAGTTTATAAAACTGTCCGTAGTGCGAACACAATTCACATATTAGGTTTTAAAAAACTACGTTTATCTAAGAGAACTGAAAAAACATTTCACTCATTCACAAAAAATCAAAATAAAATTCCTATCTTTAAGCCCCAAATAAAAATGTTAATGAAATAATAAGAATTTAAAAAAATTAAAATATAGCGTTTCGCTAAGCTTTTCCCCCAATCGAAATACGACCAATTTTTCAATGTACTAAGGGAAAGTAAAGTGGAAACGCCTACGGTATGCGTGGGCGTTCCTTTTACTTGTTAGTACAGCCTTTGGTCGGGCTTCGATTGCAAGTAGAGGAATTGGCTCACGTTGTTTTTGTTACCGTAGAATATGCCAAAATTTATACAAAATATAATTGACGAAATAATAGACCAATATCTATTTGCAGACGACACAAAACGTCCGTGGATTATTGGTTTTAGCGGTGGAAAAGATTCTACCGTAATGCTTCAATTGGTTTGGGAAGCATTGAAACAAATCAAAGATTTTCACGGAGTTGTTGGCAGAGATATTTATGTCGTTTGCAACGACACAATGGTTGAAAACCCTGTAATTACCGAATATGTTCATCGAGTTTTGGACAAAATCGAACAAGCCGCAGTTGAACAAGATGTGCCTGTTCGAGTAATAAAAACCATTCCACGATTAGAAGATTCTTTTTGGGTAAACTTGATTGGTAAAGGTTATCCTGCACCAAACAACGCTTTTCGTTGGTGTACAGAACGGTTAAAAATAAAACCAACTCAACGATTTATTATTGAGCAAGTTGATGAATTTGGCGAAGCTGTTATTTTGATTGGAACACGTTCGGCAGAATCTGCCAGCCGTGCAAAATCAATGAAAAAACACGCTATCAAAGGAAAACGTCTGACTAAACACCCAACGCAACCTAATACGTTTATGTATGCACCAATCCGACATTTGATGTTGGAGGAAGTTTGGTATGTTATCAACACAATGCCATCACCTTGGGGAGCAGATAACAACGAATTATTTCAGATTTATGCAGACGCAAGTGCGGACGATTACGAATGCCCGACTGTTGTAACGGACAAAGAACATAAATCTTGCGGACAAAGCCGTTTCGGTTGTTGGACGTGTACAGTTGTGAAACAAGACAAATCAATGTCTGCATTGATTGAAAACGGTTTGACTTGGCTCAAACCTCTTTTGAAATTGCGAAATGAATTGGCAGAAGAACGAAATATTATTGAAAATCGTATGCCACAACGCAGAAACGGAACAGATGCAATAAATGGAATGCGACCGTATTTTCCGCAATATCGTGCTTCTGTTTTGCATCGTTTACTTAAAGCACAGAAAGAAGTACAAAAGGAAAAGCCTCACGTTGAATTGATTACAAACCAAGAATTGATTGCCATTCAGACAATTTGGTATCGTGATTTTGTTTTTGACCAGAAGGTTTCAGAAATTTATCACAAAGCATATAAAACAGATTTGGATATGAAAGACCAAAACGAAAAAAAGGAAAAAGAATTAGAATTACTAAAAAAATCTTGTGGGAAAAACCCACAAGATTTTGAGCTAATTCAAGAGCTTTTGACCTTACAGAAAAACAAATCGCTTTTGAACCGTAAACGAGGCCTGAAAGAAGATATTGAAACAAGAATTGAAGAATATCTAAAAAGAGTGAAATTAGTGGCATAAATAAAAGAACTATCCAATGGCAAAAATTTTATTAGATACCAATATTATTATTCATCGAGAAGCTACAAAAGTGGTTAATCAGGATATTGGTGTTTTGTTTAATTGGATAGATAAACTTAAATATTCAAAATATATTCATCCACTGACTGTTGAAGAATTGAACAAAAACAAGGATTCTAAAACAGTTGAAACAATGAATATCAAAATCGGAAGCTATAATCTGATTAAAAATTTAGCTCCGACAAGTGAAGCATTAGAAGCTGTTAGCAAAAAGATTGATGTTAATGTAAACGACCGAAACGATACACTTTTATTAAATGAAGTTCTTTGTGAAAGAGTTGATATACTGATTTCGGAAGATAAAAAAATACACACCAAAGCTGAATTATTAGGAATTGCAGATAAGGTTTTTAAAATTGAACAATTCCTTGAAAAGGTTATCTCTGAAAATCCTAATTTAGTTGATTACAAAGTTTTGGCTGTCAAAAAAGTTGATTTTGCAGAAGTTGATTTACAAAATTCATTTTTTGATAGTTTTCGAGAAGATTATAACGGATTTGACAAATGGTTTAACAAAAAAGCTGATGAAATGGCTTATGTTTGTTATAGCAATGATGAACTTTCCGCTTTTTTATACATAAAAGTTGAAGACGAAAATGAAAATTATGCCGATATAGTCCCAAATTTTCCAAGAAAGAAAAGACTAAAAATAGGTACATTAAAAGTTACAAGTAACGGTTTCAAAATCGGAGAACGATTTTTGAAAATAATCTTTGATAATGCGTTGCAATATCGTGTTGATGAAATCTATGTAACCATTTTCGATAAAAGACCAGAACAATTACGCCTGATTACCTTACTTGAAGAATGGGGATTTGTTCATTTTGGAGATAAAAATACACCAACAGGAACGGAAAAGGTTTTTGTGAAAAATTTTGACAGAAATCAGAATATAAATATCGAAAGTCCTAAAAAATCATTCCCCTATAGTTCAAAAGAAAACAAAGTTTTTATCGTTTCGATTTACCCCGAATATCATACGGAGCTATTTCCCGATTCTATTTTAAAAACTGAATCGCCTAAAGATTTTGTAGAAAATGAGCCACATAGAAACGCTTTGAGTAAAGTATATATTTCTCGTTCTCATTTTAAAGATTTGAAATCGGGGGATTTAATCGTTTTTTACAGAACAGGCGGAATTTATGCAGGTGTTGCAACGACCATAGGAATTGTAGAATCTGTAATCGACAATATTCCTGATGAAGAAACATTTATTAGACTTTGCCGAAAAAGAAGTGTCTTTTCTGATGATGAATTAAAAGCACATTGGAATCACAACAAGCAAAACAGACCTTTTATTGTCAATTTCTTATACACATATTCATTAAGAAAACGACCCAATTTAAAGTGGTTAAATGATAATGGTATTATTCCTGACATTAAGGATATGCCAAGAGGATTTAGAGAAATCCCGAGAGAAAATTTATTAAAAATATTAAAATATTCTATTGAAAAATGAGAGTATTACTATCGATAAAACCAGAATTTGCATTTAAGATATTTGACGGAACTAAAAAGTTTGAATTTAGGAAGTCTATATTTAAAAACAAAGATGTTAAAACAGTTGTTGTGTATGCTTCATCGCCTGTACAGCAAGTTATCGGAGAATTTGAAATTGAAAAAATTCTAAATTTAGAATTGGATGTATTATGGAACTTAACACAGGATTTTTCGGGAATTTCAGAGGATTTCTTTTATGAATACTTTGCTGATAAAGAATTAGGCTATGCTATAAAAATTAAAAAAGCCAAAAAGTATAGCAAACCGAAAAATTTAAGAGAAGAATTTAATCTGTTTCCACCTCAATCATTTGCCTATTTACCAAATGAATTGGAAGAAATACTATAATGACCGAAAAACTACCATACTACATTCATTGTTTTACGCACTTAAAACGAGATGCGAAGAATGGTGGTGCACCACACAAGCCGATTTTATTATTGAGTATTATCCGGTTATTTGAAAAAGGAATTTTTACGGATAATCAAATTCATATTTTACCCGAATTAGTCGCTTCTTTTAAATCGAATTGGTCGCAATTAGTTGTTACAAATCACTTTCCGATTTTTGCAATGCCCTTTTATCATATGAGTTCCGAGCCATTTTGGAAATTGATAGCAAATGTCGGGTGCGAAAAATGGATTGAATCCAAAAGTTCAATGCGGAGTTTGCAGAATTTAACAACAGCCGTAAATTTCTCTTTGATTGATAATGAACTTGCTGAATTATTGTTGCAACCAGAAAGTAGAGATGTGTTAAAGATTTCCATTTTAGAAAGATATTTCCCGGAAACAAAATCAAATTATGGAAACAACGGAAATGACGACTTGCCAAATGCTTCTATTTTGAATGAAAGTTCGGAAGAATACAAACGGAAAATCATCGAACTGAAAAGTCAAGTGGACGAAAACGCTTTTCAAGAAGAAGTTTTTATTCGTGGAGGATTGTTCAAAAGAGAAATCCCCAAAATTTATAATAATACTTGTGCAATTACAGGATTAAGAATTGATGCTATTGCAAATATTTCAATGGTTGATGCTTGTCATATTGTTCCGTTTTCAGAAGGTTATGATGATACATTAACAAATGGTATTGCACTTTGTCCGAATTTACACAGAGCTTTTGACAGAGGCTTGATTTCCATTTCGGACAATTACGAAGTAATTTTAAACAAGAATTTCGTAGAAAGCAAATCGGTTTACAATCTTTCGCAATTTGCAGGAAAACAAATTTTACTTCCTAAGCAATTAGAATTTTATCCAACTTTGGAAAATATTACTCAACATAGAAAACGATTTAATTTTTGATATCTCTTTGCGTGAGGGATAGAAGTGACATCCTTTTGTGTAGCTTTAGCGGAACAAAAGATACAGCGGATAGCCCGCCCCAGAGGGACACGCCCAAAAGCATTATAAATATATATTCCACAAATCAGGAAATTGCTTTTTAGCAGTACGAACTAATGTCTTTCTATCCTTACTGAAATCCCAAAAATTTGAGCAATGAATAGGATATAATAAATCTTTTGGGTCGTAAAGCACTTCCCACAATTCAAATCGTTCGTAATTTTTATTATATCTTATTTCAAGTTTCCTTTTCATATTGCAAATATACCATTTAACTTTGTAGTTAAATTACTGGCTAACCCAAGTTTAGCAAAGGTTCAAAAAACTAAAATTCAACAAGTTTTACAAGAAACAGAACACAGACCAACAGAAATACCTTGTTTGGTTTTTGATAATGAAGATGATATTCATAATTACCTTGGTTATAGGCATATTACAGGCATTAAAGAATGGAAACTTCTTGAAAAAGCCCGATACCTTTTTGGATTATGGCAAAGCCAATATAGTAATTTAGACTTAAATCAGGCTTCGAGAGAACTTGCTAAAAGTATTGGGAGTAGAAAAGATTATGTAAAAAGAGTGCTTATTGGTTATCAAGTTTTTTATAAAATTGAAGATGAAGCATTTTATAAGATTTTGGGATTAGATGACACGACTTTTTATTTCAATTATATTGCTGACTCTCTAAACAAATTGCATATTGCCAATTATTTAGGCATCAATATGAAAGAAGTTGATGATATTAACGAAATTAAAATCAACGAAGAAAATTTAGAAAATTGGACAAGGTGGTTATTTGAAAAAAATTCAGAAGGAAAAACCCGTTTAATCGGAGATAGCTCTGATTTGAACTCACTTAACAAAATTTTAGGTCATAATGAGGCAAAGAAAGCCTTTATAGAAAAAGGATATTCTCTTGAAGCAGCATTAGATTTGACAGGAGAATCAGATTCGCAATTCTATAATTATTTAAACAATGCTTTAAGTCAATTGGAAAGTGCTGATAGATTGGTTCTTAAAGTCAATATAAAATTTGATGAAATAAATAATCAAATAAAAGAAATTAGGTCATTAGCAACAAAAATTGCTCGTTCATTACAAGATAAAGAGGATGAAGATGAGTTTTAATACTAAAATAACCAATTTTTTTTCAGACTTCTCTCTTGAACTTGGAACACCACCAACAAGAAATTTAATCTATTTATATGCGGATTATGTTGAGCTTGTTAGTTTAATGTCCAATCAAAATTATGTTTCTTCTTCAGATATTTTAGACAGATTTAAAGATGAGGGAATTATAAGGCAACCAAAGGCTGATGATGAACAATCTATTGCTAATGATGAAGATGAACGATTTGTTGATAGCATATACCGATTGTTAATTGAACGAGTTCAACTTTTTGGAGATGATTATCCTTTTGAAATTGAAAGTATAGACAAAATAAAACTAAAAAATACAGATAATATTTCTACAAGAAACAAAATCTATATTTATATGTTACTGTCTTCTTCTTTAAATATATTTTCAGAATTTCAACCTGAACTAACGACTGAATTTGAGATATTGTGTACGCAAGCTTTGACCAATTTTTTACCTGAAAATGCAGTTGTAAAATCTTTTGGAAAAGTTAGTGATTACAATGGAACAGCAACTCAAAAGATACAAGCGTTAGCACAAGATATGAAGATACGAATTGATGAAGATGGATTTAATGAAATATCTCAACGTGGAAATCAAGAAAAAGGGTTAGATTTAATTGGGTGGATTCCTTTTGATGATAATGTTTCCAATTTTTTATCCATTTTGGCACAATGTGCCTGTGGTAAAGAATGGCACAAAAAAACAGGAGAAACAAGCAGATATAATCATTATATGAAATTTCATCGTCTGAATCCAATACATACAATGTTTATACCTTATAGCTTGGTTAGTTACAATAAATCAACCTTTTTCAGAAATGATGAAATTGACAACAGACTAATATTTGAGCGAAAAAGAATCTTGAATTATATTATTAAAACAGACTTTTTTGAATCGTTAGAATCAAACTTACTTGTAGAAAAATGTATTGGTTTTGAGGAAGACATTGTATAAACTTGAAATGATAACGACTGTGCATAACAAGGGTTTTGTGAAATGGGGGCTTAACGGTTAAATTCAAGGTTTGTACTTCTATCAAACAGTAGTGCAAAATTGAAAGTTCCTACTTCTAATTCCCCCACTTCACAAAGCCCCGAACCGTTATTTCTAACAATCTCACTATAAATCCAATGTGAATAGTTTTAAACTAAAAAATATCTTATATTATTGAAGTTACAAATTATTGACTTTGCTTTAAACTTCTTTCATTTTATCATAAATGAAGATATTCTTTAACCCGTTGGGTGAAATTAAAAAAAGATTGATTTTTCCGTCAGTTCGAGTGATTTTTCGTAGTGAAACGAAGAAAAATTGTATCGAGAACTAAATAAAAATACTTCTCGATACAAAATTCCCTTCACTTCGTTGCAGAAATTTCACTCGAAGTGACGATTTGAAGTAATTTCACCCAACGGGTTAATATATTATTTTTTACTGCTTTTCAAAAACTGGATTCACTCCCAAACTTGAAACCATTTCAATTTCTGTATCGGACAGTTTTCTGAAATGAAATTCTTGAGTTGTCCCAGCAACAGTATAAGAAAACTTATATTCTGTGTTGGATTTTATTTCTTCATCAACGTTTACTTCAACTGCTCCTGTAGTATTATAATTTTCTAACATTTCTTTAAAGCAAGTCGTTGTTTGAGAAGCTATCTGACAAACATTATTACTTGTAAACTTGTAGCCTAAGCCAGAAGAATCTTCCCCATACATTTGAAGCCAAGTTCCGTGAATCCAGCCTGGAGGGTTAAAAAACTGGTTGTTACCATTTGAACCTGAATTGTCATCAGAAGAACAACCAAGTAATACTATTGCCATAAAAAAGACGTACACTAATTTTTTCATAGTTATTTAGATTTAAAAATCTCACAATATTAGAAGTTTCAACTCTTTATTCCTTACGGGTTTCCTCATTCCGAACAAAACTTATCAAATATTATAAAATTTTATCGAAAGATACAAATATGTGTCTGTGTTTTTTAAACTGAATGTGCAATTTTAAATCGTGTTAGAAAATGAAGAAATAGAGTTAATAAAAACAGTAGGAGAGAAAATAAGACAGAAAAGAACTGAACTTAATTTATCTCAAGAGCTGTTGTCTTATGATGCGAATATTCCGAGAAACCAAATTGGAAGAATTGAAAGAGGAGAAATCAGCACATCCATTACTACGCTTCATAAAATTTGTAAAGCCCTAAAGATTGAGATTAAAGATTTATTCTAATAAAAAAGCCTACCCAAATTAAAAATAGGTAGGCTATTATTCCGTAATTATAATATCTTACATTTTATCCCTTTAGTTATAATCTACATTTCTATCAGCAATCAGATAATCAAATTTTTCTTCTAGTTTCTGTAAAATATCTTTTTTGATTGTGTTGAGATTACATTTGTTCAATAGTAATTCAAAATCTTTTTTAAGTCTGTTTATTACCTTGTAAGATTTGTTTTTAGACCTTAAATCATTTCAATAATTCTGTAGACTTCCCTTGTAGTCGTTTGAGACATTAGGTTATTTGCTGTAAGTAAAATAAATATTAGTTGTAGTATAATATTCTTTTTCATTGTGTTTAGTTTTTAATTATTTGTGTTATCTTAACAGTGTTGTTGTTTGTTACTTTTAAAAAGTAAACACCTGATGATAACCTTGTTGTGTTTATGTTGTCAGAGGATTTGTTTAATTCCTGAACAAGACAAATCTTCCCCGAAATATCATAAATTTCTATTTTTAAAGGAGTTGTTTTGCTTTCAATGTAGATAAAATCTTTTGTCGGATTGGGATAAATTCTAAAATGTAATTCCTCTATATCTTGAACAGACAGTGAAGTATTATAATAAACTACCTGATTGTTATTATTTCCCGTTATCACTAACTTTTTAAGGTTGTCGCCTTCTCCCGTAATTGAATAATGAAACGAATATGCTGAATTATCCCAAATAAAATTAAAGTAAAGTCCTTGATAATAATTATTTTCTGTTATTTCACAAGCCATAGCGGGAGCATAAAATTATCTATTGTGAAATTGTTGTCATCAGGAAAAGAAAGTCCGTCTGCCATTCCTCCATAGCAAAAGTCTATGTGAAAAACAGAATTAATACTGTCAATTTCTAATGTTGATTCATTAATCTCTTCATTTTGAGGTAAAAAATGGTCTTCTCCATTAATAACCAATTTTTCTAAGTACCAAGTATTTCCAACAAAATCGTCCTGCTGTGCCAATAAAATAAATGTACTCATAAAGACCAGTACCGAGCAAAGTAATTTTGATTTCACAGTATAGTTGTTTTAGTTAATATACTTTAAATTCTCAGATAATATGTGATATGTAAGAGTTCTATTTTGAAATTTAATAAATAATTTAAATATTGATGAGAAATCAAATATACAAAACTTTCTTAATAAATAGTTAAAAATGACTGTGTTTTGTCTTTCAGGGTAATTTTGGTTTAGAGTTTCCTGTAGCATTAATATATAACTTAGAATCCACAACTCTTTTATGTACTTTTGCAGCTTGTTTATCTATGTAAAATGTCAAGAAAAAATAAAAAAGAAAACATTGTTTTCGAGAAGGTAAAGGTTTTGGATGCAGGTTCCAAAGGAGTTTCAGTGGCTAAATCTCCTGAAGGGCAAGTTATTTTTATTCCAAACGTGGTCCCGGGAGATGTGGTTGATGTCAGAACAACCAAAAAGCGCAAAGCTTATTTTGAAGGCAAAGCCATTCGTTTTCACGAATATTCAGCCGATAGGACTGAGCCTGTATGTGTTCATTTTGGTGATTGCGGAGGTTGTAAATGGCAGAATATGACTTACGAAAAACAGCTTTTTTACAAAAACAATGAAGTCTATGATCACTTAAAACGCATTGGTAAAGTAGAATTACCTAAATTTGAACCTATCTTAGGAAGTGCAAAACAATTCTTTTATCGCAATAAAATGGAATTTTCTTTTTCCGATGCCCGATGGATTACCGAAAAAGAAATTGCAGAAGTCGAGCATATAGATAGAGGCAATGCCCTTGGTTTTCATATCCCAAAGATGTGGGACAAAATACTGAATATAGAAAAATGTCACTTACAACAAGACCCATCGAATGAGATTAGAAATGAAGTACGTGATTTTGCTACTAAAAACGGCTTGACCTTCTTTAACGCAAGAAACATGCACGGTCTTCTTAGAACAATGATGATCAGAACTACTTCTATCGGAGAAATCATGGTTCTCGTACAGTTTTTTGAGGATGACAAAGCAGGGCAGAAATTACTTTTAGATTTCTTAGCCGAGCGTTTCCCTGAAATTACCTCGTTATTATATGTTGTAAATAGTAAAGCCAACGATACCATTTATGATCAAGATGTCATTCTCCATAAAGGAAGAAACTATATCTTAGAAGAAATGGAAGGATTAAGCTTCTCTATCAATGCAAAATCTTTTTATCAGACCAACTCTGATCAGGCGTATGAGTTATATAAAATTACTCGTGACTTTGCTGGACTCACGGGCAACGAATTGGTTTTTGATTTATACACCGGAACAGGGACTATCGCTCAGTTTGTGTCAAAACAAGCTAAAAAAGTAATCGGAGTAGAATCTGTGCCAGATGCCATCAAAGATGCTAAAATCAATGCGGAAAGAAATAATATCACCAATTGTGAATTCTATGTAGGAGATATGAAAGACGTGTTTAACGATGCGTTTATTGCTACACACGGCATTCCAGATGTCATTATTACTGATCCACCACGAGATGGAATGCACAAAGATGTGGTGCAGCAATTATTGAATATCGGCGCTCAGAAAATAGTGTACGTAAGTTGTAACTCGGCTACTCAAGCCAGAGACCTCAACTTATTAGACGAAGTATATAAAGTAACCCGCGTGCGCCCTGTGGACATGTTCCCTCAGACGCATCACGTGGAAAACGTAGTTTTACTAGAAAAGAGATAAACTCCGCTTTTTAGTTCTCGAACTTAATTTCAAAAATAGTAACAACCTGATTTTCGACTACATGCTCAAGTACGAAAATCAGGCTTTTTGTTTTTACGTCATAAGATACCCTTGGGTTCTCAAGCGGATAATATCCCGCCTTGCCTTTGCAATAACAAAAGACCCCAAAGAGTGATTGTGTAGGTTTTATATTCTTGAACGACTTCTTTAGCATAGAGTTATCGAGCTCAAATACGATTTCCTCGTTATAGTGTCCGTCCATATAACTCTCGTCCATATTTTGTTTGTAGTGATAGATGAAAACGGTTTTGTCTTTGTCGTCCTCTAGGTTATAATACATCTGCCCCGTGTCATCTTTCTTGATCACAAGCTTTTTGCCTTGGTGAATCTCTGAAGGACACTCCACATCTTCTGGACAAGGAGGAACAAGAGCAGTGTTTTTCTGAGTGGCACATGACACAAGGATAAAACTAAGTACTACTATAAAATATCTCATAATCTAATGGTTTGATTCGGGTTCTATGACATCAACATCTATTCCTTGTTTCTTAAGAATGCTCTTCACCAATATAGAAAACAGCGCTAAATACAGAAAACAGATGACGGCTATTATATACGAATGGTGAATGCCAATGATATCGGCTAATTTTCCCTGAAAAGGAGGGATGATTCCTCCACCTAAAATCATCATCACTAAGAAGGCAGAGCCTTGAGAGGTATATTTCCCTAATCCTAAAAGCGATAGATTAAAGATGGCAGGCCACATAATGCTACAAGCCAATCCGCCAGATAAGAAGGCATAAATAGCTAAGGTGCCGGTTGTGAAAAGCCCAATCAGCATAGCTATAATCCCTAAACAAGCAAATATAAATAAGGTGCGAGCAGGTTTGTCTTTTGAAATAAAAAAAGCAATAATCTGAATAATTACACAGAACACATAATAATATAAAGGTGTCATATCGTGACCCGAAATGACATTTACAGATAAAATGACTGAGAAAGCAATCAGCGGAACAATAACCATTGCAATTATTCTCTTGTTCTTACTGAAATTAAAAACAGATACAGCTCCTGCCCAACGTCCAATCATCAAACTCCCCCAATACATAGAAATATATTTAGCCGTTTCTGAAACTGCCATGCCGCCAAAAGCTTGCTCTTGTAGTAATTCGCCAAGATTACTTCCGATGGATACTTCTACACCAACATAAATAAAAATAGCCAACATCCCCAAAACCAATTGTGGATATTGCATCGCTCCCCAACCTTCTTTACTCTTTTTAGAGCTGATATAAGCATAGACAAGTCCGCCCACTACAACAATCAACGCTCCGAAAATCCAAAGCATTCGTTTTTGCTCTAAGGGATGCTTAAGTTCGAGTATGTTATTCTCTAAGATTGTTATTTCTGAAATAGTGTTTGTAGTTGTATTTGTTTTTAAGCTAGTTATCTCCGTTTGATAATCTTCAATTTTCTGAGTAACCTCACTTTTATAACTGCTAAATATAGGTGTAAACATCACTGCCAAAAGAACAGTCATCACCACTAACATCGTCAGTGCTTTTTTTGAAGTCTCTACTTTCTCGTCAGAAATACCACTGGGTAATTTTTTTGAAAAAGCAAAAATTCCAGCTGCAGTAACAAATAAAATGCCAACACAGATGTATAACCAAACCACTTTATCCAAGCCTAAACTAGCGATTTGTTCATCAGATACAGAAGCAGCTGTGCCAAAAAGCGCTAAACCAACGATAATAGGCCCGATGGTTGTCCCAAAGGAATTGATTCCGCCGCCTAGATTTACTCGACTTGCGCCTGTTTTAGGATCTCCAAGCGAAATTGCAAACGGATTAGCAGCAGTTTGTTGCAGCGAAAAACCAAGTGCAACAACAAATAACCCGACTAACATTGCGGCATAGAGGTTTACTTCAACAGCAATAATCATCGCCACTGCTCCTAGGGCAGAGAATAATAATCCATAAATAATACTCTTCTTATATCCCCATTGCCCGACTACGTCTTTTCCGCGGAGCGTACCTAAAGCAAAGAGAAACAATGCACCGAGATAATAAGCTGTATAAAACGCAAAGTCAATCAGTTGTGATTGAAACTGATCAAGTTTGAAATAACTTTTGCAAAACGGAATAAAAATACTATTCCCTGCAGCGATGAAACCCCAGAAAAAAAATACGATAACTAGGGTGTATAAAGCAGGGTAATTGGTTTTTGTGGATGCGTTCATAAGTAAAAGGACTTGTTTTTGGAAAGGTTAAAAGTAAGATAAATTCAGCTAAAGAGCTTTATCATCCAAAATAATTTTAAGTATAGTGTTGTGGGATATAAAAATAAGAGTAAATTTGCACTCATATTCAGGAAACACCTGAATACTACATAAAAATCATTAAAAATAATATTGGCATGTATCTTACAAAAGAGTCAAAAGCAGAGATTTTCACTAAACACGGTGGTTCTGCAACAAACACAGGTTCTGCAGAAGGACAAATCGCATTGTTCACTTACAGAATCAATCACCTTACTGAGCACTTAAAAAACAATCGTAAAGATTTCAACACTGAGCGTTCGCTAGTGAAATTGGTAGGAAAAAGAAGAAGCCTTCTTGACTATCTAATCAACAAGGATATCAACAGATATCGTGAAATCATTAAAGAATTGAAAATTAGAAAATAATCATTTGGGGGCTTTGTGCCCCTTTTTGTTTATATATATTTGATTAAAAAGTTTGGTTTTTCATTGGGGTAACACAACAACTACTACAACAACAACAACACAACCCTAAGTTTAACTTTTATTTTAAAAACAAGTTTATGGTTCCACAAGTAACCCAAGAAATTATCAAATTAGAGGACGGTCGTACCATAACTATCGAAACCGGAAAGCTTGCGAAGCAAGCTGACGGTTCGGTGGTTGTTCGTATGGGAGATTGTATGCTACTTGCAACAGTTGTAGCTGCAAAGACTGCAAAGCCAGGCACAGATTTCTTGCCACTTACGATAGATTATCGTGAGAAGTTTGCCGCTGCAGGTCGTTTCCCTGGAGGTTTCTTCAAGCGTGAAGCACGTCCGAGTGATCAAGAAGTATTAACTATGCGATTAGTGGATAGAGTTCTTCGTCCGCTATTTCCTTCAGATTATCACTGCGAAGTTCAGGTAATGATTCAGTTGATGTCTTTTGACGATCAGGTAATGCCAGATGCACTCGCAGGACTAGCAGCTTCTGCTGCGCTAGCCGTTTCTGATGTGCCATTTTATAACTACATCTCAGAGGTGAGAGTAGGTAGAGTAAATGGACAACTTATCATTAACCCAACAACAGCCCAATTACAAGAGTCTGATCTAGATATGATGATCGGAGCAACTAATGATTCTGTTGCGATGGTTGAAGGTGAGATGCTAGAAATCTCAGAACAAGAAATGATTGAGGCAATTAAATTTGCGCACGAAGCTATTAAGGTTCAAATCAAAGCACAAGAATCTCTTAGAGGCAAACTTAATCTTTCGTACAGAGAGTACGAAGGTGATAAAGTTGACGAGAATATTAAGTCAACAATATTTACTGCTGCTTATGACAAAGCATTTACCATCGCTTCTGAACCAAGTGCAAAACACGAAAGAACAGATAAATTCATCGCTCTAGAAGAAGAAGTAAAAGCTCTTTTCTCTGAAGAAGAACTCGAAGAGAATGCGGATTTAATTCATATGTACTGGCATGAAGTACAAAAAGAAGCGGTTAGAAACGTCATTCTAGATAAAGGTATGCGTCTTGACGGAAGAAGAACAGACGAAATTAGACCTATCTGGTGTGAGGTTGATTATTTGCCTTCTACACACGGTTCGGCAATTTTTACTAGAGGAGAAACTCAAGCTTTAGCTACGGTTACTCTTGGTACTTCTCGTGAAGCAAACCAAATAGATTCGCCTTCTCAACAAGGAGAAGAGAAATTCTACTTGCACTACAACTTCCCTCCATTCTCAACAGGTGAAGCTAGACCTTTAAGAGGAACTTCAAGAAGAGAAGTAGGACACGGAAATTTAGCACAAAGAGCACTTAAAAACATGATTCCTGTTGAGAATCCGTACACTATCAGAATTGTTTCTGAAGTACTGGAATCAAACGGTTCATCATCAATGGCTACTGTTTGTGCAGGAACACTTGCACTTATGGATGCAGGAGTACAGATTAAGAAACCAGTGTCTGGAATTGCAATGGGACTTATCACTGACGGAGAGCGTTTTGCAGTTCTTTCAGATATCTTAGGGGATGAAGATCACCTTGGCGATATGGACTTTAAAGTAACAGGTACTAAAGACGGTATCACAGCTTGTCAGATGGATATCAAAATCGACGGACTTCGTTATGATATTATGGAGCAAGCCCTAGAGCAAGCTCGTGTAGGTCGTTTACATATCTTAGACAGAATTATAGATACATTGGCTCAGCCAAAAGAAACGGTTAAGAAACACTCGCCTAAGATTATCAAGATGACTATCCCTAAAGATTACATCGGAGCTATCATAGGTCCTGGAGGTAAAAATATTCAGGCACTTCAAGCTGAAACCGGAACTACTATAGTAATTAACGAGGAAGATGATTTAGGTATCATCGAGATACTGGGTGTTTCTCCAGAAGGTATGGAAAAAGCTATCGCTTCTATTCAGAATGCAATCTTCGCTCCAATTGAGGGAGAGACCTATACTGTAAAAGTGGTAAAAATGCTTGACTTTGGTGCGGTAGTTGAATTCGTTCCAGGTAAAGAAACATTATTGCATGTATCAGAGCTAGATTGGTCACGCGTAGAAAATGTAACTGATGTTGTAAACATGGGTGACATACTCGAGGTGAAGTATTTAGGGATTGATCCTAAGACTAAAAAAGCAAAAGTGTCTAGAAAAGCTTTAATGCCTAGACCTCCTAGAGAAGATAAGAAATAAGAATACTAATTAGCGTCTTTACGCCACGACAAAAGTCTGAAACTATATCTTTAGTTTCAGGCTTTTTTATAGCATCAATTTAGCACTTCCTAAGAAAATAATACACGGGACAAAAAAAACCCGCTCGATTAACTCGAGCGGGTTTATAGTTTTTATGAAGGCTTCAGATTATTTAAAATCTGCATCCGTTACTCCTTCATTGATCTTCACTTCACTAATTTTTAGGTCTAAGTCAAACCCAACATTCTGAGTAATTGTGTGTGGAATGTTTATTCCTTTCACTACTTTATAGTCAGAGTAATAGGTATAGCTAGTTACTTGTTGTCCCATCATTTCAGCAGTTTGAGAAGTCGCTACCTTTAGTCCGGTAGTTACGTCATAATAGAACTTAGAGTTTCCACTTTTCACGACATACGCATCTTTACCGTCAACTACTTCAATAGATTCAACAACAACTCCTGGCTCTTTTAGTAAAAGAGTTTCAGAGAAAGGCGCTAATTCCATTTTAACATCGACTAGGTCTTCAGCGCTTAAGTCAGTACGTTGACCTTGTTGTGTAGTATATCCTTTGTTTCCGTTAATGACTTGTTTCTGTAAAGAACCCATTCCTTCCATGGCTATCTCTTGCATAAATTTACCTTCTGCCCTTTTGATAGATATAGAAATCGGAGCTGGTGCACCTGGTATAGTTGCTTTTCCAAGCATAGAAATAGTTTTAACTTTCGCTACCGCAGCCTCTCCACCTACAGCTTTGATGTAAGCATCTAGAACTACTTTTGGAGTAATACTTGGGGCAACCGCTTTTGCCTGTGGCTTATCAGTTGGGTTACCATATTTGTCAAAGTAGAAAATTGGAATTCCTAATTTTTCGAGAGGAGCAATTACTTCACTACCTTTTCCTACAATTACGATTCGTGAATTATCATAAGAGAAATACTTATTAGCTACTCTTTGAATATCTTCAACAGTTACAGCGTTTATATTAGCAATATAGTTTTCGTAGAAATTCTCAGGTAGGTTATGCAACAAGGCGTTTAGAGCTAGACGTGCAACAGTTTGTGGTTTTTCGATACTCATCACAAAGTTTCCGATGTATCCTGCTTTAGTGTTTTTCAACATTTCAGGATCAACTTTTTCTGTACGGATTCTTTTGATTTCTTTCATGAATTCAACTACTGCACTATCAGTCACTGAGTTACGCACAGAAGAAGAAGCTGAGAACGTAGAAATATAACGCGTAGCTCCGATTCCAGAACGCGCTCCATAAGTCCAACCGTGAGCTTCACGTAGGTTCATGTTTAAGTAAGAGTTGAAGTCACCTCCTAAGATTTGGTTTGCCAATAAAACGGCAAAATAATCTTTATCAGTCATCTTCATTTTGTTCAAGTTGATAAGAGAGATCTCAGACTGAACTGCATTTGGCATGTCAACAAAGTTAATTTGAGTATACTGAACGTCTTTAGGGTCAGAGTAATCAATTTTTGGTGAATTTCCTTTTTTCCAAGCTCCAAAATGTTTCTCAATA
>CAZDAR010000050.1:0-8846 GCA_964503665.1 uncultured Flavobacteriales bacterium
CATGCTAGGTCCTGTCATAGAAGCAGTCAAAACATAACGATACGGCAATAAAACTTGCCCTATTCCTACTCCTTTTTCTTCTACAAACGCTTTAAATTTTCCTTCCAAATGAGCTGCCTCAAAGTTAGACTCTGCAGCTAACACTTCTTTCCATTCCGTTAAAAGAGCAGCTGTATTGCCTTTCCACTTCTTACTAATGATAGAGAAATCATACGTATCTGGCGTATTGAAAAGAAAACTTCCTTCGGTGATAATATCTTTCACAAACGTCGCTCTTTCTTTCACCAAACGACAAACGGTTGCTAATCTATCCAAAGGCATGTCTGTCGGCATTATCGCTTTTAACTGCGTTGCTAATTCAGTATCTGCTGTATTTCTTAAATATTGTTGTTGGAACCAACGTGTTTTATCGGCGTCGAATTTAGATCCTGATTTTCCTACTTTTTCAATCGTAAATGCTTCTTCCAATTCTTTCAGCGTAAACAACTCTTGGTGCGTTCCTGGATTCCAACCTAAGAATGCCAACATGTTTACAAACGCTTCTGGAAAATAGCCTTCTTCGCGGTAACCTGTGAACTTCTCTCCTTCTGCTGTATACCAGTCTATTGGAAAAACAGGAAAACCTAAACGATCACCATCTCTTTTGGAAAGCTTACCATTTCCATCAGGTTTTAATAATAAAGGTAAATGTGCAAACAGAGGCGCTTCCCAACCAAAATACTGATATAACAATATATGCATCGGAGCGGATGGCAACCATTCTTCACCACGAATAACGTGAGAGATTTTCATGGTGTGGTCATCTACAATATTCGCTAAGTGATAAGTAGGCATTCCGTCAGATTTGAAAAGCACTTTATCGTCTAGGTTATTCGTGTTGACAGAAACCCAACCACGTATCATATCTTCAAAACGCACTTCTTCGTTTCTCGGCATTTTCATACGGATAACGTAAGGATCGCCATTTTCTAATTTTCTTTTAACCTCATCGGCTGGTAATGTCAACGCATTTTTCATCGACATACGTGTGACCGTATTATATTGCCAATTATGCATACCCATTTCTTTAGCCGCATCTCTCACAGCGTCTAATTCTTCAGGTGTATCAAATGCATAATACGCTTTTCCGTTCGTTACCAATTCTTCCGCATAAGGACCGTATATTTCTTTTCGCTCCGATTGAATATAAGGACCATAATCACCGCCAATACCTGGACCTTCTGTTGGGTTGATGTGGCACCACTTTAAGGATTCCATGATATAATCTTGAGCACCTGGTACAAAACGTGTTTGATCGGTATCTTCAATTCGTATGATAAATGTTCCGTTATATTTCTTAGCGAATAAGTAATTGTATAGGGCCGTTCTCACTCCTCCAATATGTAAAGGTCCAGTTGGTGATGGGGCAAAACGAACGCGTACTTCTTTATCTGACATTTTTATAATTTTCGACAAATTTACACTAACATCTAATTATAAACAAGATTTGCATTTTTAAATACCAAAATAGCTGCTTTTTTAGTGTTCTTTTTGAAGAAAGATAGGAAATGAAGATGATTTCCAACCAATCAAAGTAAAATTCAAATAGATAATCAGCAGTTCTACGATATAAATCAATCGATTATATAATCATTCATTAATAAATACCGATTTAGGGTTCAAAACTCAAATAATAGCAGGTATTTGGCTATCTTTGAAATAAAAAAATGCGCAATTTCATTTTAGTGGGTATCCTTACCTCCATAGGAATAATCATTGGTTATTTCGTTTTAAAGCAGAATGTGGACACTAAATATTTACCTGTTATCAATCCGATTGACATCGATAGTGAGATGGTTGACACATCTTTACAAGACAAAGGATATGGTCATACGGTACAAAAATTTTCATTTATCGATCAGAACAATCAAACGATAACAGATGAAACAGTAAAGGGAAAAATATGGGTAGCAGAGTATTTCTTTACAACGTGTAAATCGATTTGTCCGATTATGAATCAAGAAATGATGAAGGTTCAGGAAGCTTTTAAAGATGAACAAGATGTGAAGATTTTAAGTTTCACTGTTGACCCAGAAATCGATACACCAGCACAATTAAAAACATACGCCAAAGAACATCATTCACAAGATGGGCAATGGTATTTCATAACGGGAAAAAAAGAAGAGTTGTATGCATTTGCCCGTCAATCTATTTTCGTCTTAAAACCAGCAGAAGCTGCAAACTTAGGAGATGCAGGAAGTGATTTTATTCATACCAACAATTTCGTATTAGTCGATTGGGAAGGTAAAATAAGAGGTTATTACGACGGGACTAAAAGCAAAGAAGTAACTCAGCTCATTGCTGACATTCAACTATTAAAGAAAGAGCAGGAAGAATAGTCTATTACCAGCTGAAGATGATTCGCTTTTCTATCTCAATTTTGTGGCACGATAAATGTGTATTTCAGAACAAATTATAAGTCGATGACTAAAAAATTAATTTTAAGCATTACGTTAATAAGTATTTTATCAAGCTGCATGACTTCTTTCCGAATTACGGTTCAGAAACCAGCAATAATTGATTTGCCAAACGATGTCAAAAAATTAGTCGTTATAAATAATACCACCAACGATAAGATGACTGTTGTTGGCGTAATAGATGGTGTTCTATCGGGCGAGCAAGTAGATGGTGATAAAACAGCAGCTGAAGTATTTCCAGATGGCGTAATGGAATCGTTAAGACATGGTGGATTTGAGGTTGCAAGAGTATATACAACACTTTTTAAGGACACAAACGGTAGATTCAATCCACTTTCCTTGGACTCTATTTTCAATGAAAACAATGCACAAGCAGTTATCATTCTCACTAATTTTGATTCAGACGCCCCCATAGGTGGTGTTGTTTTAGGGAATGCGTTAGGGCAATCTCAAAGCACATTAACAGGGAGAGCAACAATTGATGCCTATTGCCAAAATAATCTTAGCATTGAAAACATACTAGTTACACAACGCTTTTACATTCCTACTACAGGAAGCATGAATCCTTTAGCTCTCCTACAAGATGTTGTCAATAAGCGAAAATGGTATGGTGATTTAGGTCGTGCAACAGGGGAATTAGCAGGTACTTATTTTTATGCTCCTTGGATGTGGACTAATAGAGAATTCTACAATAAAGGAAGTAAGGATTTGCGACGAGCTAAAAAGATGATCCGTTTTGGAAATTGGGATATCGCTGAGAAGAAATTAACTTCACTTTTAGAAAGTCACAAAGAAAAAGTGAGAGCGAGAGCTTCATTTAATTTAGCGTTGGTCTACGAAGGTCAAGGACGATTGGATGATGCTATTGCGATGGCAGAAAGATCAGCCTTGGAATTCAACTGTAAAAAAGCTCCTAGTTATCTGCAAAAATTAAAGTATCGTTTGAAAGATGTCGAACGGATTGAATGGCAGAAAAGGAATTAGTAGTTAGAATAAAAATCCTACGGAATAAAAAAATAGCTAGTATTCAATTGAATGCTAGCTATTTTTTATTTGAAATTTAAATTACTTCAAGTTGTATAAAATATCAGTATGAACTATTACTGGGTATTTTGCTTTTAATTCGCTCAACCAAGTTTCCTCCAAGTAATTTTGATATTCAGAAATCACTAATCCACGACATTCAGATAATTCTTTAGGCATGGGTGCGATAATTTCGTCAACGTACACCACATACGTTTTTCCATTGAACTCATAAGGTTTGTTCAATCCTTTTGTGAATTCATGACCTTCTAAAAACGGAGTGGATGTTAATTCGTATTTGTTTGTTTTTACTTTTAAGTTCAACTCTGAAACTTTGTTGACCTCATTAATGATGGTCTTAGAAGAAATGGTATCGTTTTTAGCAATCATACCATAAACTTGAGTTCCTACATCCTCATTTAAGCACTCGTAGACAAAAGCATCAATTCGTTTTCCCCAAGTGTACTTGTCTTTGTTAGACTCGAAGAAACTCATCAATCCAACTGTATCTCTAGCGGCTTTATTCCAAACTTCATTACTCATTATCTCAAATAACAACACACCGTCATGGTATTCATTCATCAATAATTTAAAATCAGGATATTTGGTTTCTAATAAGCTTTTTTCGTATTCTAAAATTTCATTCTTCTCCCAGTTTTTGTAGTGTTCGTCTACGATTTCTTTGAAACTTCCATTACGGATAAACTTATTATTTTCAATGATGTATTGAGCAAATTGCTTCTGAGTAAATGGCTTTTTATTTAAAACAAACAGCGGTTTATCCGTTGATAAATTACTTAAGTCAAAGTTATTTTTGAAATAGCTAGAATCTATATTATCATAAAACCATTTTAGATTTTTAGCTGTATAGTTTTTGTATTTATATTCTTTTTTCAACTTAGCGATGAATGAATGTTGAGTAACGTTTGCTCTTTCATCTTTACTCACTTTATTCTCAATATCTTTTTTCAATTCATCAAAAGTACCAAGTGGCTTCAAGTCTATACGCTTAATGATATGATACCCAAAATCTGTTTTGATTGGCTCAGAAACATCTCCGTTATTTTTCAAATCAAATGCTGCATTTTCAAATGCTGGAATCATACGAGTGGTTGTTCCTGATCCAAAAGCAGGTAATTCACCCCCTTTTGAAGCAGATTGTGTGTCATCTGAGAATTTCTCTGCAAGTGATGCGAAGTCCTCTCCAGCTTTAGCTTTTTCATAAATTTCGAATGCTCTCTTACGAGCTGCTTCTTGGTCTTCTTCTGTTGAATTCTTACCAGTAGCAATCATGATATGCGCCGTTCTAATCGTTCCTCTAGCAGGACGAACATCCGTCACTTCAAGAATATGGTACCCATAACGCGTACGGATTATTTTTGAAATTTTCCCCTTCGGAGTCGTGTAGGCAGCCTCTTCGAAAGGATAGACCATTTGAAAAGCAGTAAAATATCCTAAATCACCTCCGTTATAAGCCACACTTGGATCATCTGAACCTCCTGTCGAACGTGCTACTGTTTCAAAATCTTCGCCTGCCTCAATACGTTTCTTTAAAGCTTGTATCTTTTTATACGCGATTAAGGTATCTTCAGGAGTTGGTCTTGGTGCCAATTTAATCAATATGTGTGATGCTCTCACTTCATTTTTCAATCGATCATAGGCCTGTTTTACCAAGTTCTCCTGCATCGATTTGTCTATCAAATACGGTTGAGAAAGTGTGTTTTTATAACCTGCCAATTCTCTTTCCAATTTTGGAATCGTATCATAGCCTTTATTTTCTGCTTCTACAACTTTAAGTTTAAACTTCGTGAAGATGTCTACATAATCATCCATTGACTTTTTGTCAAACTTTGGATTTTCATTGTTCTTCAAATAAATCTGAAGAAATTCAGACTTTGATACTTTGTTTCCACCTACTTCTAATACAACTGGGTCTTTTTGAGCAAAGATGATTGTTGTTGCAAGTAAACTTAGTGTTACGACTATTCTCTTCATTTTTTAGTTTTGATTATTTTATACTGTAATTTGGTGCTTCTCTTGTAATGGTAATATCGTGAGGATGAGATTCTCGCATACCAGCATTTGTAATACGGATAAACTTAGAACCTTGTAATTTGTCAATCGTTGGAGCACCACAATATCCCATTCCAGCACGCATTCCTCCAATGATTTGGTAAACAACTTCAAACAAATGTCCTTTGTAAGGCACTCTTCCAGAAATTCCTTCTGGCACTAATTTTTTTACATCATCTTCTTCTGCTTGGAAATAACGGTCCTTAGATCCTTTTTGCATCGCTTCTAAAGATCCCATTCCACGGTATGTCTTATATTTTCTTCCTTCATAAAGGGTCGTTTCCCCTGGTGATTCTTCTGTTCCTGCTAGCATTGAACCAATCATAATCGTATCTGCCCCTGCTGCTAACGCCTTCACCATATCACCTGTATAACGAATTCCACCATCAGCGATAATTGGAACACCAGTTCCCTCAAGTGCTAATGCAACATCATTGATAGCTGTTAATTGCGGAACACCCACTCCTGCAATAACACGCGTAGTACAAATAGAACCAGGACCAATACCTACTTTTACAGCATCAGCACCAGCTTCTACTAGATATTTAGCAGCTTCTCCTGTAGCAATATTTCCTACAATGACATCTAATTTGGGAAATTTCGATTTTACTTCTTTTAGTTTTATTACTACTCCCTGCGTATGACCGTGAGCAGTATCAATCACCACAGCATCAACTCCTGCCTTTGCTAAGGCAGTAACACGTTCAATTGTATCGTTTGTCACACCAACAGCTGCTGCAACACGTAAACGACCAAAACTATCTTTGTTAGAATTAGGGTGAATTTTAACTTTAATAATATCTCTGTAAGTTATAAGACCTATCAAACGGTAATCTTTATCCACTACTGGTAACTTTTCGATTTTATTTTCCTGCAGGATACTTTCTGCTTTTGACAAATCCGTTCCACTTGATGTTGTAATAATATTTTTACTAGTCATTACCTCAATAATAGGACGATTAACATTTTTTTCAAATCGTAAATCCCTGTTAGTAACGATTCCTTTTAGTATTTTATTGCTATCAACTACTGGAATTCCACCAATTTTATGCTCTCTCATTAATTCCAACGCATCTTTCACGATACATGTTTCTGAAAGCGTGAGCGGGTCAATGATCATTCCACTTTCCGAACGTTTCACCTTTCTAACTTCAAGTGCCTGCTCTTCAATGTCCATATTTTTATGTATGACACCAATTCCACCTTGTTGAGCCATCGCTATTGCCATGCTAGATTCCGTTACGGTATCCATTGCAGCTGAAATGACAGGAACATTTAAAGTGATATTTCTAGTAAATTTTGTCTTTAAGCTCACTTCTTTAGGTAAGACCTCAGAATAGGCGGGAACTAATAATACATCATCGAAGGTTAATCCCTCCTTAGCATTTGTTAGATTTGAAAGTGTCATTGAACTTATTTTTTATGTAAATTCCTGCAAATTTAAGAATTTTCTATGCCAAAAGGAAATAATAAGAGGTGTATCGAAAATATTTTAACTAAAAAAAAAATAAGAGGGATAAGAATAAAAGAGAGAATGAGAGGGAGAGCTAGAATCAGACTAAAGAATGAAACAAGAGAACGATTAGCTTCTAGAGAATTCAGATAGTAAAATAGCAGTTGCAATACCGACATTGAGCGATTCGGCTTCTCCAAATTTAGGAATCGTCAGCGCTTGTGTGACAAGTGGTAGTAATTCTGGACGAATACCATTTCCTTCATTCCCCATCACTAAAATTCCTTTTCGTTGAAGTGGCTGCTTATAAATATTTGCACCATTGAGTAGTGCCCCATAAATTGGTAAATCACTTTTCGTTAAAAAATCAGCTAATTCTACATAATGCATCTGAATACGAAAAATAGATCCCATGGATGCTTGAACTACTTTTGAGTTATAGCAATCTACACAATCGTTAGAACAAATGATTTGATGGATTCCAAACCAATCAGCCAATCGAATGATCGTTCCTAAATTTCCAGGGTCTTGAATACCGTCTAGCGCTAAATAAAAATGGGTGGATTTAATTTCATCTGTTATTTGCCGCATCACCGCGATAGCTTTATTAGGTGTTGAAAGTGATGAAATTTGCTTCAATTCTCGCTCAGTGATAATTTCAATGGCAATTCCATTTGAAATAAATTCATTCGCCAACTGCTCCAAACAATACACCTTAATAACCGCATCTTTCGCCCATTCGATGGCCTCCGCGACTATTTTCTCCCCTTCGACCACAAACTCATTATACGTATGACGGTATTTTTTATGATGTAAACTGGTCAAATGTTTGATAGTATTTTTTGAAAGCATCTTAGCTACAGTTATTAATTATTATTTTTGGTTTTTATTTTCAACAAGTTGGTACGGTTCAAACTTACATATTTTCTTTTAGTTTTTATTTTGTTGTTTGCACAAAGTTGCAATCTAGCAAAGCATGTTCCTGAAGGAAAACATCTTTTAAAGAAAAACACCATTAAAGTGGAAGGCTACACTGTTGAAAAAAGTGATTTAGAAGCCACTATTAAACAACCCGCTAATCGCTCTACTTTAGGATTAAAAATGCGATTATGGGCGTATAACCAAGATCATTTTCTTTTTTTAAAATCAGACTCACTAACGATTGCTAAGGTTAGACAACGAAAAAATTTGAAACTTCAGCATAAAAATAAGAAACGACTTGCTCGCCAAAATAAAATCAACAAAAAGAGGATGGCCGCAGCGAGAAAGCAAAATGACAGCACTTATTACGAAAAGATTATTCCATTAAAAGATACGGTTGATCCACATCGTTTTTTAAGAGAATGGTTCAAATATAAGTTCGGTGAGGCACCTGTTATCTATGATACTATCGCAACTTCTAAGACTTTAGTGTCAATGAACAATTATATGAAGAAGAAAGGATTTTTCTATTCAACTGTTTCATATGATTTAGACACGAATAAAAAAGACACGAAAATATCCGTTAATTATACCGTTCAAACGGGAACACCTTATATCATAGATTCGATTGAAACGTTTGCTGTTAATAACCCTGTCAAACTCACTTTTCAGTCATACCTTACTAAAATAAGGAAGAACTCTGATGGCCGATTAAAAGGACAACGACTAGATTCAGACAAACTCAATAAGACAAAGGAAGTATTAGCTAAATTCTTTAGAGATAATGGTTTTTATGGATTTAGTGCCAATCATATATCTATAGCTATTGACACATCATTGGGGAATTATAAGGCATATGTTGCTATTACACTCGGTGAACGTGTCATTCGAGAGGGAGATAGCTCTTATAAAGTACATCA
>CAZDAR010000050.1:8946-16941 GCA_964503665.1 uncultured Flavobacteriales bacterium
CGAGCAATACAAGCGTATATTCAACACTTTTGAATACGGTCCTACTGTAAAATTAGAACTCCCAGGATTATTTCCTGCTCCTGCACAATTATTAACGAAAAGGAAACGTCCTGTCACTATTATTTCAGTTGCCTACAACAAACAACATCGTCCCGATTTTGACAGACAAACATTTCAATTCAACTACCTTTACCGATTCGTTATTAGTCCTATGCAACTTGTTCAAGCAGCATTGCCGTTAGCTTCTGTTATTAAGTATGTTTACATCGATAAAAAAGATTATTTTAAGGATAAAATCAATCAAACTAATGATCTTTTCTTACGAAACGCTTATAGCAATCAATTAATTTGGGAAGATTTTAAGTTGATTTACGAATTTAACAACATTAGTTCTCCTAATCGAAGGAAGCTAACGATGTTCTACAACGTTACATTTAACCATGCTGGATTTATGGCTAATTTATTCAGTCGTAAGTACAATGAAGAATTAAATCAAAAAACAATTTTTGGCGTTGCCTATTCTCAGTTTGCTCGTATTGATAACGAAATCATCGGAGAATATAAAGTCAGTAAAAAACAATCCATCAACTTCCGACTTCTAGCTGGTGGTGGAATTCCGTATGGCAATATTTCCACGTCTTTACCATATGACTATTCTTTCTATGCTGGAGGTTCAAACGATAACCGTGGATGGGGAGCACGAACCTTGGGTCCTGGAAGTTATAAATACTACTTAGATGAACAAAGAACAGCTACGCAAATTGGAGATATACGTTTAGGAACACAAGTGGAATACCGTATTGCTGCTACTAAATTATTTAAATTTGCCGTATTCATGGATGCTGACAACATATGGACTTTAAGAGATGACATCCATCGTCCGGGAGGTCAAATATCCAATGATTTTTGGCGAGAATTTGCCATTTCCGCTGGTGCTGGATTACGTTTAGATTTCTCCTTTTTTATCATTCGTTTAGATTTAGGAATCCCATTAACAAACCCTGCTTTACCTCAAAATGCTAAGTGGATATTTCAATCTAGGCAACCTTATTATGATGAAGGATTTGCAAAATTCGGTCCTGATTATAAGTCTAAAATGCCACATCCATTTGCTCCTTCTTTTAATTTTGGTATTGGATATCCGTTCTAAGAAAGAACGAGAGCGTGTCAGCATACGAAAATGAGAGAAGAGAGTAAAAAAAGAGTGAAAGCGAAGAGTAAATGAGTCACTGAAAATAAAATTTATTCATTTATTTTGGATTTAACGTTGAAATGAGTGACAAAATCTTAAATTTGTATTTATTCATAGTCTAAAAAATTAATGGCCTCGGATATATTTCTTACACTTTTACTCGTCTTCCTTAATGGTTTTTTTGTCGCAGCTGAGTTTGCAATAGTCAAAGTAAGAGAATCACAATTAGAAACTACTGCTCAAACAACGAACAGCGGCGCTGTAAAATTGGCATTAAAGATAGTGCACAATTTAGATGCTTATTTAGCAGCTACACAACTAGGTATTACGTTAGCTTCATTAGGACTTGGATGGGTTGGTGAACCTGTGGTCTCTAAAGTTATCATGCGTATATTTGATTTGTTTGGGTTCGGAATGGCGGAACAATTAAGTCATCAAATAGCATTGCCAGTAGCGTTTGTACTTATCTCTATCCTTCATATCGTTTTAGGAGAATTAGCTCCAAAGTCTATCGCTATACAAAAAGCAGAAAAAACAGCTATTATTGTAGCGTATCCACTCAACTTCTTTTACGTGATATTTAGACCATTTATCTATGTTCTTAACGGTCTTGCTGGTTTATTATTGAAAGTAATAGGAATTCAACCTTCCCACGGCACAACGTCTCACACAACCGACGAATTGAAATACCTTGTTCAACAAAGTGGTGAAAGTGGCACCATTGAATCGGAAGATTATGACATCATCCGAAATGCATTTTATTTCTCAGAAAGAAGCGTGAAGCAAATCATGATTCCACGTAATCAAGTAGCCTATTTAAATGTTGGAAAATACGATGATAATACATTAGAACAATTGTTAGAAGAAGGGTATTCTCGTATTCCTTGCTATGAAGACGACATGGATAACATCGTTGGTTTAATTCATATCAAAGACCTGCTGAAAGCACTTCGTAAAAATGAAGAGATATTTATTAAAGACTTAATTCGACCAGTGATTATCGCTCCTGAGCACAAGAAAATTGGAAATCTACTGAAGGAATTCCAACAGAAGCATATTCACATGGCAGTCATCGTAAACGAATTTGGAACGGTGGAAGGAATTGTCACAATGGAAGATATTATCGAGGAAATTGTGGGTGAAATACAAGATGAATACGACCATGAAACGCCCATAGTAGAAAAGATTGACGAATCTACGTTCAAAATTTATGCGACTGCTTCTATTAATGACATCAATAATTTCTTGCCGTTTGAAATACCTTCCAATGAAAATAACGAAACATTAGCCGGCGTCATTTTAGAGGAATTTGGCGATATTCCAAATGAAGGAGAAATTATTCAAATTGATCATTACAACATCGAAATTATAGAGCGTGAAGGGAATAAATTAATAACCGTTAAACTAACCATTATTGAGCCTTCAACAGATGCAGAAGATTAACTTCTTCTTGTTCTAACGACCACCAAATAATTCGTTTATCATCACTGACAGAACAAAAATTTTGTTCATCGATTACGTGCAACGCATTGACCGAATACGAATGACCAAATAGTCGTGATGTGATTTTTTGAGTCAGCTTTAAGTCATCCTTATATTCCCATACTTTGATAGATTTATCACGCGAAGCAGTAACAATTAACGCTCCTACTTGACGAATGTCATAAATGGTCTCGTAATGAATCGGCCAAGCATGTAGCTCTTTTTCTTCTTGCCAATTCCATACTTTCAAATAGCCATCTTTACCAACGGTGAACAACTCCTCACCTACTAAAAGCATTTTATTCGCCCCTTTGTCATGAACTAAAAATTGATGTTCTAATTCATAACTTTCTAACATTATAACTCGGAGATAGCCATCTTGACTAACGGCAGCTAATCGATTGTTATCTAAAAATTGTAAGTCTCGAATTTTTCCAGCACCGAAAGAAAGACGCTTTACCTCATCGAGTGAGTTTTTATCGAGAAAGAGAATATCGCCTTCCTCAGTCCCCACAATAAGCAGTTCACCCACAATAATTGAATGAATTGCTTTCACATCGACCTTACGTTGTACCACAATTGACTTCTTATCGGTATCTACCACATAGATTTCGCCTTTTTTAGAACCAATATAGAGCCTGCTCTCGTGATAACATAAGCGATAACTGGTGTAGTCCATTTTTATGGCGAAAAGATCCTGAGTGCCTTCTTTTAAATTCCATTTGAGCACAAATCGATCTCCCGAAGAAGTAAAAATAGAATACCCATCTCCAACGACTGAATATATAGGTGCTCCGTGCTCTCTTATTTCTATTTTCTTTTTGAATAACATTGCTTAATTTTAGAGAATTATAGAACAGATTAATTCTAGGGCTAAGTTACCAATTTTAGAGCTTGAAATGCAAATTTTCGTCCGCAGGATTGCAAATCCAGTGGCAACCAGCTAAACAAAAAAGACATCAATATTGATGTCTTTTTTGTTTAATATATATTATTAATTTTTACAATTCTTCTTCGTCTAATGCATCAGAATCTACTTGCTTTAAGCGCTTAGCATAATCCTCAGGAAGGAAATCAAAGAAAGTATCACCTCGTAAACCTAAACGTAAACACTCCAATGGAATAACGTCGGTTGGTGCGATATTTCCAAGGTTTACATTCGCTCCTAAAAGCTTGACGAACCAAATTTGTTGATTCTTTTTAGGTGCTTCCCACAAGATATCATCTGGTTTTACTTTCGCAGTTATTTTATTAATTAACATTGTGTGCGCCTGTCCACTTGGGCGAAAAACACCAACTGTTCCTGACTCACGCCCTTCTGCAATCACTTTCCAAGAACCTGCTTGCAACTCTGCTTGCATCATCTTGATCCAACGGTTGGGCGCAATTAAGATACCTTCATCTTTTGAACCAACTTCTGAAAGTACTGTTTTATTTTTCGCCATACGTTCAATGACCTTGCACTTTTCATCGTGGTCGATGATAATAGAACCGTCAGAGACTTCTGCCATCTCAAGTCCGTACTCGTCTAGTACTCTTAAGTAATCTTCAAATCTTCCTCGTGCATAAAACGCTTCGAAAAGTGTACCTCCAAAATACGGTTTGATACCGTTATCTTTGTATAACTTTATTTTCTCCTTTAGGTTGGGAGTCACATAAGAGGTGCCAAAACCAAATTTGACAATATCCGTTAAATGTCCTTTTCCTTCGATAAAATTCTCTGCTTCTCTTAAACTCAAGCCTTTATCCATCATCATTGTCAACCCTTTTTGACGGGGTTTTTCATCTCTTTTCGGTATAAAAGGTAATTCAAAATTCATATTTATAGATTTTTAAACAAGTTTACTATTTGTGGTTCTTTATTAAATTCTTCGAACCACTCAAATATCTGTTTTGCTTTTTCTTCATCTTCAATGATACACAATCCTAAGAATCCAAGTGCAACATCATTATCTTGCCCCTTCCAGTACCAATGAAAACGCAACAAATTTACGGTAAAATGATTGGATGGATACATTTCGGATTCACCTAACAATTCACTGGCATTCTGACGTAAATTATAATTCATCAACATCACGTAGTAATCCTTTATTGCTTCTCCATTCTCAGGTGATAACTCTATCGCTTTCACAAAGTGAACTGTGGCCTCTTCTAGGTTTCCTAATTTATCGTGAGCACTTGCTAATACATGATAGTAGCTGGCATTCGATGGTTCCATTGCAATGGCTTTTTGAATCAATTCGATTCCTTTCTTCGTGTCGCCTTCCAAGTCGGAAACAATTCCCAATCCTAGCCAAGCATCCGATAGATTTGGATCAACTTCAAGCGCTTTGTTATAGCAGTTTCGAGCAAGGTCAAATTTATCTTGATTCTCATAACATTCTCCCAAATAACAATACGCATATGCATCTTCTCCCTCCATGCTTAAACACTTATAGAAGCATTTTTCAGCCTCTTCGTAATTGTCAAGTGAAAGAAAAGCATTTCCCATATTAAAGTAAACGGGAGAAAATTCCTCATTGATGGCAACACTAAACTCATACGCGTCCAATGCTTTTTTCCAGTCTTCTACTTTGGAATAAATATTACCTAAGTTATACCAAGCGGTGAAAGAGTATGGATTCTCATCGATAAAATCGTTGTAACATTTTATAGCTGCATCAAATTCGCCGATAAAATCATAGCAAAATGCAAGCTCATAAAGCGCTACTTCATTTCGTGGATTAGCTTTAACGGATTCATTGAGTACATCAATAGCAGAACGGTAATCGCCTTTGTATTGATATTCCATGGCGATATCCAAATAGATTTCATCTCGTTCTTCTTTATCCGTTAAATCTAACGCGATTTTGAAGAATTTGATGGCATTATCTGAATTTTTTAATTGGCTGAAGATAGAAGCCTTGGTCAAATAATATTCGACCAAGTTTTCTAAAAACAGTTCTTTGTTGGCAAGAATATTCAAAGCCTCCTTCAATAATCCTTTTGCTGAATAAGCTTGCGCCATTCGCAATGTGAACAATCGATCGTTAGGGAAATATTTCATCCCGTACTCAGAAGCTCTGATAGCCTTACTATATTCTCCATTGACAATGTAATGATCTACGATCATTTCCAATACATCACTGTCAAAGAAGAAAAATTTATCCTCTTTTAAGTATGCCTCAAATTTTTCGATGTGTTCTTTTAGACTTCTGTCTATAAAATCATCGTCATTATCATCGTCAAACATATCCCTACTTTTTTGTCAATTATGAAAGTACGCAATAAAGTTTATTTAGACGCTCTCTTTCGGTCACTTTCTTTTAGGAAAATCTTTCTAATTCTTAAACTTTTAGGCGTACACTCCACGTATTCATCTGATTGAATGAACTCTAGACATTCTTCCAAGCTAAAATCTTTTGCTGGAGCTAATTTCACTTTATCATCAGAACCAGAAGCACGCATGTTGGTTAACTTCTTTGTTTTAGTAATATTTACCACTAAATCACCTGCTTTTGAATTCTCTCCAATAACTTGTCCTTCGTAAACATCCTCATTTGGATGAACGAAAAACTTACCTCTATCTTGTAAGTTATTCAATGCAAATGGAATTGCTTTACCTAATTCCATCGAAATTAATGAACCATTCTGACGACCAGGAATTACTCCTTTGTACGGTTGGTAACCAATGAAACGGTGATTCATAATTGCTTTACCAGCAGTTTGAGTCATCATGTATGTTCCAAGACCAATAATACCACGAGAAGGAATTTCGAATTCTAAAATCATACGATTTCCTTTAGGTGTCATATTTTTCATTTCACCTTTACGTTTCGTCACTGCTTCAACGGCAGTACCCGAATATTCTTCTGGTAAGTCAATCGTTAATTCTTCAATAGGTTCACATTTAACACCATCAATTTCCTTGATAATTACCTGTGGTTGACCTACTTGTAATTCGTACCCTTCACGACGCATCGTTTCAATCAATACCGATAAGTGCAATACACCACGGCCAAAAACCATCCATTTGTCTGCTTTATCTGTCGTCTCAAGACGCAATGCTAAGTTTTTTTCTAACTCCTTTGTCAAACGCTCTTGAATGTGTCTAGAAGTAACAAATTTCCCTTCTTTTCCATAGAATGGTGAATCGTTGATAGAGAATAACATACTCATCGTCGGCTCGTCCATCTTAATAGTTGGAAGCGGTTCTGGATTTTCATAATCACACACAGAATCGCCAATGTCAAAACCTTCGATACCAGTTAATGCACAGATATCACCTGCTTGAACTTCAGCTACTTTTCTACGTTCGATACCTTCAAACACAAAAACCTCTTTTAATTTGTGCTTTTCTTTGGCTCCGTCCGCCTTCACCACGATTACATTTTGTCCTTCTCTGATCACGCCACGAGAAAGTCGACCAATAGCGATACGACC
Organism: uncultured Flavobacteriales bacterium; assembly: GCA_964503665.1. Taxonomy (GTDB): domain Bacteria; phylum Bacteroidota; class Bacteroidia; order Flavobacteriales_D; family Crocinitomicaceae; genus 40-80. Next base: position 16,043 of record CAZDAR010000050.1, read on the forward strand.
TACGTAAGAAGAGTAATCTAATGAAGTAATCAACAATTGGGTATTTCCTTCCTCAATTTTACGAGGAGGAAAATAATCCAAAATAGTATCTAACAAAGTTGTAATGCTTGTCGTCGGTTTTTTATAATCGTCTGACATCCAACCTTGTTTAGCCGAACCGTAAACAGTCGGGAAGTTTAATTGCTCTTCGTTAGCATCCAATTCAAACATCAAATCGAATACTTTCTCATGCACTTCTTCCGGTGTACAGTTTTCTTTATCTACTTTATTGATGACCAACAATGGACGAATACCCATTGAAAGCGCTTTACCTAACACGAATCGTGTTTGAGGCATTGGACCTTCGAAAGCATCAACCAATAGACAAACACCATCTGCCATGTTTAATACACGTTCTACTTCTCCTCCAAAGTCGGCGTGACCAGGAGTGTCAATAATGTTAATTTTCGTGTCTTTGTAGATTACGGAAACGTTTTTCGATACAATGGTAATTCCTCTTTCACGTTCCAAATCATTACTGTCCATGATTAAATCACCAGATGGTTTGTTACGTTCATTCAGGTCATACCCTGCTTCAATAATTTTGTCTACTAACGTTGTTTTACCGTGGTCAACGTGTGCAATGATGGCTATATTTCTTATTTCCATAAAATGTTATGGTATTTTAATTTTGGTTAATTATGCTTTTCTTGGTCTCTTGGAAAATCCGCCTGAGCGATCTTCGCGTTTACTGCCGAATTTGTTGTCGCCGAAACTACTTCTGCTTCTGCTGCTACTTCTGTCTCCACTTCCACTTCTGCTACTGCTTCTATCTCCACTTCTACTTGCACCGCCTTTATAGCCTCCGCCGCTTTTGAAATCTCTTCCGCCACCGCTTCTGCTTCCACCGCCGCCTTTGC
>CAZDAR010000051.1:0-16651 GCA_964503665.1 uncultured Flavobacteriales bacterium
CGAAGATGATTATATCGTGGCGATAAATAAAGTAGAAGGATTTTTATCCGTTCCGGGAAATATCTATACCGATTCCGTTTTATCACGATTGGAAGAAATGTATCCAGATGCTACCGGTCCGTTGTTGTTACATCGATTGGATATGTCTACATCCGGGATTTTGTTGGCTGCAAAAGTGAAGAAAGTCCATCAAATTTTACAACAACAGTTTATCGACCACACGATTATCAAACGGTATGACGCTATTTTGGATGGAACACTAGAGGCAAATGAAGGAACGATAAATTTACCACTCAGAGGTGATTTAAACGATCGTCCAAGGCAATTAGTTTGCTACGAATACGGAAAAGAAGCATTGACCAAGTTTCAAAAAATCAAATCAATTGGAAATTATACCTATGTTCACTTTTGGCCAATTACTGGTAGAACACATCAATTGCGCTTACATGCTTCACACGAAAATGGATTAAACACACCCATTTTAGGAGATGATTTATACGGACGCATTTCTGAACGCTTATTTCTTCACGCAGGTTATATCGATTTCTATCATCCCATTCTAAAAAAGAGAATCGTCTTAGAAGTGAAAGCTGATTTTGAAAAGTGGAACTTGTAAAACGTTATCGCTATGTTCGCAATGAAGGCGCTAAGGACGCAATGAGTTCTTCTTATCTCATTCTTATTCTGTGTTTTAGTAACTCATCATACAACCTTCTTTTAATTTATTTTTCAAATAGCTTGCATAAAATAAAAATATATCTAATTTTGCACCGTCTAATAAATGCAGGCGTGGTGGAATTGGTAGACACGCTAGACTTAGGATCTAGTGCCGCGAGGTGTGAGAGTTCGAGTCTCTCCGCCTGTACAGAAAACCAGAGTGAGAATCAAAGCGAAAGCAAAATTCAACTCTGGTTTTTTTATTCTTCATTCTTTTCACTCATTCTCACTCTGTTTACGCTTTCTATCTAAAATTAGAATAAGAAAAATCATATAACGCTATCTTGTACCACTTTTTATTTCTAAATTTGCCTAAAATTTTAAAAAAATGAATGTTGTTCGCGAGGATCTAAAAGACGGTGTTGCTTTATTAAAAATTCAAGTAGAATCTGCTGATTATACTGAAAAAGTTAACACAGCCATTGAAAAATACAGAAAGAATGCTAAAATCCCTGGATTTCGTCCTGGAAAAATTCCTGTTGGTTTAATTAAAAAACAATATGGAAAAGGTTTATTAGCAGAAGAATTGAATCGACTTGTGAGTGATACATTGTTTAAGTATATTAATGACAATAAATTAGAAATTATCGGCCAACCGATTCCAAGTTCTACTCACGAAGTAAAAGGTGATTTTGAAAATCCAACGGATTTTGAATTCTTCTACGATATTGCCATTACACCAGAATTTGAAATTCCATTGACTAAATCGACTAAATTGACGTACAATAAAGTGGATGTTGACAATGATTTAATCGGTAAGCAAGTCGATGATTTAAGAAGAAGATACGGAAAATTAGTTTCTTCTGAAAAAGTAGGTGAGAAGGATATGATTTTAGCTCAATTTACTGAGTTGAATGACGACGAGACCGAAAAAGAAGGAGGAATATCTAACAACTCTACCATTTCTATGGAGTTTGTAGAAGATAAAGCGACTAAAAAAGCACTTTTAGATAAGAAAATTGGAGATACTGTTGTGGTGAACCCAAGATTAGTTTCTAAAGGCGATAGCGATATGGCAGCGATGTTAGGAGTGAAAGGACAAGATTTGACTGAGATTGGTGATAAATATTCAATGAAAATCAATGAAATTAAGCACATCGAGTTAGCAGACATGAATCAAGAATTGTTTGATAAACTTTTTGGTGAAGGTGAAGTGAAATCTGAAGCTGAATTAAATGCGAAAGTTCAGAAAGATTTAGAAGATATGTTCGCCAACGATTCAGACCGTTTGGTAATGAGAGATGCTTATAATCACTTGTTAGAAAATACTAAAATAGCACTTCCTGAAGATTTCTTAAAAAGATGGATCAGCCTAAGCAGTGAAAAACCAATGGACGCAGCTGAATTAGAGAACCTTTATCCAGAATACGAAAAGAGCTTGAAATGGCAAATTATCCAAGGGAAAATATTCAAGGATAATAACCTTCAATTAAAGCAAGAAGAAGTGATTGGTTTTACTAAAGATTTAATCATGAAGCAATATGCTCAATATGGTATTCCAGCTCCAGAAGATAAAGACTTAACAACTTCTGCAAATCAATTATTGACTAATAAAGAAGAGTCGAATCGCATTTACGATATGATTGCTGAAACGAAGTTGATTGAATTCGTAAAAGCAACTGCGAAATTAGCAGACATAAAAGTATCATACGATAAATTTGTAGAAATAGCGAACGCTCAATAAGAGAATTGTTTTAGATAGTGAAGAGAGGAATCAAATTGGTTCCTCTTTTTGTTTTGTATAGATATATCGAATGAATTTTAATTAATCATATTGAATGCTTATTTTTGATACATGAAGTTCGCCAAAAGAATCTACTGGATAGCGCAAATTATGGGATGGACCATTTATGTGTGCATTTCATTTGCCGCTAATTATTTAACCGACAAGCAAGAGATTTCGATGAAGTCGCTGATTATAGCGCTTTCATTTGCAGTTATGGGAATTTTATTGACGCACTGCATGCGGTATGTTATGTTGCGTTTTAGATGGCTGGAATTGCCGTTTTTGAAATTGGCTCCGAGATTGTCTTTGCTCATGTTGTGTATTGCATTCTTACTGGTGAATTCAGAAGCGCTCATTGGTTGGACGTTTAACAATCGTCCTTTTGATTATTTTATCGAACAGTACAAAAATAGCTTCTTTTATCTTAATATGTTGGGAGCAATTCTATTGCTTATCTTGTGGAATGGTATCTATTTGACGTATTATTTTTTCAATAAGTCCTATTTTCAAGAGATGGATAATCTGCGTTTGCAGAGTAGTCAAAACGAGATAGAACTGAAAAATTTGAAGTCGCAATTGAACCCTCATTTCTTATTCAATTCGTTGAATTCCATTCGCGCTTTAGTGGAAATTGATCCTAAATTAGCGAAGAAAACGATAACGAAATTGTCAAATTTATTGCGAACGTCACTTATTTCTGGAAAAAAAGATACCATATCTATCAAAGAGGAGTTAACACTTGTGGCGAATTATTTGGACTTAGAAAAAGTTCGTTTTGAAGATCGTTTAATGATTGATTTTCATATTGATAAAACAGTAGAAAATATAGAAATTCCGCCTTTTATCATTCAAATATTAGCTGAAAATGCAATTAAACACGGTATTTCCAGAGAAATTGAAGGTGGGAAAGTGACCATTGAAGTTACTCGTGATGCGAATGATTTAATAATGCGTGTGACTAATACAGGAAGATTGAAAAATGAAATATCGGAAACGGGAATTGGTATTGAAAATACTAAAAGTAGATTGGAATTAATGTATAAATCGAATGCTAATTTCCATATCTTTGAGAAAGACAATACGGTCATTAGCGAAGTCATCATTAAACATATATTATGAATAGGAAAATGACGTATTTAATTGTTGACGATGAACGTTTAGCAAGAGAAGAACTGAAGTCGATGTTGAAGTCGGAAGCTAATTTGGAAATTATTGGTGAAGCATCCAACGCAACGGAAGCCATTCAGATGATTCATGATTTACAACCTGATTTGATATTCTTGGATATTCAAATGCCCGGAATGAATGGTTTAGAAATGTTGAAGAAATTGGAGGAAATTCCGCAAGTTATCTTTACGACCGCTTATGATGAGTATGCGATTAAAGCATTCGAAGTCGATGCGCTCGATTATTTATTAAAACCAATTGACCCGCAAAGATTGACTGAAGCGTTGAAAAAGATTTCATTGCAAGATGATTTTGATTCGTCAACTCAGCCAATTGACCGCTATCCATTAGGACCAAAAGACAAAATTTTTATCAAGGAAAATGATAAATGTTGGTTTGTTGAAATAGAAAAAATCCGCTATTTTGAATCGGAAGGAAATTACGTTAAAATCTATTTTGATACTTTTCGACCGATGGTTATTCGTTCCTTAAATGCGATTGAAGATACACTCGATCCAAAGTTATTTTTCCGAGCAAATAGAAGATATATTGTGAATCTAAATTATATCGAAGGCGTTGAAAACTGGTTTAATGGCGGTTTGCAATTTACTTTATTGAATGGCATTAAGATAGAAGTTTCTAGAAGACAATCGATGAAGTTCAAAGAATTATTTGGTTTTTGAATTAGTCAGCACTTTCTGGTGATTCTAGTTGCTTCGTTTTAAAAAGATATGTACTTTTAGGGAAACGAAAACGAACATCTTAATTTGATACGTATGAATTTCCAGATAAAGTCATTTGAAGAATACCAAGAAACTTATCGTTATAGTGTTGAAAATCCTACTGCTTTTTGGGGGGAAATAGCCGATACATTTTACTGGCGAAAGAAATGGGACAACGTTTTAGAATGGGATTTTAAGAAACCCGAAATCAAATGGTTCGAAGGCGCGAAACTGAACATTACTGAGAATTGTCTCGACCGACATATTCCTAAACTAGGAAACAAGCCAGCTATTATTTGGGAGCCCAACAATCCAAACGAGACAACCATCACGTTGACGTATTCACAACTTTTGGAGAAAGTAGAAACGTTTGCCAATGTGTTGCGGAATAACGGCATAAAGAAAGGTGACCGTGTCTGTATTTATTTACCGATGATTCCTGAATTGCCTATTACAATGTTAGCATGTGCGCGAATTGGCGCCATTCATTCGGTGGTTTTTGGCGGTTTCTCTGCTCACTCAATTGCTGATAGAGTGAATGATGCTTCTTGCAAATTAGTGGTTACTGCGGATGGCGGTTATCGCGGAAATAAAACCATTCCGTTGAAAAATACGGTGGATGAAGCCTTAAAACAGACGAGTTCTGTTGAAAAAATGTTTGTCGTTCAACATACCAAGTCACCAGTTGATATGAAAGAAGCACGTGATACTTGGTGGCATGATGAAATTAAAAAAGCGGAGAAACATTGTCCAGTCGAAGAAATGGATGCGGAAGATACGCTGTTTATTTTGTACACTTCTGGTTCAACAGGAACTCCCAAAGGCGTTGTACACACGACAGGCGGTTACATGGTGTACACAGGATATACTTTTTCGAATGTTTTTCAATATCAACCCGATGAGGTTTTCTTTTGTACTGCCGATATTGGTTGGATTACAGGCCATTCTTACATTGTGTATGGACCTCTTTCGCAAGGCGCTACTGTTCTCATGTTTGAAGGTATTCCAACCTATCCAGATGCAAGCCGTTTTTGGAATATTGTCGAAAAACATAAAGTAAATATATTATATACTGCTCCAACTGCTATTCGTTCGTTGATAGCACACGGTGAAAGTTATTTGGAAGGTAAAGATTTGAGTTCATTGCGTGTTTTAGGTTCTGTGGGTGAACCAATTAATGAAGAAGCGTGGAAATGGTATAATGAGAAAATAGGGAAAGGGAAGCTGCCGATTGTTGATACTTGGTGGCAAACTGAAAATGGTGGAATTTTAATTTCACCTTTGGCTGGAATTACGCCCACAAAACCCAGTTATGCGATGTTGCCACTTCCAGGTATTCAACCTATTTTGATGGATGAAGATGGAAAAGAATTACATGGAAATGATGTTTCAGGAAATCTTAGTATTCAATTTCCATGGCCAGGCATGCTACGTACTACGTATGGTAATCATGAACGTTTTAAAATGGCTTATTTTTCAACCTATCCCAATAACTACTTCTCAGGAGACGGCTGTTTAAGAGATAGCGAAGGATATTATCGAATCACGGGCCGTGTGGATGATGTGCTGAACATTTCAGGGCATAGAATGGGCACCGCAGAATTGGAAAATGCCATCAATTCAAACCAAGAAGTAATTGAATCGGCAATTGTGGGTTATCCACATGACATCAAAGGACAAGGAATTTATGCATTTATAAAGGTTGCAGATACGAACGAAGATAAAGCTGCTATTCAAAAACGAATTCTAGCAACAGTTACATTGATGATTGGCCCAATTGCTAAGCCAGACATTATTCAATTTGTTAGCGACTTGCCGAAAACGCGTTCAGGAAAAATCATGCGTCGTATTTTAAGAAAAATCGCAGAAAGAGAGTACGATAAAGTAGGCGATACAAGTACTTTGTTGAATCCAGAGGTAGTTGAATCGATTATTGAAGAAGCAAAACAAAAAAATGCGGAATAACTTTCATCATCCCGCATTCATCTATTTGTTAATTAACTATTTCAAATAACCTTTTACTTCTTTTAGCAGTTGATCTTCTTTTACATATCCAAGTATTCTTTTCACTACTTTTCCTTCGGAATTAATCACTAACATCAATGGGTGAGCGGTAACTTCATATTTTCTAGATAAATTAATACCTTCTCCTTTTTCAGCATCAACAGAAATATTGATAAAGCTCTTGTTGAATACACTTCCTATTTTATCTGATTGGAAGGTTGTCTTTTTAAGATTTGTACACGGTGCACACCAAACTGCATACACATTCATGAAGATAAATTTGTGTTCTTTTTTAGCTTGTGTTAATGCTTGATTAAATGTAATTTCTTGAAATTTAATACCATTATCGTTGGAGCTTGGAAGCCATAAGAAAGAGCTTAGAAGGAGTAAGGAAAACGAGAAAATTGCTATCTTTTTCATAATCTATAATTTTATTGTTAGGGTAAAATTACGCAATTGATATCCAAAATTCAAATAAAAAGCATAATTAATGACTTAAACATCTTAATTTAACACTAACGTTAAAAACAGATTGATTTTTTAGTAATACTAGCCTCATAAAATACAACAAAGTAGAATCACATTCTTTTTTTTATACTTTTATGCTGTTTAAAATGAAAACGATGCCTGAAACTAAAAACACGAGTTTACTAAAATCCTTTGGCTTGAAAATGGCCATTATCATTGTGATGAGTTCGATAATCGGTTCTGGTGTATTCAAAAAAGTAGCACCAATGGCGGAAGGACTGCATGCATCTTGGCTCGTTATTTTAGCATGGGTACTTTCAGGAATTATAGTGATTTTTGGTGTGTTAAGCATTGGTGAATTAGGCGCATTATTTCCTCACTCGGGTGGACCTTTTTCGTGGTTAGAGAAAGTTTACGGTAAAACCGTTTCCTATTTATACGGTTGGGCGTGTTTCTCTATCATTCAAACTGCTACGATTTCTTCCATTGCTTTTATTTTTGCAGGTGCACTGAATACCTTTATTTCGTTACCACATCTTTCTCCAGCATTAGAATCGATCACTATTTTTGGTGTCATTCAACCATTTGATAATATCGGTGCAAAAGTGGTGGCTATTCTACTTATTATTCTATTGACATTTATCAATGCGAGTGGTGCCAAGAAAGGCGGTTTTGTAAGTATGGTTTCGACCTTTATTATTGGGTTTTCGATTATTATTATTGCTGTTCTAGCGATGAATAGTAGTATCGGTAGTTGGGAAACTTTCAACACACCATCTGCAAGCTATCCGAGTGAAGGATTTACTTTTCTTGGATTTTTTGGCGTTATGGTGATTGCGATGCGAAATGCTTTTTGGGGTTATGAAGGATGGCTATCACTTGGTTTCGTAGGCGAAGAAATACATGAACCACACAAAACACTCCCAAGAGCGATGTTTATCGGTGTTATGTTGACCATTATTTTATATGTCATCATTAACGCTAGTTACTTATACGTTATGCCAATTGACGAAATGGTAGCAGCCACAAAAGCTGATCAAAATAGTATTGCTGCCGTATTGGTCATGAATAAAATTTTTGGAAATAGCGGTGCTTATATTGTTAGTGGAATGATTCTGGTTTCGACTATTGGTTGCACGAATGCTACTATACTTGCAGCTTCTCGTATTTATTATGCGATGGCACAAAAGAATATGTTTTTCAAAGGTGCTGCAAAAATCAGTGAAAAAAAAAATACACCTGTTAATTCACTAATCTATCAATGTATATGGGCAAGTGTTTTGGTATTTTCAGGTTCTTTCGACTTCTTAACCGATTTAGTGATTATCGCCGCATTTATCTTTTACGGATTGATTGTTTTAGGTGTCATTATTCTACGTGTAAAAGCTAAAACTACGCCTCGTCCATACAAAGCATTTGGTTATCCAATTATTCAGATTTTCTTCATTCTATTCTGTATGATTCTACTAGTTATTTCCTTTTTAGAATCTCCCGCACTCTCTATCCTCGGAATTATATTAATTCTTTCAGGATTACCTTTTTATTATTATTGGAAAAGAAAGAGTTCGGTGAAGTAGGGGGATTGTTTTTTTTTGCCTAATTTTCCTATGGAGGATTTCGAAAATAAATAGATATAACTTTACTTTTTTATAGATTTTATTTTATCAAAATGTTTAACTTCATTTATAATTAACTGTAAATATTTAGTCGCTCCTTAACAAAACTTCAAAGAGCTGTCATTTAAAAAATTAGCTTTAAAGAAATTGGTTGAAGAAAACGCAAAAGACAATTTTTTGCTTTGTCTTTTAGTATTTCCATCATTTTCTTTAAGTTTCATGTTGCAGCTAGATAAAAAAGCATTCATTTGTGGACCTATTTCACCATGGAAGTAGTTTTGAGCTAACCTAAAATCTGTTTTTAAATGTCCTATTATTGGCTCTATTGACGTCCTAGTTCTAAATTTCTTTCGCTTCTAATCAGTCGAAATAGAATTTATCTCTTCTTCAACGCATTCTTCACCATAATCCATTTAGAAAGATATTTCACACTTTGCTGTCGATGAAAATGTAAGATTTCAGATAAATAATGCGTTTTTCGCCAAGTTTCAATATCGTTGGCAATAGTATTGATTTCGTCTAAAACACGTAATTTAAATAAACTACTATCAAATTGTTTTTCTAATATATCACGACCTTTTTGTGCGTACAGTTCCCACTTTTCTTTTTCTTGATAAACAGAAATAATTGCCGCTTCAAAATTATCTAAATCAACGACGCTGCCGTTCCATACTGCATCGATAGCAATTCCTTCAGAACCAATAGGAGTAGTGATGGAAATCCCGCCAAATTGCATAGATTCTAATAGTTTACCTTTTAGTCCCGCACCGAATTGAAGTGGTGCTAATAAAATCGCATGTTTTGTGAAAATTTTCTGAATTGCATCTACGCGACCTTTAACAATAAAACCTTCTTTTTCGTTGTGTAATTGCAGTATTTGTTGATTTGGATAAGCACCATAAATATAGACTTTCGCTGTTGGGATTTTTTGTCGGACGTTGTTCCAAATTTTCTTCAAATATAAAACGGCTTGACGATTGGGAGCATGTAGGAAGTTGCCAATAAAGAAAAAGTCATTTCTATATTCAATGCTTGTTAGAGCATCCTTAACATTATAACACAACGGAAAGTAACTGATTTTATCTATTACAAAAGGAAAGTGTTCGACTAGAAAGTTGTATTCAAAAAGCGAGATAATGAATGTCAGATCGCACCGAAGAATAGCGGCAATCTCACGTTTACAAGTAACATTGTGAAAATCACTATTCTTTTCTCGGGCTTCTCTTAAGAAATGTAAATCTTGTGTTTCGAGCAAATGCATCGCCGAAGGATGAATTTCGCGAATGCGCCAACTGAATTGTTCTTCCGTCATGAAACGGTCGTACAAAACGATGTCCGGCATGAATTCTTTGACTTGTTCATTGAAAAAATCATCATTCATGTTTATCTTCCAACTAGCATTTACAAAGTCAGAAATATCGGCAGAAAATTCACTTTTTGGAGCTGTTGATGCATAAGCCACCTGAAAGTTGTTCTCTTTGAAAAAAGTCAACCATTGTATCATTTTCGTTCCGGCAGCAGAAGAATCAGGTTCCGGAAAAACATTTCCAATAACCAGGATTTTTTTCACGACAAATAATTTCTAAAGAGTACCTTACGGTAGATGATTGTAATCAATAAACTATAAAGAATGGAAAGCAACATCATCGACATCAATGAAATAAGGAATAAAGAGCGAGCAGAAATAAAATCTTTAATGTTAGATTTCACTTCGTCTAAAATTTCATCCGCCGTCATAACCTCGAATGCTTCGTTACTTGCTTTTATTTGTACAAAAGTTGTGGGATTATCTAAGCCTTTTTTAAAGTCATCGATACGTTCATTTTGCATCTTCACCAATATCGATTGATCGATTTTTTTATAATAGATAAAAAGAAAACCACAGGTAATAAAAGTATAGACCATTCCCGCTTTTAAGCCTTGTTTGAGTTCTTGCATCATCGATTCACCTTTCTCAGCTCGTCTTAAATCGTAATAGTACAGTCCAATAGAAATGGCCAGAAGTAAGAAAAACATATTGATGAAGGATAGCGGTAGAATGTTTCCCACAAATATGGATGCAAAATAGAAACTCATTTTTAAAATGATAAAACAAAATGCAAATAATACACCGAATCCTATAGGGCCTTTCATAATTTATCGATTCATTGAAATTAAAAATTCTTCGTTAGAACGTGTGTTGTCCATTTGAGATTTCAAGAATTCCATTGCTTCTACAGAATTCATATCGGCCATATGGCGACGTAATAAATGCACGCGTTGTAGAATATCTTTTTGGACTAACAAATCGTCTCTTCGTGTACTAGAGGCAATGATGTCGATGGCTGGGAAAATACGTCGGTTAGAGATTTTTCTATCCAATTGTAATTCCATATTCCCCGTTCCTTTAAATTCCTCAAAGATAACTTCGTCCATTTTAGAACCTGTTTCCACCAATGCTGTTGCAAGGATAGATAAAGAACCACCATTTTCGATATTTCTAGCAGAACCAAAGAAACGCTTCGGCTTGTGTAAGGCATTGGCATCCACACCACCTGATAATACTTTTCCAGATGCTGGTGAGACAGTGTTGTATGCACGTGCAAGACGTGTTATAGAGTCTAGTAGAATGCACACGTCGTGTCCACATTCGACCATTCTTTTTGCTTTCTCTAAAACTATGTTCGCCACTTTCACGTGTCTTTCCGCAGGTTCGTCAAAAGTAGAAGCAATCACTTCTGCTTTTACGCTTCTTGCCATATCTGTTACCTCTTCAGGACGTTCGTCAATTAATAAAACGATTAAGTAAACTTCTGGATGATTCGCAGCAATAGCGTTTGCGACGTCTTTCAGTAAAACGGTTTTACCTGTTTTTGGTTGTGCGACAATTAATCCACGCTGTCCTTTTCCGATAGGTGCGAATAGATCCATGATGCGAGTGGACATGTTTTCTTGAGCGTGACCTGTTAATGTGAATTTTTCCGTTGGAAATAAGGGAGTTAAATACTGAAAAGGAACACGATCTCTAATATAAGATGGAGAGCGTCCATTGATAGAATCTACTTTTACTAGTGGAAAATATTTCTCGCCTTCTTTCGGAGGACGAATTGTACCTTTTACCGTATCTCCAGTTTTAAGTCCGAATAATTTAATTTGACTATGAGAGACATACACATCATCTGGTGAAGGTAAATAGTTGTAATCAGAAGATCTTAAGAAACCATAACCTTGTTCTTGGATAACTTCTAAAACACCTTCTGCGGAAACAATACCTGTCAAGTCATAACTTGTAATATGTTCTGCACTATTGGGTAGTGTTTTAACTGGCTCCTGTCTTGTGTGGTCAGGTTTCGATTGCTCAGATTTTGAATGCTCTGGTCTATTGTGTTCAGGCTTTGTGTGTACTGGTTTATTATAGGCAGTTTTAGTCGATTCTTCTGTTTTATGAGAAGTTCTAGTGTCGCTCTTCGGAGTGTTATGGCTCGGTCTTCCAGCGTTTGGTTGATCGTTTCTTTGTGTATTTTGAGGAGGTGTTGTATCATTTGGCTTATCCAATTTTTCCAACAAGTTTCTACCTTTTCGTTGATCTGATTTAGTAGTATCTCTCGGTGCTTGTTGCTGTATTTCTATTGGAGCAGTAGCTGCAACGACTTCTTTCTTTGCAGGTGTAGCCTTTATTTCTTCTTTAATCGGTTGAATTTTATTAACGATGGGTGCTTCCACTTTTTCTGCTTCAAACAACGTTAATACTTTTTCTTCCTTTTTATCGTCTGCTTTTTCTTTTTTTACAACAGAAATCACCTCTTGCTTAGTAATTCTTGGACGTTTAGTTCGCTTGTCAGAATCTTCAGCTATAATTGTTTTTTTCTGTTCTTTTATAGGTGTATTACTTTCAGCGCTTACCATTCCCTTCAAAGCTTCTAGCACTTCTGCTTTTTTCATTGTTTCAGTTTTGGAGATACCTGCTAGTTTTGCAATTTCTCTTAAATCAGAAAGTTTTTTTCCTTCTAAATCGGATAGATTCATAAAAATGAATTAGTTAAAGAATATTTTAAATGTTGTCAAAAGACCTAAAAAATATGTGATAGGAATTTAATTGTCGAAAGCTGAAGGGTTAAACTTCAGCTGTGCAATATTAATAATAAAAAATAGATTGTAATGATTAATTCTCTTTTTTTTTAAAAATTTTGCCCACCTTTACGCAGATTAATCTAAAAATTGATTCCTATGCAAAAGTGGTTAACTTCTCTTCCCGTTTATTTCATATTATACTTTGTCACCCTAACACTTGTTTTTACGACTTCTAGTTTTGGACATTTCGATTTGATGGGTATCGTTCGATTTACCGCAGTAGGAGTATTATTCTTCATCACTTTCAAGCGCAAAAAATTGTCCTTATGGATATTCTCTGCAATGCTTCTAGGAATTGAAGTGGGGATTTCATTTCCATTTTTTGGATTAGAGATGGAACGTTTGGGGACTATTTTCCTTCGATTGGTTAAAACGTTAGTCGCACCGCTAATTATTGCCACGCTTGTTGTTGGAATTGCAGGACATAGTAACATCAAACAATTGGGAAGAATTGGTCTTAAAAGTATTATCTATTTTGAAATAGTGACGACATTTGCATTGGTGATTGGATTGTTTGCTATTAATATCACGAAGGCCGGGGAAGGAGTTCATCTTAAGGCCAGTCAAGCGGATCTTGCTAAATCGGAAATTTTATTACAACAAACAGCATCTACGCAACAACGCGATCATATTGTAGAGATTTTCCCAGAGAATATTGCAAAGGCAATTGGCAATAACGAAATCCTTCAAGTAGTGATTTTTGCGATCATTTTTGCCATAGGTTTAGGAATGGTAGAAAAAACAAAACCTAAAGAGTTGATGCTTGGTTTCTTTGAAAGTCTTAGCGAAGTCATGTTTAAATTTACCGATATTGTCATGTATGTTGCGCCACTTGCTGTTTTTGGTGCTTTGGCTGCTACCATCGCCAAATCGGGGCTTGATATATTATTCAATCTTCTCCAATTGGTATTAACCTTATATGGAGCTTTACTCGCCTTTGTTTTCTTAATTTTGCTACCAATTGCATTGTACAACAAAATCAAGATAAAGGAATTCTGGTTAGCGATTCAAGAACCGATTAGTTTGGCGTTTGCTACCGCAAGTAGTGAAGCTGCTCTTCCAAAAGCAATGGAGAATTTAGAGAAATTTGGAGTCTCAAAAAAAGTGGTCGGTTTTGTGATTCCAACAGGGTATAGTTTTAATCTCGATGGAACCACATTATACCTTTCTTTAGCAGTCGTCTTTGTGGCGCAAATGTCGGGTGTCAATATGACCATTCCCGAACAAATCGGTATCTGTTTAGTATTGATGCTCACTTCGAAAGGAGTAGCAGGTGTTCGAGGTGCTTCCTTCGTGATATTAGCCGGTGCAGCTGCGACAATTGAAGGGGTTACAGTCGACAAAGTAAGTGTTATTCTAGCCGTTGACGCATTGATGGATATGGGAAGAACAAGCGTAAACGTGTTAGGGAATTGTTTAGCAACGGTCGTTATTGCAAAATCAGAAAATGAATTTCATCCGAATAAAATGAATGATTTAGAGGTTTTGTAAATTGATTTCTTACGTATCTCAATCACGTCTTTAATTTTCCTAAATTTGTCCATTATGAGTGCATTTTTAGAAGAATTAAACAGCAGTCAACGTGAAGCTGTCATAAATTACGAAGGACCATCAATGGTTATTGCAGGTGCGGGATCAGGAAAGACGAGAGTTTTAACCTATCGTATCGCCTATATGATTGAGAAAGGAATTGATCCGTTCAATATTTTAGCATTGACCTTTACCAACAAAGCTTCGAGCGAAATGAAAGCACGTATTACCACGATTGTTGGTGATGCTGATGCACGAAATGTGATGATGGGAACTTTTCACTCGGTTTTTTCGCGCATTTTACGAATAAACGCTGATAGACTAGGTTTTCCACAAAACTTCACTATTTACGATACTCAAGATTCGAAGAGTTTGCTGAAAGATATTGTCAAATCGCTGAACTTAGACGATAAACTATATAAGGCAAATGTGGTCTATAACCGTATTTCAACGGCGAAAAACTTGTTGATTTCTGCCGATGATTATGCCAATAATGCGGAAATAATGGCGGAGGATTATTCTAACAAACGTCCGATGATGGCGACTATTTTTAAATCATATGTTAGCCGTTGTTTCAAAGCGGGTGCGATGGATTTCGACGATTTATTATTTTACACCAACATTTTACTACGTGATTTTCCTGATGTTTTAAAACATTACCAATATAAATTTCGCTATATTTTAGTAGATGAGTACCAAGATACCAACTATGCCCAATATTTGATTGTCAAGAAGTTAGCTGCTGTTTTTGAAAATATTTGTGTAGTCGGTGACGATGCGCAAAGTATCTATTCTTTCCGAGGAGCGAACATTCAAAACATTCTGAATTTCAAAAAAGACTATCCAGATTTTAAGTTGTTTAAACTGGAGCAAAACTATCGTTCTACACAAGTAATTGTCGAAGCTGCGAATAGTGTTATTAAGAATAACCGCGATCAGATTCAGAAAAAAGTGTGGACGGAAAATCCACAAGGATCGACTATCAAGATTGTTCGGACATTAACGGATAACGAGGAAGGAAATATGGTGGTAAACCGTATTTTCGATACTAAAAATAATGAAGGATTAGCATTTAAAGATTTTGCCATCCTCTATCGTACCAATCGTCAGTCGAGGTCGTTTGAGGAAGCTTTACGAAGATTGAATATGCCGTATAAAATTTATGGAGGTGTTTCATTTTATCAACGTAAGGAAATTAAAGATTTGTTGTCTTATTTCCGTTTATCTTCTAATCCAAATGACGAAGAAGCATTAAAACGTGTTATCAATTATCCTAAAAGAGGAATTGGAAAAACAACGTTAGAGAATTTTATTGTGAAAGCAGGAGAAAAGAATATTTCGTTGTTTAATGCCATGTGTGATCCTGAAATTCTACATCTCTTTCCGAGTGGAACACGTTCTAAAATTGAGGACTTCACCTTAATGATTCAAAGTTTTAGCGCTGAAATAGAAAAAATTACAGCGTATGACATGGCGATGCAGATTGCGAAGTCTTCTGGGTTATTGAAAGAATTGAGCGATGAAAAAGACAAAGGGCCAGAAGAAGTAGAAAGATACCAAAATATTGAAGAATTATTAAGCGGAATTAAAACGTTTTCTCAGCAATCGACAGAAGGTGATGTCAAAACATTATCTGAATTCTTAATCGATGTGGCATTGTTGACAGATGCCGACATTCAAAAAGACGACGACAACAATAAAATATCACTAATGACCATTCACTCCAGCAAAGGATTGGAGTTTAAACATGTGTTTTTAGTTGGTTTGGAGGAAAATCTTTTTCCATCTCAAATGACCTTGCAATCACGTGAAGACTTGGAAGAAGAACGCCGTTTATTTTATGTTGCTTTGACGCGTGCAGAAGATACGTGTACTATTTCGTATGCGAATTCACGCTTTGTCTTTGGCCGCTTAGAAACTTCCGAACCAAGCCGTTTTATCTCTGAAATTGATCGACAATTTACAGAGTATGAGACAACTATTCGAGGAGGCGGAGGACGTTCGTTGAAATCGGGTAGAGTGGAAGAACAGTTTCATACCGGAGGATTGAATAAGATAAAAGGATTTCCATCAAAGAATCTTCGTTCGTTGGATGATGTGAACAAAACGCCTTCGACACCAGGTAGTTTTCAGGCAAGTAGCCTCTCTGATTTAAAGGTAGGTTACAATGTGATACACGAGTCATTTGGAAAAGGTAAAGTCATTCAAATTACAGGAGCTGGTGATGATAAACGGGCTGTAATTTTCTTTCCAAAAGAAGGTTCTAAAACTTTACTATTGCGTTTCGCCAAATTACAAATCGTAGAAGATTGATTGTTCTTTATCTTAAACTGTGAAATATCCAACTGCTAGATTTGAAATTAAACACCCAAATTTTATAATATCTCGTTAAACATTCATACCTTTACGTCCTATAATCAAAAAAAATGATTAAAATCTTAGTCACAGGAGGAGCAGGATTCGTACCTAGTTGTTTAACCGATAAATTAGTTCAAAATCCTGATTATTATGTAGTTGCTGTAGATAATTTTCTTACTGGAAGTAAGTTGAAAATTAGTCATTCTGCATACGATAATTTCACATTTATTGAG
>CAZDAR010000052.1:0-16046 GCA_964503665.1 uncultured Flavobacteriales bacterium
TCATATCATCATCACATCCATCACTATATACAGGTGTACAATAGCATTCATTCGCAGCTTTTAATGTAACCTCAATAACCGCTGAAGTATCTGCATCCGTACTATTACATGTTAATATATAACGATAATACATTGTTGAAGAAATACCTCCAACGATAGTATAAGAATCAGTATTTGCACCTGCAATTGGTGTCCAAGTTACATTATCGGTAGATGACTCCCAAACTCTTGTTAAACCTCCAGCAGGAGCATCTGCACCAATAGCAGTTAAGTTAAAATTGATTCCAGAACAAACGCTTATGTCAGAAACAGTTCCGGCGTTTGGCGTACCCGTACAACCTACAAGATCAATAATAGAAACGTCATCTAAATCTAATCCTCTTGCCCAATTTGAAGTTGCTTCGAAAGCAACATAATAATCAGCGCTAGGATTCGGTAACATTAATTCAACTTTCTCCCATGATGCTTTTTCAGCGGTATAATCACTTCCTATTTGTACCCAGCTACCTGCTGCGCTCGTTTTGTAATACACTCTTAATTCATCAACGTCACCATACCAATTCTCATTCGCATAATAGAATGTCAATTGTGGGTTGGATACACTTGATAAATCCATCGATGGGGTAATCAACTTTGTAGCACTACCCGTAGATGAGTTTTTAAATTCTGCCATTTGAGCGCCAGAATGTGGAGTAATTAAACCACTTCCATTAGCTGTTGCAAGATCCCAGTTTTGTGTGCTGGAAACCTGTTCCTGAGTCCACCCAACTGGATTTCCTGCTCCTTCAAAGCCTTCACTTAGTACTTGACCAAATCCGAAAGTGAGTGTGCACATTAAAATAGTCAACGTCATTAAAAATCGCATCATACCTATTCCATAACTTGGAGGCGTACTACTTGCAATTTTAATTTTGTAATTTTTTATTCTCATAAATTAAAATTTTATTTAAGCTTACTCTATTGCTTTAATCAGGTTTTCAGCCTTCTCCCTGAAATTTTCAAACTTATTAATATGGGTTTAAAAACATAAATATTTTGTTATTTAGTTATATGAATTAACTAAAATCCTTTACCGAATATATAACTATTTATTTATTTATAAGAAGAAATTTTCTTTTTTAACATATGAGTTTGTGAAAAGAATTGGATGTTAATTTACTTCATCCAGCGGTCAAACCACATTTGGAACATCAATAAATACCAGATTTTCAGACCAAATTCTTTTTTGCCATTTAGAAATTGATTTTTAAGGTTATTTACTTCCGCAACATTAAAAATTCCTTGTTTTTCTATTATATCGTCGGAAAGGAAATCTTCAACACGAGAGCGCAAATCTTCCATCATCCATTTTTCATATGGAATGGCAAATCCCATTTTTGGGCGATCTAATAACTCCTTAGGAATATATTGATGCACAATTTCTCGGAGTATATGTTTCTTTACTCCATTGTGATATTTAAAATCATCTGGCAGTTTCGCTGCCCATTCAATGACTTTATGATCTAAAAAGGGTTCTCTTCCTTCTAAGCTAAATCGCATGGTTGCTCTATCAACTTTTGTTAAAATATCATCGGGTAGATAGGTCTGATAATCAATCGCCATCATATAACTGAGTGGTGAATAGGTTTCCTTACTCAACTCTATATTATTATAGGCTAATAGAGGTAAAGGTTTTCTATTTTTCAATAAGCGTGAAAGTGCAGCTTCATCAAATTGACTAGACAGACTCCACATCATTTGTTCGGGAGATGGATTTTTTAATAAGGCTTTCAGTTTTTCGTAGCGATTGGAAAAGTTGTATTTGCTTTTGAAATAGGGAATAGAATCGGCACTTATTATATCCATTGTTCCAGCCATCATATTTCTTATAAACGGTGGTACTTGATTTAGTTTCTTACCATATCGCATCAAATAATCATAGCGATTATACCCTGCAAAAACCTCATCTCCTGCATCTGCACTTAAAGCCACGGTCACATGTTGACGCGCTACTTTTGCAACCAATCCCGTTGGAATAGCGCTGCTATCTCCAAAAGGTTCGTCATAGAAATAAGGTAAATCATCGATCAAATCAATCGCTTCTTTGTGAGAGCATTCAAATTCGGTGTGATCTGTTCCTAAATGTTTAGCCACATCTTTGGCGTAAGGCGCTTCATTTAATCCGATATCAGGAACAGCAATCGTGAATGTTTTTAATTGTTGCGTTCTATCTTTCTGCAATAAACTAGTAACGGCCGCGCTATCAAATCCACCACTTAAGAAAACGCCAACAGGAACATCCGCTACCATTCGCAATTCAAATGCTTCTTGTAAAACGATTTCTGTTTGCTTTTTTGCTTCCTCAAAAGACAAGTCTAATTTTGGTTGATTGTAAGCATCATATACATTCCAATACGCATGTTGTTCCAGGGAAATAGACTTATTTTGCAAATCTGTAAGATTAAACTCTAAATAATGTCCGGGCTTTAATTTAAACGTATCTTCAAAAATAGCATGAGGTGCTGGAACATTTCCAAATTGCATAAACATTTCAACAGCCGCTAAATCAATCTTCTTTTTGAACTTAGGATGTTGATGGAATGCTTTTAACTCACTTGAAAAAAGAAATAGTCCGTCATTCAAATAGAAATAAAAAGGCTTTACTCCTGCTCTATCTCTAACACAAAAAATATCTTTTGTTGCAATATTGATAATGACAAAAGCAAACATTCCCCTAAATTTTTCCACACATGCTTTTCCCCATTCAGAATAAGCATGTAAAATCATTTCAGTATCAGAATGTGATTGAAAAGTATGTCCTAACGCCGTTAATTCATTTTTGATAGATTGAAAATTATAAATCTCACCATTAAAACAAATCCAATAAGGTGCGAATCCCATGGGCTGTGTACCCCCTTCCGTTAAATCAATAATCGATAAACGACGGTGCCCCAATCCTATTTGAAGCTCATCAATTGGAAAGAAAATTTGTTTTCCTCCATCTGGACCACGATGTATCATGGTGTCTGTCATCTGCTTCAGAATTTCTTCTGACGAGTTATTTTGAGTATCGAATAATCCTGTAATTGCACACATAAAACAAAGATAAATTAATTCTTTGGGAACTGTTAAAATAAATTAAAATGAACCTGCTATTTTTTGATTTATTGTAAACAAAAAAAGCCTTTCATCGCTTAAAAGTAATGAAAGGCTTTTGAATTGTTTATAAAATATGACTTACCAAATGACGGTCATTTTTCCTTTTGGATTTCGCATTGGATCATCTTCTTTGATGCCGAACGCTTCGAAAAACTCAGGGCAATTCATCAAAGGACCATTCACACGGTACATTCCTGGAGAATGAGGATCGTTTGCTAATCTATTTTTCAATTCACCATCTGTATAATTAACTTTCCAGATTTGTGCAAAAGAGATGAAGAAACGCTGTGCCGGTGTGTAGCCGTTCACTTTCTTACCCTTCTTAAACTCATCTGTTCTCATATACGCATGGTAAGCTAGTGTTATACCACCTAAATCAGCTATATTTTCTCCCATTGTCAAATCAGGATTAACACATTGAGCATCAAATGGGCAGAACTTACCAAATGTTTCGCCATACGTTGTTGTCAACTCGGTAAACTTTTTCATATCTTCTTCTGTCCACCAATCTTTAAAACTACCATCCGCAGCGAATTGTGCACCTTGATCATCAAAACCGTGTGTGATTTCGTGACCTATCACCATTCCAATACGCGCATAATTTACAGCATCTTCATAGTTTACATCAAAGAAAGGTGCTTGCATTATTCCAGCAGGAAAAGCGATTTCATTTTGCAATGGATTATAGTAAGCATTCACCATGTGAGCAGGCATTCCCCATTCTTCTTTATCGATTGGTTTACCTAATTTATCCAAATTTTCTTGCACTTCATATCTTCTCAATGCAATCACATTTTCAGTTAAATTATCAATTGATAATTTAAGCGAAGAGAAATCTTTCCATTTTGAAGGATACCCTAATTTACGAGTAAATGTGCCCAATTTCACTAATGCTTGTTTTTTAGTATCCTCAGACATCCATGTGAGATGTTCAATACGTTCTTTCAAAACAACGGTAATATCATCTACTAAAGTATTGATTTTAGCAGAAGCTTCAGGTGTAAAATAATACTGAACAAAGTATTTACCTAAAGCATCACCTAAAGGTATAGATGTAATGTTATCTATTGCTTGGTGAGAAATAGGTTTACGCATTTCTTTTCCTAATAAGAACTTATTGTAAAAGTTGAAATTATTCTCCACAAATTGATCATTCAAATAAGGAGCAAGAGAGTGCAGTCTGACATATTGAACATAGGTCAATAATTCTTTCGAGGATGTAGCGCTAAAATATTTATTTAATAATTCAAAATAAGGCATTTGAGAAATCACAACGAATTTTGCCTTTCTGATATCGATTCCCATTTCTTTAAAGTAAACATCCCAATTAAAGTTTGGCATTACTTTCTTCAATTCTTCAACTCGAATAGGATTGTAATTTTTAGCAATATTCCTCATTTCAACAGGAGAGAACATACCATCGGCAAGTATCATTTCTGTTTTAATAATACCATCTGCCATACGTTTGCCCATTTCTTCGGCTCTTTTAGCATTATCCTTACTATTTCCAGTAGGTTTTAGACTAGCGAATAATCCACCAATATAAGATACATACGCAGAATCATATTCTTTAAATTTCTCTGGCTGATAATAGTCTTTATTAGGTAGACCTAATCTTGGTTGAGAAAAATAAGGAACATATAAACTATTATCCTTTAAATCTTGGTCAATACCAAAAGAAAAGAAAACATTTATACCCATTTTATGAAGATAAGCGATAGAACGAGCAAACTCAACCGATTTTGTATTCTCTCCCAAATCGATGTTATTATTAAGCTCCACTAATGTTTTCAAACCAACATAATCTTCTTTATTTCGATTATCGTTAATATAGGATAAATAATAATTAGAAAGATTGATACCCGCTGGATCGCTAAGATCTTCTGTTTTTTTTAAATCGGTAAAGATTTTTTCAATTTTAACGTAATTATCTCTTTCTAATTCGTTAAAACTACTCCATCGGGACTCTGTATTCGGAACAGGGTTGTTTTTCACCCAATTTCCATTTGAAAACTGATAGAAGTCCTTACTAGGAGCAACTGTTTTATTCATAAAAGAAACATCAAATGTTTTCTTCTGCGCAAAGATTCCTATTGGAAGCATGCTGGTTAATGTTAAAAATAAAAGCGTTTTTTTCATATATTATTTTTTAGGTGCATATAACGATTTGAAGTGTTACTATAGTTCGTGTTTATTACCCTGTATTAAATTCAATTTGTGATGGGCTACTAATTGTCAAAGAAGAATTATTTTCAATACTAAAATATCCAGAGCCTGGAAACTGATTAACATCTAAAGAGTCAACTAAATAAGAATGAATTAATTTAATTTCATTCTTAGACCAAGAAATATAATCAATTCCATTTAGATAACCCATATCAGTGTCACCTCCGAATCTAGCGTCTTTGAATAACACATTTCCACTCCCTCTATAACAACCAAATCCAGAACCAGTTATTGTTAAGGTATCTCCTGTTCCAGCAGAAATGGACTTTGGATTAAAATCATCAATCATTAAGAAAGAACAGAGTGAAAAACTGTTGGGTTGTTCATAGCTTGGATTATCATAAAACAAAAGCATTTTGATTATACTCGGTAACAAACACAATATTATCAAGATAGGTATTAGAGCTGTTTCCCGATATGAAAATATCATATTCATAAAAGGTTTTTGACTGTGACGGTTCGCAAGTTATTTCTTGGTTCTGAACTTCTACTGTAATGGTTTCAGAAGATTTTGGATTGAAAATAGTTTTCGTTTTAGCTCTTTCAGTTAAAATATCTTGATATTCATTATATGTTTTAACCCTTTCAGCATACACTTTTTGATTATTTATTTCTTCTGCGGAAAATACATCTTTTTTTAATTAAACATAAACCACGTCTTTTTGATTATTTTACACGTTTGGTTCTTTTTGGGCCTGACATAACATTTCAACGTGGTCAATCCCTGCTTCTTCATATTCTTTAGAAGTTGATTCAAATCCAAAACGGGTATAGAATTTTTCTAAATGTTTCTGAGCTGAAATACGTATTGGAACATTTCCAAATTCTTCTTTAATGAAGATCATGCAGCGATTCATTAACTCAACTCCAAACTGATTTCCTCTGATTTCAGAGGCTACAACAGCTCTACCAATACTTACTTCTTGATATGATATTCCAGCAGGAATAATACGTGCCGTAGCGACAATGTTTCCAAAACCATCACGACAAATCAAGTGATAGCACTTTTTATCTTTTCCATCTAAGTCAACATATTTCGCATTTTGTTCCATAATGAACGCATTTAAACGCAATGCTATTAAATCGTGAAACTCAACGGTCGTTAACTCTGTGAAATACTTAAATTGCCAAGATAAATTCATACTTCTATTTTTTAATTTTTATGTTTTTATATTCTAGTTCACTTATACTTGCATTACACCAACATTGTAACGTTTGTCTGCTTTTTTATGGTTTGCCATTTCTATTCCCATAGAAATTACTTTTCGTGTTTCCAAAGGACTAATGATAGCATCTACCCATAATCTTGCTGCGGCATAATAAGGAGATATTTGTTCGTCATACCGTGATTTAATTGTATTCAACAATTCTTTTTCACGTTCTTCTGTAATTTCTTCTCCTTTTGCTTTCATCGAAGCCACTTCAATTTGTAACAACGTTTTGGCTGCCGCCGCACCACTCATCACAGCAATTTCAGCTGTTGGCCAACCGACCATCAAACGAGGGTCGTAAGCTCTTCCGCACATGGCGTAATTTCCAGCTCCATACGAATTCCCCATTACGATATTAAATTTAGGAACGACCGAGTTGGACATGGCATTAACCAATTTCGCTCCGTCTTTGATAATCCCTGAATGTTCTGATTTTGATCCGACCATAAAACCAGTTACGTCCGTCAAGAAAACCAATGGAATATTTTTTTGATTACAATTCATGATGAAACGCGTTGCTTTATCCGCTGAGTCGTTATAAATAACACCACCCATCTGCATTTCTTTCTTTCCATTTTTGACAATTTCACGTTGGTTTGCCACAATTCCGACACTCCATCCATCAATACGTGCATACGCCGTCACCATCGTTTTTCCGTAATCTTCTTTATATTCTGTAAATTCAGAATCATCCACCAGACATTTGATAATTTCTTTTACATTATACGGTTTATTTCTTTCGGAAGGGAAAATACCTAGTAATTTTTTCATATCTTCTTTTGGCGGAATTGACTCTTTACGATCAAAACCAGCTGTTTCAAAAGCACCAATTTTATCCATTAAGGAACGAATCGTTTTTAGACACTCTTCGTCATTTTCTGATTTATAATCACAAACACCACTAATTTCGGTATGTGTTGTTGCACCACCCAATGTTTCATTATCGATGCTTTCACCAATCGCTGCTTTTACTAAGTACGAACCTGCTAAAAATATCGTCCCTGTTTTATCTACAATCAACGACTCATCACTCATAATAGGTAAGTAAGCTCCTCCTGCAACACATGACCCCATAACCGCTGCAATTTGAACAATTCCTTCAGAACTCATAATGGCGTTATTTCTAAAAATACGCCCAAAATGTTCTTTATCTGGAAAAATTTCTGCTTGCATTGGTAAATAGACACCTGCGCTATCCACCAAATAAATAATTGGTAAACGATTTTCCATCGCAATTTCCTGTGCTCTTAGATTTTTCTTAGCAGTAATAGGAAACCAAGCCCCTGCTTTCACGGTAGCATCATTCGCTACGACAATACATTGTTTTCCGGAAACATATCCAATTACAACAACCACACCTCCAGAAGGACAACCGCCTTCTTCTTGGTACATATTATATCCTGCAAAAGCACCAATTTCCATTCGGTCGGCATCTTTATCCAACAATAAATCAATTCGTTCTCTTGCTGTCAATTTTCCTTTGGAATGCAGTTTTTCTATTTTTTTAGTTCCCCCGCCCAACTTAACTTTGGCAAGTTCTTGTTCCATTTTTGAGATTCGAAGACGCATTTGATCTTCATTCATATTAAATTCAAGTTCCTTTTGTGAAATTGCCATTATTTGATTTGTTTTCCCCAAAGATAATTATTGTTCCTTAAATTTAATTCGTTTTTTAAAGTATAAATTAAAATTGACCTCTATAAGAAATAAACAAATTGAAAAGAAAGTAAAAATGAATAACGTTCCTATTGTTGTTTTTGAGAAAAAATAGATAAATAAAAATTAGTTGGGATTATGAATCTTCAATACTCTATTTATCTTCCTTAAACCAAGAAGAATACATTAAGTAATTTTGAGAAATTCGTTTCACTTCTCCATCAAACAAATCTTTCGATAGCGTTTTCACCTTTTTAGCAGGAACACCTGCATAAACACTCCAAGGTTCTACTTTTGTCCCTTCAAGGAGAACAGCGCCTGCTGCTATAATGCAATTAGCTGAAATGTGACAATTATCCATGACGATGGCGCCCATGCCTATTAATACATTTTCTTCTATGGTACAGCCATGAACAATGGCGTTGTGACCAATAGAAACATTATCATGAATTAAGGTTTTGGTTTTTTCATATGTACAATGAATAACAACACCATCTTGAATATTAACCGTGTTTCCAATTCGTATGGAGTTTACATCACCTCGGATAACTGCATTGAACCAAACGGAGCATTGGTTCCCCATCTCCACATCACCGACAATGGTTGCATTTTCAGCAAGCCAACAGTCTTTGCCAAACTTAGGGATAAACCCACGACACGATTTTATTAACGTCATCTTTATCAAGAAATAATACAGAAAGATAAAAATAAGAATATTTTAATTGATTAACAATAAAAAAAAGCTACATTTCGTTTTTAAATCAGATAATTATGAAAAAATTTATACTTCCTTGTTTACTTTTTTGGGCAACTTTCAGCTATGGGCAAACAATCTTCTCTGAAGACTTTGAGGCTTCAACAAATTTGCCAACGGGTTGGCAACAATATAATGTAGATGGTAAAA
Source organism: uncultured Flavobacteriales bacterium (assembly GCA_964503665.1). Classification (GTDB taxonomy): domain Bacteria; phylum Bacteroidota; class Bacteroidia; order Flavobacteriales_D; family Crocinitomicaceae; genus 40-80. Next base: position 9,136 of record CAZDAR010000052.1, read on the forward strand.
CACCAGCATCTTCCATGAATTTCATGGGTAATAAAGCATGGATTGTCCGTGACTATACAAGTAATGGCTTGTCAAAAGTTGCTGTTTCTACTAGTTATTATAGCCCTGTCGGTAAATCTAATGACTGGTTAGTGACACCTAAAATAACATTGCCTGTTGGAGATGGGTATTTATTAGCTTACGATATTATGGCGCCAGATGCAGATTATCCAGATAATTATGAGGTTTGGATTTCTACCGATACAGGTACCGTTGAAAGTTTCACTCAATCAGGCACTAAATTACTTGCTGAAACAGGTAATCCTGGCGAAATGAAAGCAAAGTTCATTAATTTAACAGCGTATGCTGGTCAGGATGTGTACATTGCCTTTAGAAATGTTGCTAACGACAAGTATTTACTATTTCTTGACAATGTTAATGTATCCGTCTTTTCAAATGATGATATCAAATTAGAGAACGCATCTCACAACAGACTATCACTTGTGAATACAAATAATACGATAACATACACTGTTTTTAACAAAGGTGCAAATGCTGTTACATCTATTAGAGTGAAGTATTCAGATGGCACTAATGATATAGAAGATGATATCACTGTTTCCATTGCTTCACTTCAGTCAAAGGACGTACAGATTCCGACTCCTTTAAATTACTCTACTATTGTTGAGCAATTAATTTCTCATGAGATTATGAAAGTAAATGGTAATGACGATGCTAATCCTTCTGACAATACTTTTGCAGCTACCAAGTTCAATACTATTTCAGAAGCCTATGATCGTACTGTTGTAATTGAGGAAGGTACAGGAACGTGGTGTGGATGGTGTCCAATGGGAGCTGTCAATATGGATATGATGCATGAAAATCATCCACAAGGATTTATCGGTATTGCTGTTCACAATGGTGACCCAATGGCTGTTACTCCTTATGATAATGGAGCAGGATTTAGTGCTTTCCCTGGTTGTAACGTAGATAGAGTGATACTAGGTGGTGATGTAGAAGACATGGAGAATTATTTCAATCAACGTAAAAATGTAAACACACTTGCATTCGTTGAAGGAGAAATTTCGTCTTCTGGAACAAGTATTACTATCAATGCCAAAGCAAAATTCAACACCATTATTACAAATAGCACACTACGTTTAGGTGTTGTAATGGTAGAAGATAATGTAAGCGGAACTGCAAGTGGATACGCTCAAACTAACTATTTCGAAGGTAATAGTTATGGTGCAATGGGAGGATTTGAAAGTTTACCAGATCCTGTTCCTGCAGATCAAATGGTTTATGACCATGTTGGTAGAGCGCTTTTAGGAGGTTATGATGGTCAAATAAATTCTGTTCCAACAACAATTGATGAAACAACACAAGCTTCTTACACATTCAATTACACCATTCCTTCTGGATCAAATAAGAACAATATGTATGCTGTTATCTTATTAATAGATAATGAAACTGGAGAGATTTACAACGCTGCTAAATATTCTTTAGCTGTGGCATCTACAAATGAATTAGAAACAGTTTATCCTTTAGCAGTATATCCAAATCCTTCAACATCAATTTTAAATGTTGAATTGGATTCAACCGTAGCAGATTATACAGTGACAATTTACGATTTATCAGGAAAACAGTTGATTGAAAAATCTGTAAATGGCAATATAGGTGTTCAAAAAACAACTTTAGATGTTTCTACTTTAGCGAAAGGAAGTTATATCGTTACCGTTGCTACTGCAGGACAATCTTACACAAAGCACTTTGTAAAGAACTAATATCTTTCCTCAATAAGTTATTCAATATGAATAACACATAGAGGTGAATTACATAATTGAAAACCTCTTTTGATTTATTTCGAAGGAGGTTTTTTTTAAGTATCTTTGATAAAAATACGAATATGGATATCGTTCACCCAGCAATAGACGCATACTGCGACAAAGTAACCTCACCTGAATCATCTCTTTTGTATGAATTGAATCGTCAGACACATCTCAAAATGATAAATCCACGAATGCTGAGTGGCCATTTTCAAGGAAGATTATTGAGTTTAATTTCAAAAATGATACGCCCAAAACGTGTGTTAGAAATTGGAAGCTACACCGGTTATGCTGCACTTTGTCTAGCGGAAGGATTATCGGACGATGGCTTACTTTATACTATCGACATCAATGAAGAATTAGAAGACTTTACTCGTTCATTTATCGATCAATCGGATTATTCCAATCAGATAAACTATATTATTGGAAATGCCTTGGAAGTAATTCCTACACTTGATGAGGAGTTTGATTTAGTCTTCATTGACGCTGACAAGCGAAATTATCCCAACTATTACGAACTGGTATTACCGAAAGTAAAAAAAGGTGGTTTTATTTTATCGGACAATGTGTTGTGGTCAGGAAAAGTAATCGATGATGCTCAAACGTTTGATATAGACACACAGATTATCGATGATTATAACCGGATGATTCAAGCGGATGAACGCGTAGAAAATATTTTATTACCCATCCGTGATGGTATCATGGTGACACGAAAACTTTAAAATGAAAACAATTTTATTCTTAATTAACCTTTGCAAGAAAAGCCCAAATACTACGTTACTCTCGTTTTTGAAACAGTCATCCCGACTATTATGGGACTCCTTGATTTTCAAAACTCCGAAAGCCTTGCCTTTGAACTTTTATACCCAAAGAATTTTTCTTGGACCGACATTAACGATGGTATTTCTTATAATCGCTTCATGTCAGTCGCCCACCAAAACGGAGGCCGTTACGATGGATGAAGTAGTAGAGGGAAGTTTGGAAAATTACAAAGTAGATACCGTATCAGCAGAAGTTAAACAATTGGAACTGGATAAGTCCTTCCAAAATGTTGCTGAAAAATTAAAGCTGCCAATAGCTGATTTCATAGCAATCGACTCCTTATTATTTGTTGATCGATTCGAGAATGTTTCTACTTATAAATATCACCTTACAAACAATTCTTCTTCCACTTTCTTTGCGCAATGGACGTTTACTAATGCTGCATCGGCTAAGAATGCGTTTATGAATTGGACACAATGTTATGGTGCCAGATGTAATTCATTAATACTGAATGATTCCACAAGCATTTCGAGTGAGCACATGGCGATGTTACTCGTTGGCAAAGAACTCTATTATATGAATGTGATTAGTGAAGAACGATACATTTCTTTTGTTTCAGCTCTTATTACAGCCAAAAAATGGAAAGAAATCGACTATGCTTTTTATCAAAATGGTAAGAAATCGGTAAAGTGGTTCCAATTCGAAGATTTTAAATAGTGTTAAATCTTAACCTATTAATTTAGAAGAACTCGAATTGAATGGTATTTCCATAATTTTCTTTTAACTTTATCGGTCTAAAAATCATACAGAACTATGTTTACCAAACGTTTCATTCTTTTCTTTTCCTTTTTTATCTCACTTTCGCTTCATGCGCAACTTCACTCGGAATGGAATTCTTCCAAAATTCTCAATGAAGTTCAAAAACTAAATACGGTAGGATCCGTTTTATACATTGCCGCTCATCCCGATGATGAAAACACTCGACTTTTAGCTTATCTAGCAAACGAAAAAAAGTATCGAACTGGCTATTTATCGCTCACTCGTGGTGATGGAGGTCAGAATCTCATTGGAAAAGAACAAGGCGAAGCTTTGGGTTTGATTCGTACACAAGAACTTCTTGCTGCTAGACGAATAGATGGTGCAGAACAATTTTTTACCCGCGCGAAAGATTTCGGTTTTTCAAAAAGCCCTGAAGAGTCACTAACCATTTGGGATAAGGAACAGATTCTTTCCGATGTCGTTTTAACCATTCGTCGTTTTAAACCAGATGTCATAATTTGTCGTTTCCCAACCACTGGCGAAGGTGGACATGGACATCATACGGCTTCGGCTATTTTGGCTATGGAAGCATTTGATGCTGCTGCCGATCCAACTCGTTTTCCTGAGCAACTAAAAGAATCAGAAGTTTGGCAAGCGAAACGTATCTTATGGAATACCTTTAATTTTGGCGGAAATAACACAACCTCACCCAATCAGATAAAAATTGATGTTGGCGGTTTCAACCCGCTATTAGGATTGAGTTATGGTGAAATGGCTGCTATGAGTAGAACAATGCATAAAAGTCAAGGTTTTGGTACGGCTATGCAACGTGGTGAAAACATCGAATATTTTAAATTTCTCAAAGGAGAAAAATTAAAAAATGATCTTTTAGAAGGCGTGAACACTTCTTGGAGTAGAATTCCAAACACAACTACACTTCAAACATTATTGGATAGATTAGAAAGTGAATTTCAACCTCAACATCCGGAGAAAAGTATCAAAACCTTGGTGGAAATTTATTCAACACTTTTAAAATTAGAAGATAATGACCCTTACACGCATTATTGGAAAACACTAAAAATCAAAGAATGTAAAAATCTCATTTTAGCGTGTGCTGGAATATGGCTAGAAGCTACCGCTGGAGACTTTAGTGTTGTGCCAGGAGAAAACCACGATGTTACTACGCAAATTATCATGCGAAATCCCGCTAATGTGGTGGTGAAGAAGATTGAAATGGAAAATATAAATACTTCATTGGTTCAAAATCAACCGATCACATTCAAGGCAACAGAGACACCAAATCCCAATCGCTCTTATTCCGATCCATATTGGTTAAAAGAACCTGTAAAAAACGAAATCTATATAGTGAAAGAAAGTCGTTTAATCGGCATGCCACAAGATACTATATTCGATGTTGAAAATCTCACATTAAACATAGAAGGAGTTGATTTACAGTACACGATTCCTATTGATTATAAATACACCGATCCGATTAAAGGAGAAGTACATCGACCGTTGGAGGTATTACCGCCAGTAACGATTAATCTTTCTGACAAAGTGCTAACTTTTAGTGGAAGTGAAGCGAAAGAAATTTCCTTTACAGTGACCGCAAATCAAGATGAAATTGATGGTAATATCAGTATTAAAGCTCCTGAAGGATGGACCATTACTATTCCTGACCCAGCCGTTAAATTAGATAAAAAAGGAGATGAACAATTAGTTAAAGCAAAAGTTTCTCCAAGTGAGAATGGAAAAGATGGAATGCTTGAAGCGTCCGTAATTATCGATGGAGAAACCTACAACAAAAGTATTACACGAATCGAGTATGACCACATTCCATATCAGTTTTTTCTAAGTGATGCAAACGCAAAATTGGTGTCATTAGATTTAAAGAAAACGAATACAAAAATTGGGTATATTCCAGGAGCTGGTGACGATGTTGCTACTTGCTTACAACAAATTGGCTACGATGTAACGCTATTAACCAATGATCTTTTGGATAAAGAAGACTTGAGTGTTTATTCGAGTATTATTACTGGAATCCGTGCGTACAATGTGGATAAACGTCTTCCATTGCACTATCAAAAATTGATGGAGTATGTTAAAAATGGCGGAAACCTCATCGTTCAATATAATACCAACAACCGCATTGCCCCATTAAAAGGAGATATCGGACCGTATCCATTTGTTATCTCAAGAGATCGTGTGACCGATGAAACAGCCAAAGTGAAATTTACCAATCCAAAACATGTCGTTTTAAACTATCCGAATATCATTACTGAGCAAGATTTTGATGGTTGGATACAAGAACGAGGAATTTACTTCGCAGATGACACCTCAAAAGAGTATGAATCCATTCTATCGATGAATGACAAAGGTGAAAAGCCTAATGAAGGAAGTTTAATTATTGGAAAATACGGAAAAGGAAACTTTGTCTATACTGGCTTGGTTTTCTTTAGAGAATTGCCTGCAGGTGTCCCAGGTGCATATCGCTTGTTTGTGAACTTACTGAGTTTACCACAAAATAAATAGTTTGCTGTTTTTCAAACTAACTCGTTAAATAATTCTAATTACATTTGTTGAAAGCAATTCTACGATATGCAAGTTTTTAAATTCGGTGGTGCTTCAGTAAAAGATGCTTCGGCAGTAAAGAATGTCGCAGAGATAATCAAAAATTTCTCTTCAGAACGATTGATAGTTGTTATTTCTGCTATGGGAAAAACGACAAATGCATTAGAAGAAATTGTAAAGGCATTGAAGTCTCAGGAACAAGACCTTTTTCAAGCGAAACTAGAAGAAATAAGAAACTATCATTTTAGCATTATTGACATACTATTTGAAAAGAATGATTCTCAGATAAAACAGGATATTAACGCCATTATCGCAGAAATAAATCAAAAATTTGGAAAATCATTCTCTGATAACTATGATTATGAATATGACCAAATAGTTAGTTTAGGAGAAATCATCAGTACTAAAATCGTTGCGGCTTATCTTATTTCGGTTGAATTCGATGCTATCTGGAGTGATGCAAGATGCTTAATTCGAACCGACAGCACGTATCGAAATGCCAATGTGGATTGGGAAGAAACGGAAGTATTGATTTCGGATTTTACGAAACAGCATTCCAATCACATTATCATTACACAAGGATTTATTGGACATACATCAGAGAATTTAACAACAACACTTGGTCGTGAAGGTTCTGATTATACCGCTGCCATTTTTGCACATTGTACCAATGCAAAAGATGTGACCATTTGGAAAGACGTTCCCGGAATGTTAAATGCCGATCCTAAATATTTCCAAAATACGGTCAAATTAGATCAAATATCCTATATAGAAGCAATTGAATTAGCGTATTATGGTGCCTCTGTCATTCACCCAAAAACGATAAAACCACTTCAGAATAAATCGATTCCACTTTATGTAAAATCATTTATTTCACCCACATCAGATGGAACACTAATTCATGAAAGCACCGAGAATGACGATAAAGTTCCATCCTATATTTTTAAGGAGAAGCAATTATTGGTTTCTGTCATGCCGAAAGATTTCTCCTTTATAGCAGAAAGTAATTTGCAA
>CAZDAR010000053.1:0-15696 GCA_964503665.1 uncultured Flavobacteriales bacterium
GACCCTCTGCTTGTAAGGCAGATGCTCTAAACCAACTGAGCTAATTTCCCTTATTCTAATCTCATTTGAGTCTGATCATTCCGACTTTTTGTCAAAATGCTCTAAACCAACTGAACTAATTTTATGTTTGTATAATAAATATAGCGGCGCAAATGTAAATTATTTTTTTGATACTGCAAGAAATTTTATTAAAATGTTTAGAGAGATAAATTTACTATTTACCGAAGATTGATTATGCTTTTCATAAGTTTTAATATGAAATTATGAAACGAATAAAATAATAAATACTTTTGAAGGATATTGAAATTAAAGTAAATGAAGGCTCTTCTACTAATTTGTTTGTTACTACCGGCTATTTTATTTTCACAGAGAACATTTTTATTTCGCAACTATTCTCTTGAAAATGGATTGTCTCAAAGTGCTGTTACTGCTATTCAACAAGATGAGACATACGCATTATGGGTTGGGACTCAAGATGGTCTAAATAGGTTTGACGGGCATTCTTTCGAAACGTTTTCAACAATTAATGAGGAGAATATTTCGAATGATTATATTAAAGCAATTATTAAATCTAGTGATAAAAAGATATGGTGTGGAACTCAAGATGGTATTTTTAATTACGATCCTTTTCTAGAACGTTTTACTAAAATCAACCACTATTTATCATCTGCATTGCAAGTCGAATCCTTATTAGAAGATAGTAGCGGCGAAATTTGGATAGGATCATACAACAATGGTATTCTTTCTGTCAAAAAAAATGACACAAAGGTAACTCCTTTTCTATCCGTTCAAGATATCAAAAACGTTACTAGTCTTTTTCAAATTAATAAAAATGAAATTGGAGCCATATCATCAGGAGAATACTTTGTTATAAACAAACAGACTAAGAAGATAAGAAGAGAGAAAATCTTACTTGAAAAAGAAATTACGTGTGTTATTAATATTTCTCAGACTAAGCAACTTATTGGAACAAATAAAGGGGCTTTTTTGTATGATTTATCAACTAAAAGCATAATTCAAGTAGCGGAAAAATTCTTGCAGAATGAAGGAATTAATTCGTTGGATGTTGATAATACGTATTATTTTATTGGAACAAATTCGAATGGATTATTTGTTGTAAACAGAGAGAATGGTGAAGTAACTAACGCTAAAAAAGATCGACTTAACAGAAACTCTTTGCCTGATAATTCAATGAACGTTATTTTTAGAGATAAATCAAATGTTGTTTGGGTTGGCTCTAATAGTGGATTAAGCAATTTTAATGTTTATCAAAATGAGTTTAACTTAATCACCACTAGTGAATTCGCTTCATTTGGTCTTCCAAATCCCAATGTTTGGTGCTTTGAGGAAAACAAAGATGGACGTATTATCTTTGTTGGAACGGACAACTATGTTTCATTCTTCAACCATACACAGGACAAATTTACACACTGTAGATTAGAGATAATAAAAAACGGCAAGAAGATGCTCGTAAATGATGCTTCGATTACGGATATAGAATACGTAAGTGAAGATTTGGTATTAGTTTCCTCAACAAATGGTCTGTTTAAACTCTATTATAATGGCGGGAAGCCCTACTTTGAGAAAGTGTCTATTGTTGGTGCACGAAATGATGTTGATGCCAATCGAATTTATAAAATAGTTCATTGGAAAAACGGAGATTACTTTCTGGGTACAAAAGATGGTGTTATTAAGTATAATTTAAATAATAAAAAATTTAAGTTTTATTATAATGACCCATTAGATAAGAATAACACTATTTCAGCTGGAATCTGTCGTTATATTTATGAAGATAGCAAAGGGTTACTTTACTTCTTCACGAGTGAAGGTGGAATGAGTATCTACAACGAAGAGAAAGATCTTATCCAGCCTTCTAAATACAATTCACTCATATTAAGTGAAGCAAAAGAATTCGTCACTTCTGTTGTGCAGATAGGTGATAATTTATGGCTTGGAACAATGGGGGGAGGAGTGTTGAGACTGAATATGGAAACCCATAAAATAGAGAAATTCAATCACAAAACAGGGCTGCCAAATAATGTTATTTATGGGATTTTGAAAGACAAAGAAAATAATTTATGGATGAGTTCCAATAAAGGCCTTTTTAAGTTTAATTCAAAAGACAATAATATTATATCGTATAGAAGTTATGGCTCTTTCTTAATTGCAGAATATAATCTTGGAGCATATTTAAAAACCAGTAATGGTGAAATGTTTTTTGGAGGTGTAAATGGCTATGCATTTTTTAGTCCAGAGAATATTCAACGAAAAGAGAGGAGTACGGATGTTTCAATTGTTACATTAACGATAGGAAATGAAGTTGTGCATCCTACTAAAAACGGCATTATTCATCGAGGAATCAATTTCATTGATAAATTACATTTATCGTATCGACAGAATAACATTTCTCTTCATATTATGGCAGAAGATTTAGGGAATGTCAATCTTATTAGATACAAATATATTTTAGAGGGAGACAATCTGGATGAGGTCAATTTAGAGAACCAAAACATAATTCACTTTTCTAACTTAAAACCAGGAGACTATACGCTGAAAATATTTACCAAAATGGGAACTTCTGATTGGAGCGCTCAACCTAAAATACTTCATTTAAAGATTAAAGCTCCTTTTTGGATGTCTACTTGGTTTTGGATTTTAATTTCTGTTTCAGGTGCTTTAATAACCTTAGTTTATTTGAGAATTAGAATTGAGCATTCTAGAAGAGAACAGGTTATATTGGAAATGAAAATAGTCGAAAGGACAAAAGAGATTCGGAAACAAAGTAAAGAAATTGAAATACAAGGCCGTACCATTGAAGAGAAAAACAAACGATTAGAATTACAAAAAGAATTATTAGAATCTGAGAAATCAAAAACAGACAAAATTCTCAAAAACATACTTCCAGAAACAACTTTTACGGAATTAAAAGAAAGAGGAAAAGTCGCTGCTCGTTCATATAAAACAGTTTCGGTTATGTTCACTGACTTTGTAGGATTTACTAAATCTTCTCAACGATTAACGCCAACAGAAATTATTTCTGAGTTAGACATCTATTTTTCAGAATTTGACAAGATTATTGTAAGAAATAACCTAGAAAAAATTAAAACAATTGGAGATGCATATATGTGCGCAGGTGGTGTCCCGATTAGAAATAAGACAAACCCTATTGACACATGTATAGCGGCACTTGAAATACAGAGTTTTATGCGTAAAGTTCAAGCTGAGAAAGCGGAAAGAGGTGAAGAGTCTTGGCAGTTACGAATTGGAATTAATACTGGAGAAATAATTGCTGGAGTTATTGGTAAAAAGAAATTGGCGTATGATATTTGGGGTTCAACAGTAAACATAGCCAATCGAATGGAGACAGCTAGTGAGCCAGGTAAAGTGACTATTTCTGGAGCAACATATGAGTTTGTTCAATATTATTTTGATTGTGATTTCAAAGAGAAAACACTGTCTAAATACAAAGAGGAATACGACGTTTATGCTGTCAATCGTATAAAGAAAGAACTTTCAGCAGACGAGGAAGGTATCGTTCCAAATGATAAGTTTAGAAGTCTTGTCAATCTACATCTATACAGTCAGATTAATTATGTGAAGGCTGAAGAGTACGTGATTAAATTACTTCGAGAAAAGCTACCCTCTCATCTTCATTATCATTCCATTGGTCATACATTTGATGTTGTATCAGCAGTGGAAAGGATAGCTATTTCAGAAGGAATAACTGATGAAAATTTATTTTTATTGAAGTCAGCAGCCCTCTTTCATGATGCGGGTTTTGTGGAGCAGTATAAGCACAATGAGCCTATTGGCGCAAGAATGGCAGCAGAGATACTTCCTAATTATGGATATTCGCCCGAGCAAATCGAAACAATTAAACGACTGATTTATGTCACAGCAATTCCACATAAACCAACAGATTTGTTAGAGGAAATTATTTGTGATGCGGATCTAGATTATTTAGGACGACCTGATTTCTTTCAAATAGGTGATCGTTTAAGGCGAGAACTACGTGAGAATGGAGAAATAGGCTCGGATAGGAAATGGGATGAATTACAGATTAGCTTTTTAACACAACATCGTTATTTTACTAAAACAGCCATAAAAACTAGAATGGAGTTGAAAAAAATACATTTAAATAAAGTAAAAGGAAGACTAGCGACCTATAATTATAGAGATTAAAATAAAGAATATTTTCCATAAATACTCTTAAAAGTTCAGTTTGTGAGTGGTAATAGAATAACTAAGTACTATTAAAAAAATAAAAATGTTGTTTTATTAGCCATTAATGAACGTTACAATGGAAAAAAACTATACTTTAGTGGTTCGACAAAAATAAAATTATGCATAATAATTTTGTTTTTTTAAACTTATATTCTTTCTTTGCAAGCTGAAACAAAAATAAAACAAAATAGACATGTCTGATATCAAGTCAAAAGTTATTGCAATTATCGTAGATAAACTAGGAGTTGCAGAAAATGAAGTTACGAATGAGGCTAGCTTTACAAATGATCTAGGAGCAGATTCTCTAGATACTGTTGAGTTGATTATGGAATTCGAAAAGGAATTCAATATTGCTATTCCAGATGATCAAGCTGAAACTATTCAAACAGTTGGTGACGCAATTTCTTACATCGAGAAAAACGTTTAGTCACAGTTATTAATTGAGTTTTCTTTTAATAAGTAAATTATGAAGTTAAAACGAGTTGTTGTAACAGGATTAGGAGCGCTTACTCCGATTGGAAATACTCTCAATGAGTATTGGGATGGACTTATTCAAGGCCGTAGCGGAGCTGATTCTATTAAACAATTCGATGCTTCTAAATTTAAGACTCAATTTGCTTGTGAAGTTAAAGACTTTAATATCGAAGACTTCATGGAGCGAAAAGAAGGACGTAAATTAGATCAATTTTCCCAATATGCCATGGTTTCAGCTACTGAAGCCATGGTTGATTCTCAATTAATGGAGTCAAACCCAAATTTAAACCGTATTGGTGTTATTTGGGGATCAGGTATTGGTGGATTGAAGACGTTTCAAGACGAATGTGAAAACTACTTTGCTGGAGATGGAACACCTCGTTTTAACCCTTTCTTTATTCCTAAGATGATTTCTGATATTGCTGCGGGTCATATTTCCATAAAATATGGTTTACGTGGTCCTAACTATGTTACTGTATCTGCTTGTGCATCTTCAACAAATGCCATTATTGATGCTTTTAACTTGATTCGTTTAGGAAAAGCAGACGCAATTGTCACGGGAGGATCTGAGGCTGCGGTAAATCAAGTTGGAATCGGTGGATTTAACGCTCTAAAGGCATTGTCAACTCGTAATGACGACCCTAAGACAGCTTCTCGACCATTTGATTTGGATCGAGATGGATTTGTTTTGGGAGAAGGTTCAGGTGCATTAATCGTTGAAGAATTGGAACATGCTCTAAAAAGAGGTGCGAAGATTTATGCGGAAGTTGTAGGTGGTGGAATGTCTGGTGATGCTTATCACATGACTGCTCCACATCCTGATGGAGTCGGTGCTATTAACGTTATGCTTGCTGCTCTTGAAGATGCTGAGATGAGTCCTGACGAAATAGATTATATTAATGTTCATGGAACCTCTACTCCTTTAGGTGATGTTGCTGAGACAAAGGCAATTAAAGAAGTGTTTGGTCAACATGCTTACGATTTGAATATTAGTTCTACTAAATCAATGACTGGTCATTTATTAGGTGCGGCTGGTGCTGTAGAAGCTATCGCTTGTATCCTAGCAGTTAAAAATGATATCATTCCTCCTACAATTAATCATTTCACGGATGACCCTGATATTGATAATAAATTAAACTTTACGTTTAATAAAGCTCAAAAAAGAACAGTGAATGTTGCTTTATCAAATACATTTGGTTTTGGTGGACATAATACTTCTGTTATCGTAAAGAAATACAAACAATAAATTGTTTTTCAAATTCTTTAATCGGAAGTCAAAGAAATTATCAAGAGAAGAACTTGAAATAAAGAAATTTATTATCAAGTCTTTTGGATACCGCCCAAAGGAAACGAGTTATTTCTTAGAAGCCCTTACTCATAAATCTTTTCAACAAACAAAGGATTTTAAACCTTCTATCCCTAATGAACGACTGGAGTTTTTAGGAGACGCTATCTTAGACTCTATTGTGGCAGAATATTTATTTCTGAAATATCCCGACTATGAAGAAGGATCATTGACACAAATTAAATCAAAAATTGTCAATAGAAGTTCTCTTTCTGAAATTGGCGACACACTTAAAATTCGAGACTTCTTAAGGTATAATAAGAGCCGTTCCATCAATGTTCAAGGATTAGAAGGGAATTGTTTAGAAGCTATTGTAGGAGCAATTTATTTGGATGGCGGATATAATGCAGTGAAGAAAAGTATTATTTCACACGTATTTAGGCAACACCTCAATCTCAATAAATTGATTGAAGAAAAAATAGACTTCAAATCTCGCTTATTTATTTGGTGTCAGAAAAAGCACATCTCACTAGATTTTGAAGTGACAAAAGAGGAATGCACAAATGGTGTATGGAATTATGAAATTCTAGCAGTTGTCAATGCTATTGGTTATGGCAGAGGAGTAGGGACGTCTAAAAAGCAAGCGGAACAAATGGCTTCCAAAGAAACGTTAATGCTTGTTGGAGAGTTATAACCTTTCAAATTTATCTCGTATTTACCAAAATCGCCATTTTCTATCAATTAAGCTTGGTCTGAATTCTTCTACAACCTCATGAATTCCTTTATCCGCAATCTTTCGTTTAAAGTTAAAGGTTGACTTTTTATTTTTATAGTCTAATTCGTCTTTTGTGATTGGTATTAAAAAAAGGAAATTGACCAGCGTATCTTCTACGTAAAAAGGTTTGAATGACTCATGCATAAAAGTCGCTTCATCAAAGTAAAAATGGTCTTGTGTTATTGTAACCGATATAGCTTGTGGTGGCTTTCCATTCGGAATCGTATGGCCTTCTCCAAACCAAGATTGTTTTTCCAACATATAATTACCAAGCCAAGCTAACTTCTCAGCTGGCCATAAATGTTCTTTATCACTAAAATCCCAATCTTCTTCGACACAAACACATAACTCAACATGCTCCTTTCCTGCGTATTTTGGAGAAACAGGCATGGTGTATTTCCATAAACCATTCGTGGATACTACCCAATACTTCTTTCCTCGAAACTCGATGTCAAACCGAATAATGCTAAATGAACTATTTTCATTCAATACATCGAAGTTTGAAGTAGGAAAACGCTTATTAAGTTGCTCTAAAAATAACATAGTCAAAATTCTTTTAATGTACTCTTCTCACAAAAGATGGTGGAGAAAAGTACACTGCTAAATTAAGTAAAATTGATGTGATTCAATAAACTTTAGCAGGAAAAAAGCAATCAATATATTTCTGTTAAATAGGCACCTTTACTAAGATGGTGAAATATTGTTTTATCTTCAATCGAAGAGGACGAAATTATTTTTCTATTAGTTGTTTCATAGCGAGAACTTGTTGCTAGAAAATAGGATTGTTTATTTAGATCAATTTCATACCCTCCTTGAATGGCATTTATTTTAAGTTGAACACCATCGTATTGTAAATTAATAGTTTTATTATTTGATAGAGGAATTGTGTCTTTAATAAATGTAGGGTATATTTTCTGATATGAACTTACCAATTGTTGAAGATGCTTTTGTTTAACATTGATTGTATCATAAAAAAGAACAAGTTGTTTATTTTTTTTTAAGGCAAAAACGACTCCGTTATTATTGAAAATAATGAATTGATTCTTATTAATATTTTGAAATCTATTAAAAACAATGAAACCAGTTACGACAATTGAAGCCATTAGAGTCATAATAAGATAGTTATATTTTTGTTGTGTCAACGACCAATAGAATGTAACAATAAGTCCATATAATAAAATAATCATCCAACCTGCAATAACAAAGCCTTCTGAGACAGAGTGAGGTAAAGCATCAATGAACTGGATAATCCACAACATAGAAAACAATACCCAAAATAAGATGAATCCAACGGCTTTTCCTAACACTTTCCACCCACCAACAACAAATAAGCTTAACCCAAGTGATAGGATGACAATTGAGTATGCTCCTAAAGCAATATTTGTAAGAACAAAGTAATTGGGAAATTGATGGAAATAGTATAATGCAATCGGAGTTGTCATGAGCTGAGCGGCAATACCCAATGCCACACCTTCCCAAGCTCCTCTTATCCACTTATTCTTGAAGAATAACTGTGTTTTTAGGAATGGATAGAAGGCATAAATTCCAATCATTGCAGCATACGATAGTTGAAAACCGATATCATACAGCGAAAATGGAGTGATAATTAAAATAATCAATGCCGAGAATAGTAATCCGTTTACAGGTAAGTAATTTCTGTTGAGTATTACACTTCCAGAAATGAATGTAAACATCCACGCAGCACGTGCAACAGATGCTGAAAAGCCTGTCATCAATGCATAGAACCAAACAAAAGTAAGAGAGATAATAGCCGCATTCCTTTTGGAGATATATTTAGGAAAAAGTTGTAGGACATAATTTAAAATCAATACTAGAATAGCAACGTGCATTCCCGATACAGCTAGGATATGCATTGCTCCAGTATTACCAAACATTCTAGTTGTTTCTGATTCGATTGAACTTCGATCTCCTAGAATAAGTCCCTTTGCTACCGCTGCTTCTTGACCATCCATATAACGGTCAATAATCTTTGATAAAAATATTCTACACGAAATAAAGATCTCTGATAATGAAGCAGATTCCTGTTGTAAAACGATATATCTGAAGTCCGGAACAAAAGTCTGATAATGAACTCCTTGGTACTTCCAATATCTCTCTGCATTAAATTCTCCAGGATTATTTCTGTTGGTTACTTTGTTTAATATTGGCGCGAATAATAAAAGTTGATTTCGTTTAATAAGACCATTTTCGTCTTCGAAATAAGCTAGTAATTTACCCGTCGTTGCTATGGTATCTCCATCTGAAATGACGGCTTTTACTTCCCCGATTATTTTCTGTAAATGATTGGTAGAAGTTGACGCAACATCTAAAGACTTCATCACCAATTGATCTTTGGATGAATAAACAGTTTCAAAATGATTCGCCCTTAGATTACTTTGCTGACATGAATACTGGACACAACCTATAGAGGCCCAAAAGAAAAAGACAAAAATTGAAAAGTATTTTCTGAAAGGACTATCTAACTTTCGCCCCAATATCATTGGGAAGAGAAATAAAAGAGCCAGAGTAGATGCTATAATAACCAAATCTAAAGTACCTAAAAAGAAATCGGAAAATACAACTCCGAAAATATAGGCTGATAATATTAAAAGAATAGGTTTCGTTGTAGTTAGTTTAAGAATTTCAGTCTAAATTAGAATTTTTAAGTAAAAGATGGACAATAAAATACAATTTTTATCTGTAAAAAACACACTTCTATTTGATAAGCTCTTTATTTAGATGCGATAATTTGCTAATTTTGCAGTTCAAATAATGAATAATGACATCAAAATTTCACACCCTTAAAATTAAAGACATTCGTCCAGAAACGGATGATTGTGTATCTATTGCTTTTGAAATACCAACTGCTGATATGCCAGAGTTTGCCTATAAACCAGGTCAATATCTGAGTTTTAAAGTAATAGTAGATGGGGAAGAAATTAGACGTTCTTACTCTTTGTGCTCTGCACCTCATGAAGATGAATGGCGAATAGCGGTTAAACAGATTGAGAACGGACTCTTTTCTAAGTTTTCTAAAACACTAAAGGTTAATGATCTTATAGAGGTGATGCCTCCGATGGGTAATTTTACAATAGATTTAGATCCAAAGAATGCAAAAGAATATGTTTTGGTGGCGGCAGGAAGTGGAATAACGCCTGTTATGTCTTTAGCAAAAGAAATTTTAAAAACGGAACCGAATAGTAATGTAACCTTATTTTATGGAAATAAAGGTGCGCAGTCAGTCATTTTTCGAGAGCAGTTAGAAGTTTTGAAGAATAAATACATTCGTAATTTTAGATTTGCTCATATTTTTTCGCGTGAAAACTTAGGGATTGATATTCAAAAAGGTAGAATTGATGCATTGAAGTTTAATAATTTGTGGGATGCTTTTATAGGTGATGAAAAAGTAGATGAGGTTTTCGTATGTGGTCCAGAACAAATGATTTTAGATATTAAAGATGTAAGCTTACGTCGTGGTGTTGCTGATAAAGGAGTGCATTTTGAATTATTTGGGACAACAATTGTACATGAAAAAACGGCAGAACTGAAGGACGTTCATTCACAAGTACGCGTTATTATCGATGATGATGAATTTGAATTTACGATAGATTCACCTGAGCAAAATGTATTGGATGCAGGAATTGAAGCAGGAGCTGATTTACCGTACTCGTGTAAAGGAGGGGTTTGCTGTACATGTAAGGCGAAAATTTTAGAAGGTGCTGCTACGATGGATGTCAATTATGCATTAACAGAAGAAGAAGTAGCAAATGGATATATTTTAACGTGTCAATCTCATCCGACGACTGAAAAGTTGGTTGTGTCATTTGACGAATAATAGGAAATTATGGGTTTTTTAGGGTTGTTTAAAAAAAAGGAAATCACTTCTATTCCAAAGGGGTTTTATGCCATTCGAATAAAAGGAAAAATACAACTCACATCGGAGAGTGTTAAGTTAGTATTTGACATTCCAAGTGATTTAAAATCAGTATTTCATTTTATCCCGGGGCAGTATGTTAATCTTGCTGCACAGCTGGGCAAGCAGGATATTCGCCGATCTTACTCTATTTGCAGTGGAGCTCATGAAGATCTAGCTGTGGGTGTTAAAAGAGCTGAAAAAGGAATATTTTCAAATTACGTTCTTAATGAACTTTCCGTTGGAGATGAGATTTGGGTTTCTGCACCGCAAGGTAACTTTATTTGGAAAGAAGATGTTTCTAAGATTGTCGCTTTTGCTGCGGGTAGTGGAATTACACCTATTCTTTCTATCGCTAAATCTGCACAAGAAAAAGGGCAGGAGATGCAATTGTTTTACGGTAATAGGACGTATGAATCTACGATGTTTCATGACGAGTTACAAGCACTTAGTTCAATTAAGGTAGTTAATTATTTCACTAGAGAAAATCGAGATAACGCTTTTGAAGGGAGGCTTTCAAAAGCTGTTTCAGAAGGTATTTTTGATAATAACCCAGACTTATTAACTGCTGAAGCATACTATTTGTGTGGTCCTCAGGATATGGTTGAAAATATAACAGAAGCATTATTATCCAAAGGAGTGTCGAAGGAGAAAATTCATTTTGAATTATTTGAAGTGAAGCAGGAAAGTGTTGTGACAACCCCTACTGAAAGTAGCTTTAAAGGTAAATCAACAGTAACTGTCATTTGTGACCAAGAAGAAACAACTTTTGAAATGACGGCACAATCCAATATTTTACAAAAGGCGATGGATAACGACGTAGACGCTCCGTATTCTTGTAGAGGCGGTGTTTGTTGTACGTGTAAGTGTAAAGTAATTGAAGGCTCAGCTGAAATGAGACTTAACTTCACGTTAAGTGAAGCTGAAATAAGTGAGGGATATATTCTTAGTTGCCAATCATATCCTACTTCTGAAAAAATAACAGTTTCATATGATGAATAAGAACATTGTAGTTGTTGGAAGTAGTCGAGGGATTGGATTAGAAATTGCTCTGCAGTTTTCATCTGAAACAAATAATACAGTTTGGGCTTTGTCGCGCTTTTCAAATAATGAAACAATGTTTGAAGATTCGACGACTATTCATGCTCGGAAAATAGATCTTGAAAGTACTCAAATGTCAGAAGATATAAAAACAATTTTAGATGAAATCGGAAGTGTCGATATCTTAATTAATAATGCAGGGTATTTAGTAAACAAACCTTTTGAAGAACTGACGTATCAGGATATATTAACCTCTTATCAAACAAATGTTATTGGTATTATGCTCTTGACACAGGAAGTTGTAAAATATGCTTCTAAAAGTGGATTGCATATTGTAAATATATCTTCGATGGGAGGTTTTCAAGGCACCGTTAAATTTCCAGGATTAGCAGCTTACTCTTCTTCGAAAGCTGCATTGGTTAATTTCACAGAGTTATTTGCGGAAGAATATAAAGAAACGAATATCAAAATGAACTGTCTTTGTTTAGGTGCTGTTCAAACAGAAATGCTTGCCCAAGCTTTTCCAGGATACGTTGCGCCAACCTTACCAAGTGAAATGGCCAATTATATTGTTGATTTTGCTAAAACTGGATCAAGATTCTTTAATGGTAAAATTTTACCAGTATCAATATCCACTCCTTAATTTCGGGCATTATTTTTGATGATATTTTAAAAAATATATAAAAATGAAATTACTTATTGCAATTACTTTCTATGTTCTATCGGTAATAAGCCCTCTTCAATCTATTCCTTATGCTGAATTAGAAAGTGCTGTACAAAAGGTGGACGCCAATAAAATTGTGTCTTTTGGAGCCGATAAAATTCTAGTCTCAATCAATAATAAAGAATCTATTTACGGTAAATCTCAAGCGACAATTGTATTAAAAGATTTCTTCACCAAAAAACCCGTTGATGCCTTTAAAATCACGGTTAAATCGCAAACACAAGGAAACATATCATTTGTTGCTGGAGAATACAGTTCATCTAGCTCAAAATATAGAATTTCTTTTCAATTTAAAAAAGTAGACGAACAATTCAAAATTGATAAAATCGTCATTTCTGAGATTTAACCTTCTCTCAATCCCCTTATTTAAAGTAAAAAATTAGTATTTGTTTCTCATACTAACTGCTTGGCTTACTTTCTTGTAGTTTTGCCTTTGATTAATTCCTTCCTCTTGAGCTATTTTGTTGCAATGATCGATTACTCTTTTACAAAGCTTTGCGTCGGTTGGAAAAGTAGTGTTGTTTTCCTGAACTGTAGTATCATACAAAACGAAATTTGAAGTCTTCATTTTTGCATCATGCATATTTACGCTGTAAGCAAAGATTTTATTTAATCCGCTTCTCCTATTCTTTTTCTAAAATGAACGAAATTACTTGGGTCACAAGGAAAATCGTGCTCAAAGAAAACTCTACCACAAAAATACTGCATGTAAGGATTCATAATCCAAGCAGCTTCTAAAGTCTCATCTCCCAAATTATAAAGATGTTTAAGCATCAAACAGCCCACCATAAAACGGATTGGGTGACTTGGATTACCCGTTTTGGAATACAAAACTGAAAACTCATTTTCAAAATAGCTCCAGTCTATTTTATCAGAAAGCAGAACAAGTTCATGGTTCATATCAATAAAATCCACCAACATTGTTTCCTAACATAATTGCAAGCTTTTCGATGTTAAATATACAAATTCTTGAAAATAAAAACAAATTAATATTGATATAATTAACTAGTAATCAGTAGTATAGCGTTTGTTTAAGACGCAACTAATTAAGAAATAATAGTTTTAGTTCTACCTTTTTTTAAAAAGAAGTAACCTATTTTCTTTCTCCATTCTTCAACTTTCATTTTCACTTATTGTTTGATTGTTTTTAATTTGTTTTAAAAACGCCACAATTTCTATTGCTATTCATGAGTATAAATGAATGTCACTTTTTAGTAAGTGATAAAGTGCTTTTTTGATATATTCATATAAAACGCGAGTTTTTCTCTTTATTTCCATTCTAATTTCTTTACTAAACACCTACAAGTGGCTATTTTTTGTAAACATTATGTTCGTCGAAAGGATAGATATACTAGTTTAAATACACTGTATTTTCATTTTTAAGTGATTTTTGAGTAATTATCTGTTTTCCAAAAAAATAATTGGCAACTATAAAACAGTATTTGCGTTACAAATATATAAACACATAACTCTCACTATTTCTGATACAATTTACACAATGCTTTTAATTAAAAGGAGTGAATATATAATTTTTTAAAACAACAATTAAAACTTAAATAATATGAAATCAATTTACATTTTACTAGTCGTTCAAATTTGCATTTTTAGCGTTGGAAAGGTTTACTCTCAGGAAACGCCTCTTAACGAATATGATTACCCTATTTATAAAACGATGTTGGATCAAAACTCTGATTTTTCATCTTCTATTTCAAGTGATAGTTTAGATAAGGTATATAAAGTTATCGACCAACTATCCATGACGAATTTAATTAAAATACAAGAGTCTTATCGCTATAGGTGTCGTATAGCTCCTAATGAAACAAATAAGGCAATTTTAGAATATATAAATTTGGCAATTACGAGTAAACGAGATAATTAAACACCTGTCGCTATGAAAAAATTAACATTATTTATTTTCTTCACAGTGTTGTCTGTGATAAATTTACACGCACAACCACCCGCTTGTACAGGAAATGCAGCTCCTGGTAACACTTGTGCTATTGCAACTCCTATTTGTAATGTCAATGGTTATTGTGGTCAGACCAGTTCTTCGTATACTGCTAACTTTTGGTCACAATTAGGAAGTGCTTCTACTGGTACAGGCGCCTTTTGTGGTAGTATTGAGAATAATTCTTTTCTTACTTTTACCGCATCTTCTTCCACTATTGCTTTTGACGTATGGGTGTACAACTCTCAAATGGGTTATGGTATACAAATTATGATATTTTCTACTGCGACACCATGTACAGGTGCTGTAACGAAGTATTATTGTAATGGAAATATGACTCCTACTGGTAATGGGGTAGGTTCTACTCCACATAATGTTTCTGCATCTGGTCTGATTCCTGGGAACACTTACTATATCATGATTGATGGTAATGCAGGAGACGTTTGTGATTATACTTTTGCAGCAACAGGAGGAGTAGCTACTGAAATTATGACAAATGACGGTCATAGTACATATAACCCCACTAATTCCACCTATAAAGTTTGTTCAGGGGAAAGTCTTAATTTAACCGCTTCTGGTGGTTCTGGCACTGTATACACATGGACAGGTCCAGGTTTGAGTTCAACAACAGGTTCTTCTGTTACGATTACGCCTCCTACTACTCCGGGCACATATAACTATACAATTACCACGAATGGAGCCACATCATTAGGTTGTCCCGATATTAAAAATTATAATTTTAAAATTGTTGTAGGGCCTATTATTAACTTAACTGCTTCTGCTGTTTGTGCTGGATCAGGCACAACCGTTTCAGGGTCTTTTTCATTGAGTACAGCCATAAATACAGGAACCTTAACTGTTACTTCTTCTTGTGGAGGAAGTCAGACTTTTAATGCTCCTTTTTATAGTGCTTCATCGGTCTTAAATTATAATTACTCTTTTACTGGAAGTGCTGGAAATGGTCAAAACTGTACCATTACTGCCGCTCTATCTAATAGCGCAGGTTGTACATCAACTACAACTTATGTTGAACCAAATTGTTGTGTAGACCCTCCAACTCCAACAGTTAATACCACACCAGCGACATGTCTTGCAGCAGGTTCAAGTATAATTACAAATTATAATGCAGCTTATACCTATGTGTTTTTACCAGCAGGTCCTACTGTAGGAGCAGGAGGGGTAATAAGTGGAGCGACATTGGGAACCTCTTATACAGTAAGAGCAACTTCTGGTGGCTGCTCTTCTTCTACGGCACCATTTACAAATCCAGTTATAAAGCCAACACCAGTCGCACCAATAATTACCACGACGG